>NZ_AP036001.1:0-701453 GCF_059730675.1 Pantoea sp. X-Soil-MYKO-1785
TATAAACAGTGCTAATGTTCACTGTAGTCAGAAAACGATCCCTTTCATCCACAGAATGAAGATCTCAAGCCATGGCAGATAAAGACAGTGAAAACAAAGCGTTACTAGAACCTTTTCTGTCGGTGACCAAAAACAGTGGTGAAGTTATTCAGCTTCATCCCAACAAGAATAATACGGTCCAGCCTGTTGCCTTAATGCGGTTAGGATTGTTTGTTCCGACGCTGAAATCGACTGCGCGCGGTAAATCGGGTGCGATGGCTTCAACCGATGCGACCAAGGAGCTGAAAAACCTCTCGCTGGTGAAAGCCGAAGGCTATGAAAAGATTACCATCACTGGCGCGCGACTGGATATGGATAACGACTTTAAAACCTGGGCTGGCATTATCCAGTCCTTTTCGCGTTATCCGACCAAAGGCGACACGGTGACGCTGCCGTTTATCGATTTTGTGAAGATGTGTGGCATTCCTTCTGCCAACTCCTCTGCCGCGTTGCGTAAGCGACTGGATGCCTCTCTGCGTCGTATTGCGACCAACACCCTCTCTTTTGAAGGCAACGGCAAGGCGTACCATACACACCTGGTGCAGTCCGCCTATTACGACCGTGAGAAAGACATCGTTCGTATTCAGGCCGATCCTAAGCTATTTGAACTGTATAACTTCGATCACAAGGTCTTACTGCAGCTGCGGGCTATCTCACGGCTCAAGCGTAAAGAGTCAGCGCAGGCGCTTTATACTTTCCTCGAAAGTCTGCCGACCAATCCTGCACCCATCTCCCTCGCTCGTTTGCGGATGCGTCTGAACCTCGGTTCTAAAACCACCACCCAAAATCACGTAGTGCGCCGTGCAATGGAGCAGTTGAAAGAGATTGGTTACCTTGATTATTCAGAGGTGAAACGCGGCCGCTCGGTATTCTTTATCATCCACAGCCGTACGCCGAAACTTGATGGCATCAGTAATCTGGAGAGCATTGACTCGCTGGATGAGATTGAATTCGACGACTGACCTCAACATTCACTGCAATCAGTTACTGTGCGTTGCAGTGTCACTTTCAGCCGAAACGTGACACTGCGTCTTTTCCCCGTTGTTCCCTCCCGTTCACTGTAATCAGTTCCCCTGTCACTGTTTACTGCAATCAGTAACGTTCACTGTAATCAGCAAAGGTCATTCAGGTGAAACGCTACTCTTCTGAGTACATTTATAAAATCTGCCCGATAACAGTAGGTTGAAGGTTAGTGAGCGCTTGCTTTATTTTTTCCTCTCATTACCGGCCGCTGCGTTTACCCGCTTTACTGATTACAGTGAATGTTGCCATGGACTCACAGCGGTTCTGCTGATTACAGTGAACCCTTTACCTCGGTAGGTTACTGAATACAGTGAATGATAACGTCTAACTCACTGAGCAGTAAGACGATTAACTGAATCCGCATCTGAGTGCAGGCTATTACACCGACAAGCATCGCTTTTCAGGACTACCAGTGACAAAAGTGACAGGGTTGGCAAATTCACTGATTACAGTGAACGTTAAAGCCCTGTACCCCGCTGCTCTTAACCTGAGCCATACCCGCTACACATGGGGATGCCATGTTGCTTGTCGTTAGTGATGAGATGAAAAACGGTTGGAATACTGATTACAGTGAACGTTGCGCGCAGTTTGTTCTCCTGCTGGATACGCTTTGAACAAGACGCTGCTTATGGCAGCAAAGCGCGATCGTCAGGAGGAGGGTTTACTGATTACAGTGAATGGTCTGCTGATTACAGTGAATGTTTGCGGCGTTGCGGTGCCGGAGAACCCGCGCGTTAATCGGACTACTGATTACAGTGAACGTTAGATTGAGGTTCTGCGTGTGGTTAGTGGGCGGATCGGCCCTCACCCGTGGTCATCGGTTTATATAGTTGAGCGCGCTGTAACTGGCTGTAAGCCTGATTGTATCCTGCTCCGCTGCTCAGCAAACGGCAGTTAGCGCAGGGCTGCTGTTGTTTCATCGGCGTAACGCTGAAGTTCTGCATGGAGGTGTAAGGATTAACGCTTCGGCTTGAGTTTAATGCCTGAGACTGGGCACTTCGTCTAAAACGCAGCCTCATAGCATAGCCTCAAAGGCCCAGTCTCATAGCCCCAGTCTCATAGCCCAGCTTAGGCTTCACGGTTTTGCATGCATGGCACTGTCCTGCTACAGGATTTAAATCTCACGCCTCGTGACAAAGGTCCGAATTCACGTTTAAGGCTGAAATCCCGTGATTATGTCCGCCGGTTCAATGGGTAAGTCACATGGCAACGGTTTAAACTCAGATTCCAGGTCCGGTTTCTGCGCCCAGGTTCGAAGCCTCAGGCGTATGGCAAAGCTCAGGGATCTGCGCGCGGGTTGTATGCTTAAGGTTCACGGCAAAGGCCAGGTTAAGCATTCCCTGCCAGGACTGAAGGCGGACGGCAACGGTTCAATCTCAGGTCCGGGGTTCGGGTGCTGTCCGTCGGTAGGGCTTAAGGCGCGCGGCAAAGGTGCAGGATTCAACACGTCGACTCGGTGCTAAAGGTGCGCGTCAAATGCTCAGGGTTCTGCCAGCCAGTTGAGCGCCTAAGGCACGTAACAGAGGCTCAGGAATCTGCTCGCCGTCTGAGTGATTAAAGCATGCGTCTAAGGCTAAGGCTTATGCTCGCCGACTCTGTACTTAAGGCGCGCGGCAACCGTTCACCGCTCAGGTTAGGATTCAGCTCTTTTGGAGCAGATTAAACGTCAGTCGCTCCAAAGCTCAGGGCTGTACGCCGTCGCCTGAAGGCTCGCATTGGGCTGGATAGCAGATGAAGACAATCAGCACTTTTCAATGTCCGTTCAAATAAGCCGCAGTTCTGACGATGACTGTTTACTGATTACAGTGAACATTAATGCCCGGGCCTGCTTTTTTACTGATTACAGTGAATGTTGTGTTAGCAGAATAAGGCTGCGCTACTGATTATAGTGAACGTTTGACGCAATATTGGCTATTCCCCCCTGTCAGTCCCAGTGTGCGTGAGTTAGCCTGCACTCAATGATTAAACAGAACGAACAACCTTTGCTGAGATTTACTGATTACAGTGAATGATTGTCGGAATTTTCTACCGCATGAGTTACGGAGGCCATCAATTTACTGATTACAGTGAACGTTCAGGGTGTTTCGGTCCCGGTCGTGGCAGGCAGCAAGCCTCTATGGGGGGACTTTACTGATTACAGTGAACGCTCCGTTAATTGTTTCCGCAACACTGCAGTGCCGTAATGCTGAGATGCTGGGTGCTGAGGTGCTGAGGTGCTGAGGTGCTGAGGTGCTGAGGTGCTGAGGTGCTGAGGTGCTGAGGTGCTGAGATGCTGGGTGCTGAGGTGCTGAGATGCTGGGTGCTGAGGTGTGGCTCATCTTTACTGTGGTAAGCAGTTAAGAATCGCCCTCAAAAAGGGAGTAATGTTTTCTCAGTGGCAGTCGCTTACGGGCTAATTCTCTTTTAGCAGCGTCTGCGCTAACCGGAACTACTGATTACAGTGAATGTTTGAATCCCTTCCTGGTTGATATTATTGTGCCTGCTGTGCCTGCTGTGCCTGCTGTGCCCGCTCCCTGCCCTTTCCTGGCTTTATGCCCTGTTCTCTTCTTTATTGGCGACCTTAATCCTTATTACCCTGGCCACCCTTCGCCTTCTACTGATTACAGTGAATATTCTGAACCCGATTACTGATTACAGTGAACGTTCAGCTCACTTGAGAAGACTTAGCCAAAACAGTATAGCGCTGATAATGTGATGAAGCTCACCATAACCAGCCTGACTACACAAACTCGGGGTTTACGTTGAGAAGATAAATTATTGCCTCGTGTGCAGGATTTCTGTATAAAGTCATAAATCCTACATGTCTGGAGCAACTATGGCTAACGATGATAAGCAGGTAATGAAGGTGGCGCAGCGTTCAGAACGCATGCTGTTAAGCCTCACCGAGCAAATTCAGGCGCAAAAACAAGAGTTACACGAAAACACCTATTATCAGGTCTATGCCAAAGCGGCGTTAGCCAAGTTGCCTAAATTGACCCGTGCCAGTGTAGATTACGCGGTTAATGAGATGGAAGAGAGTGGCTACCAGTTTGATAAACGCGCAGCCGGTTCATCGGTAAAGTATGCGATGTCGATTCAAAACATCATCGACATTTACCACCACCGCGGTGTGCCTAAGTACCGTGACCGTCACGCTGATGCTTATACTTTGTTCGTGGGTAACCTGAAAGGCGGCGTCTCTAAGACGGTTTCCACCGTTTCGCTGGCACACGCGCTGCGCGCTCATCCCCATCTTTTATTTGAAGATTTGCGCATTCTGGTGATTGATCTCGATCCGCAGTCATCCGCCACCATGTTTTTGAATCACGAGCGTTCAGTCGGCCTGGTAGAAGCGACTGCGGCGCAGGCCATGCTGCAGAACGTAAGCCGCGATGAGCTGGTGAATGAATTCATCGTCTCATCAATCATCCCGGGTGTTGATGTACTGCCAGCGTCAATCGACGATGCCTTTATAGCCTCACGCTGGGATGAACTGTGCGCTGAGCATCTGCCAGGTCAAAACGTTCATTCAGTGCTATATGACAACGTCATAGCAAAACTGAAGAAAGATTATGACTTCATCTTTATTGATAGTGGTCCGCATCTGGACGCTTTCCTGAAGAACGCCATTGCCGCGTCAGACCTGCTGATGACGCCGGTGCCGCCTGCTCAGGTCGATTTCCATTCAACGCTGAAGTACCTGACCCGTTTACCCGAGCTGATCGGCATCATTGAAGACTCAGGTGCAACCTGCCGGCTGCAAGGCAACATCGGCTTTATGTCGAAACTCTCTAACAAGGCGGATCACAAACTGTGTCACAGCCTCGCCAAAGAAATCTTTGGTGGAGACATGCTGGACGCGGCCCTGCCCCGCCTTGACGGCTTCGAACGGTGCGGTGAGTCATTTGACACCGTGATCTCGGCAAATCCTTCAACTTATGTCGGCAGTAGTGAAGCGTTAAAAAATGCGCGCTCGGCTGCTGAGGATTTCGCTAAAGCGGTTTTTGACCGTATCGAATTTATTCGCCTGAACTGAGGTTTGTATGAGCGCAAAAAGAATTACGATTGGCAGAACCTTCAGCCAGACTCCGCTGGATAATGACAACAAGGGTGACCAGCACAGCCAGACCTTTGTGCTGGCTACCGGTAAGCGCGCACTGTTTCGCTTTGAGCGCATCGCCGCAAATGAAGTTGAAACTAAAACCTTTGTTACGATGGAAACGAACGGCCGCGACCAGGCCGGGCTGACGCCGGATTCACTGCGTGACATTATTCGCACCATAAAACTGCAACAGTTCTTCCCGGCTATCGGGATAATGCGAAACGACCGGATAGAAATCCTCGATGGTTCACGTCGTCGTGCTGCGGCAATTTATTGCAAAACCGGTCTTGATGTTCTGATCAGCGATGCAGAAATCAGCGCTGATGAGGCGCGTCGTCTGGCGCAGGATATTCAGACTGCGCGTGAACACAATCTACGTGAAGTGGGCATGCGGCTGTTAGCGCTAAAAGATGGCGGTTTGTCGCAGAAAGAGATCGCCGAGAATCAGGGTTTATCGCAGGCTAAAGTGACGCGAGCATTACAGGCGGCCAGCGTTCCGGCTGAATTGATTTCGCTGTTCCCCAACCATTCTGAGCTAACCTATCCAGACTACAAAGCGTTGTTGCAGGCTGCAGATAAACTCAGTGAATCCGGACAAACGGTTGAAGCGCTAATTGATTCAATCTCGATGGAAATTGATGTGATCTGTTCGCGTGATGGTCTGGCTGAGGATGAGCTTAAAAACCATATCCTGCGTTTGATTCGCCAGGGCAGCCAGACATTGATAAAAGAACCAGAAAAAGATAAAACGCAGGCGACAACGCTTTGGTCATTTGCTGACAAAGATCGTTTTGCCCGTAAGAAGGTTCGCGGTCGGATGTTTAGCTATGAGTTTAATCGCCAGTCGAAAGAGTTGCAGGAAGAGCTGGATAAAGTCATTGCTGAGACACTGAAAAAATATCTCTCTCGTTAATTGCTCATCGGACAATCAAGCCAGCGCTCGTCGCTGGCTTTTTTTATGTCTGCAGCCAGCAAAAATTCGCTGCGTCCTGCTCTGAAGGTGAATTTCAGGCTGAAATCGCCAGCTTTTCATTTATGAGTAATGTTGTATGTGTTTGATATATTTGAATTAAAATTGATATATGGCAGTGAAATTCAGGCTGAAATCGCCAGATTTCATTTCACACCGCCAGCGAAATGGCAGACTTCCCTGCCAAAGCCAAAGCCAAAGCCAAAGCCAAAGCCAAAGCCAAAGCCAAAGCCAAAGCCAAAGCCAAAGCCAAAGCCAAAGCCAAAGCCAAAGCCAAAGCCAAAGCCAAAGCCAAAGCCAAAGCCAAAGCCAAAGCCAAAGCCAAAGCCAAAGCCAAAGCCAAAGCCAAAGCCAAGCCAAAGCCAAAGCCAAAGCCAAAGCCAAAGCCAAAGCCAAAGCCAAAGCCAAAGCCAAAGCCAAAGCCAAAGCCAAAGCCAAAGCCAAAGCCAAAGCCAAAGCCAAAGCCAAAGCCAAAGCCAAAGCCAAAGCCAAAGCCAAAGCCAAAGCCAAAGCCGCAGATTACATTTTTTTCTGCACGTTTTTATTCAGTTTGCCAGCCCAAAACAATCACCGCTTTGCAATAAAAAAATTCAGCCAGCTGGTTCATTAGTAACCACTTAACCTTAATTTTACATTCGCTGAAACCGGTTCTGTCCCTGACAATCCGGTTACTGTAAAGGCCGCTGCCGGCAATAAATTTATACGCCAGGGGTATTTCGTTATTAAATGATTGTTTTTAATACATAAATATTATGAATTTCAGCCTGAAATCGCCACTATTTCACGCCTTAAAAGCTTGATCCTGCGCGCCCGGACGAAGCGACGAGCAAATAAAATACGCATTTTAGGTCAGCAGCGAAGCCGCGTAAGCCCAGAGAAAAAAGATACTCAGAAAATATCCCTCAGTTATCCACAGAAAAAGTGGATAACTTTTTTTGGATTAAATAACTTCACTCTCTGCCCGTTATTCTGACGATTGCCGATCGTGCATTTTGCGGCTGCTGGCTCAGTCTCATAAAACATGTTGTCATCAGGATATGTCCACCAGACCGAACAACGATATCGGTTCCTGCGCTGCAAACTGACGTTCACTGCGATCGGTAACGGTGCTTTGGATAACACTGCTCCAGCCTCGCGGCCACCTTCATTGCCGCTGCTCGCAGGCAGCAGATCGATAACTGCTCCGTTTGCTGTTTACAGTGAATAGCGTTTTTCGATTGAAAATCCGGACTCCATTGCCTGAACCGGATAAGAACAAACGCTGTTGCCCAGTGGTGCGCAGAATTCAGCTTATGCTTTGCTGTCAGAAATTCGCTGACCACTGCAATCAGTAGAGAAGGTTCGGATGAGCCCCGTTTAATCGCTTATCTCCGGCGGAACGGGGATTCAGAAATAGCGGGCTGGTGAAAATTGCAGGAAGCAGGAATCACAAAGCAGAAAAAAAAACCGGGCCAGGCCCGGTTTCGATAAAGCTTATTCCGCCAGCCAGGCGGTGATTTGCTTCACCATCGCCTCGGTAGAGATACCATAACGGTCATGCAGCGTCGGCAAAGCTCCCGCCGCCAGAAACGCATCCGGCAGTGCGATTTGCTTAAAGCGTGGCGTGACGTTGTTGCGCATCAGGACTCCGGCAATCGCCTCGCCTAAACCGCCGACCACCGAGTGATTCTCAGCAGTGATTACCAGCCGATTTGCCTCGACCGCTTCCCCCGCTTCGCGCAGGATGGTCGCTTCGTCCAGTGGCTTAATCACCGGAGAATGGACCACGCCCACCTCAATACCCTGTTTCTCCAGCGCCTCGGCAGCTTCCAGCGCCCGCATGGTCATTAAACCGCTGCTGATGATGACCGCATGCTTACCGCCACGCAGACGCTGAGCTTTACCGTGCTGATAGCGATAGTCATATTTATCCAGCACCAGCGGAACTTTACCGCGCAGCAGCCGCAGATAAACCGGACCCTGATGCTCGGCGATGGCCGGCACCACCTGGCTAATTTCCAGCGCATCACAGGGATCAATGATGGTGAGATTAGGCATCCCGCGGAAGATAGCCAAATCTTCGGTGGCCTGATGGCTGGGACCGTAACCGGTGGTCAGGCCGGGCAGCGCGCAGGCGATTTTGACGTTAAGATTTTCTTCGGCGATAGCCATACAGATAAAGTCGTAGGCCCGGCGCGAAGCAAACACCGCATAGGTAGTGACGAACGGGGTAAAGCCTTCGCGCGCCATCCCGGCCGCCGCGCTCATCAGCAATTGTTCCGCCATACCCATCTGATAGAAGCGTTCAGGAAACGCATCAGCAAACAGATGCAGGTCGGTGTACTTGCTCAGGTCAGCCGTCATTCCGACCACATCAGGCCGTTGCTGCGCCAGCGAGACCAGCGCATGTCCAAACGGTGCAGAGACCGTGGGCTGACCTTCGGCGGCGATCGACGCAATCATTGCTGAGGTTGTCAGGCGTTTTTTCTGTGGTTGTGAATTCATCTCAGACTCCTTGCTCCAGCGCGGTCAGGGCTTTATCCCACTCATCGGCATCGACCCGAATAAAGTGCGTTTTCTCACGACTCTCCAGAAAAGAGACGCCTTTACCCATCCGGGTATCGCAAATAATCACCCGGGGTTGCGGCGCCGGCCAGCTACAGGCGGCATCAAAGGCTGTCTGTAACGCTGCAATGTCATTGCCATCAACCCGCTGCGTATACCAGCCAAAGGCCTGCCAGCGATCGACGATCGGCTCGAAGGCGAGAATCTCGCTGCTGTGACCATCGGCCTGTTGGTTGTTGACGTCGATAATGGCGATCAGATTATCCAGCTGCCAGTGCGAGGCAGACATCGCCGCTTCCCAGGTCGAGCCTTCATTAAGCTCGCCATCAGAGAGCAGGTTAAAAACCCGCGCCGTCGAACCTTTCTGCTTCAGTCCGAGGCAGGCACCAACGGCGATACCCAGCCCATGACCGAGTGAGCCACCGGTGATCTCCATTCCTGGGGTATAGGCTGCCATTCCCGACATCGGTAAGCGGCTTTCATCGGTGCCGTAAGTTTCACGTTCCGTTACCGGTATCACACCCGCTTCCAGCAGCGCGGCATACAGCGCGATAGCGTAATGGCCAATCGACAGGTAGAAACGATCGCGCTGTTCCCAGTCAGGCTGGTCGGC
Organism: Pantoea sp. X-Soil-MYKO-1785; assembly: GCF_059730675.1. Taxonomy (NCBI): domain Bacteria; kingdom Pseudomonadati; phylum Pseudomonadota; class Gammaproteobacteria; order Enterobacterales; family Erwiniaceae; genus Pantoea; species Pantoea sp. X-Soil-MYKO-1785. The sequence continues at coordinate 9,271 of NZ_AP036001.1, forward strand.
ACGATAGTTCATGGCGTGAAAATAGCTAACCGCCAGTAAATCGGCGGCACCGAGGGCCTGGCCGATATAGCCCTGTCCCTGTACCTGACCCATCAGTAAGGCGTGGCGGCGGATATTGGTGGCGCGTTGTTGCAGCGAAAGACCGGAAGATGCGTGCAGATGGTCAGTCATGTTACCCCCTGTTTAACGATTAACGTCTGCTGCCCGGATGCGCAGCACGCACAGCGCGCCACCCAACAGTACGGCAGCAATAAAATACATGCCCGTCGCGGGCGAGCCGGTTGCCGTGGTGATGGCACCTATCAGCCACGGCGAGAAGAAACCTGCCAGGTTGGCAATGCAGTTGACGGCGGCGATACCTGCGGCAGCAGAAACACCACCCAGCAGATTGGTTGGCAACATCCAGAACAGCGAAGAAGCGGAAAGAATCCCGGCGGCGGCGATACACAGCGAGAGCAGTGATAAAGAGACGCTGTGGCTCATTAAGGTCGCCAGCGACAAGCCGATAAGCCCCACCAGCATCGGGATCACCAGATGCCAGCGGCGCTCACGATGACGATCGCCACTGCGACCGGCCAGCAGCATAAAAATGATGGCGCACAGGTAGGGCAGGCTGGTCAGCAGGCCAATATGCAGCGGCTGGCTGACGCCTGAGTTTCTCACCAGGGTGGGCAACCAGAAGGTAAGGGCGTACTGGCCCATCACCACGCAAAAATAAATCAGCGCCAGCAGCCACAGGCGCTTATCTGCGACAAACGCTTTTACCGTGCTGTGACAGGCTTTCTGCTGATTATCCTCATCAAGATCGGCGCGAACCCGGCGTTTTTCCTCATCATCCAGCCAGTCCGCCTGCTCAACGCGATCTTTCAGCACCAGCAGCACCACTACACCCATTGCAATAGTTGGGATAGCCTCCAGCAGGAACATCCATTGCCAGCCTGCCCAGCCATGAAAGCCGGCAAAGGTGGCCATAATCCAGCCAGAGAGCGGGCCGCCGATCATCCCGGAGAGCGGAATGGCAATAAACCACAGCACCGTCATGCGGGCGCGTCGGTAGGAGGGGAACCAATAGGTGAGATAGAGCAGCAAGCCCGGTGCGAGGCCCGCCTCGGCGATACCCAGCAGGAAGCGCAGCAGATAGAACTGCCATGCCGTTTCAACCAGCGCGAACAGCGCCGAGATCAGGCCCCAGGTGATCATGATGCGGGCAATCCAGCGGCGAGCGCCGACCCGATGCAGGATCAGATTACTGGGAACTTCAAAAAAGAAGTAGCCGATGAAGAAGATCCCGGCGCCCAGTCCGTAGACCGTTTCGCTCAGCGACAGGTCGTCCATCATCTGTAATTTAGCGAAGCCGACATTCACGCGGTCAAGGTAGGCGCAGAGATAACACAGCATCAGCCAGGGCATTAAGCGCCAGGCAATTTTGCGATAGGTGAGATCGCGCGCAGCAGAGGCTGCGCTCAGGTTAAGCGTGGTCATGGTATTCACTCCCGGTATAAGCCCGCCGAGTGCGGGCAGGGCAGGGCGCTCGTTAGTGGATCAGCATGCCGCCGTTGACGTCCAGCGTGATGCCGGTCAGGTAACCGGAGAGATCGCTGGCGAGAAACAACGCAGCATTGGCGACATCGCTGGCTGCACCGAGGCGGCCAAGCGGAATACCGTCGATGATGGCGTGGCGGCGCTCATCCTGCAGCAGGCCGCCGGTGATGTCGGTCTGTATCAGGCCGGGAGTAATCGCATTAATACGAATCTGGTCGGGGCCAAACTCGCGCGCCATCGCTTTGGTTAAGCCCAGCACGCCGGCTTTGGCTGCGCTGTAGTGCGGACCGCCAAAAATACCGCCGCCGCGCTGCGCGGAGACGGAGGAGAGACAGACAATACTGCCGCTTTTTTGCTGCTGCATGGTGGGGATCACCGCCTGTGACATCAGCAGAGTGCCGCGCAGGTTCACATCAAGAATGCGATTGTAATCTTCCACGCTGATATCCAGCGTTTTTACCGGCTGGGTGATACCGGCATTGTTGACCAGCACATCAATGCGGCCGTAGTGCTCAAGCACCTGCTCAATCGTCCGGCGCACCGAAAGCGGATCGGTCACGTCTGCAGCCAGCCCCAGATGGCCATCACCGCACCCCAGCGCACTGGCTCTGGCCGCCTGCAGGTCTAAATCCAGTACCACGACGCGGGCACCGTGTTGAGCAAAACAGGCGGCTGTTGCACGGCCGATGCCGCGTTGAGAAGCCGCACCTGTGATAATCGCAACTTTATTTTCAAGTAACATGGTCCACTCCAGAAGAATAATTATTAGTGGTTCGGTATGCCTACCGGCAGGGTCACGATCAGAATTGATAAAGCCATCGATATTGGCAATGCAAAAAAATTCATTTGATGCTGAATGAATTTGTTGGTTTGATGCAGTTAACATTTCTGCGGTTTAAAAATGGGCATACATCACAAATTTTTGGCATGGAGAAAGAGATGGATAAGCAGGCGGACCACTTACCGTCGATTAAATCGCTGCGGGTTTTTGAGCAGGTTGCTCATTTTGGCAATGTGGCGCGCGCGGCGGAAGAATTAAGCATTACGCCTTCCGCGGCCAGTCATCAGCTGGCAAAACTGGAGCGGGAACTGGGCTGCATCCTGTTTAATCGCTCGGCAAAAGGAGTGGTGCTGACGCTGGCGGGCGAACATTACCTCAAGGAAATCAGCCCGATACTGCTGGGTCTGGCGCAGGCGACGGCGCGCATCAGCAATGAGAAAGCACGCAGCAATTTACGCATTCACTGTGCGCCCAGTTTTGGCCTGCTGTGGCTGCTGCCGCGCATCCATAAATTCCGTGACAGCTATCCCGAATTCCAGCTGACGCTCTCCTGCTCCTACGAAAATTTATCTTTCAGCCGCGATAATATTGATATTGCGGTGCGTCACGGTTTTCCGGACTGGAAGTCATTCGACATTAAAACCATCCGCCATGAAAGAATGTCGGTACTGGCTTCGCCCGATTATTTAGCCCGTCATCCGGTTACTCAGGCCGGTGATTTAATTAATCATGCATTGATATTATCGGAATCACCGCTTATTCAGTGGCCGCAGTGGTTTGCTGCTCAGCAGTTGCCCCAGCCAGATAATGAATGGCTATTTCGCTTTGACCGTTCCTATATGAGCCTGGAAGCAGCCATGCTGGGCCATGGGCTTATTTTTGAAAGTGAGTTGCTGGCGGAAGATTATTTACGCAGCGGTAAACTGGTCAGAGTTTTGCCTGAGCACTACAGCCTGCCGGTCAGCGCGCACCATCTGGTCTACCCGCGCGGATTTGCACAGTTTCCCCGCGTCAGCCACTTCCTTTGCTGGATTCAGAGCGAGCTTAACGAGTTAATATAATGTTAAATTAAGTTTCGCATCGTCACTATTCCGGCCCTGCTGCCGGTCATATTTCAGCACACCGTTTTGTAATTAAATATCCCGACAGAAAAAGCGCATTGCTAAAGCTAATTCAAAAATACCGTCTACACTTCATCTCCCAATCGGTAAATATGTTCCATTTCTATTCCGTATGAAATTTAATCAGCGGATGTTTAACTTGTTAATGGCAGGGTAATTATGAGTACGAATACACCAGATTCTGGTGAAGCGGGCGAACACGCGCCTGCCGATACGGTACGCCAGCGTATTTTTTTAGTGGTGCTGGTGGCCACTATGGGTGCGCTGGCTTTCGGTTATGACACCGGGATTATTTCGGGTGCCTTACCTTATATGACCTCACCGCCGGATCAGGGCGGATTGGGGCTTAATTCCTTCACTGAAGGGCTGGTGGCTTCCTCACTGGTGTTCGGCGCGGCTATCGGCTCGTTCCTGAGCGGCTTCTTCTCCGATCGCTTCGGGCGTCGCATCACGCTGCGCAGTCTGGCCGTGCTGTTTGTGCTTGGCTCGCTGGGCACGGCGCTGGCGCCGTCGGTCAATGTGATGGTGGCGATGCGTTTCCTGCTCGGTATCGCGGTCGGCGGGGGATCGTCTACCGTGCCGGTGTTCATCGCTGAAATTGCCGGGCCACGCCTGCGTGCGCCGCTGGTCAGCCGTAATGAGCTGATGATTGTTACCGGACAGCTGATTGCCTACGTAGCCAGTACTCTGCTGAGCTATCTGCTGCACGATGAGCATCTGTGGCGTTACATGCTGGCGATCGCCATGGTGCCGGGCCTGTTGCTGTTCATCGGGACCTTCTTTGTGCCAGCCTCGCCTCACTGGCTGGTGGCCGAAGGCCGCCTTAAAGAAGCGAAAAAAATCCTCAAATACCTGCGTGAAACGCCGCGTGAAGTGCGTCATGAAATGGCGCAGATGAAGAAGCAGGCAAGGGCGGCAGAGCGCGGACCTGATGCAAAAACCCTGATCCGCGAGAAATGGGTGATCCGTCTGATGATCATCGGTGTTGGATTGGGCTTTGTTGCCCAGTTCACCGGGGTGAATGGCTTTATGTATTACACTCCGATCATCCTTAAACAGACCGGACTGGGCACCAGCGCCTCAATTGCCGCGACCATCGGTAACGGGGTAGTTTCGGTTGTGGCCGCCATTGTCGGTATCTGGGCGGTCAGCCGCTTCCCGCGCCGGGCGATGCTGATTACCGGCCTCTGTCTGGTGATCACTTCGCAGGTTCTGCTCGGTGTGGTGATGACCTTCATCAGCCCGAGCCTGATGCAGAGCTACCTTGCCCTGGGCTGTATTCTGCTGTTCCTGTTTTGTATGCAGATGTGCATCTCGCCGGTTTACTGGCTGATGATGTCGGAACTGTTCCCGATGCAGTTGCGTGGCGTGTTAACCGGTGGTGCAGTCTCATTACAGTGGATCTTTAACGCGATAGTCGCCTTTGGCTTCCCGCCGATCATGGAATATGCCGGCAGCACCACCTTCTTCATTTTCGCTGCGATCAACGTAGGCTCGCTGATCTTTGTTATGGCGATGGTGCCTGAGACGCGCGGCAAGAGTCTGGAAGAGATTGAGTCACATATGAAAGAGAAGTTTGGCGAAAATTCTGAAGTGGCGAACGCCAGCTAATTTTTTCCGCCAGCGACACAGCAAAACCGGACTGAACCCAGTCCGGTTTTTTTTGCTCTGATGCGCGGTAGCCGCGTCATAGCTGGCCTGCACTACATATCTCCTCCGTCTGACGTTCACTGTAATCAGTAGAGCAGCACCAGTTAACATTCGCGCATCGCTGGCGATTTCAGCCTGAAATTCTGCTTGCTGGCCGATCGTCGCAGCGGATGCTGACCGGTATTACCTGGCTCAGCAGCGAAGTAAGCGAAGCATGACCGCTGACAATCTGCATCTCAGGCGCTGCGCTATACTGATTCGACATGAGCTGCGTGCGCTGAAGGGACCTGCCATGAAAACTGCCATTGCAACGGTATTGCTTACCTCGACGCTGGCCGCCGGGCCGCTTTATGCTGAAACCGCCGTTTCATCACTTTCCTCGTGGTGGGACGGCGTGACGGATGATGTCGCCACAACGTGGAATGAGCCGCAGCACACCGATCTATATCTGCCGTTTATCAGCTGGCATGCCCGCTTCATGTATGACAAAGAGAAAACTGACCACTATAACGAGATGCCGTGGGGCGGTGGCCTGGGGATTTCACGTTACAACGACAGCGGCAACTGGAGTGCGTTATATGCGATGGCGTTTAAAGACTCGCATAATAAATGGCAGCCGATTGTCGGTTATGGCTGGGAAAAAGGCTGGTATCCGGGCGCAAGTCAGGACTTCCGGTTGGGCGCGGGACTGACCGCAGGTATTACGGCGCGCGATGATTTCGGCGGATATATTCCGTTGCCGATCGTACTGCCGCTGTTCTCCGCCGGTTATAAGGCACTTAATCTGCAGTTCACCTATATTCCCGGTACCTATAACAACGGCAATGTCCTATTTGCCTGGTTCCGTTATGGATTTTAATTTCTCAGGAAAGGATGCATGAGCAGGACATTAACTATTATTGCCCGCTGGGCCAGACGCATCACCCTCGGTGCCGCGCTGCTGTTGATACTGTTGCTGATTCTTCGGGTCTATGAGGCCGGGCGCGGACCTGAATTACACCGCTGGCACACCTGGGTCCCGCATGAGTTAAGCGTCGGGCAACTCGATCACGCCAGCTACGCCGATTACCTGACGGCAGAGAACCGGCTCTTCGATGAGATGAAACGGCAGGTCAGCGACAAGCTGGAGGCGGATGAGAAAACGCCGCTCAATCGTTACTACGCCCACAGCATGATCTACCCAGAAAGCTTTGAGCGTGACTGGAACCGTTCTTACGTGCTGCGACCGGCAGGAGTACCGCGAGGTGCGGTGGTATTACTGCACGGCCTGACCGACAGTCCTTACAGCCTGCGCCATGTAGCCGAAGCCTATCAGCAGCAGGGTTATGTGGCGGTGGCGTTGCGGTTACCCGGTCACGGCACGGTCCCGGCGGGCCTGACCGATGTGGACTGGCAGGACTGGCTGGCCACCACGCGGTTAGCGGTACGCGAAGCGACCCGGCTGGCCGGTGAGAACACGCCGCTGCATCTGGTTGGATTTTCAAACGGCGGGGCACTGGCGGTCAAATACACCCTCGACACCCTGACCGATCACCATTTACGCCGCCCGCAGCAGCTGATCCTGCTGTCACCGATGATAGGAGTGACCCGCTTCGCCCGGTTTGCCGGCATCGCCGGGCTGCCTTCCATCTTTCCTGCTTTTTCCAAAACCGCCTGGCTTAATATTGTGCCGGAGTTCAATCCCTTCAAATATAACTCCTTTCCGGTACACGCGGCCCGCCAGACCTATTTACTCACCCAGGCGCTGCAAAAGCAGATTGCGCAGGAAGCGCGCAGTCAGCAGCTGGCGGATTTCCCGCCGGTGCTGACCTTTCAGTCGGTAATGGACTCGACCGTCAGCACTCCGTCGGTGATCCGCTCTCTGTATAATTATTTGCCGGATAACGGCAGTGAGCTGGTATTGTTCGATATCAATCAGGCGGTCAGCGTCAGCCCGCTGTTCCGTCACTCCTCTTACACTGCCGTTAATCAATTGCTGCCGGCTGCCCGACGTTTATATACCTCAACGGTGATTACCAACGCCTCAGCAACCTCGCTAAAAATGGTGACTAAAACCGTGCGTGCCGGTGAGACCATTGAACAGACGCAACCGCTGGCGATTAATTACCCGGCCGGTCTCTATTCGCTATCGCACGTCGCGATCCCGTTTCCGCCACAGGATGGGTTATATGGCAGTGAGCCGGCAGAAAAAAATCAGTTCGGCATCAGCTTTGGCACCCTGTCGCTGCGCGGCGAGAGTGCGGTGCTGATTGTCGGCCTCGACTCGATTATGCGTGCCACATCGAATCCGTTTTATCCCTATATGATCGACAGAATCGATCATCACATCAGCTGTAGCGATCGGCCGCAGCTGACGGAATGCCTCAGGCGCTTCTGAGGCATTCCAGCGGCAAAAAAACCGGCGAGCGGTTTCAGATGCCGTTAAGTTTTTCCATAATCTCATCGGTTAAGGTCAGACGGGCGCTGGCGAGGTTCTCCTGCAAATGCTCAGGTGAGGAGGTGCCAGGGATCAGCAGGATATTGGGCGAACGGCGCAGCAGCCAGGCGAGCGCCACCTGCATTGGCGTGGCATTCAGCGACGTGGCAACTTCATTCAGTTGGGTCGACTGCAACGGTGAGAAACCGCCCAGCGGAAAGAACGGCACGTAGGCGATCTGCTGTTGTGCCAGCTGGTCGACCAGCGCGTCATCCTGACGATTTGCCAGGTTATACATGTTTTGTACGCAGACAATCGGCGTCATGGTCTGCGCCTCGGCAATCTGCTGCTGCGTCACGTTGCTCAGACCGATATGCCGGATCAGTCCGCGCGATTGCAGTTCCAGCAATGCCGCCAGCTGCGGTTCCAGCGAACCCTCTTTGGGCTTCGCGGCATTAAACATGCTGCGCAGATTCACCACCTCGATCACATCCAGTCCCAGATGACGGAGGTTATCTTCTACCGCCTGGGTCAGCGCTTCCGGCTCCATCGCTGGCAGCCAGCCTCCTTTATCATCCCGCCGGGCACCGACTTTCGTCACAATGCACAGCTCCTGTGGGTAAGGATGCAACGCTTTTCTGATCAGCTTGTTGGTTTCGTGCGGGCCGTAAAAATCACTGGTATCAATGTGATTAACCCCTGCGGCAACGGCATCACGCAGCACCTGAATGGCCCGCGCTTCATCTTTGACCGGGCCGAAGACGCCCGGTCCAGCCAGTTGCATAGCACCGTAGCCTAAACGGTTAACGACACGATCGCCCAGCTGATACGTCATGGTGGTGTGTGACATGGAAACCTCCTGCGTGAATGTAGATTGATTGTAACGGTGATTCAGCTGTGCAACTATCCGGTGAAATCGGCACAGACTGTACGGAGTACTGCACAATGGCGGTGGATATTGCGTTGCTGGAAGCGGTGGTGGCGGTGGCGAAAGCTGGCGGGTTCCGCGAGGCGGCTCGCGTGAGCGGCAGTAACGCCTCACGCCTGAGCGAGGCGGTGCGCCGGGCAGAGCAGCAGCTCGGTATCCGGTTGTTTCATCGCACCACGCGCACGGTGGTGTTAACGGAAGCGGGCAGGGCGCTGATGGAACGCCTGCTACCGGCGATGAATGAGGTCAATGCCGCGCTGGATGCGATCAATCTTTATCGCAATACACCCGGCGGGACGCTGCGGCTGAACGTACCGGTGAGCGCCACGCGGCTGGTGTTGCCGGCGCTGATCCCGGCGTTTCTGCGGCGTTATCCCGATATTCAGCTGGAGATTGTCGCCGAAAGTAACGTTCAGGATGTGTTCCGCGACGGCTGCGATGCCGGCATTCGCTACGATGAACGGCTGGAGCAGGATGTGGTGGCGCTGCCGATTGGCCCCCGGATTCAGCGGTTTGCAGCGGCCGCCTCTGCCGATTATCTGGCTGAAAAGGGGCGTCCGACCCATCCGCGCGATCTGATCGATCATCGTTGCCTGCGCGGCCGTTACGCCAGCGGCGTGATGCCGGACTGGGAGTTCAGCCGGGATGGCACCAACCTGAGCGTGCAGGTTAGCGGGCCGCTGGTGGTGAGTGTCGGTGGCGCAGTCGATCTGGCTGTTGAGGCGGCGATGGCCGGTAGCGGCATCGTTTATCTGTTTGAAGAGTGGCTGCGACCCGCTTTTGAGAGCGGCAAACTGGAACCGTTGCTACAGCCGTGGTGGCTCAGCTTCTCCGGGCCGTGGCTTTATTACCACGATCGCCGGTTAATTCCGGCACCGTTACAGGCTTTTATCGATTTTGTTCGTGAAGATAATCTCAGCCGTACCAGCTAAATCCCTGCGGCACCCGCGAAAAGCCAGCATGGCGCAGCACGCTGAGTAACGGCGACTGCGACACCGGCTGACCGTTAACCGTTTCCAGCGTAAAGCTCAGCGATTTTTCGCGTTTCAGTGCCACCGCCAGTGCGGCGATGGCGGCATGCTGTTGCGCGTCATCATCGGTGAAAAGCAGCAGATCTTTTCCGCCCTGCGGCAGATACAGAGCCAGCTTGCCAGCGGCGATCACCACCCGCGCGCCCAGACGTCGCACCGGACGTACTCCGCTCGGATGAAGCGGCCAGCCCAGCGTCGCGCCAAACGGATTCGCCGGATCCATCGCCGCCAGCGCCACGGCTGCGGTGGTTTCCGCCGGTTGCTGCGCCAGTTCACGCAGTCGCTCAATGCTCACGGCGTCAGCGAACTGCGTGCCGCCAGCGCCGGTAATAAAGCGCCCACGCATAATCCGTCCGGCATCCTCCATACCGCGTAATACCGGCTGTAACGCGGGAAAGCCGCCTGGGATCTGTTCTGAAATCGCGCTACCACGGCTGATGACGCCATAGCGGTCGAGCATATTTTCCGCCAGCGCGAGCGCCTGTCGGGTCGGCGAGATTTCCCGGCGAGTGAGACGTGACCAGCGACCGGCAATAGTATTGACCCCGGGACCCCGCCCCGGCAGCGCGGACGGGGTGAAGCGCTGGCCGTGACGGGTCCGCAGCGTTCGCGTCGGCCGTGAACGTGTCGCGCCAGACGATCCCAGCAGTCCGCGCAACGCTATCCAGCTGTCGGTGGCGATCGCGCCCTGCCACACCAGTTGCCACAGCGCGGCATAAACCTCAGCGGACGGCGGCGATTCCGGCCCGTCGAGTTTTGCCATAATCTCGTGGGCGAACCACGCGCCGCCGTGACTGAGCGCCTCCAGGATCGCCTGCTGTAATGCTGTCAGCGGTTGTGCTGAATCGAATGGCGGCAAGGTCTCAGCGGCAAACTCGCTCAGATGCAGCGAGACCAGACCGTCGTTGTTACCCAGTGCCTTATGCCCACACCAGATCACGTCACCGCTGGCGAGTAGCTCATCAAGCATCGCTGGCTGGTAATCGCGAATGCGGGCGCGGAGGATCTGCGACTCCCACAGCGATGCCGGCAGCGCCACTCCCGCCAGCTGCTCAATCACCCGCGCCAGTCCGTCGACATCCTGGTAAACAGCCTGGGCAACGGGAGAAGGCTCACGGGTGAAGGCCGCCGCCGGATTGAGTACGCCGTGTCGCTCCAGCAGTAACGTCACCCAGGCAGTGGGAGGGACCGGGCGGGTCGCCTCGCGTGCTGATTGCAGTGAACGTAGCCGAAGCCGTTTAAAAATGTCGGATGAGACCCAGACGCTGCCAGCCGGGCTGGTTCCGCTACTCATGTGCAGCAGTTTGCCTTGTTCGCGTAACGGCTGCAGTGCGCTGTTGATCACCGCGACGCCTGCGCCATAGCGATCGGCAAGCTGCTGCGCGCTGAACTGGGCGTGGGTACGGGCATAACGGGTGATTAAATCGCGCAGCGGATCGGGCAGCGGTTGTAAAAAGGTAGCAGGCAAATTATCAGGGATGACGGTCGCAAGCGCATCGCGCAGACGGGCAGCATCTTCCACCACCGCCCAGCGCGCCTCACCGGCAAGGGTGACCGGAATGACCCGCTGTGCCGCGGTAAACTGCCGTAACGCCGCCGCCACATGTTGCCGATCGCCGTGGAAACGCGCTTCAATTTCAGCTCGCGACAGCGGGCCGAGTTCGCGCAGCAGATCGACGATGCCTTCGGCATGCTGAGCCTGATAACGTGGGTCCAGCCGCTGTAACTCCTGCTCGACCTGTCCGACAACGGCGGGAGCCAGTAAATCACCTTTATCGGTCTGACCCAGCAGTTCACCCAGCAGGTGACTGTCGAGCGCCAGTAAAGAGGCATGGCGCTCTGCCTGTGGCGCATCGCTGGCATAGATAAATTCTGCCACATAGCCAAACAGCAGCGGCGCCGCGAACGGCGAGGGAACGTCAGTTGTGACCTCAACAAACTGCACGCTTCCCTGCTGTATCTGATTCATCAGACGGTGCAGGGCGGACAAATCGTACACATCCTGCAGACACTCGCGCGCGGTCTCAATCAGGATTGGGAAATCCTGATACTGGCGAGCCACTTCCAGCAGCTGGCCGGCCCGTAAACGCTGTTGCCAGAGTGGAGATCGTTTACCCGGATTGCGTCTCGGCAGCAGTAACGCCCGGGAAGCGCATTCACGAAAGCGGGCAGCGAACAGTGCTGAGCCGCCGATGGTGTCAGAAACACGCTGCGTCAGGTTATCGGCATCAAACACAAACAGTTCCGCGCCTGGCACCCGACCTTCGCTGTCGGGAAAACGGGCAACGATGCCATCGTCGCTGGCGACCACGGACGCATCCATGCCGAGGTGCTGCTGAATACGTGCCGCAATCGCCAGCGCCCAGGGCGCATGGATGCGTTGTCCCCAAGGTGAATGCAGGATCACTCGCCAGTCACCGCTTTCATCACGGCAGCGCTCAAGCACTAAGGTGCGGTCGCTGGGAAGAACGCCGGTGGCGGCGCGCTGTTCTGCCAGTAACGACAGCAGATTGTTGACCGCATTGTCATCCAGCCCGAGTGAGCGCAGATAACGTTGTGCCTCGACGGGCGTTGCGCTATCAAGCTGACGCAAAAAAACCGCCAGGGCGGCACCCGCATCGGCAGCCCGGCCAATGCCTTCACCGCGCCAGAACGGCAGGCGTGCGGATCGACCTGGCGCTGGCACCACCACTACCTGATCGTGAGTTATCTGCTGGATCCGCCATGACGTTGCGCCGAGGGTGATGATGTCATTCACCCGCGATTCATACACCATCTCTTCATCCAGCTCGCCGACCCGGCGCGATCCTGACTGCTCTTCGCCCTCCGGCAGAATGACGTTGAACATGCCGCGATCGGGAATGGTGCCGCCGCTGGTGACGGCCAGATGCTGGGTGCCGGGCCGCGCCGTTAACAGGCCGCTTTGGCGATCCCAGACCAGGCGGGGACGCAGATGAGCGAAATCATCCGAGGGAAACTTGCCGGCCAGCATATCCAGCGTGGCGTCGAACACGCGGCGTGATAGGGTGCGGAACGGATCGGCACGCCGCACCCGTTCAAACCATTCATCCGCCTGCAATGGCTCCATAGCGACCGCTGCCAGCGTCTGCTGCGCCAGAATGTCCAGCGGGTTACGCGGCGGCGAAAGGGCATCAAGCTGACCGTTCTGCATCGACTGTACCGTCACGGCGGCGTCAAGCAGATCGCGGCGGGTACGGGGAAACAGGATACCGGTCGAGGCTCCGCCAACCTGGTGTCCGGCCCGGCCAACCCGCTGCAGCGCGCTGGCCACGGACAACGGCGCGCCGACCTGAATTACCAAATCGACCGGCCCCATATCAATGCCAAGTTCCAGGCTCGACGTCGCCACCACACAGCGCAGTTCGCCCTGTTTCAGCGCCGACTCGATTTCACTGCGCTGCTCTTTCGACACTGAACCGTGGTGGGAGCGCGCAATAACCGCAGGCGCGCTGTCGCTGCGATTCTGGCTGCCGCCGGAAAAGGAGTCATATTGCTGCGCCGGATGCGGCTGTCTTTCCGCTGGCTGCGTCGCCGCGTAGCGTTCATTCAGCCGCGCGGTCAGTTTTTCTGCCAGCCCGCGTGAGTTAGCAAACACCAGCGTGGCACGATGCGCCATGACCAGCTGCAGAATGCGTGTCTCAATGTAGGGCCAGATAGATCCGCCCGCCCCGCTATGAGGTTTCGGATCGCTGGCGATATCGGTCATGTCGGTCACCGGCACTTCAATGCTGAGATGCAAGGTGCGGCCAGCGGCGGGATTTACCACCTGGGTCGGCTGACAGCCGCCAAGGAATGCCGCCACCCGTTCGACCGGGCGTACCGTGGCGGACAGGCCAATGCGCTGAGCGGGCTGCGGCAGTAAGGCATCAAGCCGCTCAAGGCTGAGCGCCAGTTGAGAGCCGCGCTTTGATCCCGCTACCGCATGCACTTCATCTACAATCACCGTGGTGACGCCCTGCAAGGTGTCGCGGGCTTTTGAGGTCAGCATCAGAAACAGCGATTCCGGGGTTGTAATCAGAATGTCCGGCGGCCGTCGCAGCAGTTTTGCCCGCTCCGCGCTGGGCGTATCGCCGGATCGCATCCCGACCTGCAGTGTTATCTCTGGCTCGCCCTGTTGCTGACGTTCGGCAACCACACCGGCCAGCGGCACATTGAGGTTACGCTGCACATCAGCCGCCAGCGCTTTAACCGGCGATATGTACAAAATGCGGGTGGTGGTCTGGCGATCAGGCGCAGGCTGCCCGGTGCGTAACTGGAACAGCGAGTCGATTGCGGTCAGGAAGGCCGCCAGAGTTTTCCCCGAGCCGGTTGGCGCAATCACCAGACAGTGCTGACCGCTGGCAATAGCCTGCCATGCCGATTGCTGCACCGGCGTGGGTGCGTCAAAGGCGGTGGAGAACCAGCGCCGTGTGGCGGGTGAAAACAGCGCTAAAGCATCATCAGAACGGGAATCAGGCATGATATTTATGGCGTTACGCCTCGACAGCGCTCAGTGAATCAACCCGTTGAGTGTAAATGATAATCGCCGTTTGTGAATGACGCCCCGGCGGGCGGCACGTCAATCAGCCCACTCCTCAGGATTGTGCCGTGCTGGCAAATGAACCGGATCGCACCGCCAGCAGCGACACCAGCGCCAGTATCACTATCGTCATGCCATAAAGAAACGCGGTCTGGGTCAGGCCAATGTGTGGCGCGGCGATACCTGCCAGAATCGCCGGCACGGCGAAGGCGAGATAGCTTTTGATTAAAAAAGCAGAGAACAACCCGGCGCGCTGATGGCTTTCCGCCAGTTGCATAATGATCTTCAGCACATTTGAAAAGATTGAGCCAAATCCCTGTCCCGCAATAACAGTACCGAGATAGAGCAAGGCGACGCTATGCAAACCAACGCCAGTCAGCGTGACACTGACGCCAGCTATCAGCATCAGCGTACCGATTAACAGCGCTCGCGCCGGTGCTAACGACCGGAAGATAAACACTGCGGCGGTCGCACTCAGCATCAGGGTCGCCACCACGCTGCCGCCAACAAAAGGTGAAGTCAGACCGGTAGCGCTGATCACCAGCGTCGGCATTAATGAAAGATAGAATCCGCCCAGCATCCAGGTTGCAATGTTCACCGGTGCGACTTTCAACAACGGCCCGAGCGCCCGACGCGGGATCATCACCTGCGGCCGGAGTGCAGCCAGTACGCCCGGCTGGGGTGAAATGGTTTCGGGTATCAGCGGTAACAGCGCCATCGTCACCAGCATCGCCAGCAACAATAGCGCATAGAGCGTGACGGTAGGGAAGGGAGCGTAAGTGACCAGTATGCTGCCTGCCAGCGTGCCCAGCGTCATTCCCAGAAACGCGGTGACTGAGTTGAGCAACGGACCACGATGTTTATTGGCATCGATCAGAGTGGCACCAAAGGTCGGTAAGGCGATACCGGTCGCAAAGCCCTGAACCAGACGGGCGCCGATTAAAACCGCGGCAGAATCTGCACAGATAAAAATCATCAGCGCCACGCTATTAAGCGCCAGCGCCAGCAACATCAGTGGCCGACGGCCGGTATAGTCAGAGATTTTTCCCACCGTCAGCAGCGCCGCCAGTAAGGCGAACGCGTAGACGCCAAATATCACGGTGAGCAGCGACGGACTGAGATGAAACAGCGTGCGGTAGAGCGGATAAAGCGGTGTCGGGGCACTGCTGGTGGCAGAAATCAGTACCGCGCCAGTGAAGCTGAAAAGCGTCAGGCGCGCAGCAGACTGGGGGGGCAGAACGGGCTGGATGGCTGTCATGATCGATACCTTAATGCAAAGGATTAGCTTTAATCAGGTATACGGGCAGGGCGTCCTTAATGCAATATCTTTGCTTTAACCTTTCCTGCGGTGTTGTTAGCAGGATGGGATTAAACCGAATGGGGAACCCGGTTCGGAGAGGTCAATTCATAAGTAACTTTTTGAAAAATAGATGATTATATATCGTTACATTCATAAAGGCATAATCGTCAGCCGGTTTGTACGGATAACTGCGTTACAGATTCGCGGAGAATGTGTTCACTGATTACAGTGAATGAAGAGGGGGACAGGAGAAGCCAGAAACAGAGGTGAACAGGCCGTATCATTCAGTTATTTCGCTCAACTCAGACTGTCCGGGCGATCGCTAACCTGAATGTCCACGACAACAGCTTCGTTTTTGCCCTATAAGCGCGCAGGCAGGATAGTTAAGACGCTCGCATCTGCTGTTGCGACCCTATACGTTCGGCTAAAACAGCCGGTTCCTATGCGGGGGAGAGTCAGCGCAGCACTGAACGCTGACTGTACTGACTTCAGTGAACAATGAGCACCTGCAGCCATGTCTGCGTGAGTCAATCATCAGGACGCGTGCTCGCCTCAACCCGGATACGGATCATAACCCCTTCATACCGATCGATGACCATCGCAGCGGCGCTTTCAGGCGCGACTGCCGGTCTGAGCGAGGATGTCTGCTATCCAGCCCGTTAACCGTCTGAACAGGGTGAGGCTGGCGTTACACCACGTTGCCGCGCTTCGGTCGGCAAAGGATGAAAAATCGCCTCCAGCGCTACACTGGCTTTTCATCATGCCGGACAGGCGCTGAGTGGCGATGAACTATCAGGCTGTTTAACACTACGGGGCAGCCTGTCATCAGGTCTGCACCCGCAGAGTGAAGGCGTTATTTACCGGACGACGAGAGCGGTAACGAAGTCGCGATAGGAACGCAGCGGACGCCCAAGCAGCGTGACCAGACGCTCTCTGTCGCCATCCAGAGGGCGCATTCCCTCGCTGACGTAGCGCTCAGCCATCAGACGCATTTCATACGCCATCCACGCAGGCATAAACTCTGCCATGCTTGCCTCAAACGCTGCCGGATTGTCGCCGCCGTAGATGACCTGACGGCCCAGTAGATCGCGCCAGATCGCAGCAACATCTTCACCCGTCAGCGTATCAGGGCCGACAAGGTTAATGGTTTCAACCGGCAGCTTCTCGCTGGACTGGTCGCGACGCATCAGTTCAATCGCCGCAACCTCAGCGATATCCCGTGTATCCACCATTGCCAGGCCAATACTGCCAATCGGCATCGGATATACGCCGTGATTGATGATGACATCCTTAATCATCACTTCATTGTCGATGAAATAGGTCGGCCGCAAAATGGTGGCGCTAAAGTTCATCTCTTTCAGCATCCGTTCGACGCCATATTTAACAGCGAAATGAGGCACATTGACCGCAACATCGGCACCCATTACCGACAGGTAAACCACCCGTTCAACACCGCACTCACGGGCAACATTGAGTGTGATAATCGCCTGGGTATATTCATCGGCCACGACTGCATTCAGTAAAAAAATTGTTCGGATGCCGCTGAATGCCGCGCGCAGGGAATCGATATCCAGTAAATCCCCCTTAACCACCTGCACGTTGTCAGCAAAGCCCGCCTTTGCAGGGTCGCGGGCCAGGACCCGAAAATCAGCGCCACGGCGGATAAGCTGGTCAACAAGATTGCGGCCCACGCGGCCAGTCGCTCCGGTAACAAGAATTGTCATGATCGTCACTCCGTAATATTGGGTTGGTGTGAATCAACCCTACATCGATCCGTTTTGCCTGGTAAGATGCTAATATCAGGATGGTTTGTTCCATAAATGAGACACCTATGGATATTAACGCTTTAAAAGATTTTCATCTGGTTGCCGTCTGGGGCGGCATTGGCGCAGCCAGTCGCGCCAGCGGCAGGCCAAAAGCGACGCTTTCGCGCAGGCTGGCAGAGCTTGAAGAGGAATTGGGTGTCCGTCTTATTGAACGCGGCGGCCACCGGCTGAAAATCACCGAGGCGGGTGAACAGCTTCTGTCCCGCACTGCCGGACCCTTACGAGAGATTGATGAAGCGGCTGAGGCGGCGCGGCAGCACTCAGCAAACCCGTCGGGCTGCCTGCGTATTGCTGCGCCGTTACTGTTTTCGCAACTGGCGCTGGGGCGGCTTCTGGCTGAATTTCATCTTCGTTACCCGGATGTCCGGATTGAAGCCATTTCTGAGAATCGGGTAAGCGATCTGGTTGATGAGAACTTTGACGTGGCTATCCGCATCAATCCGCAGAAAAACAGTTCGCTGGTTGGCAGGTGCTTCGCCAGAGACCGGATAGTGCTGGTGGCTGCGCTTGGGCTTACCATGCCATCAGGCGATGCGGAAAATCCGGCAGCGATCCCGGCGATCGTCATGTCCACCTATACCCGCGGCGATCTCTGGACCGTCGGGGAGCGATGTTTTGCACCTCAGCCAGTGATGAGCCTTTCTTCCCTGCCGACGATCCGTGATGCCGTTATGGCCGGCGCCGGAGCGGCCATGCTGCCGCAGTCTATTGTCAGCAGTCAGCTGGAGAAAGGGGAGCTTGTTTGCTGGGGGGAGGCGGGAAGCCTGACAGAACTTTGGGTGCTGCATACTTCGCGCCGGCTCCAGAGCCCAAAGGTTAAGGTGTTTGTCGACTTTATCTGCGAGCACTATCCCACGGGCTGGTTCTGCACCTGATCCCGCCGGGTGAGATTACGCTAAGAGGCGGAGCATTCCGGCATGGCCAAAGTGCGTGTCTGGTAGGTACAGACGGGCAGGTCATCACGCTTTTGTCGATCACCAGCGAGGCACTGACAGGTTCGCTGATAAAGCTCCCGCATAACAGCCGCCGGTCATATCAATCAGGCTGGTGGCCGTCTGCTCCGGTCAGACCTGGCGTGAGGAGCAGAGCGGGGCAGTTTTGTGAGTAACAAAAGTACAGCGGCCCTGACGCTTACGCAGCTCGCTGTACCTTCCACTTTTATCTAAAACGACGGCGACTCACTCCGTTTCTCAGGAGCGGTATCGGTCAGGGAGGCTCTGACGTGAGGCAGACTCTGCGGGTAATTTTGCTGAATAAATTCAATCATCTTTTCCCGCACGTGACAGCGTAAATCAAAGGCTATCGGGGAGTTCTGCGCGGTCATCAGCATCCTGATGGTCATGGTTTTCTCGGTGGTATCGGTCACCTGAAGCACCTTAGTTTCCCGATCCCAGAGTTTGGTTTCATTCAGCACTTTTTCAAAATGCTGTCGCAGCGGTTCCAGCGGCATCGAATAATCAACATAGAGAAAAACTGAGCCTAAAATCTGGGCATTATTGCGCGTCCAGTTCTGGAATGGATTTTCTGTAAAATAGGTGATGGGTAACACCAGCCGGCGCAAATCCCAGATTCGCACCACCACATACGTCAGGTTGATCTCTTCTATCCAGCCCCATTCTTTTTCTACCACCACCGCATCGTCAATTTTGATCGGCTGCGTAAAAGCGATCTGAATACCGGCAAACAGATTGACCAGCGACTTCTGCAGGGCAAAACCGATGATAATACCGGCTACGCCAGCACCGGCGAGGATAGTGGTGCCAAATTTCCGGACGCCAGGGAAGCTGAGCAGAATCAGAGAGAGGCAGAATAACACCAGTATGACGATCACTACTTTCTTCACATAAATGATCTGCGTGCGAATTTTACGCGCACGAAGATTATTCGAAATATTGATGTCGTAGCGGATATAGAGCATATCCTGTGCCACATTGGTCAACCGGATTAACACCGAACAAAATGATAATATTATAAAAACGTTTACGGTATTAGTGATAAAGACCAGCAGATCCGGATGAATGTTAATGTAATTAATCCCTACATTGATCATCAGTAGGGGAATAAAAAGAAACATCGAACCGCGAAGGTGCTTTTCCAGAGATTTGAACAGTTTTCGGTCACGGCTCTGCCAGTAGCGAATAAACCTGAGAAGGATAAGACGTGCGAGAAAACCCAATACAAACGAGAGAGAGAAGAGTAATACAACAGGTACCCATGACGGGAGGCCAGATAACTCATCAAATATAAACGGCATTATTTTCCCTTATATTCAGTCAACAACCTTTGGCTGTCAGATAAATTTAAAAATTCAGTAACCGTTGTTTTCACGATTATCAGCCGGTAAATCACGTAACACCCCGACTTACCCGTTATTCAATTTATCAACTGACGTAACACATGAAATCTCCTGAAAATCGAATTTTATGAATAGCAACGCCGATACCGGCATCGTGCTGACGTTTGCTGCACCCGGCCAGATAACCGGGCGTCCACGCTGTGTGCCCGGCGCGATGCGACGACATGCGCAGCATTGAGTATGAACCATAGTGGCCGGGTTAACCGAAAATGGTTGCGACCGGCGTGGCTAAGATGAAACGCAGCTGTCTGGGTGGCGTCAGCCGGGCCGCTCCCGCCGCTGAGCTGATGTCATACCCGGTCTCGCAGCAGCGCCTCTGCAAACCGGCTGGCACGATGATCGCGATGGACTAAAGCAGGCGGAAGGGGCAAAGAGGGATTAATCCCGCTGATAACAGCAGGTGAGAGACCACTGTTAATCTCCTCACCATCACAAGAAGCGCACGCACGGTCGGAACCCGTGAGACGACATTGATGTCGTTTGGCTCGTCGGGTTAAGCGAACGCTGCCGTTTCTTCGAGATGATCCGACCCAAAGCTGGCAGAGTTTTTTATGCATTTCGGTCAGTTCACCGAGTCATACCGCAGCTATCCGCCCACACTCAGCCGGCGCGCTGAACAGCATCTGCACATTTTTTCAAGACGATAATGCGCGCCTGATATCAGGCAGAGAATCGCCGTCTCGGTAGAACACTAAAACGGGGAGTGAAAATGAACAGGCTTCCGCGTTAAAGCTGAATGGATATATTCAGCAGTTGAAAGATCCAAAAGCCGAACAGGTGCTATTGCGAACTGATTATAAGAAGGTGCCACCGCGTGTGGATTATTCACTGACCCCGCCTGGCAGCAGCCTCTCCGATGCCATTATCACGCTTTGCAACTGGGGTACGAAAAATGCTGAGCAAATGACAAACATCTTTGCCAGTCGCGAAAGCAAATAGAGGCATTGCAGGGAAGGGGAACAGGGCAGTTATGCAGGATAACTGCCTCAATTTATCCTGCCCGATAGCCGGAATGGCAGCACTCAGGTCGTTATTTGTTCGGGTAAATGGGGGAGCTAAAAGGTGGGCACGCTTCCGGTCAGTTTCACAGGTTTTATTGCCGGATGAATGATTAATCCGAACGTTCAGATAGCACTTTTTGCATAATATTTTTCTTTGCGAAACAATGGATTGAAATGTGCGTGTAATCGCATTCATATTTATGCTTAACAAAACTGATTAAGATCAATTTTATCCTACCCATTAAGGGTTAGATTTCGCCTCACAGGCGGCACTCACCGCTTAAAGTCACCGATGTAATCGCTTTCACTTTTTTCCCTGAGATGATTTTCCAGGTGGCTACTTTTTAGATTTTAATGGGGATTTATGGCCCGTTAATATCTGAAAAAAAATAAGACTGAAAGATTTTCAGCCGAAAAACCCTGATTCAGGTAACTGATAATGAACAAAAAAATCAATTCTGTTGCTGTTATGTTAGCTTTTTTTTCTTCGTTTAGCGCCATAGCCATCAATTATAATAACGTGAATTATCCAGCAGTTGAGTCACTACGAGCTGCATTAAATAACACTGTAAATCAGCACGCTCCTCTGGATGCTGCTCGCGCTGTTCTGGATAAGATGAATGCTGATTCAATAGAACAGGCCAAAATAACAATTGGCGATCCAGCTCCCCGTAAGCTGCTGGATCAACTGCTTCAGGACGCAACTTTACATCAAGGCATTATTCAGACACCCAGCGTTAACCCGCCAGCCGTTATCCAGCAAGACCCTCTGATTGCATCTACCCCGACTCATATTGATGAATCAGCTAATCCACATATTTCAAATCCTGACGCTGTTGCGCAAGTCACTGGTGATAATCAGGGTTGGAGTCAAAATACCGTGCGCCCTGGCTATGACGGATGGGCAGCTAACGGACAGAACGCCGGCCTGACTATCAGCGGTTCACAAATGAAAATGGATGAGGCTACCGCGCAGGCGAAGACGATTAACGAAGGTCTGCAGAATGCTGTCGCGCAAGGCGATCAGCGAAATGAAGTAAGCCGTCGTTTAAGTGCCCAGACGAAAGAGCAGATTAATCACAATCAGCGATTCAGCGGAATAGTTAATTCAAAATTTGACAGCCAGCTTCAGCAGACTGCTCTGGAAGCAAAAGCGCGTGATGAAGCTCGGAAAGGTGAAGCACTGACAAAAGCCAACCAGCAGCGCACCCGCCAGCAGATTGTGGCGGGCGGCGTGGCGGAAGTGAACGCACAGATGCAGCAGGAAGCGCGGGCGCGCGGTGAAGCGCTGACAAAGGCTAACCAGCAGCGCACCCGCCAGCAGATTGTGGCGGGCGGCGTGGCGGAAGTTAACGCACAGATGCAGCAGGAAGCGCAGGCGCGCGGTGAGGCACTGACAAAGGCTAACCAGCAGCGCACCCGCCAGCAGATTGTGGCGGGCGGCGTGGCGGAAGTTAACGCACAGATGCAGCAGGAAGCGCGGGCGCGCGGTGAGGCGCTGACAAAAGCCAACCAGCAGCGCACCCGCCAGCAGATTGTGGCGGGCGGCATGGCGGAAGTTAACGCACAGATGCAGCTGGAAGCGCAGGCGCGCGGTGAGGCACTGACAAAAGCCAATCAGCAGCGCACCCGCCAGCAGATTGTGGCGGGCGGCGTGGCGGAAGTTAACGCACAGATGCAGCAGGAAGCGCGGGCGCGCGGTGAAGCACTGGTGCAGGCAAATCATGATCGCGCTGAAGCGCAGAATGCAGCATTAAACGCCGCGCGTGCTGCCTCACTGGCGCAGCATGAATCTGAGGCCGCTCATGCATCCCAACTGGCAGCCCACATGTCGCAGGTAGCAGAGCAGGCACAGCACGAAGCCCAGCAGGCTCAGGCTGCTTTGACGTCGGCTAAATATGCCGCCGTGTCTGAAGGTCAGGCGCAGCAGGCAATGCGTGATCAGACAGCGGCTAAATATGCCGCCGTGTCTGAAGGCCAGGCGCAGCAGGCAATGCGCGATCTGACAGCGGCTAAATATGCTGCCATAAATGACAATATTCAGATTGCACACCAGCAAATTCAGGCGCTTGAAGCTGCAGCGGCCGCCAAATCATTAGCCGCTACAAAAGCTCAAGCCGAAGCTAAAGCTGCAATTGACGCGCAAAACACCTTAAACGCACCCACGGTTGGACAGTTAACACCGGTAAACAAAGTCCCGGCAATTGTCACCAATATTCCAGCCCCGGTGATTGCAAAAGTCTTCGTGGTTGAAAGTTCACACAACAACGGCGGCCAGCATAAAGGCACACATAATGAAGCCGCATCAACACGCAATAATGGCAGTAGTAATGAGCATTGTTCCGCGATGGGCGGACGAGGACAGGGCGGTCAGCGTAGTGGACACAGCGCTGCGGGTAATTTTTAGTGCCTGAATGAAAGAGGACGCTGGACCGGCAGGCTTAGAAGGGCGCCTGCCGTCTGACATCTGATTATCGTTAAGAAGATGAACGCGAAATAATAGCGAAGTCACTGTCTGCTTGTCGCGCTTCACTCTCAGCAGGATGGGAGGCTCAGGCCTCCTGGCACACAACGTTGAAGATTTCCCTGTTTAAAATTTTCAAAATTCCCGAATAACGCGACTAACTGTGAGAAACGTAACCCTGCATATCTATGGGCGTGTATAAGTGCTCATCAATGACGACCGACGAACTCATAAAGAATATTCATCCGGCTGAACCGATGAATAATTTAACTGCTGAACCTATTCTGGAAATATAAAATGAAAAGACTGATTTGTATTACGTTATTTTTAAGTGCGCTGGCTGGTTGTTCAAATAATCCGGATGCCTCAGATTATGAACTTTGGCAGGCCATGAGCGGAGACACCTTTACCAGCGGGTCTGAAGCTGCACGCATGATGCAGTCAAGACAATTGGCAGGAACTGCAACTATTTCACCCTCAGACTGCGCGGCTATTGCTCAATCAACGGCGGCAGGGTGGCAACAAAAGGCGGCTAACCTGAACGCAGCCAGTGCCAGTTATAATCAAGCCATTCAAACGAGGCCTGTTGTTCAAACAACCTGTACGCCAGCCATCAACGGAGGTTTTATTTGTAATCAGCAATAGTCTTACCCACGAAAATCCGAAAAGCAGTGCTTCCCCGACATCCTGTCAACAGGCCTGTTTATTGACTCAGGATAACAGGATAGTTGCAAGAGCTACATCTATTCTCCCTTTGCCTGTTTTTATTCCGTAGCGGATAAAGCATGACAGCAAATACACGAAAGATGTGCGTAAGTTTACTGTAAAACAGGGCAGCGATGAAAATGATACCTTTCTGTCCGACCAGCTATCCCATTTTAATCCTGCTTTAATGCGGTCCTGCGCTGGAACGTATAATTGCAAGCAGCCTGACGAAAGCAGATTCAATTTCTTTTTCATCCATATGAGCAAAACCCAATAGTAAGCCTCGCGTTGTTGCCTTGCCCACAAAGTAGCGCGATAACGGACGAACCAGTAATCCGGCATTATTGGCATCAAGGGCAATGTTGACATCATCGCTTTCAACGGGAAGCTGCAGAATAAGATGCAGACCGGCATTACTGTTGTGCTGACCTGAATAGTCATTGCCCAGGTAGTGGGTGATAAGACTCACCAGGACCTGCCGGCGGCGTCCATAAAGCTGACGCATTTTGCGGATATGTGCCGCGTAATAGCCTTCGCGGATAAATTCGGCTAAAGCGGCCTGCATCTGCAGATGACCACCCCGATAAAGCTCACTGTGCATCTTTTTAAGCGGCGCCGATATTGCTTTTGGCAGAACCACATAGCCAAGCCGGAGAGCGGGGTAGAGGGTTTTACTGAATGTACCGATATAAATGACCGGACTGTTTTCTTCCAGCCCCTGTAGCGAGGGGATAGGCTGGCCGGAGAAACGAAACTCGCTGTCATAATCATCTTCAATAATCCAGCTGCCGCTATCCCGGGCGAGGGACAAAAGCAGCTGTCTGCGGCTCAGGCTCATAACAGACCCTAAAGGATACTGATGTGAGGGGGTGACGAACATCAGCTTTGGCGCAGTTCCGGAAGTTGCCGCCGGTATCAGCCCCTGTTCGTCTACCGGCATGGGTAAAATGCCCACACCATTAATCCGCAAAATATTCTTTATTCCCCAGTAGCCCGGCTCTTCCGTCCAGGCGGTATCACCTGGATTACAAAGTGAGCGCGTTACCAGGTCAAGCGCCTGATGAATGCCTTCTGTGATGAGAATCTGATCGGGACTACAGCGCACGCCACGCGCGGTGCGAAGATAGTCGGTCAGGGCGGCTTTAAGGACGTGTGCGCCGCCAGTCGAATCATAGGTCAGATGTTCCGGAAGCGGCTGGCGCGCCTGGCGATCGTGGATTTTTTTCATCACCCGATGGGGAAAGCTGACAACATCGGGTACGCCTGGCAGAAAGGCTCCCCACTGGCGAGGACTTGCGCTCGCATGCTGAAGAAGCTCAAGGCAGCGATCGGATAGAAGAGAACGATCCTCCGCGGGTGCCTCCTCCGCGCTTAGCAGCGGTCGGGCATCGAGGTTGTCCAGCACGCTATGGGTCACAAACGTACCGTTGCCGCGATGGGTTGAAATGTAGCCTTCGGCCTGCAATTGCTCATAAACCCGCAGCACCGTGTTGCGCGACAGCTCAAGTTCTTCTGCTAAATCGCGCGTCGGTGGCATGCGGGCAGAAGGGTTGAGATTTCCCGTCAGGATTGACTCTGAGATGGCGATATAGAGCCGCTTATGCAGTTTTCCTTCTTCACACTGGGAAAATGCTTGTCTGATCACATCTCCGGCAATTGAACGCATTTGGATCCTATAAATAAAACATTCTGGCTCTCGTTAAAGGTGCCAAACGCTGACAGATTATTCATCGTATTACAAACAAATTGAAATCGATGAGGCATCAACATGAGTAATAACAATCTCCAGCAGCGTCGTCTGAGTGCGACCCCGCGCGGTGTCGGCGTGATGTGTAATTTCTTTGCGATGTCGGCAGAAAACAGCACGCTGACAGACGTTGAAGGGAATAACTATATCGATTTTGCCGCGGGTATAGCGGTGCTGAACACCGGCCATCGGCACCCACGCCTGGTTCGGGCAATGGAACAGCAGTTGCAGGCATTTACGCATACGGCGTATCAGATTGTGCCTTATGAGAGCTACGTTGCGCTGGCCGAAAAAATTAACGCAGCCGCGCCGATTACCGGTCCGCTGAAGACCGCCTTTTTTTCTACCGGGGCGGAAGCGGTTGAAAACGCGATAAAGATTGCCCGTGCCCATACCGGCCGTCCGGGCGTCATCGCCTTCAGCGGGGCGTTTCATGGTCGCACATACATGACGATGGCGCTGACCGGAAAAGTGGCGCCGTACAAAAAAGGTTTTGGTCCGTTCCCGGGTTCGGTCTACCACGTCCCTTATCCTTCTCCGCTGCATAACATCTCAACCGCAGATGCGTTGATCGCCATTGAGCGTCTGTTCAAAGCCGACATTGATGCGAGCCAGGTCGCAGCGATTATTTTCGAGCCGGTGCAGGGGGAAGGCGGCTTTAATGTCGCTCCGCCGGAGCTTATCGCGGCCATTCGCCATCTGTGCGACGAGCATGGCATTGTTATGATTGCCGATGAAGTACAAAGCGGGTTTGCCCGTACCGGTAAACTGTTCGCCATGGATCACTATGCGCATCAACCCGATCTGATGACGATGGCCAAGAGCCTGGCGGGCGGCATGCCGCTGTCAGGCGTTGTCGGTAAAGCCGACATCATGGATGCTCCATCACCAGGCGGACTGGGCGGAACCTACGCCGGCAATCCGATGGCAGTGGCTGCGGCGCATGCGGTGCTGGAGATTATTCAGGATGAAAAGCTTTGCCAGCGCGCGGATGCGCTGGGCGAACGTTTACGGGTTGCGCTGCTGGACTGCAAAGAGGCGTGCCCGCAACTGGCGCAGGTTCGCGGTCTGGGATCGATGATTGCGGCAGAGTTTTGTGATGCTGAAACCGGCGAACCCTCCGCAGCGACTGCCCAGCAGATCCAGAAAAATGCACTTGACCAGGGGTTGCTGCTGCTGACCTGTGGGCAATACGGCAACGTGATCCGCTTCCTTTACCCATTAACCATCCCCGATGACCAATTTGACACAGCGCTGAACATTCTCCGTACGGTGATAAAAAACTGATTCGCTGAAGCGCTGTCGTCACCCTCGCCGTAGTACTTAGCTCTCAGGAGCGCCGACGATAGGCATTTATCGTCGGTTTTTTTGTGCCCTAAAACTCATATTGTCTTATTCAGGAGGCTGAATGAAAACGCTGTCATTTTTAAATGATCATAAAGATTCTGCATGGAATATTTTTATTACTCAGGTGGAAAGAGTCCTTCCCCATTTAGGTGAGCTGGAATACTGGGCTAACACCCTGATGCGCCCGAAGCGGGCATTGATTGTGGATATTCCACTCGAAATGGACGACGGCAGCGTCAAACATTTTGAAGGCTACCGGGTGCAGCACAACCTGTCTCGTGGACCGGGCAAAGGTGGCGTCAGGTATCACCCGGACGTCACGCTTGAAGAAGTGATGGCGCTTTCCGCCTGGATGACGGTGAAATGTGCCGCGCTGAATCTGCCGTTTGGTGGCGCGAAAGGCGGGATCAGAGTTAATCCCGCCTCACTGACCACCAAAGAGCTTGAGCGGCTGACGCGACGTTATACCTCTGAAATCGGCCTGATAATCGGTCCTCAGCAGGATATCCCGGCACCCGATGTGGGCACCAATGCCCAGGTCATGGCGTGGATGATGGATACCTATTCAATGAATGTTGGGGCCACCACAACCGGCGTGGTCACCGGCAAACCGGTTCATCTTGGTGGATCGCTGGGACGGGTTAAGGCCACCGGAAGAGGCGTCTATGTTACCGGGTTAAGGGCTGCCGAACGACTCGGGATGTCAATCCACAATGCGCGTATTGGTGTTCAGGGATTCGGTAATGTAGGCAGCGTTGCGGCGCAATTGTTTGCCAGTAAAGGCGCGAAAATAATCGCCGTACAGGATCATTCGGCAACGCTGGTTAACGAAAACGGGATTGATGTCGACGCGTTGATTGCCTGGCAGCAGCGGAACGGTGAGATTCGCGGCTTCAGTGACGCCGGGCAGCTGGAGAGTGAGGCATTCTGGACGCTGAGTTATGAAATTGTCATTCCGGCGGCTTTGGAAGGGCAGATCACCGCCGCGCGAGCAGAGCAACTTTCCTGTCAGCTGATCCTTGAGGGCGCGAATGGACCGACTGTCCCCCAGGCTGATGACATTCTGCATGAGCGCGGTATTACGGTATTACCTGACGTGATCTGTAATGCGGGTGGCGTGACGGTTAGCTACTTTGAATGGGTTCAGGATTTCTCAAGCTTCTACTGGTCTGAAGAGGAGATCTACCAGAAACTGGACGCAATTATCCTCCGCGCATTTGACGATGTCTGGCAAAAATCAGAACAGCTTGGCGTGCCTCTTCGCACTGCCGCTTACGCAATTGCCTGTGAGCGTATTCTCTCTGCCAGAGTGGATCGCGGTATCTACCCCTGACCCTCAGCCCCGTTGCCGGGGGCTTTCCCTCACACTGAATTCCAGCCCGGTTTTAACCGTTTCTTTTAACAAAAATGTGACATAGTCAATATACATATAACTTATTATGTTTTATAAATTAGCTTTATCGCCCGAGATTACGCCACGAGAGAGAGCGACACATGGAACAGACATCCGAGAAAAATAAGCTTAATAATCAGCCGGAAAGCAAAGAGCAATTCAACCGATCCATTGGTCTGATTTCAAATTTTGCGCTCGGCTTCACCTATCTTTCCCCCTTAACCGCCGTGTATTCGCTGTTTGCTCTGGCCATTACCCTTGCCGGGCCGCCCGCGGTGTGGTGGATCCTTATCGTGGCATGTGGTCAGTTACTGGTCGCACTGGTGTTTGGTGAAATCGCGTCACAATATCCAATCACCGGCGGGCTGTATCCGTGGGCGAGACGTCTGTGGGGCAAAAAATTTGCCTGGATCACGGCGTGGATCTATTTATGGGCACTTGTTGTTACCATTACCTCGATCGCTGAGTACACCTCTACCTTTGTCGCCTCGCTCTTTCATTTTGCTCAGTCACCGCTCAACCTGCTGATGACCTCGGTTGTGCTGTTGTTGATGATGATGGGCGTGAACATGTCGGGCACCCGAAACCTTGCTCGCGTAGCTAAAATTGGCTTCTGGTGTGAAATTGTCAGCGTTATCGCGCTGGGGATTTACCTGCTGATATTCCACCGTTCTCAGCCGTTTTCAGTAATCTTTGACTCAATGGGCATAATGGCCAAAGACGGCAGCTATACCACGGCCTTCATGTCGGCGTCACTGATGGGATTGTTTATGTTCTTTGGCTTTGAAGCCTGCGGCAACGTGGCGGAGGAGGTCAAAAATCCCGGCAGAAAGATTCCGCTGGCGATGATCCTGAGTATCGTGTTTGGTGCAATCTCAGCGGTCATTTCAGTGATGGGCTATCTGCTGTCATCCCCCGACCTGGCCAGTATTGTCTCTGGCAAAATCGCCGATCCGATTCCGGTGATCCTTAATGAAGCATTGGGCAGCACCGGTGCCACGGTTTTCATTGTGATAGCCATCATCGCGATGCTGTCCTGTATTCTTTCACTGCAGGCTGCACTGAGCCGGCTAATCTTCTCTTTCTCGCGCGACAAAATGCTGCCGGGCAGTGAGTGGATGTCTAAAATCTCGAAAAACAGCGTACCGGACAATGCCATGCTGGTTAGCTGCATTCTGCCCGTCATTATTTGCGTATGGGTTTACTTTCAGCCCGATAACCTTTCCCGCATCACCGCGTTTGCGGTTATTGGCATTTACATCTCGTTCCAGCTGGTGGTGCTCGCCGCTTTACGCCAGCGCTTAAAAGGCTGGAAGCCAGCGGGGGAATGGTCACTCGGCGCGTGGGGTGTCCTGGTTAACCTGTTCGCCCTGGTTTACGGACTCTGCGGCATCTGGCTACTGGCCCAGCCTGCTGACAGCGCCGGTTTCCTTGATCGCTGGACGGTGTTAATTGGCCTGGTGGTGGTGCTGATCACCGGACTCATATACATGAGCGTCGCGAATCCGTTTGGCCGCTCAAGTGCGCCCGAAAATGATGCTATCGAATACGCCAGCAAACTGCGCGCAAAAGAGGAATTTTGATGGCCGGGTAGATAAAGCCGAAACGGGTGTATTGAAGCTGAAGCCGTCGCGTAATGCGACGGCTCTTTTCATTCTGGCGGGCTAACAACCGGTTCATTCTGAGGCGTAACGGCCGGGCACGTTCTACTGTCTGTAAAGCATTGCGTACTCGTTTCGATGAATCGGAGCCTGATGTTCAGCGTTGAACAACTCACCGATGCGCAGCCGCGGATTGGTCGAAAAAATAATACGACCTTCCAGATTCGTCAGAATGACTTTTTGACTGGCGCAGAGAGGTAACAGTTCTTCTTCTATCCGGCTGACCAGAATATCGAGTGCCGCAACGCCCAGCACCTGACCTTCAACCCGAACCGGAACCGCAGCGGTGAGGGTAAGCGAGGTATTACAGATATAGTCGACGTAGGGCCCATGTATATAGGATTTTTCTTCTGAAATGGGCGTTTTGAACCATTCAAAGGTCCGGAAATCCAGCCTTTGCTGGGTGGACTGGTCAAGGTCAAGACTGACCTGTTTCAGGCCATTATCTTTTTTATACCACCACTCCAGCACCCAATACTCCTGCACGGAATCGGTACTTTCTATGTGGCCAGCCACGCCGGTGCCTGAGCAATAGAGGTTATCGTTTAGCGTCTGTTTGATCAGGGGAAGGATCGCCAGTTTAACCGCCGGCTCAAGTAATGCCTCGGGACCATACTTGTTTTGACTGTCAAGGCAATGGCCAATCTTCTCAGCTAATAAACCGGTACTTTCGACAGTAGAATTGATGATGTCATCAACTTTTAGGATTAGCGCGCGCAGCTGCTCTGAGTGATTCATTTTCCACATTGCCTATACAGGTTATTATTCAGAATGGTAATTCATTTTCTTTTCTAATAAATATTCGGTGAAGGTATCGATAAGTGTTGAGGCGGCTTGCGCTGCCGCATTTTCTGAATGTGATGCCAGCGCATCTGTCAGAACGGCATACCGATCTATAACCTCTTTATGAATGCCCGCAGAGCGGTAAAGTACCGCCACCAGCGAAGCCCACTCAGCCTGAAGTTGCAGTTCCTGGTTTGCAAGCCTGGCGGATTGTGAACTTGCTGCAATCGCCAGCAGGCAACGCATATCTGCCTGGGTTCGTTGTTCAGGCGTGCTGGCCGCCGCCAGCAATTCGGTAAACTCCAGCAACCGCGTCATATCCTGTCCGGTCATTCTGCGTGAAGCCAGCCTGGCGCTGTGGCTGATGATAGCGCTGTGCATCTCAGCTAAATCAGACAGGTAATCGGTACTTATCCCTCTGAACGGGTTGAGATCCTTACCGGAGTGCAGAACCTTTTCGCAGACAAAACTGCCGCCGTTCCGGCCGCGCACGGTGTGGATTAAATTATTCGCCCGCAGGGTATTAAGCGCTTCCCGGATAGTGATGTGCGAAACGCCCATCATTTTTGCCAAATCAGACTCATTTGGCAGCTGTTCATGCGGTTCCAGCAGGCCGGTAACAATGGCATTTGATAGCCGCTGAACGATCTGATCCGAACGACTGGCCTGTCCGATAGGTGCGAAAATAACCGCGTGAGTAATCATAATATTCTCTGAAAGTCCCTTATGCAGGGCGCCATACTTAACATAAAGCCCCAATGCAGGGAAGCGCTGAATACCGTTCTCATTGATGACCCGGTGCGAAAAAAAACGGCCCCGGTTTGCTGATTTTTCCTCGCCTCCAGCGGCTGGCGCTAAAGACTAAACCCTTTCATCCGCATCCGGCGACGGCGGTTAGGCCAATGTAATCATTTTGTTAAAAATGAGAGCCGCTTCATGTTGTCAGGACTCTCCGATTGAACTGGAGCACAATAATATATATTACATATTATATTATATGTATTAACCAAGGCGGAGAATGTCATGCAAACCCTACAGCACTTTATCAACGGTCAGTACGTGTCAAATCAGGCGGACGATTACTTTGCGCTGATTAGCCCGGTGGATGGCGAAACCTATGCGATGTCACCCAACGGCGGACAGGCTGAAGTTGGACTTGCTTACGATGCCGCTGAACGGGCGTTTACCGTCTGGAAAAAAACCACGCCGGCTGAGCGTCAAAAAGCGCTGCTCCGTCTGGCGGATGAAATAGAAAGAAACGTCACGCGTCTGGCTGAACTGCAAAGCAAAGAAACCGGGCAGCTCAGGCACTTTATTGAAAAAGAGGAAATTGCCGCATCGTGCGATGCTATTCGCTTTTTTGCCGGCGCGGCACGCTGTCTGGAAGGCAAAGCTGCGGGTGAATACTCAGCGGGGTTTACCTCGGTGATCCGTCGGGAACCGCTGGGCATTGTCGGCCAGGTCACGCCGTGGAATTATCCCTTCATGATGGCGGTATGGAAAATTGCACCCGCTTTAGCTGCAGGGAATACGGTGGTGTTAAAACCGAGTGATACCACCCCGATTAGCACCTTATTGCTGGCGGAA
The DNA here is from genome assembly GCF_059730675.1 of Pantoea sp. X-Soil-MYKO-1785. Taxonomy (NCBI): domain Bacteria; kingdom Pseudomonadati; phylum Pseudomonadota; class Gammaproteobacteria; order Enterobacterales; family Erwiniaceae; genus Pantoea; species Pantoea sp. X-Soil-MYKO-1785. The sequence continues at coordinate 41,450 of NZ_AP036001.1, forward strand.
TTAGCCGCACCTTTCTTCCCGGCTGGCGCATTCAATGTGGTGCTGGGGAAAGCACAGACCGGCTCGCTGGTGGTATCAAATCCGGTCGCGTCGCTGGTGTCGATTACCGGTTCTGTGCGGGCGGGTCTGCAGGTAGCAGCGTCTGCTGCGGCTAATCTCACCAAATCCCATCTTGAACTGGGCGGTAAAGCGCCGGCGATTGTATTTGCCGATGCTGACGTAAATAAAGCGGTTGAAACCATTACCACCGCCGGCTTTTTTAACGCAGGACAGGATTGCACCGCGGCGACCCGTATCCTCGTTGAGGCGTCGGTCTATCAGGAATTTTTGCATCAGCTGATTACACAGACACGCAAAATAAGATTCGGCACCCCTGACGATCGTGCGGCATTGTATGGCGCGTTAAACAGTCAGGGTCAGCTTGAGCAGGTTAAAGGTTTTATTGAGCGTCTGCCGTCACACGCCAGGATTGAAATTGGCGGAAATGCCGGTAAAGGACCCGGTTTTTACTTTGAGCCGACGATTATTTCCGGCCTCAGGCAGCACGATGAAGCGATCCAGCATGAAGTCTTTGGCCCGGTAATGACTATCCAGCCTTTTACTGACGAAGCCGATGCGCTGCTTAAAGCGAATGATGTTGAATATGGTCTTGCAGCCAGCGTCTGGACTAACAGCCATAGCCGGGCACAGCGCTTTAGCATCGACCTCGACTTTGGCACCGTGTGGATCAATAACCATATTCCGTTGTGTGCGGAGATGCCGCACGGTGGATTTAAAAAATCCGGTTATGGCAAAGATTTATCCTCTTATGCTCTCGACGAATACACCCGCGTCAAACACATCATGTGCGACATTAACCATTAAGGTGAGATATGAAATTCATTAAAATCGCTGCCCTTAGTTTGATTTTTAGCGCCTCTGGCGCACTGGCGGAAGAGTCACCTCAATCGGTGATTGAACACTATATGGCAGCATGGAATGCCCATAGTGCTTCGCAGGCGTCCCGTTATCTGGCCAACGATGTGATTTATTATGATGCGGCGACCGGTTCGCCGGTAAAAGGAAAGGAGAAGGCGGAAAAAGAGGTTATTGGGGCTTTTATCCAGGCGGTTCCCGACCTGAAATGGAAAATGACCAGCCAGCCGGTTTTCAATAACGATACGATCGCTTTTCAGTGGGAGTTCTCAGGAACCAACGCGGGAGAGTGGGCAGGCAGCCCCGCCACGCACAACAAAATAAAGTTCGAAGGGGTCAGCTTTATCAAAGTCAATGAGGGGAAAATTACCTATCAGGGTGACTATTACGACTCAAAAAAATTGGATGCTGAGCTTGCAGCTGCGAATTAACCGGTCAACCCGATGACGTTCCACGGGATAACGCAGAGCAGATTTTCTCTCAACGTGGATCGGATTCAGGATGGGTATTTCTTAACTGATAAACGCATCGGGGAGATGACAGAAAAGAACATGGAAATATCACGATAAATACAGTGAGCCGAATACTGCCGATAACAGCGTGACGGCGTCGCTGCAGAAGGCGCTAAAGAGCAATGACTTCATCAGTGACCTGTTGAATGGAATGCGTTAACTTCAGGAATTAAAGGTAAAATATGTCTATCACTCGACGCGATTTTCTTAACGGTATCGCTTTGGCAATTGCGGCAGGGTTAACGCCCGTTGAGTTACTCAGAGCGGCAGGTCAGGACGCGATAACACCGTCTGATCGCTATTACCCGCCCTCACTAATGGGTTTACGAGGAAATCATCCCGGTTCGTTCGAAGGCGCGCACGCGCTGGGCCGTGAGCATCAGAAATTCGACTTCAGTTCGTTACCAGCAGAAGAAGAGTACGATCTGGTGATTGTAGGCGGAGGGATCAGCGGTCTGGCCTCCGCCTGTTTCTGGCAGCAGCTGGCAGGAAAAGAAAAAAAGATCCTTATTCTCGACAACCATGACGATTTTGGCGGTCATGCGAAGCGGAATGAATTTACCGTCGGCCAGAGCCGGATGATTGGCTATGGCGGCAGTGAATCTTTTCAATCGCCGACACATAACTTCAGTCCTGAAGTGAATAAACTGCTGGCCGACATCGGAGTGAGCGTTGTTAAAATGAAAAAAGCGTTCGATCAGAATTTTTATCCTGATCAGATGCTGAGCCGTGGCGTTTTCTTTGATAAGCGAAACTTTGGCGAAACAAAAATTGTCAGCGGCGATCCGGGACGCGCCGTCTCGGATGATATCCCGGCTGACAGACTCAATGGCCGTAAGATCGAAGACTTTATCAATGATTTTCCGTTAAACGACGCCGATAAAGCCGACTTAATTGAACTTCATGTCAGACCGAAAGATTATCTGGCAGGAATGAGCGTTGAAGAAAAAATCGCCTGGATGGATAAACACAGTTATCGCCAGTTCCTGGCTGAAAAAGTGGGGCTAAGCAACATGGCCTTACTCTATTTTCAACAGCGCACCAATGATTTCTTTGCCATAGGTATTGAAGGTATCTCCTGCAGCGATGCCCGTGTCTGTGCGTTGCCCGGCATGGAGGCCATGCATCTTCCGCCGCTGGATGAGGAATCATTGGCCGATCTTGAAGAACCCTACACTTATCATTTTCCCGATGGCAATGCGGGCTTAACACGCTTGCTGGTCAGGCATCTTATCCCTGATGCGTTACCGGGCCATACCATGGAAGATTCGGTCACTGCCGGGCTCGATTATGCGAGTCTGGACAAAAAAGAAAATAAGGCCCGCCTGCGACTGAATAGCATCGTTATTAATGCGACAAACAGCGATAACGGTGTGCTGGTGACCTATATCAATAATGGCAGGCTGCATCGTGTGCGTGGTCGCAATACGATTATGGCCGGTTATAACATGATGATTCCCTTCCTTGTGCCAGAGACGCCTGAAAAGCAAAAGGACTATCTGAGGATGAACGTCAAAGCGCCATTGGTGTATACCAACGTCGCAATCCGTAACTGGCGATCGTTTAAAGATGTGGGAATTCATGAGTTCTACTCGCCTGCTGCGCCTTACAGTCGGGTTAAACTCGATTATCCCGTCAGTATGGGGGATTACCACCATCCCCGGAATGCCGATGAACCCATGGTGGTTCATATGGTTTATGTACCGACCTATCCCGGCAGTAATCTCACTGCACGAGAGCAATTTCAACGCGGGCGCGCTTACCTGCTGGGCACCTCATTTGATACCCATGAAGCGATGATTCGTGAGCAGTTACAGGAAATGCTCGGGTCTGTCGGCTTTGATCATCAACGGGATATTGCCGGTATAACGGTTAACCGCTGGGCACACGGTTATGCCTATTACGCGAGTTCCCTGTTTGATGATATGGACAAAATGCCAGAGATTATAAAAGAAGCGCGTAAACCGATTGGGCGTATCGCTATCGCCAATTCTGATTCCGACTGGAGCGCCTACGCGCATGCTGCTATCGATCAGGCATGGCGAGCTGTTAATGAACTGGCAACGTTAGGCTAAGGAAAAATATTATGTATAAAACCATCCTGACGGGCGCTTTATTTATTTCTGCAAACAGTTTTTCCGCTACACCTGACGGCGAATATCTCTCACGTATTGCCGACTGCGCTGCCTGCCACACTAAAGAGGGCGGTGAACCTATGGCTGGCGGTAAAAAATTCCATACGCCATTGGGTGATATTTACTCAACGAATATTACGCCCGACAGTAAAGAGGGCATCGGCGCATACAGCTATGATGAGTTTGAACAGGCAGTGAGACGCGGTGTTGCGCCAGGGGGGCACTATCTCTATCCGGCAATGCCGTATCCTTCCTATTCAAAAATGACCGATGAGGATATTCATGCGCTCTATAGCTACTTTATGCATGAGGTGAAACCCTCCGGGCAAAAAAATCTATCGGCGGATATTCCCTGGCTCTTTTCGCCGCGCTGGCCGCTGCGTATCTGGAACTGGATGTTTACTGACAAACCCGCTAACACGGCGAAGACGCCCGTCGGGCCTGTTGCTGAACTTATCCAGCGTGGAAAATATCTGGTCGAAGGTCCAGGCCACTGTGGCGCCTGCCATACGCCCAGAGGCATTGCTCAGCAGGAAAAAGCCTATGACAGTAGCGATGCTGCCTATCTCAGCGGCGCGATGATAGATGGCTGGTTTGCGCCCTCCCTGAGAAATAGTACTGTTCCGGATGGAGAGCTAAAGGATTTACTTCAGAAGGGCCGGAGTAAGCATTCCGCTATTACAGGGCCTATGGCTGAGGTCGTGACACAGAGTACACAATACCTGACGAATAACGATCTCACTGCGATCACCGCGTATTTATCAAGCCTTGATAATACTGTTTCTCACGCCGGGCAAAAAGTTCCTGCTACGGTATCAGCGCATCAGCCGGAAAACAGGGCGGGAAAAACCCTCTATTTCCGATATTGCTCTACCTGTCACGGTGTTGAAGGGAAAGGAACCGACTATAACATTCCTTCGCTGATCAATAATTCATCAGTAGAAGCGGAGGATCCTGCCAATCTTATTCGCGTCATCGCTTTTGGCGCAGAAACACCGGTAACTCAGGGGAATATTCCTTACAAAATGCCCGCATATCACGGTCAATTAAACGCTCGGGAGATGCGCGACATCGTCAATTATGTAAGAGGGGAGTGGAGCGTTAATCAACAACCGGTCAAGCAACAACAAATAGAGGCGGTGATTAATAAAGGTCATTGATCCGTCAAGGGTTGCCGTTAACCGGGAGCACATCATTCCTCATCATTTATTGTCTGTCTGCTACAGACAAACGGCCCGGCTTTACCTGGCATACTAGCTTATCTGCTTTGGGCGTGGCGCGGCTCTTAACCTCACCCGGATATAAGCAATGTGGCCAGGCTGCTTAAAAGATGAATCCGGTAGCTATGCCAGCAGGGGAATGCTGAAAGTATCGCGACGTTTTTTATCCGGGCGGCAACGACGGGGAGTCAGCTATCGACGTTCAGGTTAAACTCTTTGCGGCCGGAATAAACCGCGCCAGAGGATCACAGCACGATGGGGCTTAACCTCTGGCGCGGCGGGTATTGCCTGATCAGAACGCTGTATAGTCCACTGGCGTAATGGCGTGGCGATCGAGATTTTTGCTCAACGCGCGCACGGTACTTTTCATCGGACACAGCGTGCCAACGTCCGTGACCCGGCAATATGACTGTCGCCACTCTTCACGCAGCAGCGGGTGCGCCCGATCAACGGCTTGCAGATGACGCAGATCATCCATACTCTGCGCCTGGAAATAGACGTGCATAAACCGCTCGCCGCTCTTTCTGTCACGCCAGCGTTCAAACACCAGGCTGCTTCCCGGTGGAATGTTGCCGCGCGTATAACCCGGCAGCGTCCAGCTAAAGCCCATTAGCGTTCGCACCATCGCAATGTTGGTATCGTGCGCCACCAGCAGCAGCCAGCGCGTATCCGGCAGGCTATCCGCCGTTTTATTCACCCCTTGCTCTGCACCCTGCAACATGGCGTTAAGCAGGATTGAACCGCGTTTCCGGGCGGTATACAGCACATCATTTCCGAGATCGTAATTCTCCGTCAGCAGCGGCAGGATCGCGGTGATCTGGTCAGACGATGTTATTTTTCCCCAGGCCAGCTGGCTGACGGGCAGATTCTCACTCCATCCGAGCCGCAGTGTTTCCACCATGTTGGCCAGCACGCTCAACCCGTCAATCGAGGCCTTTCCGCTTTTACCCTGCTTAATCTGCCACGGTTTCTCAAAAAATGAGCAGTCTGCCCCGGGCAGACATACCGCATTTTTAAGCGCCAGCACGGCAGGCTGCAACGCCTGCTGGCGCGCGCTTAAATCACCCGCTTTTTCCTTTACCGCGGCCAGTTGTGTTGCCGGATCGGTATTGGAAGCTGGAAACGCTTCGGTCTGGAACAGCGGGTCGTTTTCACCCGGTACGACGTGAATGGCGACGCCGCAGCCGGGAAATGCGCCGTCCACCAGCGCCTGCGCAGTGGCGCGTGTGCGCTGCAGCGGGCTGGCGCGCACAAAGAGATCCTGCGGCTGCGGGCATCCGGCGGTGAGCAGCCCCAGTTCACGATAATGCTCGCCTTCCCAGCGTCCTTTATTCACCACGGCAGCATAGCCGTGGCCAGTAAGTTCACCATCCTGGGTGCTCCAGCTTGTCCAGGCGCGATGCGTGGCAGCCTCTATATCTTTGCGGTTTCCCGGCGTCGGCGGGCGAATGCCGTGGCGACTCAGTTCGACCACTTTTTCCAGCTGATACTGTGAATCCGCGTGCGCCTGCATGGCACCTGACCACAGCGCGCCGACAATCAACAGGCGTGCGGCGGCCTGACGGGTGAGTAGCATCATAATAGCGTCCTTAATGAGGTAATTAAGATGAATAGAGGGTGCGGCGTTCACTGGCGTTCAGTCTTGCCACCATCACAGCGGTGATAAAGCACAACAGCGCAGACGCCAGACCGGCTGCAACCCAGAACAGCGACAGCGTGTGAAAGTCGTAGATCTTTTTGCCGTTCTCGATCACCGAGGTTTTATCGATGATGATACCGGTCAGAAACTCACCGAATCCTGCCCCGGCATAGCTGACAATGCCGATGGTGCCGAGTGCCGCGCCGGCCGCCTTGCGTGAAGAGATATCGACCGCCAGCAGTCCGCCGAGGAAGCAGGTCAGTGCCCCGATGGTGGCGCCGAAAATCACCATCGAAATGATATCGGTGTAGTAACTGTGTGGTGACCACAGCATCAGGGCAAACCCGCCGGTGTTCAGCAGACTGATGAATCCGGCCATGATGCTGCGGTTACGGGCGAAGAAACGGTCAGACAGGATCCCGGCCAGTATGGTGCCGACAATACCCGCAATCGCATTGACGCCAATGATGGCTGAGGCTTCAACGGTGGTATAGCCCTTGCCCTGTTGCAGAAAAAAGATGCCCCAGGAGTTCACGCCGTAGCGGTCGATATACATAAAGGCTGAGGCCAGCGCCAGCGTCCAGAGCGCCGGATTACGCAGCGCCAGCAGCTGATTTTTCAGGATTGAGCTTTTGGCCTCGTCTTCTTCCATCGGCTCATTACTGATCTGATGGATTGACGGAAAGCCGCAGCTCTGTGGGGAATCGCGCATAAACAGCAGCATCAGCACCACGCCTGCCGCGCCGAGCGCCGCGGTCGAGAGATACCCCATGTGCCAGCCGTAACCGGCAATCACCGCGGCGATCAGCATGTAAGTGATGGCCTCGCCAATATTATGTGCCGTCGACCAGATCGAATAGAACGTGCCGCGCTCTTTGGTGCCGTACCAGCGTGCCAGCGACACCGCGCACGGCCCTACGCCCATCGACTGCGCCCAGCCGTTAATGCCCCAGAAGATCGCCAGCAGCATCGCATTGGTGGTCATGCCCATCATCAGGTTCATGCCCGCGCTGAGTAACAGTCCCAGGCTCATAAAGCGCACCACATGGGCATGATCGGCGAGAAAACCGTTAACCAGCTTGCCGATGGCGTAGCTGAAAAATAGCGCCGAACCAATCATGCCGAGTTCTGAGGGGGAGATACCCAGCTCGACAAGCGCACTTTTGGCGACGGTAAACGAGAGGCGACAGACATAAAACGTCACGTACGCCAGCGTCATGGCAAGAAACGTCTGCCATCTGACAAAGCGAAAGCGTTGTGGATCAAAAGCACCGGCGCTTTGCTCAGGGCTGGTGCGGAAAAAACTGAGTAATCCAGACATCATCTTGTCTCCGATAGGCGGAGGTGCCGCTGATCGCTGTTGATCATCCATGACGGCCAGATCCCTGTTTTATGTAGAGTACAGAATCAGAAGCCCTGCCTGCCCAGGTTAGCGTAAACTTTGTTTAACCCACTGTTTTAACTGCGGATAGAGCGCGTTACTTGCCAGTAATACCGGGTTGCCGTCGGCCAGGCCGTTCGCCGCCAGGTAGTCATTTGTGGTGCCACCCGCTTCGCGCATCAAAACGATGCCCGGCAAGCCATCCCACGGATTCATATGCGGTTCGTAATAGCCGATCAGCCGTCCGGCCGCCGCCCAGGCGCTCATCAGCGCACCCGACCCATTGCGCACAAACATGCCGCCATGCTGTAACAGCGCCTCGAGGAAGGGCAGGAAATCAGCCGCTGAAACGCGATGTGACGTCCCGACACCCATCACGCCGCCCGCCACATCGCTGGCCGGGTGTGGCGTAATTCGCCGATCGTTCAGCCAGGCACCGTGCCCTTTAAGCGCGTGAAAAAGTTCATGATGGTTAGGGTCATAAACCACGCCGATCACCGGTTCGCCATCGACTACAATCGCCAGTGACAGACACCAGGTATGCAGGCCGTTGAGAAAACAGCTGGTCCCGTCGATCGGATCCACCACCCACAGCACCCGGCTGTTGCGAGCAGCCGTGCCGCTCTCTTCACCTAAAAACCCATCATCAGGAAATGCCTCGGCAATCCGCTGCTTAACGAAGGCTTCCACCTCGCGATCGGCGCGGCTTACCACGTCCTGCAGGTCAGTGCCTTTGTGGTCGGTCTGCAACTTTTCACGCTGCTGGTAGAACTCATCAGCCAGCTTTCCCCCTGACTCAGCAACACTGCAGGCGAAGCGGTAGCGCGCCAAAAGCGAATCATCTTCATGGGTAGCCATAACATCTCCTTAATGAAAATGCACACGTGTGCATTTCGTAGCAAAAAATTAGCCCCGCAGGGCAGAAAGGAGTGTGGCGATTCTGCGGAGAATAATCTGTGATTCACTCCGCATAAAATTAATTTTCCATTACGCGCTATTACGAACTATTAATTTCACCGGGACGGCGCGATGTCGGGAGGGCAGATCAAACCGGGCGATGCGCGTCACCAGCAGGTCGACCGCCTGCTGCGCCAGCCCCTCGGTATCCTGCTGAACGGTGGTGAGATTGTAAGGATCCCAGTCAGCCTGCGGAATATCATCAAAGCCGATGACCGCCGGAAGGGGAGTGTGACTGCCGAGCGAGCGCAGGCCGTCCATCGCGCCCAATGCCAGCATGTCAGTGGCGCATAACAGCGCCTGACAGTGGCTAAGCTCAATCGAGGCCGCACGACCGGCAGCGTATCCGCCGCCAGTAATAAAGCGCGCTGAAACGGATAAATCGGGAGTCAGCGAAGTTAGCGCCGAATAACGCTCGCTGGTGCTGAAATTCGAGAGATCTTCGCCAATAAAGCCAATATTACTCCATCCCTTCTGGCGACAATAATCGACCATCAGCTGCATGCCCTGCTGATTATCACTGGCGACACGATCGCAGCCGGCTAAATCCGCATGACGATTGATCAGGGTGACCGGAATTTTACGCTCCAGATACTCCTCCGCCAGCAAAAGAGGCGGTGCGCCAGAGGTAATGATGACGCCGGCAACATGATAACTCAGTAGCTGTTTAAGTGACGGGGCGAGCTGGTCAGGATCATCGGCGTTCATCAACAGCGGCATAAAGCCGTGTACCGCCAGTTGATTCACCAGCGGGGAGAGCAGTTTGCTGCGGAAAGGGTTATCGAAACCGGCGGTGATGATGCCGATGAAATTACTGCTGCCGGTGTTCATGGTTCGGGCGATGATATTGACCTGATAGCCCAGTTGCTCAGCCGCATGCATGACTTTGGCGCGCGTCTTTTCGGCAACCGACGCGCCCGGTGTAAAGGTTCTCGATACTGCCGAGCGAGAGACGCCCGCCAGCCGCGCGACATCCTCTGCCTTGACCCAGTTTTTCCCTTTTACCTTCATCCGTTCTCTTACCCTGTCAATGTGCCCTGAATGCCTGCGCCGCTAAAATGGGCTCTGAATGGATTAACCCTGGAAACAGCCGCTAAATCAATGTCGCCAGGCGCTTATAACCTTGCTGCAGGCTGGGGGGATCAGGGCCATGAGCAGTGTAGTGGCGACACAAGCAGGATGCTGCCTGGCGCAATAATTAGCATTGATGCCGCGACAAATCCACATCCCCGCCTGCTGCGGGGGTGCCCTGATGGAAAATCAGCTGCCAGCGATCGCTGTCACCGCGTACCCAGCAGGAACAACGCAGGGCAGCGAGCCTGTTTTGCGGATTGACGGTGCGGTAATTCACAATGACAGCGTCTGCTGCCGGGCGGATAAGTGAAAAATCACTGCTGACAATTACCGGCACCTCTACCGGTACATCTGCTTCGCCTGTCAGCGACGCTATCGTTTCCACCCGATCCACCATAACACCTGAGCGGGTAATTTCTCTGAATTCAGGATGGAGTATCTGTTCAAGCCATTCCCGGTCATTTCGTCTGGCAGCATGCAGGCTGCATTCCAGCGCCTTTAACTCTTCCAGCAGCGTTTCGCTCATCTGATTACCTGTTCCTGATGACAAAAAATTACCCTGACTCCCGAAAACACCGCTATACGACATGCTTGCGGTTCAGTTATGTTACTGATGACCCTCCCTTTTCCGCAGGACATCACGCATGAACGACTCAGTGCTTCTGAAAGCGTTTGTCGCAATAGCCACAATTATTTTGCTCTGGCTGGAGTTCAGGCCGCAGCAAAGAAAAATCAATCCCAACCCGACGATCGCTGTGGCTGATGCCAGCGAACGCCATGCCTGGCGTTTTACCCGATGGGGCAGCCGGATTGCGCAGATTATCTTAGGGATATATCTGCTGTGGATCACCATCAAATACCTGATCACCTGACCCGCGTTTTAGATCCGTGCGCTGCTTTTCTGCGCTCAGGTGATCCATAAATCGATCACCACGCAACCACTTTGCCAAAGCGGTCTAAGAACTGCAGGCCGGGTTTGCCGAGTCTTGAGACGAGAGTATTGACGATGTCCGGAACGGTTTCTTCAAGACTGAATACGGCATTATCTCCTCCCAGCTCCGTTCGAATCCAGCCGGGTGCCAGCAGCAGCAAAGATCGAGCCGGATGCACTTCAGCTGCGCGGGCTGCATAGCTCCGCATGTACTGATTCAACGCGGCTTTGGTACCGCGATAGACCTCTTTCCCGCCTTTGGTGTTATTAGCAATACTGCCCTGACCAGACGACATAATGCCGATCAGGCCCTGGGCGGTTACCCGATCCTGCAGCGCCTCAATGGTGCGCATTGGCGACAGTGCGTTGGTTATCATCAGCTGGGCAAATTCTTCGCTACTCACCTCAGCGATAGTGTCATCCTGATTGCGATTGGCGCTGCCGGCATTGATAAACAACACATCGAAATGCTTATCCGCCAGCCGGGTATGTAAATCAGCCAGCTGAGTCCGATCGGTTATATCCAGCTGCTCGATTGTCAGCCGGTGCGGATAGTGCCCAGACAGATTATCGAGCGCAGGGGAGCGGGCGGCTCGGATGGTGGCCGTGACCTGCCAGTCACGTCGGAGGAATTCTTCAGCCATCGCCAGGCCGATGCCTCGTGAGGCGCCAATCAGCAGGATATGCGGTGTCGCAGACGGCAACGTTGTGTCAGCCATAGTAATCACTCCGGATTTGATGAACCAAACCTGAGCTTACCGACATTTAAGGATTGCACCAGACGCGTGGTATGCAACACTCGGTTGCATCAAATGCAAACTGGCAGGGTCACTGAAATGCAGGATATCGATCTGAATTTGCTAAAGGCGCTGGATGCGTTGCTGGCCGAGCGCAGCGTCACGCATGCGGCCCAGCGGATGGGCCTGAGCGTCTCGGCAATGAGCCGCAATCTGACCCGATTGCGCGCTGTCACCGGCGATCGGTTGCTGGTCCAGGCGGGACGTCAGTTAGTGCTGACTCCGTATGCCGAGGGGCTGACTGAGCGGGTAGCGGAGATCGCCCGCAGCGCTTACGCCATCCTGCAACCGACCCGGCAGGCGTTAGATCTCGCCACGCTTGAGCGCAGCTTTACCCTCAAGGCCAACGAAGGATTTATCGATCTGATCGCCGATTCACTGATTCATCAATTGCTGAAGACGGCACCGCAGGTCCGCCTGCATTTTGTCACCAAAAGCGACAAAGATGCCCGGCCGTTACGCGAGGGAGCGGTTGATCTGGAGATTGGCGTGCTGGGTACCGATGCGCCTGAACTGATGACCCGCACCTTATTCACCGATCGCTTTGTGGGCATCTGTCGCAGCCAACATCCGCTGCTTCAGGCACCCGGCGTAACGGCTGAACGTTATGCCAGTTATCCGCACGTAGTGGTATCAAGGGAAAATAAAATCTATGGTCCGGTAGATGCTGCGCTGGCGGGCGAGGGCTTACAGCGCCAGATCCTGATGGTTGTTCCCGGCTTCGCCAACGCCATTAACATCGTACGCCAGACCGATCTTATCGGACTGGTCCCTTTATCGGCGCTGGGATGGTTGCCCGCCAGTCCACAGCGCGCCGGGCTGGCCGAATTTGCATTACCGGTTGTCACGCCCGCCATCAAAATCTCAGCTATCTGGCATCCCCGGCTGCACGCCGACCCGGCGCATCGCTGGCTGCGGGAAACCCTTGTCTCGCTATGCCAGCGCAAAGCTGGCGAATAACGGGTTCAGCCAGGGTATTCAGCGACGGGAGGGGAACAGTGGGGCAGGTTTACGGCGTTACACCGGTTGCGCGATGAGGGATTCTAACCGACCAGGATGCACTCCACCGCCTCGACTATCCGTCACGATGATAAGTGTCAGTCCGCTGAGGGCGTGTTCCCGACATCCCTTCAGCGGTCACCGCAGCGTGACGGGTTCCCGGCACGGCGATAGCGGAATGACCGCTGGCATGGATCGCAAGCGGTGAGCAAACCGAGCAGGTCATCATCGATATGCTCAGTGAAACGCGGTCTGACTGTTACCACCTCGGTGAAACAGGGCCCGATGCAATGAGCCTTATCAACCTGTTTTGCGGCACGCCGCCAGCATATCGTCGGCGGCGACGTACTCGCGCGTCTGTACGCCGGTGATACCCAGCAGGGTAGAAAACAGGTTGTCCTGAGAGTAGGCGTGCGCTGTCGCCTGCTGGCTCAGGCAGTGTCGGTCCACCGCGTAACGCTGCTGAAAGTCGGGGGAAAGCCAGATCAGCATCGGTATCCGGGTCTGCACGGCAGGCGCAATCGCATAGGGCAGGCCGTGCAGGTAGACCCCGTTTTCGCCCAGCGACTCGCCGTGGTCAGAGAGATACACCAGGCTGGTGGTGAACCGATCCTGATGCGCCTTCAGCAACTCAATCGCTTTATCGACGATGTAGTCAGCGTACAAAATGGTGTTGTCGTAGGTGTTGACCAGCTGCTGCTGCGAGCACTCCTGAATCTGTTTGGTTTCACAGGTCGGGGTGAATTTGCGAAACGCCGGTGGATAACGGTGACTATAGGTCGGCCCGTGACTGCCGATGGTATGCAGGACGATGATGCCATTGCCCTGCAGCTTGTCGATATACGCTTCCAGCCCATGAAAAAGCACCTCATCGTAACACTCGCCTTTAATGCACATGCCGGGCAGGTTCAGGGCATTAACATCCTGATTCGGCACCCGGTCGCAGGCGCCCTTACATCCCGCATCGTTCTCGTGCCATAAAACGCTCAGGCCCGCCCGCTGGATAATATCCAGCACTCCTTCCTGATGGCTGGCCAGCGCATCATCATAATGGGCGCGCGGCATGTTCGAGAACATGCAGGGGACCGAAACCGCCGTTGAGGTGCCGCATGAGGTGAAGTCAGGAAAATAGACCACCTCATCGTCAGCCAGCAGCGGATTGGTCGGCCGCGCATAACCGCCCAGCGAAAAGTTTGCGGCGCGTGAGGTTCCGCCCACCACCAGAATGGTCAGATTGCGCTTCGCACCGCCCAGCATCTGCGGAAGCTGATGCGCGTCTTCACCTATTTTCACCAGCGGCAGGTCAGCCTGATGGTGATGCTGGTAATAAGAGAGCGAGGCAGCGATGAAATTCGCCGGACTCAGGGCTTTGATCAGCTCATGATTATTGCGGATCAGCGAAGCGTAATCTTTGTAGAACAGCATCGCCACCAGCGCAATCATCACCAGCGAAGCGGCGACGTTGATCCCGCGGGCGACCAGGCTTTTCCAGCGCGGCAGCGTCCTTTTAAATCGCGGCCAGAAAGCCAGCGCAGCCATCACAAAGCCGGTGAGAAACAACACCGCTAACATTTTCGGCGTGAACAGCGCCATGCTCTCGGCCCGCGTGGTATCCACGATGCTGGTGATCATCGATCGGTCGAGCACGATGCCGTAGTGCTGAATAAAATACTGCGCCGTGGCTGCGGCGATAATAAATAGCGCGAGGATTATCCTGTCCAGCCAGAGAAAGGAGGCGAGGGTGACCACGATATTAATCACGCTGAACGCCACCAGCGGCATGCTGAGGAAGAACAGAATATTGCCGACGCTGTTCAGCGGAATTAAATCCAGCGCCTGCCGATAGAACGGGAGATTGAGAAAAAATGAGATGTAAAACGAGAACAACACAATATAGGTAACGCGTTGCAAAACGGGCTTACTGAAGTGCAGTTGAGACATAAAGGTATTCCGTGACCTGAGAAAGACTGACCGGTAAATATTCAGCTATCAGTTTATTAACATTTGTTAACTAAAATTCTGAGGCTGTAAACCCTGACGGCAAAAGTAAAATACAACGCTTACCCGTATTGCTTAATAAAACAGGTGGTTTCTTAAGAAAATCTGCATCACATTTGCCTCGGAAAGTATAAATTACCGTAAGTAAAAGTTAAGTAAATCTAAACTAAACGCCGCTATGATCCGGGATTTACTAAACGGATATGTGATGTGCGTCACGCGATAGTTCGATTGACTGGCAGGTCTGTCGCATTATTCGCCGGGGCAGGTGGTTTGCTCACAGAAACAGTCGCTTCGCTACCGCCTGATTGCGGGCATTTGCAAGCAGCCGCGGGCGATAAAAAGCGGGATCGCAACAACGGGGAGAGTGTGCTTTCAGGCGGAACGGGCGACGTAGCAAGCCCTGACGCAACAGGTCACGGGCAAGCGGGTGAAAAGCGGGCAGTTCAGCGGGGCGGGTACGCCCTGGCAGGCGCACCCGATTGTGTCAGGGTTTCCAGCGGCGCAGGGCCGTCTGATCTTCATACGGCATTTTTGAGGGCAGTGAGATCAGCTCAATCACGCTGCCCCACGGCGTGCGGCCATAGCAGAAGAAGTTGTTTTCGCCGGTCTCGGTCGGAAACATCAGCGGCTGAGGCGCGGTAAACATTTTGCCGCCGGCACCTTCAAACAGGCTGATGGCCTGGTAGATATCATCAACGTACACCGCGAAATGCTGTAACCCATAGTCGCTGGGACGCACCGGCTGACTCTGCTCCGGCCCTTTCATCTCGAATAGCTCAAGTCCTGGTCCGTGCTTCAGCGTCATCATCCTGACCGTGGTGATGCGGGTGCCGGGAAACAGGTTGAGAATACTTTCCGTCTCTTCGCCTTTCACGTCCTCATCAGAGGGTGAAACCGAGTCGTAAATCACTTCAGCGCCAAACGCCTCCGCAAAGAAACGGGTCGCTTGATCAATATCAGACACGGTGATGCCGACATGGTCCATACCGCGAACAGTCTCGACAGACATAATTTTCTCCTGGGATGTGATTAAGTGTTGAAACAGCGTGCAAAGGGGTCAATCAGTCCGGTCTGGCTGCGATGGCGGCCAGCGCCCGGGATTTATTTACCGATGGAGATAAGCCTGGTATAGAATTAAACATCGATAAACCACCTGTAAGTCGCCAATTAGTCAACTTTATGTCTACTTCTTTCACCGCTGAGTCACTGCGGGGCATTACAAACTTTGTCATTACGGCAAAATCGAGCAGCTTTACCGAAGCCGCCGAGCAGCTAGGTATTACGAAATCCGCGGTTGGTAAAAGCGTGGCAAGGCTTGAGGAGCGGCTGGGCACGCGCCTGTTTCACCGTTCAACCCGCAAACTGAGCCTGACCAGTGACGGCGAAGCCTATCTTGCAAGCTGTCTGTCGGCACTGGAGATTCTGGACTCGGCGGAGAACAGCCTCAGCCGACGTCAGGACAATCCGGCAGGCACGGTGCGTATCGACATGCCGGCATCTTTTGGCCGCAACCTGATGATGCCAGTGCTGCTGGATCTGATTAGCCGTTATCCGGCGCTGCGGCTGGCGCTGACGTTTAATGACCGGCTGATTGATCCGGTGGAAGAGGGCGTTGATCTGGTTTTGCGGCTGGGCGAACTGCAAAGCACCGATGAGCTGATCGCCCGTCGTCTGAGCCGTCAGCGTCTGATACTGTGCGCGTCGCCCGATTATCTCAGGCAGCATGGCACGCCCACCGACAGCGAGTCGCTAAAAAAACACTGCTGCATCATGGGATTGCGGCGGGGCGCCCCGCTTGCATGGCGGCTGCGTCCTGCTGGCGAACGGGAAATAAAATACGTATCGGGTAACGCACACCAGATCAGTGACGGCGATGCAATGCTGCTGGCCTGCCTCGGCGGCGCTGGGGTGGCGCAGTTTCCGGAAGCGATGGTGAACAGCCATATTGCGGCAGGCAGCCTGGTAGCGATTATGACCGATCATATGCCGGTTCCGGTTGAGCTGAATGTCGTATGGCCCCGCACCCGCCACCTGATACCTAAAGTCCGCATTATCGTCGATGAACTGCTCAAAAAAGCGGGCGAAGGGGTTTTCGGCGACCTGAGGTAGAAATTTTGTCGACGCTCAGGCGAATGCCGGGCTGTTTATCAACTCTGAGCACACGTCTATCCTGACCGTCCCGCTGCGCCTGCGCTATCTGACTGGCTTCCTCAACCGGAACCCGCGATACACAGGTCGGCTCAAACGTGAATTTTACTGACAGGATAGGTGTTATGCCATTTGCTCTGTGGGCGCTGGCGATCGGTGCATTCGGTATTGGTACTACTGAATTCATCATTGCTGGCCTTTTACCCGTTATTGCCACCGATTTTAACGTCACGATTCCGGTTGCCGGCTCGCTGGCGACCTCCTACGCGCTGGGTGTATTTGTCGGTGCGCCCGCGCTGATTATTTTCGGCTCAAAAGTCCCGCGTAAAGCGATGCTGGTCTTCCTGATGGGGCTGTTTGTGGCGGGCAATCTGGTGACGGCCTTTGCGCCGACGCTGGGCATGGCGATTCTGGGCAGAGTTATCACCTCGATGACTCACGGTGCATTTTTTGGCATCGGTTCAATTATTGCGGCTGATAGTGTGGCTCCGTCGAAGCGCGTCAGAGCCATTGCCTTTATGTTTATGGGCTTAACCGTGGCAAACCTGATTGGTGTACCGGTCGGTACCTGGCTTGGTCAGCACCTCTCGTGGCGGGA
Organism: Pantoea sp. X-Soil-MYKO-1785; assembly: GCF_059730675.1. NCBI lineage: Bacteria > Pseudomonadati > Pseudomonadota > Gammaproteobacteria > Enterobacterales > Erwiniaceae > Pantoea > Pantoea sp. X-Soil-MYKO-1785. The sequence continues at coordinate 58,757 of NZ_AP036001.1, forward strand.
TGCTTTTATAGCGATTGCGGTGATCGGCATCATTACGGTAATCGGCATTGCCCTGCTGATCCCGCATCAGCCGCGGCCAGAGAACCACAACTTTGCCGATGAGTTTAAAGCTTTCAGAAACGTCAACGTGCTGCTGGCGATGGGCATTACCGTCTTCGGGCCGGGCGCGTTCTTTACCTCGATAACCTACATCGCACCGATGATGACGGAGCTGGCGGGATACCGTGAGAGCAGCCTTAGCTGGCTGATGCTGCTGTTTGGGCTTGGTCTGTTTGTCGGTAACCAGTTGGGTGGCCGCTACGCTGACCGGGCGCTGATGCCGATGCTCTACGTGACGCTGGCTGCCCAGGCCATGGTGCTGATGGTGTTTAATTTCACCATCCATAGCCAGCTGATGTCGGCTATCTGTATATTCCTGATGGCCGCATTCGGATTCGCCACCGTTTCACCTATCCAGAAGCGGGTGATGGACAAAGCGCGGGCGGCAGGTGCCCCCACGCTGGCAGCCGCGGTTAACATCGGCCTGTTCAATCTCGGCAATGCGATGGGTGCCTGGCTGGGAGGCGCAGTGATTGCGGCCGGATTCGGTTTGCAGTCACCCAACTGGGCGGGTGCAGTGTTATCTGTGATTGCGCTGATACTGGCGGTGTTATCCGGCCTGACCGATAAAACCGCTCAGGCTGTCGGGCAACATTAAGGTGGCTGGCCGGTGGGCAATTAACCCGATTGGCTCACTGGCCAGAAGCGGTATTTTTATTGCGTGCGGTCGGGTATTGATGACATACAGCCAACGCAGTATCTGCTTAACTGGATAACAACAGAAAGCCATCATCGGCAGGGTCACGCTGCCGGGCGATACTTTTGAATGCGTTAATCCCGTCTTTAACATCTCACTAAAATCGTTGAGGTCGCTATGCTGATAGCTCAGGTTTCGGATATTCATGCTTCATCTGAAAATGATCATCTCCAGCGATTTGAGCGGGTGCTGACGTGGCTGGCTGATCTGCAGCCAGACATATTAGTGCTTACCGGTGACCTGACCGACGGCGGGTGGCGCGAAGGCTATCAGCAGATCGCTGAACGGCTGGAACGGCAGAATTATCCTTCACTCATCCTGCCGGGAAACTCCGACGATCGCCATCTGATGGCCATGATATGGGGAAGTGTGGGAAGATCTGATACGCCGACGCAAGCTTTGCACTTTAGTCATCAAGCTGGAGAGTTGAGATTAATCGGTCTGGATTCGACCGTTGATCGCCAGGATTATGGCTGCGTGACCGGGCATCTGGAATGGCTTGATAAACAACTCAACGATGCCGGGAATTCACCCGCGCTGCTGTTTATGCATCATCACGTCTTTGAATCTGGCATCCCGACCCTGGACGAATCGATGTGCAGAGGGATAGATCTGCTGGAAACGCTGATTAAAAACGCACCGGCCAGGCTACTGGCGATTGCTGCCGGGCATGTTCACCGGCCAGTTGCGGGCACGTTTGCCGGTCTTCCGGCTTATATCTGTGGCTCCGTCTGCCCGGCCAATCCTGTGTGGTTTGGAACAGAAAACATTCCCCCGGTAGCTGAACCGCCTGCCTTAATGATTCATCGCTATGTCAACAACCGGCTTACCAGCCATCATGTCTGTGTGTGACCGGCAAAGCACCTGAAAAAAAGAGGATGTAAAACCCGGCTGATCAGCCAGTCTCTTACTCCAGAGCGGAAGCATAAAAATCGCCATACAGCTGGCACGCTTGTTTAGCCGCATCCACTGCCAGACAGAGCGCAACATCCGCCTCAAACCCGCGCTGTTGCAATTCAAGCGCAGAAGCACATTCACCAAGAGGCAGCAGATTCTGTTGCTGATAATGTTGCCAGGCGGCCACCGCCGCCTGTGCTTCAGGTGAGCAATCCCGCCGTCCCAGCGCAGCGATAATGCCGCCTGCGGCGACGTAATCTTCAACAGCGGGACGAAAACTACCGTCAGGCCATCGCTCTCCACAAGGGATCATCAGAACACGGTCAAAACGGCGGCAGGCATTTGCCGTTGCGGACAGATTGCGCAAACAGCCGGTGAAAACCGGTTTTCCGCTCTCCCGCGCCCTGAACGAAATAGCCGATCCGTTAGGGGATGGCAGTACCAGCCTTTCGCCTTCGCGAATGTGTTGAATCGAAACCGGCGACAGGCTGTAACCTTCCCCGCTGAATCGCCTTTCCGGACTGGCTGCCTTTGCGCCGATTTTCATCGCATACTGGCCCGCGGAGGGGTCTTTCCACTGATAGGGATAAATGCGTGCGCCATTATCGACCGCCAGGCTGACGCAGGTTGAAAATGACATTACGTCGATAATCACCATGCAGTCCGCTTCTGCGGCTAAGTAATCGACGGCAGACAAGCCCCACTCAAGACGCACCCCGAATCGCTGCTGGCTGAACGCTTCCATTATCTTTGCTCCGTTAGCTTACCGTTCAGCTGACTCTATCATCCCACCGTTATCCGCCTCTACCGACCGCCAGATCCTTTGCCTGTTCGCACCTCAGTCAGTGGGTCGCTGTGCCGACTAAATCTGGTCATCAACAAAGATTTCCCACAGCGCCTCTACCGCGCGGGACATTCTCGCCGCTGGCCGGAACAGCCGGATGTCGATCGGTATCCACAGGGCGCTGTCTTCAGCGGCAGCAAGGCTAATCCTGCCAGCCTCAACGTCCGGGGCGGCCAGCGTTTCCGGCAGCCAGGCGATGCCATCGCCGGCTCTGACCATCGCCAGCAGCGTTGCCGCCAAATCGGCGGTAAAAGCGAACTCCATCCCCCGTCTGGCGCGGTTAACCTGGGAGGTATTTGACAGGATCCTGCCGAGGCCGGACTCGGCTGAATAGGCCAGGAAAGGGAATTTCTTCCCGCCCGTTGCCTGCCAGAGCGGCTGTCGGGTATCAGGATCGCACTTTGAATAGGGCAGTAAGGTTTCCCGTCCAAGCCGGACGCTGAGATATTTCGACTGGTCGAGATTGATGTGCATATGCGGATGGTAATAACAGAGCAGAAACTGCGCGTCGCCTTTTTCGATCATCCGCTCGCAGGCGCTCAGGGTATCAGAGAGCAGCCGGAATGAGCCAAAGCGGGCAATTTTTTCATTATTACGCATCAGCGTCGGGAAAAAAGAAAATGACAGCGAGTGGGTGGCGGAAAAGATCACGTCCGGTCTGGCTTCGCCTGCCGCGTCGATAGCTTCACTTCTCAGGGTATACAGCGCGCGGATCAGGTCGGGGATTTGCGCGACAAAGATCTCTCCGGCTCGCGTCAGGCTGACGCCACGCCGATTTCTTTCAAACAGCGGCGTGCCCAGCCACTCTTCCAGCGAGACAATTCTCCGGCTGAATGCAGGCTGTGTCACATATCGTGCAGCTGCTGCGCGCGAGAAATGGAGCGTCTGCGCCAGCGCAACGCAGTCTTCAAGCCATGTTAACTCTAAGTGATGCCTGTTTTGCATTACAGCCTGCCTTTTTGGCATTAGAACGAAGTCCGGTTACTGCTTAGGATGAATTCAGACAGCACACTTAGGCCACTGATCACCACGTTGCTGCATTATGCCCATAAACAACCGGCATGAGCCAGCGCAGGCCGCAGAGACTTAAGCGTAATCGTATTTGACTGAAAACTGCCGGAGAAAACATGCGTATCCTCGATGTTGTAGAAATAACCAAACCGATTGCTTCACCCATTCGTAACGCCTACATCGACTTCAGCAAAATGACCGCCAGCCTGGTCGCGGTGGTAACAGATGTTGAGGTAGATGGACGCCGGGTAGTGGGATACGGCTTTAACTCTAACGGCCGTTATGGTCAGGGTGGTCTGATCCGTGAACGTTTCCGCAATCGCATTCTGGAAGCCGAACCGTCCAGCCTGCTGAACGCCGGTGGCGACAACCTGGATCCGCACAAAATCTGGGATGTCATGATGAGCAACGAGAAGCCAGGCGGCCACGGCGAACGTTCTGTTGCGGTCGGCACGCTCGACATGGCGATCTGGGATGCGACCGCAAAAATTGCCAACAAGCCGCTTTTCCGTCTGCTGGCCGAAATGAAAGGCGTTGAGGCTAATCCGCGCGTATTCGTCTACGCCGCGGGTGGCTATTACTATCCCGGTAAAGACCTGAGTGCGCTGCGTCAGGAAATGCGCGGCTATCTCAATCGCGGCTACACCGTGGTGAAAATGAAGATCGGCGGTGCCTCAATTGATGAAGACCGCCGCCGGATTGAAGCCGTGCTGGACGAGATCGGCAGTGAAGGGCGGCTTGCGGTTGATGCTAATGGTCGTTTCGATCTGGAAACCGGCATTGCCTACGCCAAAATGCTGCGTGAATATCCGCTGTTCTGGTACGAAGAGGTGGGCGATCCGCTGGATTATTCTTTGCAGGCCGCGCTGTCGGAGTTCTATCCAGGCCCGATGGCGACCGGTGAAAACCTTTTCTCCCATCAGGATGCCCGTAATTTGCTGCGCTACGGTGGGATGCGGCCGGATCGCGATTATCTTCAGTTCGACTGCGCGCTCTCTTATGGCCTGGTTGAATATCTGCGCACCCTCGAAGTGCTGAAACAGTTTGGCTGGTCACCGTCACGCTGCATTCCGCACGGCGGCCATCAGATGTCCCTCAATATCGCTGCCGGTCTCGGCCTGGGAGGCAACGAAAGCTATCCGGATCTCTTCCAGCCCTACGGTGGTTTCCCGGACTCGGTGAAGGTCGAAGCGGGGCACATCACTATGCCAGAGTTGCCAGGTATCGGCTTTGAGGGCAAATCGGATCTGATTAAAGAGATGCGGGCGCTGGCGGAGTAAGTTGCGGCTTACCTGATGATATAACGCCTGCTGGTTTTACCGGCAGGCGTAGCGGGAACGGCATCTGAATCGGTCAGGTCATCAGCGCCGCAACAGGTTCGCGCTGCGGTATTTCCTGCATTATCGGGAAAGCCGCCGCCGGATTGACCCGCTGGCAGGCATGACCTGCAGGCCGCCGCCGTTAATCACGCTTGCGACGGTGTTTAACTGCGGGTGAACTGCCATCCCTACCGCTTTAGCGCAAAATTGCGGACCGGCCATTCGCGCCACGCACCGTGATTACTGAATAGTGGTGTTCTCCCATCGTAAAATTCAAACGCTCGGGCGACGGAACTATTTTGTCGTCGCAACCAAAAAATAATAAATAACAGCTGGCTGATATTTAAACGGATCTGAATTCAGTATTTCCTCCCCCTACACCTGTTCCAGACGAGGAAGTGAATATGAATGACAATGTATTCAACAGTAATACACCGATCGGAAAAAAACGCTGGACGATAATACTACCCGCCGTTTTTATTATGTATACCATCTCCTTTTTCGACCGCGTAAATATCGGCATGGCGCTGCCGCATATTGTTGCTGAACTGAAACTCACGCCGGTCGAGGCGGGCTGGCTTGGCGGCGCATTTGCCTGGGGCTACGTGGCGACGCAGTTTACGGCGGGCTGGCTGGCACTGCGTTTTGGCTCGCGACGCGTCATCGGACTGAGCCTGTTTCTGTTCGGCGCGTGTGCCATGGCAACCGGCCTGACGCGAAACTTAACAGAACTGATCGCGGTGCGCTTCTTACTTGGTCTGGCAGAGGGGCCGATTCAGGCGGCGACAGCAATGTTTCTGGCACAGTGGTTTATGAAGCGTGAACGTGGCCGGGCTTTTGGTATCTGGAACCTTAGCCTGGGGGCCGGAGCCTTTCTTGCCGGTCCGATTTCGGGCTGGATCCTGGCGCACCACGACTGGCGAATGATGATGGTGATTGAGGGCGCACCGGCATGGCTGTTCTGCATCCTGTGGTTTTATCGCATCCCCAAAAATATTCAGTCTGCCCGTTGGTTGACTCAGGAAGAAAGAGAGGTGATTCAGGCCGATCTGGCTTCCGAACAGGCTCACTACGTGAAGGAAAAGTCGGACCCCTGGTGGACTATACTGCGCATTCCTGCACTCTGGCTGATGCTGATTGGCTATTCTCTGCATAGCATGCTGGCTTACGGATTTACCCTGTGGCTGCCGACGGCGCTCAAGGGATACGGCACGCTCAGCGAATTTATGGTGGGGTTTATCAGCGGCTTACCGTTTCTGATGACCATGGCTGGCATCTGGTACATCACCCGCCGGTCGGACAAATATAATCAGGAACGCCGTCTTCACGCCGCCATTCCAACCGTGCTGTGTGGCATCGCGCTGGCGGCTGCGGCCTTTGTGCCCGCTTCGCTCTACTGGCTGCAGATCATGCTGTTTATGTTTGTCGGGCTGACGATGAAAATGCTGGTGCCGCTGGTCTACGTGCGTCTGACCGAGATTCTGCCGACCAAAAAGGCAGTACCGGCGGTGGCCTTTGTCGGTGGCTGCAGCAATTTTATTGGCCAGTTCGGCGGGCCGCTGGTGGCCGGTTATCTGAAGCATCTGGCTGGCGGAACCGATATGACGCTGGCCTGGGCGGTGCTGGGACTGTTTTCGATCATCGGTGGTGTTCTGTTCGCCATGGCGGTGGGGCGAAACGAAAACGCCTGGGATATGAAGCCAGCTTTCCGGGCTAACCGTAGCCACTCGCTGTCAGCCCATAAATAACTCCGCCGGGTCAGCGGCAAGTTGCTTTCTTAATACCTCCGGGCCGGGCCTGTAGCCAGCCCGGCATCGGGATAGTGGCTGCCTTCCCGACGCGTCGGTCGGGACAGCTGCATCAGGCGAAAGCGGACCGATGGCGGCCAGATCGGGACAGGATCGCTGCAGAAGATAGAATTATTCAATCCCGTTTGGTATTCATTGGGCTGACGCCATTCAAACAGTGCTGCCGAAGGAGAGAAGATGAATTTTTATCGCAGTAAGGAATTTACCGCTGCAAAAGCCTGGGATGCTCAACCTATTGCCAGCTTCGATAAGATCAGCGTCAAACTGCACTGGACCGATCAACCTTACCAGTGGCATATCAATGACGGCCAGGAAGTTTTTGCGGTTATGGCGGGTTGTGTTGAGATGTTCTACAAAGAAAACGGTGAAGTTAAAAGCAGGCAAATGAACGCCGGAGATATTTTTTATGCCAGCGAAGGCACCGAGCATATTGCCCATCCACAAGGCGAAGCGCGCGTGCTGGTTATTGAAAAAGAAGATTCTATCTAGTCCGGTTTATCTTCACCGCGCGCGTTATTGTTCCTGTCTGCTGCGGGCAGTAAGCGGGCTGTCACAGGTTCTCACCACCGTTGTGAAAAAGGTTAGCTGTTGAGCGATCGGACAGGTTATCAGAGTTTAACCCTGAGGTGTGCGACTGAATCTGGCAGTCAGTAAAACGGCCAGATTCTCGTCCGGCCTGGTTATCAGTCAGCCACTTTGATAACGATTTTGCCAAAAGCACCACGCGAGAGATGCTCAAAAGCCTCTACTGCCTCGTTGAAGCGGTAAACCTGTTCAATAACCGGCTTGATATTATGTTTGTTCAGGAAGGGATTCATCCGATCAAACGAGGAGCGGGGGGCAACCGCAATGCCACGGATTGTCGTCTGGCGAAAAATTAACGGCATTAAATCCAGCTGCGCCGCCTGACCGGTCAGAAACCCGACCTGAGCTATCGTTCCGGCCACTTTGGTCGCCGCAATCGACTGGTTGATGCCGTTGCCGCCGGCGACTTCCACCGTTACGTCAGCACCCTTACCCTCGGTCAGTTCCAGTACTTTGCTTTCCCATTGAGGATATTTTTTATAGTTAATGCCCTCATCCGCCCCGAGCGATTTAATCCGATCGAGGTTGGCGTCGTTGCTGGCTGTTGCAATCACACGAGCGCCGTAGGCATGCGCTATCTGAGGAGCAAAAACCGAAACGCCGCCGGTTCCCTGTACCAGAACGGTTTGTCCGGGCTGCAGGTTACCAATATCCATCGGTGAGTACCATGCCGTCAGGGCGGCAATAGAAAGGGTAGAGGCTTCCTCATCGGTCATGTTGTCTGGCGCTTTCACGGCGCTGTCCTGATGATGAATCATATATTCGGCCGACCACCGGGTAACGGCATGCCAATACACCAGGCCGGTTCATCGGCAGCCGGTTCGCCATCCAGCCAGCGGGAATAAAGATGTGAGTTAACGCGATCGCCGATGCTGAAACGGGTTACCCCCTCACCGGTTGCCACCACGGTTCCGGTCGCATCAGAGACCGGGATCAGGTTTTGAGGAACTTTATCAGCAGCTCACCCGGACCTGGAGCAGGCGTCTCATCCTCTTCGGGTTTTAAGTTTTCAAGACCAAAATCTTTTAATAACCATGCTTTGATTGCCGTCATTTCCTGTGTGTCTGTAACAGAGAGGGCAATGCCAGGCAAAGCGATTGCGGCTAAAAAACCAACAAAAAGATCATCAGTGTTACTGCAGGAGAAACAATCCGGATGGGTTATACTCTGCACTATCACAATTTTGGTCATTAGATTGCAGCGGAGTTAAAAACAAGTGCGCCCGAACATGCTTGAGCTGATGGACATTTTTGTTCAGGTGGTTGAGCTGCGCAGCTTTACCCGCGCCGCTGACGCTCTGCAGTTACATCGTCCTGCGGTCAGTAAGTCGGTGAAGCAACTGGAAGATACGCTGGGCATCAAACTGCTGCATCGCACCACGCGCAGTCTGAGTGTGACGGCCGAAGGAGAGGAAATTTATCTGCGTGCCAAAGCGCTCCTGACCGATGTCGGCGAAATGATGGCCTGTTATTCACCCAGTCAGCCGCCGCATGGCGAGCTTCGCATAGATGCGCCGCTGGCCCTGACACACAGCATCCTGATACCCAGGCTGGCGGATTTTCAGGCTTTATATCCACAGATCAACATTGTCTTAACGGCTTCAGATCGTCTGACCGATCTGATTACCGAAGGCGTTGACTGTGTCATTCGCCTCGGTGAACTGGCGGATTCAAATTTTATTTCGCGGCGTATCGGCGACCTGCAGATGGTGACCTGTGCAGCGCCGTCCTATCTGAAAACCTATGGCACCCCTAGAACGCCGGATGATCTTGCCGATCATAAGGCGGTGCATTTTTTTAGTGAACACAGCCGCGATGTCCAGGACTGGAAATTTGTGGTTAACGGTGAGGTGGTTTCACGGCGTCCGTTAGACAGTCTGCGGGTTAACAATTCAGATGTATTGTTATCCTGTGGCCTGGCAGGTCTCGGTATTCTCCAGGCACTGCGTACGGCGTTAGAGCCTTACATCGCAGCCGGCAGGCTGACGGAGGTGTTAGCGGATTACGCAACGGTGACAAAGCCGGTTTCTATTCTCTACCCTGACCGACGCTACCTGCCGCCTAAAGTCAGGGTATTCATTGACTGGCTCTCTGAGTTATTCAACCAGCGTGATTAACGTTAATAGCGAATTTACTTACCGCTAGCGGTAATATGCTGACTCACTCAGAGGACGCAACGTGGCCTGCAGCAGTCTCATCAAGCGGGACAACCGGGCAGGCAGTGCCCACGTGCAGCGCAGGTCTGGCGTTACTGGACACGGACTTCATACGGATAAGTACATGATCACACTGAGACGGACTTTTATCATCCTATCGGCTGTTTTGATAAGCCTTCCGGCTTTATCACAGGTCAATACCCGCATTGATCTGAATAGCGGTCTGAACAGCATCGATTTAAATAGCGATGGCATAGCAGACGCTGTTTTTTCCGCCACCTATGACAATAACACCTCACATCCCAGTGAAACCCTCAGCATCTTTATCAGACAGGGCGAAAACTGGTTTATCGTGCCGGTCCCGGATGACGATGGCTTTACCTGGACAGACTTAAAACTGTCTGCTTCAGCACTCAAGGTGGGTGGGATTGAACTCCATCGCGATAAAGACAAAATTTATCTTATCAGGGCGGTCAAATATGCCGAGGGCGGCGGTGACCTTACTGATAAATCCCCGGTAAAATTTTCACGCTTCAGATTAGAGGAAAATCGCAGCGATCCGGGAACATCGGTATTTTACTGGGAGTCAGCAGGACTTTACCTCACTGAACAGAATTTTGATGACGTTGATGAAGCCTTTCAGCATCTGGAGATGGAAAAGTTCCGATGAAATACAGGGCGGCAATCGGGGTTTTGCTGCTGCCACTTTGCAGTCAGGCAAGTGATGAAAAGTTATATCGTGAACTGATACAGCAATCACTGAATCAACAGCCGCTTTGTCTCGGTGAAACGCAGTGGCCGGTTGCAATAACCGTCGGCAGTAATAGCTGGATTAATGCAAAAATGGAAGCGCTTGATGATGCGGGACTGGTTACTTCCCGGATAAAAACCGGCAAGAAAATCTGGTCGCTCACCGCTTATGGCCGGGCGTCATTCACTAAACATCATGATTTATGCTATGGCAGGATGCGCGTAAGATCGATCAACAGTGTCTCGAAAAATAACCCCGACCTTATTGACGTGACCTTTACATATTATATTCAGGCGCTCCCCGACTGGGCGAAAAATAAGTCAGTACGTGTTGCCAATACGGATGTTGATAATCTGGTGATGGGAGTGGATAAGGTGCGTTATCAGGCGTTTTTTAAGCGAGATAGTCAGGGCGCTCTGCGGCTTATCGGCGAACCGGAACAGCTTGATCTGCTGTATTAGGACAGCGCCTGATATGACAGGGTTAAAATTTACCTGCGCATCGGCCGGATGCTCGCAGTGGTAAAAACGTCACGGTCTGCCGGTACTTTCAACGCTGAACCGGGCATTTGCTCGCCGATTCAGCAGCAAATTTATTTCAGCTTTCGCCTTCAGGCTGAATGCTACAGCAGGTACTCGCGCGGGGTCACGCCCGGAATAGCGCGAAAAGCAGCAGCAAAAGCGGCCGGGCAGGAGAAGCCCAGTTGCCAGGCGACCTGCCTGAGCTTCGTCAACACGGCGGAGCAGCTGCGTGCCGAAGATTACCGGGAAATGAACGAGTTGCTGTTCTGTTTTCTCGATAAACCTGAAGCCCGTTATTGCGCATCTAAAGCCTGACAGCACGCCCGGCGATCGCCATCTCCGGGCCTTTTTAGGGTAATGCGGCGGTTACGATTGGCCGCCAGCAGCATCCGGTTTCACTGCCGGGTAATGTTAGCTTCCACCGATCAGATGCTGGCAACGCTTGCTGGCATCCCAGTTGGGTTGCGGAATTTGTTTAAATTCACTAAACACCTTGCGCGGATCGGTATCTGACCTGATGGCATAATCGGCAGGAATTTCGCGTACGCCATAATTAACCGCAAAGTAGTAGCGTTTCCCGGGCTGTGAGATCACCGGAATCCACTGTATACCGGTATAAGTCGTATAAGTGGTCATATTAAACCGGGCCGGAGCGGCACTATAAATTTGCTGAACAGCGATCAGTTTACCCGGCGGCAATTTATGGGTGATGAGCTTTTGATTCATATCCCACATATCAGGGTTCAACTGATAGCGTTCCATGCGATCGTAGCAGTCTCCTTTTTTCTCATAAAAAGAGACGTATAGCATCCCGCGCTGATCTTCTCTCTGCTGAAGCACCAGAGTCGCGGCATCCGGACCGGAATAATCTTTATAATTCAACGGAAGTAAGGCAGAACAGCCTGATAACATTAACGCAGCTAGCGGTAATACCCATTTTGCAGATAACGACATAAGCGCTTTTCCCTGAACACGGAGAGGAATGTTATCGGCACGCTGTGCTTGTTGCTTTACTGATTTTGTGGGTCAGCTGGCAATCTCCATCGTCGGCGTTAACCGCAGCGCGCTGATCACACCTTCCCCAGCCCGGGAAATCATCGGATGTATCAGGTCGCGTTATCCATTAATACTAAACAAGACGGGAGGCTGGATTTTCAGGCGAGCCGGTATAAAGTGGCAACGGGCACTCCATCTGACAACCGAGGCAAACATGGCGCTTTCGCACGAGTTGATCCTGATTTACACCACTTACTTGGTCGCAACGGCCAGCCCTGGGCCGAGTAATATGGCGATTATGGGGACAGCGATGAAAAAAGGTCGCGGCGCTGCCCTGGCACTGGCAGGTGGGGTGATCGGCGGTTCCATGCTGTGGGCGCTGCTGGCGGCCTGCGGCGTGCTGACCGTGCTGGCAACCTTCGCCCAACTGCTGATCGTGTTGAAAATTGGCGGGGGGTTATATCTGCTGTGGCTTGCCTTCAAAGCGGGCAAATCGGCGCTTCGTCGACCGGACGAGGCTCAGTTTGCGCCAGGCGATGAGAAGGTTGCCTATGGCAAGCTGTTCCGTCAGGGCATCCTGATGCATATCGGTAATCCAAAAGCCATCCTCACCTGGGTTGCCATCATGTCCGTCGCGCTCAAGCCGGATGCCGCCGCTGCCGCTTTGCCGATGATCCTCTGCGGTTGTGCCGCTATTTGCGTGGCGGTGTTCTGCGGCTATGCCTTGTTGTTCTCCACCGCCGTGATGAGCGCTTTTTACCGGCGTATCCGGCGTGGGCTTGATGCGCTGTTAGCCTGCTGCTTCGCCTTTGCAGGCCTGAAGCTGGTATTAAGCCGTAACTGAAGGAGCGGGAAAGTGGCTATTGCAGCACGCCGTTTCGCCTGAACCCGGATACCACAGTGTTGGCGCTGAACGACAAGCAGGACTTCATTAAGGCGTTACAGCCTGCGCAGCGATGATACTTTCCGGCTTACACGAAATAATGAAAAAAGCCGCCATTGCTGGCGGCCGCGAATCTGTTGACACCCTATGAGCGTCGCCGGCAACACTGCCGATTTTTTATCCGTTAGCGGCAGCGGTTTTCATCGCCGGGCGCTGAGGCAGCAGCCAGAGAATCGCGATGATAATCAGCGCCAGCGTCAGTGAGGCGCTATAACGACTCAGTGCCAGGCCGCCGGATGCCACCGGCTTATCCAGCAAGTCGCCTACTACCGCGCCCAGCGGGCGGGTCAGGATAAAAGCCGCCCAGAAAAGTGCAGTCCGCGAAAGCGAGGTAAAGCGGCTGGCGGCCCAGAGAATGGCCAGTGCGCCAACAAACAGCAGAATCCCGCCGTCGTAGCCCAGATCTTCGCTATCTGCGGTCCAGTCACCTAACGCGGTGCCCAGCGTTTGAGAAAACATGATGGTAATCCAGTAGAAGCACTCTGAAATATCGTTGTTGACGGAACTCACGGCGATGGTGCCGCAGGTAATGCGCCAGATAAACAGAGAGAGAACCAGCAGCGTGCTCAGCAGCAGCGTACCGCCCAGATAACCTATTCCCAGCGAGCGATCGGCAAAGTCCGCCAGCGTGGTGCCGACCGTGGTAGTGGCCACGACGGTAAACCAGTAGATCCATTTGTTAAAGCTGTGACGTTTAATCTGCACCACAACCGCAATTAAAAAAATGATGGCGAAAATCAGAGTACCGGTGAGATAACCCAGATTCATCGACATGGTGACCGCATCGCCGCCGGTTTCACCCAGCGTGGTTGCTGCGATCTTGGTCAACCAGAAAGCCGCGGTGACGGCAGGAACTTTGCTCAGAGATAAAGAGTGTGTGGTGTTATTTTGCATCGGTTCAGGCTCCGGAAAAGCCCGAAATGGGCTAATACAGTGCGCAGGTTATCGGATTAGTCTTAAGGAAAGATTAAGCTGTCGGAATGTATCAGCGAAATTTTTCTGCTGCCGGAATCGAATTGTTTTGTGGTGAGAAGCGCATGAATTTTGAGGTGGTGGTCGCCGTGGGCGGGGAGTGGCGGGCGTGGCCGATCGGTGAAAACGACACTGTTCATCCTGTCATTTCGCAATCTCGTCGCTGACGAGTAACGCATTTTTCATTAATATCTTTTATATTGAAAAGTCGTCGAACAACAGGTATCCCTATGATCACCGTCGAAAAAGCAGACCCGTCAGCACCAGACTCGCTCGATTTGATTGAAAAGTTGTCAGCAGAGCTGGCTGCGATTACCGGCGATAGCGGTAAGCGCCATTTCACATCAGAGTCTCTACTGGGAGAGCGGTCACTATGGGTGGTGGCAAGAAACAAACAGGGCAATGCCGTTGGATGTGGGGCTATCCGACCACTCGCGAATGATATAGCTGAACTTAAGAGAATGTTTTCAGATCGAAGTTCTGCGGGTATTGGCAATTCGTTACTTACTTTTTTGGAAAGCTCGGCGAAGAGTATGGGTTATCAAGCCCTGTGGCTTGAAACCCGGCGGGTCAACCAGCGGGCAGTTGAGTTTTATAGTAAAAATGGCTACTCGGTTATTGAGAATTACGGGCCTTATATTGGCCGGGGCGAGGCGGTATGTTTCGCAAAAACGTTATAAGGCTGAGAGAGCGTTGACTCAACCAGCCTGCTGCGGCTGACTGGCCTTTAATCATGTCTGCAGCCGTGAGGCATAGAGGTCAGGCGACCGGTTACGCCGCAACGGCAACGGCAGCTTCAACGGCAACGGCAACGGCAGCTTCAACGGCAACGGCAGCTGCAATCCCCATGTCAGGCCGGGAAGAGCAAAAAGCACAGATTACACATTTACAAATTTAAATGTGTAAATATAATGTCGCCACTTTCGATATTAAAGGATTTTTAGCTATGCCGTCTCTTTTCGCTCCCCTGACGCTGGGTGATCTTCAACTCCGAAACCGTATTGCCCTGCCACCGCTGACCCGTTGCCGTAGTGAACAGCCTGGCAACATTCCCGGTGAGATGATGGTGGAGTACTATCGCCAGCGCTCTGGCGCGGGTTTTATGATCACCGAAGGCACACAGATTGAACCCCGTGGTCAGGGATATGCCTGGACGCCAGGTATCCACAGCGCAGCGCAGATTGCCGGCTGGAGAAAAGTGACTGAGGCTGTGCACCAGCAGGGCGGCACGATTTTCTGTCAGCTGTGGCACGTCGGCCGGGTATCGCATAATGAACTGCAGCCGGGCAAGCAGGCACCAGTGGCTCCTTCAGCGGTTGCAGCGAATAACGTCAGAGTCTTTATCGAAACCGGACCCGGTACCGGAATGTTAACCTCTCCCAGTATCCCTCGTGAACTCACGACTGCAGAAGTCAAAGAGCTGGTCGAACTCTATCGGCGTGCGGCGGAAAACGCCAGAGAGGCGGGTTTCGATGGCGTCGAATTGCATTCCGCCAATGGGTATCTGATTAATCAGTTTATCTCTGAGCACACCAACTTCCGCACAGATGAATACGGTGGTTCACTGGAAAATCGTCTGCGTTTCCTGCGTGAAGTGACCGAAGCGGTCAGCTCAGTATTTGGCAGCCAGCGGGTCGGCGTTCGTTTTGCACCGCTTTTTTCAAGTACTGATGAAGAGCGTGTCTATCTTGGACTGGTTGAAAGCGATCCGCACGCCACTTACATCCGTGCTGCGCAGCTGCTGGATCAGCTCGGGATTGGTTATCTTTCTATAGCCGAGGCCGACTGGGACAACAGTCCGGATATGCCTGAGAGTTTTCGCATTGCGCTGCGTGAAACCTTCCGCTCACCGATTATGTATTCTGGTCGTTATACCCGGCAAAAAGCGCAGCTGATGCTGGAAAAAGGGTGGGGAGATCTGTTTGGCTTTGGCCGAACCTTTATTGCCAATCCTGATTTGCCTGCCCGTTTTTACTCGGGCCATCCGCTTAATGATGTCGATCCTGCCTCGCTGTATGGCGGCAGTGAGAAAGGCTATACTGACTATCCGGTTTATCCATCCTGATGTTTTGCGAGGCGGCATGTCACCAGAAAATGCCCTGAAATTACTCTCCAACCCGACACGGGTGGCAGTACTTAAATGGCTAAAAAATCCTGACGAAGCGTTTGCGGGTTATTCTCAGCTCTATCCTTTCGATCAGTATGGCGTCTGTGCCAGTCTCATCCAGGACAAGGCGGGCTTATCACAGCCCGCCACGTCGTTATGCCTCAAAGCGTTGCAGAGCGCCGGCCTGTTAGAAGCCAGTAAAGTCGGCAAATGGACCTATTATCGCCGCGCCGAGCCGCGCATTCATGAAGTGACGAATGCGGTGACACAATCGCTGCAGCAGCTTTTGTAGTCTGCTTTCATCATCTGTTACTGCTGTTTATCGCTCGCCACGGGTTGGTGAGATCTATGCAGGCGCAGCGAAATGCGATGGCGGGTGGAGAAAACGTTAAGAGAGCGGGTCTGTTACGGGGAACCCGCAAAGCGGATCGGGTAACCGATAAAGACGTCTCTAATGCCTGAAAATGAGCTGCCCGGACGGCTATGCCAGTAGCCAGCGGCACAGCCGTCAGGAAAAGGGACCGGTTGCACTATTGGCGCACCCGGCAGAGCGCGTTACGCTTATTTATTCTGGTAAAGATCCCAGCGATTGCCGTAGAGATCCTCAAATACCACCACCGTCGCGTACTCCTCTTCGCGAGGCTGCTCGCAGAATTTAACGCCCTTAGCTTTCATTGCGTGATAGTCGCGCCAGAAATCATCGGTCTGAAGGAACAGGAATACTCTGCCGCCGCACTGATTGCCGATAAAGCTTTCCTGCCGCTCGTTTGAGGCGCGGGCCAGCAGAATATTGCAGTCGCTTGCCGGATTCGGTGTGACCACTACCCAGCGCTTGCCCGGCTGTGGCGTATCTTCAATCAGGGTAAAACCCAGCTTGTCGGTGTAATACTCTATCGCGCGATCGTAGTCATCAACCACGACAGCCACATATCCCATGCATCGCTTTTGCGTTCTCATTTTCTGCTCCATCAGGTATCAGGCATCGCGGCCTGGACGGTCCTTTGTAGCATAAAAAGAAATAGATGATCATCTCCTCACCATCCAACCTCTTAACGGGATAATCAATTTGTGAGACGCCTGAGTTTGCCGGACATATCATTTTGATTCTTCACCATCTCAGCCTCCCGTCATAGATGCTAACACGATGAAAAGGATCGTTAACCGGTTAAACCTCTAACTACCTGATGTGGGTTTTATTTTTGCCAGGTAAATCTCAGCCAGCTTTATAAAGAAATTCCAGTATGTTCCGCCACGACTGGCTTTCACGCTGGCCGCTACCCACTAAATATAATATCGGGTCAGAGTGAGAGGGGTTAAATTTTTAGGGCTTCAGGGTATATCGGCACCGGAGGCTCCACACAACGGGAATGTTAATTTATGAAGCAGATAAATGTGCACTGTTTTTTTGACGGGAAGTAATCAATGCTCATGTTATATACGCCATTTTATTGCTGTAAGCGACCGTTTTCATTTAACCCAACCTGGCTGGAATCATAGGCTTCCTGCGCTTTTTCAATATCATCAAGGTGGTCTATCACCCAGTCATACATGGCGCTAAACGGTTTTTGCAGAGAGCGACCATGTTCGGTAATGGTGTATTCTACTGCAACCGGAGAGGTGGCCAAAACTGTACGATTAATCAATCCGTTACGTTCCATTTTACGTAACGCCTGGGTAAGCGCTTTGTGGGTAATGCCTTCCATGCTGCGTTTCATTTCGTTAAAACGCATCGATTTTTCATTAAGTAAAGTCAGAATCATGACGCTCCATTTGTTTGCTACCTGATCGAAAAAAACACGCGCGGCGCAGTCTGCGAAAAAAACCGGATCGACGATATCTGTCATTTAAGTATCCTTGAGTATATCTACTCACTTTAAAGTGCGTAATTGATCTTAGTTGAATGTTATATACCATGCTGCTGACGTTGGTATCACTCTCTTACTCCCGACCGCATCGTCTGCTAAATAAAACGGCAGGGCAAACGTTTAGCGATTACTAAGGATCCGTTATGAATGAAAAAAAGTTTTCCCTCTCCAGGCGTAACCTGCTGGCCTTCACCAGCGCCACTGTACTGTCAGCAGCACTCAAAGCCAGTCCGGCACGCGCTGCGCCAAAAGTTTCGTCGACGGCCAGGCTTTTTTATACGGAAAAAGGGCAAGGCAAAAATATCATGGTATTACACGGCTGGACCTGTGATTCGCATGACTGGAGCTGGCAATTACCCGTGCTTGAAAGTAAATACCGTACGGTGGCGGTAGATTTACGCGGGCATGGACGATCGGAAGTCATGCCAGCAGGGCATTACACCCCGGCTGACTATGTTGCCGATATTGAATCACTGATTTTGACGCACTATCCGGGCCAAAAATTTATCCTGATTGGCCATTCAATGGGAGGGCAGATTGCAGCGCGGCTGGCGGCAAAAAGACCCGACTTAGTGAGTGCTGTTGTCTCTGTTGATGGTTCGATGGGATTTGCGGATGCACAGGCGGCCCTTTTCCAGAAAGCCACTGATGACCTGCAAAACAGCGATCCTTATCTGACCGGTCCGGCGCTATTTGAACTTTTTTACGATAAAAATACTTCGCTGGCGTTTAAACGCTGGCATGAAAGGCGCCTGCAGGGCGTGCCGCTGCAGGTGGTACGGGAATCATTCGGTCCACTGTTTCTTGGGCCGGGACAGGTGGGGGTGGGCAAAGCGAGCGAGGAGTTTTGCCGTAGCTTAACGGTTCCTGTTTATCACCTGTGTCGCGATGCCGTTCAGGCTGAGACTATGCGCAGGTGGTTTGCCAATCCAAAGTCAAAAACAGACTACTGGACCGATACCGGGCACTGGATTATGCAGGATCGCAGTGACGAGGTGAACCACGCGGTGACGGCCTGGATTGATCGACTTTGATGACAAACAGGCAAGCAGAATGCGATGCCGGACGCCGCTTATGGCACAGTCCGGACGCTTACCCTGAATGATGAATAACCGCCGCTGTTAAAAACCATGCGAGATCAACAGGAGATGACAGCAAGGCATGCCTTTCTGCAGCAAAGTACGGCCACATTTCACTCTTTTTTCAGTCAACTTTTTTCAACACGAAGCCGCTCACCAAAGGCAATAAAAATGCGCTAACCAGTGTTTCCGGTTAGCGCATTGACCACTCCTGCCGCGAACGGAGTGTTCAAAGGTTAATGCAGCCACACTGGCTTTTAAGATGCGCAGCGATCACTTTTTCTTATAGACATCCGCTGTAGCATGCATTTTATTATTGGTATTGCCCGATGTCAGGACATAAATATCGCCGCCTTTTTTATCTGCCATGCTGGACAGTTCGGCTTTGGCATCGGATGCGCTGACTTCGCCTGATGTTGACACGCTCCCGACTTTTTCATACTGGCTTTGCACTTTTTCAAAATCATTTTTGGTCATCATATCTGCCGCGAATACGTTTAACGAAAAAGTACCAGCCGCTATCACATAAATGATTTTTTTCATCAGTTGTTCTCCCGCTTTATTTAGTGTGGAATAGGTATTAATCGACTTAATAATTATATAGCCTGGACGCTATTTTTTCCCGGTGAAGGTTGTGTATTTTGTCTTTTTGTGATGAGTGTGTAATTCATCAGGGTCATTGATCTGACGGTCACGCAGGTCATTAGTTCCTGCCATAGAATTAGCCTGGTAATTATTTGTTTTTTTCACCGGGATATGTTTTTGGATGCTAAAAAGTAGTGCTTTTTAGCATCTTAATCCCTGAGGCTCGCCCAATGATTTGCATCATAGGAAAAACAGTGGTGGCGATTTTACCGGGCACGGGTACTGGTTTTTCGCCAGGGTAATAATTCATCCGTCTTTACTGATAACTGAATTATAATTAATGGTGTAAAAACTCTCCGCTGTATAAACAACCATGCTCATGGGGGCAAATATGATTATCCTGCTAAGGTTTTTCGTTATTGCTTTGTGTCTGACACTGTTGGGATGTTCATCTAAAGTGGCAGAAACCAATCAGTATTCAGGTTTTTTAAGTGATTACTCTGATTTACGCAGCATAGAAACGACATCGGGTCACCGGGTGTTGCGCTGGATGTCGCCCGATTTTCAATTAAGCAATTACAAGGATATCTATGTTTCACCGGTAGTTTATTTCCCTTCTCCCAGACCTGACAGCCGCGTAAGTGCGGCTACGCTGGAGCAAATCCGCTTATACACCGAACAGCGGCTCAAAAGCGCGGTAGGCTCTCACAAGAATCTAAGCAACCAGCCCCATGCTGGTGGATTAATGCTCAGAACGGCGATTACTGCTGTTTCTGCTGAAAATAAAGATATTCAATTTTATGAGGTGCTGCCGGTTACCGCGATTGTGGCAGGCACCATGACCATGACCGGACAGCGTTCACAAAATACCTTCCTGTTTATCGAAGCGGCGCTCATTGACGTCTCGACCAATAAACCGGTGATCAAAGTGGTGAGAAAAGCCTATGGCGGAAAAGTCTCAAATAGCGAATCTCAGATAACCAGAGATGACATCAAAAGTGCTATTGATACCATGGTTGCCGACGTGGTTGATTTTCCCGGGAAATAGAAAACGACATACGCTTTCCTATTATAATCAAGCTGATGTGGATTTTAATTACAGCGGATGTGTGCAGAAGTCTTTACTGGCAGAAGCGGGATGGTAATTAATGACGAAAGCCGCGTAACAGAGCCTGAATGAATTCTGAATTATTCATGCTCTGTTACGTCGCGGTAAAAATTCTGTTTTCCGGTCTGTAGACTGCCGATAGCGACATTCTCCGGCCCGGCACCTTATAGTTAATTCTGCAAAGGATATTGATGATGCTGGATCTGATAAAAGCTATTGGGCTGGGATTGATCGTCATTCTGCCGCTCGCCAATCCGTTAACCACGGTGGTATTGTTTTTAGGATTAAGCGGCCAGATGAACAGTGCCACCCGCAACCAGATAGCGAATAAAACCTCAGTCTATGTTTTTATTATCCTGACGGTGGCCTGGTATGCTGGTCAACTGGTGATGGATACTTTTGGTATTTCTATTCCTGGCTTGCGAATTGCGGGTGGGCTGATTGTGGCTTTTATTGGTTTCCGCATGTTGTTTCCGCAACCGGAGGAAGAGCAGGCGATGGAGGGTATAATCAACGCCGTGAAAGAGACTCAGGCAGCTAAAACAAGCATTGCTTTTGTGCCGCTCGCCATGCCCAGCACTGCCGGCCCGGGTACCATTGCGATGTTAATCAGTTCAGCGTCTACCATACGACACGTCAGTGAATTTCCGGCCTGGGTGATTATGGTGGCACCGCCGGTAATCTTTCTGCTGGTGGCAATCATTCTCTGGGCCTGTCTTCGTAGCACCGACACTATTATGCGGCTGATCGGCAAAAGCGGTATTGATGCCATTTCCCGCCTGATGGGATTTTTGCTGGTCTGTATGGGCGTGCAGTTTGTTATTAATGGCGTGCTTGAGATTGTTGCCAGCATCCGCTAACCAAGCGACGTGCTGCCCGGAATTATAACGGCGCTGGCCGTCAGCGCTGTGATGAATAGGCCTCTGTTTCTGCAAAGGCCCGCCCAGCAACCCCCTTAGCGGCGGCTTTCTGGCGCGTAGAGCCTATCAATGATCCAGATAGAGGTAGTGGAGCCAGCTGGTCATGCGCAACAGCACCTTACGCATTACCGAAACATGGGTGAAATGATCTGAATAGACCGCAGCCTGCGCAAATATGCCGTCTGGTAAGGCGTCCACGTCGGCGTTCGGATCCAGCTCAATGGTGGCCAGCACCCCATCGGTACCGGCAGCGATAGTCAGAGACTGCAGCGTCCCCTGCGCCTGGTAAGCGCCACCCGGCACCACCGGCAGGATCTGGGTTAGCTTGCCGGAAAAGACCTGACCCGGCAGGGCATTAAAAACCACTTCTGCTTCGTCACCTTTCTCCAGACGCAACAGCGAATTCTGTCTGAACTGGGCAATGATCTGCCGTTTCTGTGCGGGTATAAAAATCATCACCGGCCGTAAAGGCAGGGCGGCGGCATACGAACCTGGCCGGATCAGCACCTGAGTGACGTAGCCATCACCGGGGGCGCGTACGATGGTTTGATCAAGATTATATCGGGCTTCAGCCAGCTGCGCCCGCAGGCTGACAATCTGCGATTGCTCGCCGTTCACCACGCTGTCCAGACTGCTTTTTATCTGTGCCTGCTCAGCCACCGACCCTTTAACCAATGCATCCTGCGCATAAAAGTCTTGTCGGGCGTTATCTATATCCCTTTCTGAAAACGGATTAACTTTGGCCTTACTGCCGGCCAGATAGCGCTGGTAATCTTTAAATAATCGATCCCGTTCGGCAGAGACATGTGAGGTATTGGCAATCGCTTCGTCCAGCTGACCTTTTAATGCTTCAACATTATGGATCGTGGTCATTAAATCAGCCTGTAGTCTGTCAACCCGCGCCTGATAACGCGTATTGTCTAAGCGAAACAGCACCTCACCTTTTTGGATGCGCCGGTTCTGCTTATCCGTCACTTCAACGATCACGCCGGTTACCTGCGGGGTAATCGGAATGGCGATCACCGCTTTTTGCGCCAGCGAAGTATAGGGATGGTTGTAATTCATCAACATAATCAGGGCACCAATCAAAAAAACGCCGCCCAGTGCTGCGGTTGGCACCGTCCACTTATTTATCGGTATCCTGAAAATTTTAAAAATAGCCCAGGCAAACGCGACATAGGTGAGAATGATCAGTAGATCCATCGCCTTGTTACTCCGGCTAGGGTTAGTTTCAATTATTGAGTTGTTTTTCTAGCTCCGTCACGCGTTGCTCCAGCGCGGCATTAGTGTTCATTCCCCAGCCCCGTTCTGGTCGGTAGAGCGTCGCCCAGATCCATAGAAATGGCCATATGACATGTAACGTAAATAAGCTGACCCAGCCCGCGACATGAATAGCATCAGCGTGCGGATGGTTGCGGGACTTAGCGATGAGATAAGGGATGTCATGCAGGACAATAATGCCATAGAAAATAATGATAAACACCGCAAACAGCACGCCCAATGCAAAGTAGTTAAGAAACATAAATGCCTCGAATTAAATTTGCAGCATGATTTCAAGCATAGGCTTAATGGTGGCGCCCGGCAATATGGTCGATTTGATAAAAAATAAATAATCTTTATGAGTATGATGCAGTGGTACTGTTTTTAAATCGGTGAGGGAGGCTTGCGGTCTGTTGGTGGTGGCTATTAAATTATAACCATATGATTATAAATGCATTATCAGGTTGTTTAGAATTGCTTTTCGATGGGGATGATAAATTTTTTTCGCAAATAGCTTCATTTTAAGTGCCTTTATGATCTTATGCTGATGTTCTGTTTTTTAAATGGTTAGCCAGGTGTGACTTCAGTCGACAAAATGCAAATGCGTGTTTGTTGCTGTTCATCAGGATGGCTATACTTATTTTTCCGATAATTTAAGCGGCGAATCTTCCATGCGTAATTAGTCCTGAGTAGAATTTAATTACCCTCGCGCTGCCGTTATAACGGTTAAGTATAATAATATCATCACCAGCGACAGGATTAAGCGAATTTGTACTAACCGGGAGTGGTGTAAAATGATCGGGTGATTGTTATCGAATAATTTGAGTACGTGCACGATAATCGGATTTTAACCCTGCATCTTTTCCCGTTCGCGGCCTGATGAAGGCGGTAACTTTCAGCGGCATCGCTATTTTCATGTGGAGTCACCGTGAGATGAAAAATTCTGATGCCAGTGCTGTGACGTTAACGCCTTCACGCGGGTGGGTTATAGGAATTATTCCGCTGGTCACGTTACTGATTGCTGGCGCAATGATTGTTTATCACTTCAGCCAGCAGGGATCGCAGATCGTGCTGATTACGGCTACGGCTGAAGGGATTGACGCCGGCAAAACCCCGATTAAAAACCGCAGCGTTGTTATCGGAGAGGTAGAAACGACCGCGCTGGCGGAGGATCTTCGTCATGTGGAGATCACCGTACGTCTGCAACCCGGTATGGAGAAGTTGTTACATCGCAACAGCGTATTCTGGCTGGTTAAACCGCACAGAGGTCAGCAAGGTATAACCGGCCTCAGCACGCTGATGACCGGCGCTTATATCGCGTTAGGGCCTGGCGATGCAGGTGATCCCTTGCCGCGCTACTCGCTGCTGGATGCGCCACCGCTGGCACCGATCAATGCGCAGGGCGTCCGTGTGATTGTTAACAGCCAGAAAAAGGGGCAGCTTAATCCTGGCGATCCGGTGATGTTCAGCGGCTTTCGGGTCGGGACGGTTGAAACCAGCCACTTTAATGCTGAGCAGCGCGGCATGACCTATCGGTTGTTTATTGCAGCGCCTTACGATCGGCTGGTGACCACTAATAGCCGTTTCTGGCAGCAGAGCGGCGTTACCGTTGAGCGGTCGGCCTCAGGCCTGCGGGTTGAGTCAGACGCAATCGTCTCGCTGTTACGCGGTAGCGTCAGTTTTGCGGTTCCGTCAGGGTGGGCGCCGGGGCGGGTAGCGCGAAATAACGCCGAATACCGGCTGTTTGACGACCGGCAGAGTATTGAGCGATCTCTCTATACCCGGCAGGTTCCGTTCCTGCTGTTGTTCACCGAGTCTGTTCGCGGCCTGAAGCCGGGCGCGCCAGTTGAGTTTCGTGGAATTTGTCTCGGAACGGTCAGCAAAGTGCCTTTTGTTTTGCCGGGCAGAACGCAGAACATGGTGACAGATTATCACGTGCCGGTATTGATCAATCTTGAGCCGGACCGCTTTGTCAGAGAGATGCCGGATTTCAACCTGCTACAGAGGCTGAAGAGTGGCATAGCCCGTGGAATGCGCGCCACGCTTAAAACCAGCAGTCTGCTGTCTGGCGCGCTCTATATTGATTTGGATTTTATAACCGATGCGGCGGCTTACGGCGGGCCGGAGTTCATCGATGGCTATGAAATCATCCCAACCGCGCCCGTCGGGCTGAACCAGCTGCAACAGAAACTGGTGTCAGCGCTGGAGAAGATCAATCATCTGCCGCTGACCCCGCTGGTCTTGCAGACCAGCGCGACGCTGAAACAAAGCCAGCGCACCATGGGCGCATTACAACAAACAGTGAATGATTTAAATCAGCTAACCGCCAGCCCGGCAATGGAAACTCTGCCGGTTGAGTTGCAGCACTCATTACGTGAGCTGAACAGCAGTCTGAAAGGGCTGCAGCCGGGTTCGCTTGCCTACGATCGGCTGGTGGGCAATATGCAGCGTCTTGATCGGGTGCTGCGGGAGCTGCAATCCTTGCTGAGGTTACTGAACCGCCAGAGTAATGCCCTGGTTTCTGATGCGGCCACGCATGCTGACCGCTAACGGTGAGGCTATTTTTATCGCCGCGACCCTCGGCGGGGGGATCCCCGCCGCTCGCTATCAGTAATTGCCTTGCGGCCAGTCGGTATAACCCTTCGCTCCGCCGCCGTAATACACGTCTTTCGGCGCAATGGTCAGTTCGGCAGCGTAACGCAGGCGCTTCACCAGATCCGGATTGGAAATGAACAGGCGGCCAAAGGCGACGGCATCGATAATCCCTGCGTTACGGCGGCTGATAGCCATCTCCAGGTCGTAGTTGTTGTTACCGATAAACGGACCGGTGAACTGCGCGCTCAGCGCATCCATATCCACATCGGCAGGCACGTCGCGCGAGGTGGCCGTTGCACCTTCGACAAAGTGCAGGTAGGCCAGGTTAAAGCGGTTCAGCTGCTGGATGAGATAGCCATACATTGCCATCACGTTGCTGTCCGGCGGGGTATTTCCGGCGTCAGGCGTCACCGGCGACAGTCGGATACCGACCCGGTCATTACCCCAGATGTTAACGATGGCTTCGGTGACTTCCAGCGTCAGACGCGCCCGGTTTTCGATCGAGCCGCCGTAGCTGTCGGTACGGTGATTGGTGGAGTCCCGCAGGAACTGGTCAAGCAGGTAGCTGTTGGCTGAATGCACCTCAACGCCGTCAAAACCTGCCCGCAGGGCGTTCTCCGCTGCGTGTTTGTACTGCTCGATAATGCCGGGAATTTCTGCTGTTTCCAGCGCGCGCGGTGTAGAAACCGGCACAAAACCGTTCACGGTGTAGGTCTGGCCCTCAGCTTTAATGGCGGATGGCGCAACCGGACTTGCACCGTCAGGCTGCAGCTCGACGCTGGAAAAGCGGCCAACGTGCCACAGCTGGCAGACGATTTTTCCGCCCTGAGCGTGGACCGCGTCCGTCACTTTTTTCCAGCCTGCGACCTGCTCTTCATTCCAGATCCCCGGTGTGGCGGCATAACCACGGCCCTGAGCGGAGATATTGGTGGCTTCTGAAATAATCAGTCCGGCGCCGGCACGCTGCGCATAGTAGGTCGCATGCAGTTCATCAGGCACGCCTTCCTCACCGTAACGGCTGCGGGTAACGGGAGCCATTACAATGCGATTCGCCAGTTCAAGGCTGCCCATCGCGACGGGAGAAAATAAATCGGTACGGGTACTGTTGTCAGTCATATAAACCTCTAGATAGTTGACCGGTCGTCTAGTAAATGAGTAAAAAAAAGCGGCTACCCGAGCAGCCGCATTGTTGCCTTCATGGCTTTGCCGAAGGCGTGGTCAGGATGGTGAATTTTTGCCATCAGTGAAGCTCCCAGCCACAGCTGATAAAGTTCTTCAGCCAGCTCATCGGCATCGCTTACCGCAGACAGCGAGCCATCTTCCTGTCCCAGCCGGATACAGCCGGCGATTTTTTGCACGATCTCCTGGGTGCCGGTTGCCAGCACCTGTCGCATGCTGTCATACCGATCGCAGACTTCCGCGCCAAGCTTGACCACCAGGCATTTGCTTTCCGGCAGGTCTGCGCCCTGGGTGGTCTTCCAGAAGGCGAAGTAGCGCAGCAGCCGCTCCCGGGCCGTTCCGGCACCGCTCAGCTGATGTTCTACTTCCTGCAGGTAGTGACTGAAATAGTGCTCCAGCAGCGCCTCTGCGAACTCTTCCTTGGATTTGAAGTAGTAGTAAAATGAGCCTTTGGGAATACCGGCAGCCTGAACTATCTCGGAAAGCCCGACGGCGCTGTAGCCCTTATGCGTAATAATCGCCCGTGCCACATCAATGATGTGCTGGCGCATATCTGTCGCGTGTTTTTTCATAATGCGCCTACTCTATTTAAAAACTGACCGGTCGTCTAGTAATAGCTGTTACATTTTGTGCGATCGATTGCTGAGCGGCTGCAGCAGCCTGACGGCATGCTGGCCGATCAGTTTCAGGCTTTCAGGCGTGGCGCCGTCCTTCGCTTCAATCGACATGCCTTCCAGCAGGGTGTTCAGCACGGTAGCCAGCGCAGCGGTATTGGTTTCCGCGGGCAGCTGCTGTTCCTGCACCGCCCGGCTCAGCCGTTTTTCAAACAGATCTTTTCCCTCCTGCCTGAGAAGACTGACCGCCCTGACCACATCGGCTGATTCGGCAGAGACATTGATCGCCGCCAGAACCACCATGCAGCCACAGGGTGCCGAAGGGGAGAGCAGGATATCGGCAGCTTCACTGAAGAATCTGTCAATGGCCTCAGCGATCTCCTGGGCCTCTTCAAGCCGCGCCCAGCTTGCCTGCCAGTAAACCCGCTCGTAGTAATTTACCGCTTCCAGAAACAGGCTGGCCTTGTTGCCAAAGGCGGAATAGAGGCTGGGCGGGTTGATCTCCATTGCGGCACAAAGCTCGGCAACCGATGCCGGCTCAAAGCCTTTGCGCCAGAAAAGATCCAGCGCCTTCAGCAACGCCTTATCACGGTCAAAGCTGCGCGGCCGGCCTTTGGGCTTTTCCACGGCGTCAGGCCGATCGGGAGTTTTCATAGCGTGGCTTCCGGTTAATTGCTTGACACTTTACATAGCGATCACTATACAATGGTTACATTATTTAGTGGTCACTACAAAATAGGATCGGCAGGGTGAGGGATATGACCTGCCTGATTGGGATCTGACGTTCAGTGGAACGAAAACTCACGTTAGGCGAAGCAGACAGTGACTTTACTAGCGTACCTTTTCGCTCCATTGGCCCTCAAACCCCGTAGCGGTCAGAATCATGACGCGATTTTTTGCGGCAGATGACGTAATACTTCCCATCGTCACGGAGCGACCATTCGAAGATAAGGTTACTCTCCTGCAAAGCTAACAGAAAGGATTCAGCTTCCTTATTGTTAATTAATGTCAGGGTGGCCGTCTGCTGGCTGAATAATTTCCTGTATTCAGTTTCGTCTAACTGAGACACCATGTCTGCAATATCAGCCCTACCGATATTTTTGTACATGAGTAGCCTGATTATCAGGCTTATTTTCTGACTATCGTCAGGTGATAGTTTGATCATGCCTATAATCACATCGCTGGATGGTTTTAAATAATCCAGGTATTGCTCGCTGTAACCAGTATTATATTCAACCAATAATGAAGCCTTTTCCTTTACGCTGAAATCAGCCGAACTGCATATCTCTGTCAGCAATTCTTCAAGGACGGCATCGTCCTCATTAGCACGAAGATAAAAATCCGTATCACTGAGAAACTCATCTTTGAACTGCGTAAACCAGCTTAGGAAAGTTCTGCGCTCAGAATCGTCGGTTAGTGTGCCGAATAGGCCTGTTGCTTTTTTAAACGATTCAGGGCTTAAACTGACTCTTTTATTTTCTACAATCCGCCGGAAATTACTGAAACTCAGCCTTTCATCCCAGCATTCTGCATTCATATATAAAGACTTTAAAACTGCCGCATAAGCACGGTCACTGAGTTCATCATTGCAGATGACTTTCCTGTACAGAATTTCATATTTATCACCGTCAGTCAGTTCAACATGCTGGCCGCTCAAGGTTAGTGCGTGCTTCTCAATATAACCGGTCAGGACGGACATGTTACACTCTTCATACATATAGGCGAGCAGAGACGTCCACCCCGGCTCAACATGACCATACTGGTAGAACAGATCGTGCCAGGAAAGCCCCTCAGTCTCCACGTCGACATTTTCTTTGAAAAGGTCAAGATCTGGCACGGTAAATGGCATCTTTTCCAGGATCTCAACCTTCACCTCACTACTCAGGGAAGGGTGCAGCAGCAGACTGACGGTTGTTTCGCTGTCTTCGTCTGATCCGATGAATATCTCACGGGCAAAAACGTCAATATTTGAATCAATATGTGTTTTTACATTTTCCAGTTTATAATCAGCTACCAGTGAGAGTGGGTGGGCATCCACTTTCTCACAGGTGACGTCATCATCCTGAGTAAGCCCGGCAACTACAGTTCTGAAAGAGGCTTTATTGAAGCGGTACATTTCATTATCAGCGATAAAGCGCAAAGCCATGCGCTCAACATTAGTCACGGGCAGGGTAATATCATCGTAAACCACATCGAGTATTTTTATATTTCTCAGAAACGGTTAAAGCGTATCCGGGTCAAGTTGTGATATCAGTTGATAGCCTTTTTCTTCAACAAACTGCCTGTAATGCTCTGTATTGTCAGACACGCCAGCGTCAACAAATGCAATCATATTTATGATGATATTTATTTGTATTGCATCTGATTCTCTTCCATCCAGAAGGGTCAGCATTCGGTCCAGATAACGATTTCCCCCCAAAGCCAGAGAAATAAATTCTGAAAACGAATCTGGCTGGGTGAATTTTTCGTTCAGTACACTGAATACAGAGATAACCGAGTCGGCATTTTTTTCGAAGATCTTCGAAATCATCCCTGACAAATAGCGATCATGAAGGGGATTTTTATTTTTCATCATATAAGTGACAAGTTGATGATGAACGGCCCCTTCGCGGTAAATGTAGCTCTGAGCAGCTAGCTCAGAGATAACTTCTTTTTCATCATCGAGCGTAAAACTGTTATTTACATTTTCACAGTTCGTTAAACGACCCACTGCTTTGATATAGTCATTATCGTTAACAGAAATAGCGCCTTCATGAAAGATCGAACGAAACATCATGTAATCCTGCATGATGTACTCATTTGTCAGCAGATAGTACAGAACCTCAAAACCACCACGACGAAAACCACTTTGAATCGCTTCCAGTTGCTGCTTATCAATAATATCTGGATCATTACATTTATCAATGTATTCCTGAGCTATTTTTTTAAATTCCTCCTCGCCTATCTTGCTGATTAAATCAGCGAGAGTGATGGCGTTCCTTATTCTTATTTTTTCTTTGATCTCACTGAGTTCAGTTGCTGTTTTTTTGTACTCCTGATCTCTATCAGAAGAAATCAGCTTTGTTCTTTCTTTATACTCATTAATGACATTTCTGACGTCAATCTGAAAACCATTAAATCTATTATAACCATGCTCATCGTACCCAACATAAAGCATTGATCCAAGGCTGAAGAAACCAAGGAAGCTACTTTCGTCATTATGCATGTCAGCGGCGCTAAACACTTTTCTATTGTAGACTCTAGAATCATGATTCGTAAAATATAATCCCGACCATAACTCCTGGGGTAAAAACGGCAAATAATTTCCATTCGCACGTCAGCAGCGGATGATGCTTTTTCTTTTTTTAACTGCTCAAGCCTGGCGTAAAGTTTGTCTCTTTTATCATCCAGAGATATAAAGTATTTCTCATGGAGTTTTCTGCGTCGATAGTCATTCACAATCGAATATAGCACCCCTGCTTTTTTATCAGTTAAATTGTAATCCTGTGAGTAAATATTCTTGTAAAAGATAATGGCGAATATTTTGGCTTCATTTTTATTTTCATCAACTATTTTTCTGAATAAGTTAAACTCATTAGCCATATTCTGTAGAGATCGCATGTCGCTGATGTAGAGAGACAGCTGTTTAAGAAGTACGTCATGCGCAGCCGGAAAGCCTTTAAGTTTGTTTTTCAGATATGTATAGGCGTTACATGCATCCAGTACAGGGACAACCGGAAGGATGAAATCAAAGAACCTGTTCCGGATATCAGAGCCAGGAAATATATCATCCCGGCATGCGTAGACAAATCTCACTGGTTCAACCTTCAGATTATTGTTAACTAACTGATTTATTGTTATTAACTTTACAAAAACTTCCGTATTGTCGAGTCTGTCTGAGTCATCAGATACAACTGTTTTATTCTTTGAGCGGGAAAAGAAATAGACGATTTCATCGAGGCAGTTGTTCAGAAATGAAGATAACTCCTGCTGAGTTAAATTTGCACTCGCCTGAAGGAAAGCTATTTTATTTAACTTCAATTTTTTATCAAAAACACCTGCCTTTGAGGCCGCGCGGACGATACAGAATAGCGTCAGTACGGCCAGCGTGATACTGCACCATAAGCGTTCGGGATAGGCATTGTTGACGTAAGAAATTATTGAGTCACTGGCACCAAAGGAAGATAATACTTTCTTAGGAAAGATACACAGTGTTAATAAGAAGGCCGGTAGCAGTCTAGTGACAGAGGTTGCAAACAGAGTAAGGACATGTTTTGCATCTCTGCTTTGAATTCTGTCGATCCGTGAATCAGGCAGGTTATCTTTATTTACTTTATAGAGAATCTGCTGAAGAATGGTTAATTCAACTTCAGCATTTTCTGGTGGCTCACCCTCTCTCTTTCCTGAAATTGAAAAATGTGCCAGAGAATGATTTATGTAATTTTTTTAGTCGGCTGACAAGATATGACAGTATGAGCGTACTTTTACCCGCCCCACAAGGCCCGGTGACGGCGATGTTTTTTACATCTTTTTTGAGAATGCGAAGTCCAGTGCTTTGAAATATTCATTCATTCGCACATCATTACTTACCTTTAGCGTCAGCGTATCGTAGCCGTCCTTATTATGATTTTCTTCGCTACGATGATCGTGTCCTTCCGATTTAAATATATTAAAACCCCCTTTCAAACGTTCAGGTATTTTCATTTTCATTCCTGTTTTCTGGCAGTTGATCTTCACGCTTTTACAAAAAAACTGTCGAAATAGCCTCCATTCCGAGGCTAATTCAGCGGACATTCATGGTAATATTGACAGAGGTAATATACACAGGCTATCAGCCAATGAAAAAGAAGAATAACACCCCCACGCCCCATGATGCCGCATTCAGGCAGTTTCTTACCCAACCCGAAGTTGCCCGGGATTTTATGGAACTACACCTTCCCGCAGAGCTGCGCGATATCTGCGATCTCAGCACACTAAAGCTGGAATCCGGCTCGTTCGTCGAGGATGACCTACGACAGTATTTCAGCGACGTGCTCTACAGCCTGAAAACCACAGCCGGTGAGGGTTATGTTCACGTGCTCATCGAGCATCAGTCCTCACCCGACAAACATATGGCCTTTCGCCTGATGCGCTATGCCGTGGCTGCCATG
Source organism: Pantoea sp. X-Soil-MYKO-1785 (assembly GCF_059730675.1). Classification (NCBI taxonomy): domain Bacteria; kingdom Pseudomonadati; phylum Pseudomonadota; class Gammaproteobacteria; order Enterobacterales; family Erwiniaceae; genus Pantoea; species Pantoea sp. X-Soil-MYKO-1785. Next base: position 90,796 of record NZ_AP036001.1, read on the forward strand.
CAACGGCACCTTGAGGCGGGGCATAAAAAATTGCCACTGGTGATACCGGTGCTGTTTTACACAGGTAAACGCAGCCCGTATCCGTACTCCACCCGGTGGCTGGATGAGTTTGACGACCCGGACCTGGCAGGCAGGCTCTACAACCCGGCTTTCCCGCTGGTTGACGTTACCGTCATTCCGGATGATGAAATCGCTGGCCACCGCAGCATGGCTGCCCTTACTCTTCTGCAGAAGCACATTCATCAGCGGGACCTGGCCGAACTGACCGACCGGCTGGTGCCCATTCTGCTGGCTGGCTATTTGTCTTCATCCCAGGTGATATCGCTGGTACACTATATTGTACAGGCAGGCGAATCAGCCGACGCCGAAGCCTTTGTTCGCGACCTGGCACAGCGTGTGCCGCAACACGGAGACGCACTTATGACCATCGCACAACAGCTCGAACAGAAGGGCATCCAGAAGGGTATCCAGTTAGGCAGGCAGGAAGGCCGAAATGAAGGCATGCTGGAAGGCAAGCTGGAAGTTGCACGTACCATGCTGCAGAACGGTCTTGACCGCATCACCGTCATGAAAATGACCGGCCTGACCGAAGACGACCTGGCACAAATCCGCCACTGACTTATTTAGTAGCCTCTCCGGCCACGCTGCTGAGCCGCCATGTGCAGCCGCCCGGAAAGCCACTGTGCAGCCGCCCGGACTCGCACAGGCCATTCAGCACCGTCTGTAACATCACGGGCTTCAGCACGATTTCGTCGGAATGAGGCCGCCAGTGTGCTCTGTTAGCAGCCTCCCCTCAGTGTACCCGGAACAGCCTGAAAGCCCGCGGTGAAAGCCCCGAATGCAGTTTCGCCCTGAGCATCTGCAGTATCGCTTTACGCCCCCTCATTCACTCCTTTGTTTCAGACATCCACTGTAGCCAGTAGACGTCGCTATTCCGGACCGCTGAAACTCTCCTCTGCTGCACCTGTTTTACCTGGATTTGATAATAGACCGATATACCGATAATCAGCTGGCAGCTCAGGGGCTGGTCACTGACGCCGTCGTGTATGGAAAACTATTTATATGCAGGCAGCTCAGGATCATCTCCGGGCGCAGGGTGAAACACTGAATGATGAAGATATCGCACGTCTTTCCCAGCTTTGCCACGGACATATCAATATGCCCGGCCATTATTCTTTCACGCTGGCAGAACGGGTAACTAAAGGAGATCTGAGACCATTAAAAGCGGCGTCAGAGGAAGAAAATGTTTAGCGTGAGTTTCCGTTCCACTGAGCGTCAGCCCCTGGTCCTGACATCAAAGCAATGGGTTATCTGAACAGATAGTCGCATCATTAAAACGAAGTTGAAAAAGATGACTGACACCCCCTGCCTGCAGGACTACAACGCTATTCTGGATGTGCTGAATCAGTACAACGAAGACGGGAAGCAGGCTTCAGTTGTTCGCGTCGACATTGTCGGAACGGCCGCCAGCGCCCGCATCGATACCGATGACATATCGGGTTTTCGCTTTACTGATTTTTTCAGTCTGCTGAAGATTAACGGGCGCTGGAGCGTGGTCAGCAAGATTTATCACACCCACGCCGCCGCTTGCTGAAACGGGCAGACAGCGCAGCGGCGTAAATTAGCCAGCTACTGCGCGCCAGGCTCAGCCGTCGACGCGATCGCTGGCGGCTGCACCTGCGCACCGCCGTGACTATCCGCCGGCCTTTATTCAGGCCCTTTCTGCTCCAGCCTCGCCAGCTGAACCACCACCAGATGCGCTCCCGGCTGGCTCTCCAGCACTATTTCATCGCCTTCACAGGGTGCGCCATCCAGCCACAGCTGATAACTGCCATCACCGCGTGACACGGTGATGTTATAGCTGCTCTCTCCTTTACGGTAGACCACTTTTACTTCGCGCCATCCACTGGGAAGCTGGGGACGAAGCGAGAGAGAGTTGCCGCGTCGAATGATCCCCAGCAGGCTTTCGGTAATCAACTGGTAGGCCCAGCCGGAAGAGCCGGTGTACCACGTCCAGCCACCGCGCCCGCTGTGGCCCTCCGCCGCATAGACATCCGCAGCCATTACGTAGGGCTCGACTTTGTAAATCGCCGAGCGCTGCCGGTCGCTGCTGTGATTAACCGGATTAATCATCGAGAACAGCGACCAGGCACGTTCGGTTTCGCCCCGTGCCGCAAAGGCCATAATCGCCCACAGCGCACCGTGTGTGTATTGCCCGCCATTTTCGCGCACCCCGGGCAAATAGCCGCGAATGTAGCCCGGATTGGGGCCGGCGCCATCGAAGGGCGGCGTCAGCAGTTTAATCAGCCCGTTCTGCTGATCGACCAGCTGCCGGAACAGCGCATCCATCGCAGACTGGCTTTTGGCGGCTTCACCCGCCCCGGACAATACCGACCAGCTCTGGGCTATGGCGTCGATGCGGCATTCGGGATCGGCATGCGAGCCAAGCGTCTGGCCATTATCAAAGAATCCGCGCAGATACCATTCGCCATCCCAGGCCGCAGCGTTGAGCGCGGTTTTAAGATCCTGCGCATGACGCTGACACAGCCCGGCGGTCTGGCTGTCGCCGACCCGAACCGCCAGCGCGGCGAAACGGGTCAGCACTGTATAAAGGAAAAAGCCGAGCCAGACACTTTCCCCTTTGCCGGCGATCCCGACCGTGCTCATGCCATCATTCCAGTCGCCAGATCCCATCAGAGGTAAGCCGTGCTGACCAAACCGCAGGCCGTGTTTCACCGCACGAACCGCGTGCTGCCACAGGGTTTCGCTGACCTTGCTGAGGCCAGGCAGCTCATACACCGATTCTTCGTCCGCTGTCAGTAAGCGGCCTTCGAGATAACTGACCGGCTGCGACAGCAGCGTCATATCCTCTGTCGCCCGCACGTAGTGGCACAGCGCAAAGGGCAGCCAGAGATAGTCGTCGGAGCAGCGTGTTCTGACGCCACGGCCGCCAGGCGGATGCCACCAGTGCTGAACGTCGCCCTCAATAAACTGCCGCGAGGCGCACAGCAACAGCTGATCGCGCAGGCGCTGCGGTGCCGCATGGGTCAGCGCCAGCGTATCCTGCAGCTGATCGCGAAAACCGTACGCCCCGCCGGACTGGTAATAACCGCTGCGCGCCAGTAAGCGACTGGCCAGCGTCTGATACAGCAGCCAGCCGTTAGCCAGCAAATCCACCGCCGGTTCAGGCGTCTGAATCTGCACTTTAGTCAGCACGCTTTGCCAGTAGCGTTTTACCTTTGCCAGCTCATTGCTAGCCTGCCCGGCTGACAGCAGCTGTTGCATCAGCGTGATTGCTGCCGCTTCATCCTCACCCACGCCGAGTGCAAAAACAAAGCTGCGGCTGTCGCCGTCTATCAGCGTAGCCAACGTCTGCAGCGCGGCACAGGGATCCAGTCCGGCACCGGTATTGCCCGACAGGCCGCGAAAAGTCATCATTGCTGGCTGCCGGGTGCTGCCGTTACGGCCAAGGCACTCCAGTCGGTTGCCGCTATGGGCAATCTGCGTGCCGGTGACAGCGAAAAAAGCGCTGCGCGCTGAACCGGCGCTGTTATAGAAGTTTTTAGCCAGCACCGCACTGCCGCTATCCAGCGTGGCGACCGACGTCACCACGTGCATGGCCGATCGGCTCGCCAGTTCGCCCAGTACCCATTCGACGTAGCCGGTGATCGACAAATTACGGGTTCGTCCCGACTGGTTACTCAGCGTCAGCAGAGATAGCCTGACCGGCGCCTTTTCGGCCATAAATACCGTTAAGCTGCTGCTGATGCCGTGCCCGGTGTGCTCAAAACAGCTGTAGCCGAAGCCGTGTCGGGTCAGATAATCCCCTTTTCCGCGCATCGGCAGAGGCGTGGGCGACCAGACATCGCCGCTCTCTTCATCGCGTAAGTAGAGCGCTTCACCGCTGCTATCACTCACCGGATCGTTGTGCCACGGCGTCAGGCGATATTCATGCGCGTTTTCATACCAGCTATAGGCCTGGCCACTTTCAGAGATGACGCTGCCTGACTGGCTGTTAGCCAGCACGTTACTCCACGGCGCAGGCGTCTGCTGCTGGTCAGAAAGAATGATCTGATATTCATCGCCGTCGGCGCTAAAGCCGCCGCGACCGTTGAAAAACTGCAGGCCATCGGTAGCAAAGCGTACTGCCGCCGGTTCAGCTGCTTTGCGGGTGGCGGTAAACGGATAAGCGGGCGGCGTGCGCAGCGGTTTCAGCAGCGCGCTGAGCTGGTCGTCAAGGCTGCCATCACGGCCTTCCAGCACCACAGACGCCACGCTCAGCAGCAGTTGCTGCTCTTCCGCACTAAAACTTTCACACTTACGAAGAAAGATACCGCCGGGTTTATCCATCTGTTGTCGCTCTTCGCCAGCCGGGATCAGGGTGGTGAGCTGATTGAACAGGTTCTGCTGATAGCCGCCCCGGTCGCAGTTCATGATCACCAGGTCGACCGTCAGTCCTTTCTGACGCCAGTACTGATGCGCCTGAATCACCGAGCTAATCAAATCCAGCTGGTCGATATTCTCAATACGGACCAGCAGAATCGGCAGATCGCCTGAGATCGCATGACGCCATAAGGATTCCTGACCCAGACGGTTCTGCAGCAGATTGTTGAGATCGCCACGCATCTCGGCGGACGGGAACAGCAGCGCACTGGCCAGCTGATTAAACAGGCCGGTATCTTCAGTGCGGATATTCAACTGACGCAGTGCAACCTGACTGTGTGACCACGCCAGCTCGAACACCCGATCGGCGCTGATATGGTTACGGTATTTCTCAATCAGCGCAATCGTGGTGTCGCGAGCCGGCGTCACGCCATAAAGCATATCAATGGTGACCGCTTCACCGGCTTTAAGATCGACGGTCTGGCGAATCGACAGCAGCGGGTCCAGTACCGCACCCTGATGACCGGTCAGTTCACCGCCGGGCAGCAACGCCTGTGGCCTGGCGGGGGTGTTGCCGCGCCCGAGGAAGCGGGCCCGGTCGGTTTCATAGGAGGTTTCACGGTCGGTATTGCCATGAATCGCCATCGCATGAAACATCCACGCCGTCACTTCCTGCTCTTCGCGGGGCCGGCGATGGGCCAGGATCGCTTCCAGCCCAGGTAAGATTTCAGTCTGTATGAAAAGGTTACTGAAGGCCGGATGGGCCATATCGCTGGCGGCCGGTGCCAGCACCACTTCGGCATAGCTGGTGATATCGAACCGGCGCGGCTGACGGGAACGGTTAGTCACCGTTATCCGACGAATCTCAACATCGTCTTCGGGTGAGACCACGATATGCGTATGGATGCCGAAGGTGGTGCCCGCTGCGTCAAACTCAATCCCGGCATCATTGAATCGGGCTTTATAGCCAGGCCGCTCACTGCAGGTGGGCTGATAGCTGTGGCTGATGACATCGCCGGAATGCTGGTCAGTAACATAGCAGAAAGTGCCGTACTGGTTGCGGGTGCTGTCTGCCCGCCAGCGGGTCAGCGCCAGCCCCTTCCACAGGCTGTAGCCCGCACCGGAATGGGTCACCATCAGATGATAATTGGCGTTGGAAAGCAGCTGAAGCTGTGGCTGGCGCGGATCGGCCCCACTGAACTCACGCTGGTCAGGCACGCTGCGCTGCAGTTTGTTATCGACAGTCTCGTCGAAGCTGCGGCGCGGGGTGTACAGCTCGATATCATCCGGCACTTTCTCCTGCAGCAGCAGGCGCGATGACTGGAACAGTGCGCTGGACATAAAACGCGCCACCATCGGCGCGCCCAGCAGCAGGTGCGACAGCGCCAGAAATCCCATCGCCTGATGATGCGCCATATAGGATTTGACGGCGGTAAAGGGCTGGCCGGGCGCCAGCCGATCGGCAGTGAAATCCAGCGCCTCGTAGTAGCCATATTCACCCTTAGCGCCCATCGCTTTCAGCCTGAGCAGATTATCGGTCGCTTCCTGCGGCAGTACCATTAGCGCCAGCAGCGTGGCGTAAGGCGCAACCACCAGGTCATCATTCAGGCCGCGTTTCAACCCTAATTCCGGAGTGCCAAAAGCCCGGTACTGATAGTTATGATTCACGTCAAAGGCGGCATACCCGGATTCCGACACGCCCCACGACGTCCCGGTGCTTTTCGCTGAACTGATCTGCTGCCTGACTGCGGCCAACGCCATCTTTTCCAGCAGCGTATCGGGGTAAACCGGCATCACCAGATGCGGCATCAGATATTCAAACATCGAGCCGCTCCACGACATCACGGCGGGCTGATTATCCAGCCGGGTAAATAAGCGACCCAGCACAAACCAGCTTTTGACTGGCAGCTGGTTGGCGGAGATAGCGAAATAGTGGGTCAGCCGCACTTCTGACGGGAACAGGTCATATTTACTGGCGTCGAGCAGACCGCTGTCGATGTTGTAGCCGACGCTGAGCAACGAGGTGGCCGGAACGTATAAGAAGCGGAAGTCCATGCTGGCGTGATCGCAAAGACGACCATCCAGTTCCAGCAGCGCGGCCATCCGCTCACGGGCGGCCCACACTACCGGATCGCTCTGTAGTCGGGTTAATTCAGGGCGATGCTGACTTAATTCTGCCAGCCACAATAGGGAGGGTATCTCCGCAGGGAAGAGGGTCTGCGGCGTGACCCAGCTGAAAAAGCGACGCCACTCCTGAGCAAAATCGTCCAGCTGCTGGTGAAACAGTGCCGGCCAGTTGATGCGGCCTGTCGGTTGATAGCGCTGTTGTACCTCGGCGCTCAGCGGCAGCAATGCCTCCAGTTCAGAAAACAGGCTCGCGGGTGAAACGTGCGTCATCGCCATTAATCGGGTGTCGATGTGCGTCAGCAGGTTGTGCTGACTGCCCCCCAGCTGCGTTTTGACCAGCGCTAAGGTATCCCGCAGACCGTTCAGCATGCGCGCCGGGGCGATCACCGGCTGATATTTCCACTGCGCCAGTCCGGCCTGCAGCGTGAGCAGGTGAGCCGCCATGTTGCCACTGTCCACGCTGGAAACATAGCGCGGATTAAGTGGCTGGAGCGTCTGCGTGTCATACCAGTTATACAGATGGCCCCGGAAATGCTCCATCCGATCCAGCGTGTCGAGGGTGGCAAGCGATCGCCTGATCACCTGATCCTGACTGACGTAGCCAAAATCCCATGCGGTCAGATTGGCCAGCAGCGACAGTCCGATATTGGTGGGTGAGGTGCGGTGCGCGATCCGCATCTGCGGGATTTCCTGCAGATTATCCGGTGGCAGATGGTTATTTTCATCACCGGCAAACTCACTGAACCACGCCCAGGTTTCACGGGCGGTGCGGCGCAGAAAACCCTGTTGTGCGGCTGACAGCGCGATCCGCTGCGGCGCAGCAGGCTGGCTCATGCGGCTCAGCAGCGCCGGGGTGATGGTCCAGAGTAATCCCAGTGCCAGAGCCAGATGGATCAACGACGGCATCGACAGTGCGGTCAGCAGCACCAGCGCCACGCCTGCCAGTGGGTTAATCCACATGCTGCGGTAAAAATGACCTAAATCGCAGGCGACTGAGGGGATTGTCGAGGCGCTCTTCCACTCGTTAAGGTAGCGATGGCTGATGTTCAGACGCCACAGGGTGACGATGATCGCTTTCAGCGACCAGTAGCTTTCATGCGGCAGCACGGCCAGCGCCAGCCCGGCACGGGAGATGCGGTTAAACGCATCGGTAAACAGGAGCTGCAGATGCTGACGCCAGGCGCGTTTTTTACTTTTCGTCACCCCATCAACGATCAGCGCTGGCACGCCAGGCAGCAGCAGAAACAGCATAATGCCGGCGGCCCAGAAGGCCGGGTTCGGCACCAGGGTACAGAGCATAAACACCAGCGTCAGCAGGGCTGGCGCGACCAGGCTGCGGCGCAGGTTATCGATTAACTTCCAGCGGGAAAGCGGGCTGAGCGGGTTTTTCTGCCGCTGACCATCTTCCAGCCGGACCTGCGGCCGCAGCCAGTTCAGCAGCTGCCAGTCGCCCCTTACCCAGCGAAACCGCCGGGCGACGTCACTCAGATAATTTGCCGGATATTGCTCATAGAGCACCACGTTACTGACCACGCCGGAGCGGGCGTAACAGCCTTCCAGCAGATCGTGACTTAGCACCAGGTTTTCCGGGCAGGTATTACGGGTGGCACGCGAAAAAGCCGCCACATCGTAAATGCCCTTGCCGACAAACGATCCTTCGCCAAACAGATCCTGATAAATATCCGAGGAGAGCGAGGAGTAAGCATCATTACCCGGCACGCTGCTGCACAGCCTGGCATAGCGGCCCTGACCCTGGACCGGGATCTCCTCGGCCAGTCGCGGCTGAAGGATGGCATAACCCTCAACCACCCGGTTTAACTGCGTATCGAACACCGGCGCATTAAGCGGATGCGCCATCACGCCGATCAGTTTATGCGCGGTCTCGCGCGGCAGGATGGTATCGCTGTCGAGCGTAATCACATATCTGACCCCGTGCAGCTGCGCCTGGGTCGCTCCCGCCGTCACGCTGAAGCGATTATCTTCTCCCTGCAGCCAGCGATTCAGCGCATGGATTTTGCCGCGTTTACGTTCATATCCCATCCAGACGCCCTGCGAAATATTATGGGTGCGGTCACGGTGCAGCAGGGAAAAAAGCGCGCTTTCAGCGGCACTGCCGCCGTAGCGACGATTCAGCGCGTCGGTTTTCAGAACCGCATAACGGATCAGCGCTGCATCATGAACATGATTCTGTTCTGCGCTGTCGGTAAAGTCGGTCAGTAAAGCAAAGTTGATATTCGGTAGGGCGTTTCCGAGATAACAGATCTCCAGTGAGCGAAGCAGCGCGTCGGTAGCCTCGTTGCTGCTCAGCAGGCAGGGGATCACCACCAGCGTCCGATGGTGCGGCGGTATCGCCCTGGCATAATCAAGACGCGGCAGCGGCAGCGGATGGCGGGTTCGGGTGGTGAGTTCGCTCAGCAACTGTAACGCCAGCTGACTGCAGACAACCAGGGTCGGCAGCGCCAGCAACCAGAGTAGCGGCCCGATACCAGCCTGCTGGGTGCTGACCAGCATTTCGGCGCTAAACGCGATGGTCAGCAATAACAGGCTGCCCAGCCAGGAGAGTAAAGGTGTCTGGCTGAGATGCTGGCGGCTCTTATTCAGCCAGCTGACGTTAACCTGAAGCTGCTGTTCAAGTTGCAGATAGCCTTTATCCAGCAGGAAATAGCCGACATGCTGCTGTCGCAGGGGAAGACCCGGCTGTCTGGCCAGATCCAGCACCGCCTGGGCCACCGCCCGCTCATCGAACCGACTGTGGCGGGCCAGACGCTCAATAACGTGACGGTAGTCATCACGACTGTCAAAGTGCATCAGAGGATAAGTCCCGGCCGGGTCCTGCTGGAGTATACGTTCAACCTGGCTGACCGACTCAACAAAGGCCTGCCAGTCAATCTCGCCCAGCTGGCGCAGGCCGGTGATACTGTTGCTGACCGACAGCTGACTCAATGCCAGCTGGCGGTTGAACTGTTCAATCACTTCTGAGGTTTTACGCCCGCTGTTTTCAAGTTGCTGCTCAACCCAGGTTAAAGCGAGCGTATTGTTCTGGCCGCTTAACCGGCGTTCAAGTTCCGCCACGAAAGCACCGGAAATCTGCGGGTTCTGACGGGCCATATCGGCGATGACGAGGATCACTTTTGAGGTATCTTTGGCGGCAGTGGCAAGGATATCGGTGATCCACTCTTCTGCTTTGATGCGCTCCTGATGCACTCTGGCCACCTCCGCCGCAATCCGGGCCAGATTGTTAATCAGCGCAAAGCGCAACATGGCGGGCATTGCCCACAGTTCGCCGAGCAGCAGCGGGGTGACACGTTGATAGGCGGTGATGAAGGGGTGCAGCACGCTGGTTTCAAGTCGGCCATCGCTGTGCTTGATCATCTCTTCGGCGATGGCCTGGATACGCAGGTAATGCGCCGACTGCGCCAGCATCGGCAATCCTTTACCGAATTTTGCCGGTAACAGATGCCGTACCAGGCGGATTTGCTCTTCGATAATGTAGAAATTATCCAGCAGCCAGACGGCAGCCGGCGTCTGGCTGCGTTTATCGCCCTCGCTCAGGATTTCAGCGCTTTGCGTCAGTGACAGCTCGTTATCCGCCAGTTGCTGTAGCAGCCGGTAGGACCATTTACCGCCCGACAGCTTATGTGTTTTTGCTAATTTCTCGCCGTAGTTACCCATTTGTTCCGCAGAAAAGAGTTCGGGCCGCTGGGCCTGATAAATGCCTTCTGGCGGAAACAACGGGAAATGATCGGATGGCAATTCGCTGTCCCGACTGAACCACGTCGTCAGATTTATTTTCACATTCATTTCCTTGCGCTTGCGCAGCTGCTGGATCCGGAATAAAGAAAGGATGATAAACAGGAAGCCGGAAGAAGGAGCCAGAGGTGATAGCAGATCCCGATAGGTTAATTGTAGTCTTTTTTGCGTCCCCGGTCCCAATGTAAATAAATGGCCGTTGCTGTTGTCAGTAATGATTAAATAAAAGTAAAAAAATAAACGGCAGGATTTCCCGGGTGTTAACTTTATTTAACCGCTGGTGTGGTTATATAAAAAGCTAATTATTTCGCGCTGTGCTACGCTGGCTGCCCCACCTCAGAGGATACGGACATGACCTGGTTAAGCTTTCTTTTCGACGCGTTGCACAACAACGAAACGAATACACAGTGTCCGGAGTGTAAGAAATTCTCCAGGCAGTTGATCGCGAAAAAGAACAAAGGTCAGGCTGTGTTGTGTCCGCACTGTAAGTCGCTGTTCATTATCTGACATGATTTCAAAAAGCCGCGGCTTGTGACGGCTTGCTCAATCGGACGGCAACCCCGCGTTGCTGCCCGCTGGATGGGTTGTTTTATTTTTTATATTTTTCAATAGAATCATCACTTTAGTTGGCAGCTTTTCTGACGCAACTCACTGAGTCTTAATCATCTCATACGGGTTAACGCTCATATTCAATGAAGTATCGGTCAGATTCACGCTTTTCCACGAACTCGAATGGCGCAGGCGTAATGACATGCTGACCCGACCGCCAGACATCATTAATTCTTTCAATTGTGTCACCCTCCTGTAGCGGAAACGTTGTGCTGACGCGTAACACCGCGGTGCGGCCATTTTCAAAATCGACCTCGTACAGTGCAATATTTCTGGCGGGAAGAATCGTTCTTGCGTGAATTATTTTGCCGTGCAGTTCACTACAGGCTGATTTTTTCATGATAAACCTCTTATCTATTCATGTGCTTAATCCGCAGCAGAAAGATTTATTTCTTCTCTGCTTTTTTTTGGCATCAATTAATCGGGCTGATATAAATTTATCCGTAACGATAAATATAGCCATTCTGGCAGAAATAAATGAGAGCTTCAGCGTAGCCTGAATGATTAAAAGATGGGTGAAAAAGCAGGGTTTTAAAATAATGTGATCCGTGCCCCAGATTAATGCAAAGAACCGCGGCCACAAATAAAATAAACCAGCGTTCAGGCTCAACATTTACTGGCTGCACGCATTGATTATCTGCCCGCGCCAGCCGTTCGGGCATTATGCTACGCCTTTGCGCCGTATTTATCGCCAGCGGCAGGTAGCCAGCTGTAACCGCAATTAATACAGCCACGCCATGAAGACGCATACCTGATGAGACTCCAGCGGGCGTGGCTAAATTAAAACTACTGCTCCGGGTGCCTCCCGGTGGGCTATCAGGGGTCAAAACAGCCCGTGACAGATGACACACAACGAATGACTCGTCAGACCCTTTACACCCCGCCGCGCAGGGGGATTAGCAGCAACGCTGGCACCATAGCACTTAACAATACTGGTTAATATTTAATCTTTTTTCTTTCAGAATAGCGCACGGTTGTCGCAGGAAAACGGTAAACATCTGGTTTCAGACTGAAAGGATACAATCCGTTATTTTCCGGCTGCTTAATACCGACTCCCGCAGGTGCCGCGCGAAGTACGCGGCGTAACGGCGCGTGCTGTGAGTACTGATGCCTTTGCGTTCTATCTGCCGTCGCCAGCTGAACGGGCAGAATGCGACAAACCTGTAGCATCGTGCCGCGCCAGTGATGTTGGCTAAGCTGCGGCTTGCACTATGACAATGCTCCAGGCGAAGCCGCAGTTTGCCTCGCGCCTTTGTCATGGCGAAGCCGCTACTTTTGCCACTGGCCAGGCTAAGCTGCAAATCAAAGCCGTCAGCAATCCGTCCCGGGAACCGGACGCTATGCCACCTTGCTGTCGTTCAATTTAATAGCGAGCTAGATTGTGATATTTTAATATATTGCGCACTATTTACTGCTGCGCTTTATGTGTTAGATTAGCGCTAACGATGGTTAAGCGACCCTCGGAGAAAGCACGTTTATTTGCCCTGGCTGCTGCTGGCCGGGCTTTTTTTTGTCCTGAATCCGGCAACCGGACGACAGTCGGTGTGTGCGCAGAGTGGCGAATAAAGAGCTCTGCGACGCTGTCAGCCGCGCCTTCTCAGCCCGCTACGACAAGCCAGCCTCAACGAGGACAGCGCGTAAAGCTTCCCGCACTTCACCCTCTCTTCTTCAGGTTTTGCCAGGGCCGCCGATCCTGACTCCACCGTGACCTGATTCAGGACGCGATTGTCATAACGGCTACGACGTCTGAGTTGTTGAACAGGGGAGAATCGGGGATGAGCATCGCCAGCAAAGGCGAATCATTACAGCAAAGGCGAAGCATTAGCCGGGAGAAAAGATAAGTGAACTGCGGCAGATTCATGCCGCTCTCTGTTAAAAAATGAGCCGGAGTGAACCGACAATATGCATGTTCACTCCGTTGTTTTATCCCGCGTTGAGCGACTTAGCTCCCGGCGCTGGCTCTTTGCTTAAGCGCATACACCAATACCACTGCGAAACAGATCATCGGCAGCGCGTAGGAAACGGCGGTGGTGTAATGATCGGCGATAGCGCCCATCATATAGGGCATCACCGCGCCCCCGACAATCGCCATGATCATCACTGAACTGGCCCGTTTGGTTTGCTTGCCCATATTCTTCACCCCCATGGCAAAAAGGGTCGGGAACATGATCGACATAAAGAAGAATATCGCCACCAGGGCAATCACTGAGACATTGTCGATACCGGCAACCACCACGGCGCACAGCACGATATTGATAATGGCATAAGCCACCAGCAGGGTAGCCGGGCGGATAAAACCCATCAGCCAGGTACTGAAGAAACGGCCAACCATAAAGCTGATCATGCCCACCGACAGCAGATAAGAGGCATTCTGATTCGACAGCGTATGCCAGTGCTCGGTGGTGTAGTTGATAAAGAAAGCGCCAACCCCAACCTGGGCGGCGACGTAAAAGAACTGGGCAATCACGCCGCCGGTAAAATGGCCATGCTGCCATAATCCTTTCGTAATGCCCTGGTCTGCATCAGTGCTCTGCTCACGAATATCCGGCAACTTCGTCCGTCCGAAGAGGAAGGCAATCAGCAGCACTAAAAAAGCAATCGCGACGTAGGTGGTTTTCACTGACGAGAGCCCGTCAGCGGTGGTGCTTTGTGTGGCGGAAAAGAACAGCGAGCCGCCAATCACCGGACCAATAAACTGCCCTAAGCCGTTAAACGACTGTGACAGATTCAGACGGCGTTCTGCGCCAGCCGGGTCGCCCAGCACGGTTGCAAACGGGTTAGCGGCGGTTTCGAGACATCCCAGCCCGAGGGCGATCACAAACAGCGCCAATAGAAACAGGCTAAAGCTGCCCGCCGAGGCGGCCGGAACAAACAGCAATGCGCCCACTGCGTAGAGGCATAAACCGACCAGGATGCCGGCTTTATAGCCGAAGCGATCCATAAAAAAACCAGCCGGCAGGGCAATAATAAAATAGGCACCGAAATAGGCGGCCTGTAACAGCCCGGACTGCGCCTTATTCACGTGTAACACCTCCTGGAAATGCTTATTCAGCACATCCAGCAGCCCGTAGGATAATCCCCACAGGAAAAACAGCGTGGTGACCAGAATAAACGCCAGACGGAAGCCGGAGGTGGTTTTGCGCTCCGCATAGGCCGTAGCAGCAGTTTTATTGGCGAACATAGTGTATTCCTCAGTATCTGGTGGTGACTGCAGGAGTAGGGTCAGCCCGGATGGCTGGTTTTTTTATGTCAGATAACCTGAAAAACGGTCAGCTCTCTGGAATAACCAGAGGCACTACGGCTGTTCTGTCAGTGAAAAAATGCGCGTCATTGCTACCCACTTTTCCCCCGCAGGAGTCCAGGGGGTGGGGCGCTGATATCTCCACATCAGGGCTTCCCATTCGCAGACTTTCGGATCCTCAAGGCTGCGACGTTCGAATAGCGCGGGGTCAAAGTCGTCCGTGGTTTCGATCACCATCATCAGCCGGTTACCCAGCCGGTAAATTTCCATCCCGGCAATGCCGTAGCGACGCAGGTGCGCGGTAATCTCCGGCCAGATCTGCTGGTGATAGCGTTGATACTCTGCAATAAGACGCGGATCGTCGCTGAGATCCAACGCCTGGCAAAAGCGGCGCGTCATGTCAACGCCCGATCAAGGTGGGTGTAACCGCCATCGACGGTCAGCCACTGTCCTGTGGTGTGCGACGCGCGCGAAGAGAGCAGGAAGACCACCGTATTGGCGATCTCCTGCGGCGTGGTCATGCGCTGCCCCAGCGGAATATGTGAGGTGATTTTTTGCAGTTTCTCTTCATGCCGATCGAAGCTTTGGATCCAGCGCGCATAGAGTGGCGTCATCACTTCAGCCGGGATAACCGCATTGACGCGGATACCCTCGTCCAGCAGGGCCGCCGCCCATTCACGGGTCAGCGCCAGAATGCCGCCTTTGGCCGAGGCATAGCCGCTGGTATTACCCTGACCGGTTAACGCGGTTTTCGAACTGATATTCACGATCGCGCCCCGGCTGGCACGCAGCGCGTTCAGGCACAGGTGCGCCATCAGGTAGTAGTGAATCAGATTCTGTTCGAGCGACTGCACAAAGGCGGCGCGTCCGGCATCCAGACCCACGTTGTCATTGGCACCGGCGTTGTTCACCAGGCCGTCAATCGAGGGATAACGGCTCAGGATCTGATCCAGCGCGGCCTTGCAGCTCGCTTCGTCGCGCAGTTCGGCGAGCACAAAGCTGGCCTGTGGCGAGAGTTGTTGCAGCTTATGCATCAGCTCATTGGCCGGTTCGGTGTTGCTGACGATCACCGGAATAGCCCCTTCTTCGGCCAGCGTCAGTGAGATTGCCTCACCAATGCCGGAACCGCCGCCGGTGACGATTACCACTTTATTTTGCAGATAGAGATTCATCGTGTGTGTCCTGTAATCGGTAGAGAGAGCAGGCATTGCCGCCATAAATGGCTGCCTGTTCGGCGGCACTGAGTGTTGCTATCGCCGGTTGCCAGAGTTGCCAGGGATTTTCATCGGGGCTGGCCAACAGCGAGACCGGCCAGTCAGAGCCGAACAGCAGTCGTTCGCTGCCGAAAATCTCCAGTGCGGCATCGAAAAAAGGCAGCAAATCGTCGGCTGACAGTCCCACCGGGCGTGGCTCAGTCAGCAGGCCGGAGAGCTTACAGCTGACATGTTTCAACGCTTTCAGCGGCGCAATCTGCTGCTGCCAGTGGCTGGCCCCCAGCGTCAGATCGGGCTTGCCGAAGTGATCGAGCACCAGAAAATGCTGGTCATGGCGCTGCGCGAACTCAACGGCTTCGGCCAGATGGTGATGCGTCACCAGCAGTTCATAGAGATATTCCCGCTGCTGAAGCTGGCGAATTCCGGCATTGATGGCCGGATCGGCCAGCCACTGCGCCGGATAAGGCTCGTCCTGGACCGGATGACGAAAACCGCGCAACAACGGATGGGCTAGCGCCTCCAGCTGTCGCGGCAGATCGCCGTCGCGCAGATCGATCCAGCCGGTGACCGCCGCGACATAATCGGTCTGGTCTGCAATATCCAGCAGCCAGCGGGTTTCCTCCAGGCTGCATCGCGCCTGCACCAGCACCGTTTTCTGCACCTCGTGGCGGCGCAGCAGTGGACGCAGCGTTTCCGGCAAAAAATCCTGTTTCAGCACTGCCATGTCATCGTTGATCCAGCGGTAATCCTGCGCTGTGTAGCGCCAGAAATGCTGGTGGCTGTCGACTCGCATCATCGGCATTCTCCTTTGCGTCTCAGGCGTGGTAGCGATATTTATCGATCGATGCCTGATGCATTTCGATGGAGAAGCCAGGTGATTTGGGCGGCATATAGGCGGCACCGCGGATCTCGCAGGGATCGACAAAATGCTCATGGAGGTGGTCAACGTATTCGATAACCCGGCCTTCATGGGTTCCGGCGATGCAGAGATAATCGATCATCGAAAGGTGCTGCACGTACTCGCATAACCCGACTCCACCAGCATGCGGGCAGACCGGCAGGTTGTATTTGGCCGCCATCAGCATCACCGCCAGCACTTCGTTGATGCCGCCCATGCGGCAGGCGTCAATCTGCACCACATCAATCGCTTCGCGCATGATGAACTGCTTAAACATGATGCGGTTCTGGCACATCTCGCCGGTGGCGACCTTGACCGGCGCGACACCCTGACGAATGGTGCGATGGCCTTCGATATCATCCGGACTGGTCGGTTCTTCGATAAACCAGGGATCGGCAAACGCCAGCGCATTCACCCACGGAATGGCATCGCGGGTTTCCCACACCTGATTGGCGTCGATCATCAGCTTGCGGTCCGGACCGATCACTTCGCGGGCAATCCGCACCCGGCGAATGTCATCTTCCAGGTCACGTCCGACTTTCAGCTTCAGGTAATCGAAGCCGGCATCGACCGCCTGCTGACACAAACGGCGCAGCTTGTCGTCGGGATAGCCCAGCCAGCCGGCCGAGGTGGTGTAGCAGGGGTAACCTTCCGCCAGCAGTTTTTCAAGGCGCTGTGCTTTGTTGTCTGCACGCTGTTGCAGCAGCGTCAGCGCCTCCTGCGGAGTGATGCAGTCGGTGATGTAGCGAAAATCAATGCAGCGCACCAGCTCTTCCGGCGTCATATCCGCCACCAGCTGCCATACCGGTTTGCCGACCGCTTTACTCCATAAATCCCATACCGCATTCACTACGGCACCGGTCGCCAGATGGATAGCGCCTTTGTCCGGCCCAATCCAGCGCAGCTGGCTGTCGCTGGTGAAATCCCGCCAGAATTTTCCCATATCGGCAGTAATATCCGCCAGTCGGCGGCCAACGATCAGATGCTGCAGTGCGCCGATCGCGGCACAGCAGATTTCGTTACCACGCCCGATGGTGAAGGTCAGGCCGTGGCCCTGCAGCGTCGGATGGTCGGTTTCCAGAATCACATACGCCGCGGAGTAGTCGGGATCCGGGTTCATCGCATCCGAACCGTCCATCGTCAGCGACGTCGGGAAGCGCACATCCTCTACACGTAAAGCCGTAATCGTCGTCATCGAAAATTCCTTCCGCTGTAATGAGGCTATGCCTGTACCGTCTTTTGACGCTGTTCACCCAGTCCTTCAATCCCAAGGTGCATAACCTGACCGGCTTTCAGATACAGCGGCGGTTTTTGTCCCAGACCGACGCCCGGCGGAGTACCGGTAGAGATGATGTCGCCGGGTTGCAGGCTCATAAAACGGCTGAGATAACTGATGATTTCGGGAATGCGGAAAATCATGGTGCGGGTATTACCGTTCTGATAACGCCGGCCATCCACTTCCAGCCACAGGTTTAGCTGATGCGGATCGGGAATTTCATCGGCGGTAACCAGCCACGGACCAATCGGACCAAAGGTGTCGCAGCCTTTGCCTTTGTCCCAGGTTCCGCCGCGCTCAATCTGAAATTCCCGTTCAGAGACGTCGTTGATCACGCAGTAACCGGCGACGTGTGCCATGGCATCGGCTTCGCTGATATAGCGGCCGCCGGTGCCGATCACCACGCCCAGCTCAACTTCCCAGTCGGTTTTCACCGAATCACGCGGGATTTCGACGTCATCGTTCGGGCCGACAATGGCGCTGGTCCATTTACTGAAGACCACCGGTTCTTTCGGGATTTCAGCTCCGGTCTCGGCCGCGTGATCGGCGTAGTTCAGGCCGATACAGATAAATTTCCCGCTTCTGGCGACGCATGCGCCCAGACGGGGTTCACCGCTCACCAGCGGCAGGCTGTGCGGATCGAGCTGGCGCAATGCGTTCAGCGTCGCCGGTTGCAGGGCATCGCCGTCGATGTCGGCGACGTGAGCAGTGAGATCGCGCAGTCTTCCGTTGCTGTCCAGCAGCCCGGGGCGTTCGGAACCTGGGTTGCCGTAACGTAGTAGTTTCATCGATCACTATCCTTCTGTGAAATGTCAGGGAAGCAGAGCGGCTGCGGGATCAGTTACTCCAGCCGCCGTCAATAATCTGTACCGTGCCAGTGGTGTAGGAACTGGCATCAGAGGCAAGATAGAGCGCCAGCTGGGCGATCTCGTCGGTTTTACCCATCCGGCCAATCGGCTGACGGGCAACAAACGCCGCATAAACGTCGGCTTCGCTGCGTCCTTCGGCCAGTGCCTGGGCGGTAATGCGCTGGCGCAGGGAAGGCGATTCCACCGTGCCGGGGCAAATCGCATTACAGCGGATGCCACGGGTGACGTAATCTGCTGCCACCGAACGGGTCAGGCCAATCACTGCCGCTTTTGAGGCGCTGTAGGCAAAGCGGTTTGGCACGCCTTTGATACTGGAGGCGACCGACGACATGTTGATCACCGAGCCGTAATTGCGCTCCAGCATCGCTGGCAGAAAAGCGCGGATCATGCGGAACATCGCGGTGATATTGAGATCCAGCGCGAACTGCCATTCGCTTTCGCTGCAGCTGATTATGTCGCCGCTGTGAACCACACCGGCGCAGTTAAACAGCACATCGAGCGGACCGGTGGTTTCTGCCAGCGCGGCGATCGCCTGAGGATCGGTGACGTCGAGCCGCTGCGCTGTGATTCCCGGTATCTGCTGTAACGCGCTGATATTGATATCGGTGGCAATCACCTCTGCACCTTCACGGGCAAACAGGGCTGCGGTGGTGAAACCAATGCCTTGTCCAGCGGCGGTAATCAGTACTTTTTTCCCTGCCAGGTTCATGGTGACTCCCAATCAACGATCATTTTATAGGTCTAATGGTCAGGCCATTAGGGGTGAAAAAAAAGCGTTAAAACCAGTGCTTTTTGCTAAGATGTCCAGCAAGCTTCTGCTTAAAACGCCATTTCGGTTAACCAATTTTTTACATGCATAAAACAAAGCAGCAAGATTTTTGTCTGGAAAATGCTAGCTGAATCACTTAATGAGAATTGACCTCAGGTGTCCGATGCCGATAAAAAGATTAGAAAACCCAAGGATTTACAGGCAGATAGCTGACCAGCTAAAAACATTAATTGATAATAAAGAGTTTCCACCCGGCAGCCGACTGCCAGCCGAGCGTGAATTAGCCAGTCTGCTGCAGGTCAGCCGCGCGTCGGTGCGGGAAGCATTGATCGCGCTTGAAGTGATTGGGCTGGTGGATGTGCGGGTCGGTAACGGCGTGATTGTACGTCAGCCGCCAGCTCAACCGGCTGCGCCTTCTCAGGAACCGGTGATGTCGCAGGCGGGCCGCAATCAGTGGGCCGACGTTGATGATGAGCTGAACATTGAACTGGACTTTACCGCTGAGCTGCCGCCATTTTCGCTGTTACAGACCCGCCGGTTGATCGAACCCGAAACGGCTGCGCTGGCGGCAAGAAACGCCACTGATGAAGAACTTGCTGCGATCAGGCAGGCATATGAGCAAAATTGCTACGATAATCGCAATGGTTCGGCGACCCACCCTGGCGATCGTCTGTTCCATATCCGCATTGCTCAGGCCAGTGGAAATCCCGCCTATGCATTTATCATCGGCCATCTGCTGGGCCACCGTTACGGCACTATGTTCCGCAGCTTGCAGCTACACTACACTCCACAGGACATGCCGCACCGTTCTGAGATTGAACATCTCGCCATTCTGAATGCGCTGGAAGCGCGTGACAGCCGTGCCGCGAAGAAGGCAATGAAGGAGCATCTGGATGCGGTGATTAAGATTTTCGGCCAGGGGTGATACAGCGCGTGCCGCGACCGCGCGGTTGGGTTATCCGCGTTAGCTGTCGCAGCAGGTCAGCGTCACAATTTTTAATCTGCATTTGATCACCATCCGATACCATTAATCAGGGAACAGAGAGAATGCCAGACCGCAAAAAGATCCTGCTCACCGGTGCCAGTGGCCGGATTGGCCGCACCTGCTTCAGCGCTTTGAGTGAAGCCTATGAGTTCATCCTGACCGACCTGAAACTGCCGGATTATGAAATCGCGACGCCGCATCAGTTTATCGCCGCCGATCTTTCACTGCCGGGCGCGGCGGCAACGCTGCTGGCCACCGCGCAGCCTGATACCATCGTCCACCTGGCCGGTATCCCGCATGCCGATGCCACCTTCGAACAGCTGCTGCCTGCCAATATCCTTGCCGTCACCTGGCTGCTTGAAGCCGCTGCCGCCACTGCCTGTCGTCGTTTTGTTTTTGCCAGCAGCGCCCAGACCATTGAGGGTTATCCGGTTGATGTACAGATCCAGCCAGCGATGGCGGTTGCGCCGGCTAATCTGTACGGCGTCACCAAGTGTTTCGGTGAGGCGCTCTGCTCTTTTTATGCCAGTCAGCGCGGGCTTTCCTGTATCGCGCTCAGAATCGGGGCTTTTGAACCACCACAGGCCGGCGTGCTGAAAAATGCCCGCGACTACAGCGCCTGGCTGAGTCCGCAGGATGCGGTCAGGCTGCTAACCTGTGCGATTGAGGCGGAAAATATCAGCTTCTTTATCGGCTATGGAATTTCAGATAATCGGTTTAAGCGCTTTGACCTCACCGCGACCCGGGAAGTGCTGGGTTATCAACCGGTGGATGACGCCTTCCGGCAATTCGGCACGGCATCGCTAAACTTCTGACGGAATATTTCTCATTACGTCTAACTGCGTTGAAATCGCGGGCCCGTGTCTGAGGGAAGGATGAACAGACAGAGACGACATTGATGCGGGCAGGGCTGATGCCCGCCATCGCGGTAACACCTCATCTTCATCCTGTTAACCGAACATGAACATCTCTCATGTTCGGTGAAATTAAATCACTTTTTTTCACTCTCCGTCTGAGGCATAAAGGATGCATTGTTAATATCAATTGATAATATGAAGATTCGCCAGCGCTGCCCGGTTTCTCTCCGCAAAATATTGCGAATCTCATATTTTATATCAGACGATCAGGGTGCCAGATTGCGATGAATAATGCGTTTACATTTACTCTTAAAAGTCTGCGTTTCGACGAGAACTATAATCCGTCTGAAAATACGCGCATCACCACTAATTTTGCCAACTTAGCGCGGGGTGAAAAGCGTCAGGATAATTTACGCAACGCGCTGGTCATGATTGATAACCGTTTTAACTCGCTGGCGAACTGGGATAACCCGAAAGGTGACCGTTATTCGGTAGAGCTGGAAATCATCTCGGTTGAGTTGGCGATCAATGCGCAAGGCCGTGCGGATGCTTTCCCGGTGATTGAAGTTTTAAAAACGCATATTATTGATCATCACACCCAGCAGCGCATTGAAGGCATTGTCGGCAATAACTTCTCATCGTATGTGCGTGATTATGATTTCAGCGTGGTGTTGCCCGCCCACAATAAGAACAGAACTGAATTCAGCACGCCGGAAAATTATGGCGTGCTGCATGGAAATATCTTCAAAAGCTTCGTTAACTCAGCGGCCTATAAAGAGAAATTCAGTAAATCGCCGGTGATATGCCTGAGCGTCTCCAGTAAAAATACCTATCACCGCACCGGCAATCATCATCCGGTGCTGGGTGATGAATATGCCCAGAATGAAACCTCGCTGACCGATGACTATTTCGCGAAGATGGGCCTGCGGGCGCGTTATTTCATGCCGCGTAACAGCGTTGCGCCGCTGGCTTTTTATTTCCAGGGTGATCTGCTGCATGATTACAGCAACCTCGAACTGATTAGCACCATCAGCACCATGGAAACGTTTCAGAAAATATACCGGCCTGAAATTTACAATGCCAATTCAGCAGCGGGAAATGTCTATCAGCCCAGCCTGACGCATCAGGATTATTCATTAACGCGCATTGTTTACGATCGCGAAGAGCGCAGCCAGCTGGCCGTTGAACAGGGTAAATTTACGGAAGAACTTTTCATTAAGCCCTGGCAGACGCTTCTTGAACAATGGTTTGCCCAGCCCGTTGTTTGAACCCTCTAAATAAAAAGGTTATTTATTATGAACACATTATTACCGACATCGACTGCTGGCAGTTTACCTAAACCTTCATGGCTGGCCCAACCTGAAACCCTGTGGTCGCCGTGGAAATTGCAGGGTGATGAATTAGCTGAGGGCAAACTTGATGCGCTGCGTATCAGCCTGGCAGATCAGCTGCACTCAGGCATCGATATTGTCAGTGATGGTGAGCAAACACGTCAGCATTTTGTCACCACTTTTATTGAACACCTCAGCGGTGTCGACTTTGAAAAACGTCAGATCGTCAAAATCCGCGATCGTTATGATGCGAGCGTGCCTTCAGTAGTCGGTGAGGTTGCCCGCCTGAAGCCGGTATTTGTTGAAGACGCCCGGTTTTTGCGTCAGCTGACCCGCCAGCCGATCAAATGGGCGCTGCCCGGCCCGATGACGATGATTGATACGCTTTATGACGGTCACTACAAAAGCCGTGAAAAACTCGCCTGGGAATTTGCCAAAATCCTCAACCAGGAAGCCAGAGAATTAGAGGCGGCCGGCGTCAATATCATCCAGTTTGATGAACCCGCCTTTAACGTCTTCTTCGATGAAGTCAACGACTGGGGCATTGCCGCGTTAGAACGAGCCGTTGAAGGGCTTAAATGTGAAACGGCTGTCCACATTTGTTATGGCTACGGTATCAAAGCCAACACCGACTGGAAGAAGACGCTCGGCACCGAGTGGCGGCAGTATGAAGAGGTGTTCCCTAAGCTGCAGAAATCAGCCATCGACATCATTTCGCTGGAGTGTCAGAACTCACGCGTGCCGATGGATCTGATTGAGCTGATTCGCGGTAAAAAGGTGATGGTGGGGGCAATTGACGTGGCAACTAACGCCGTTGAAACCGCTGAAGAGGTCGCCAGTACCCTGCGTAAAGCGCTGCAATTCGTTGATGCAGATAAACTTTATCCGTCGACCAACTGCGGCATGGTGCCGCTATCCCGTCAGGTTGCCAGCGGCAAACTGGCCGCGTTAAGCGCGGGTGCTGACATCGTGCGCCGGGAAATTCTCGGCAAATAATCCCCTTTCTGCACATCTGAAAAGGCTCAGTCCGGACCGTTTAATCCGGCCGGTTTTCGGAGATCTTCCGGACTGAGTTCATCTGGATCTGCGCCGTTTTAGCGGCTGTAAAAAGGGTCTTCTGCAAAACCCCTGCAAAACTCTTCTGCAAAACGGATTATTTTTTAACCACCAGATGCTTCCATCCCTGGTCACGATCGTCGTTATATTTATCTGTCATCTCCTGTCTTTTATGACCCAGCAGCGTACGTGTATCGACACCCTGTTTCCGGTAAAGCCGTTCTGACAGCGAACGCTGTTCATGGAAGGTTGGTGCTGCGCCTGTTTCCCATTTAAGGCCCGTTGCCTGACGAGCAGCCATGAAATGGGTCCGGAGGGTGTGTGACGTTATCGGGTCGCCTCTTTCAGATGATCCGCTTCTCCTCGTGTGATGCAGGATATAAGGGCTCAGAATATTATCGCGGCACCGGTTTAAGACCTCTTCCAGGCTCAGCCCGAGAACTTCACAGCGTAGGGATAGTGGAATAGCAATTCGCGCACCGGTTTTTTCCTGCTGTACATGAAGATAGCCGTCCCAGATATCTGAAAACTTCATTTTTGTTATATCGCTGATGCGCTGGCCGGTTAGTAATGCCAGCAGCATGGCACGCTGCAGATAAGCAGGATATGTCCCGCAGTCATATATTTTCTGCCAGGTTTCTATATCGAGCCGGGTACGTCTGATTCTGACTTTGGGTGCGCGGGTTAAAAGTGCAGGGTTAAATTCGGGGCTGACTTCCCCGGCTCTCTGGGATTCTTTGAAAAAATCCACAGCAATATTCCGAATAGCCTGTGCCATGGTGGATTTACCCTGCTCAATATAATGCTCAAGAATATTACTGATATCTTTTACCGAAACTTCATCCATATATTTCAATCCCAGCTCCCTAACGAGGACTCTGGTAACTGTTTTCCGGCTCCTGACTGTGGGCGTTTTTATTTCGCCGTTTTCAAAGCGCCTCTCCTGTATTCGAAGGTACTTTTCAGCCCAGCAGGAAACCGTTATTTTTCCGGCAACATCATCAGCAATGTGGCGACGCACTTGTAGCAAATTCTGCAGCCGGCTCTGCGCTAACCGGATATTGGCTTCAGTGGCGATTTGACGGGCTTCATTTTCATCTGTGCCGAGTCCATGAAACTTGCCGGTGACAGGGTGTTTATAACGCCAGTAAACACGCTTGGTGCGCGAATCCAGATAACATGAAAGCCCGGGTATAGTTACGTTATATTTTCTTGGTCTGGCCATCTTCAAGGATCCTTTTCAGCACAGGGTTATCATCTGTGTAAACCGCGGGCTTACCCTGCGTTCCTGTAAACCGGGCAGACCGGTCCACGCGCCAGCAGTTTCCGACCTTAACTGGAAGGGGATATATCATGCCGTTCTTCGCGTATTTGCTGAGAGTGGCGATTCCCGGAACGGGTTCACCAAACTCTTCTGCTGCCCATGCGGTTAATTTGATCATACGGGCCATAATTTTTTCCGCATAATTTCTGCTGTTCTGATCTGATGCCGCGTCTCACATGACTTCTGCGGCGAGCATAATATTTTATTCCGCTTTATCCGGGACCGGCCCGTGCCTGGTAACAGGCTGTACGGTCACGGTAAGCTGACAGGTTTGCTGTCATTACCATCGCTTTTTCCCCAGGCATTGCGTTTTGCCGTCTGGCAGAACTGTTTTCTTAATCCGGCCCACTCCCTGTCTGCTTCAGAGCAGGGCAGTGAACGCGCTTTTTCCCATAATGTTGCTGCACGACCATACAGGTTCAGCCTTTCAGCCCTGGCGGCCTCGATGGCATACGAACCATAGGTCGTCAGGATTTCCCCGCTGACGGGGTCTTTCCATATCCACATTTCACTGCTCCTGTTCAGTACCCGGCTCAGAGGGCATACGGCCTGTCTTCTGCTCACTGAGTTCTTCTCTTCTTATACGCGCGACATCCGTTGCCTTACTCAGCAGGTTAGTGTCATCCGACAGCATCTGGGCTGCGTAGCGGTAGCAACGGGCCAGCTCATCAATGGTCTCTGCCTTCGCAGCTGCCTCGGTGAAATCAGCCAGGAGCGTTTCTGCCGTTCGCTTTGCCGGTGACGGGCTTTCGGGCGTTCCCTGAGAGGTCCTGGTCACGGCGTTTTTGCCGGCAGTTTCTTCTGATGTCGTCAACGGTTCTGAACGTTCTGCCGGCCTGGCCTCCGGTTCAGTGTGCTGAGCCGGTCTGGTTTCCGTCTGGGCATTGATGAGGGCATTCAGATCTTCTGCTGTTTCCACCGGCGTGATGTCACGCATAGGAGGCGTCTCTGACCCGATCTCATCCGGGGTATAAACCCCGAGAATGACATCCGGACAGTGCAGCCGGGCCCAGCGCTTCACTGCCAGGTACGCTAACTGCTGCTTAGGATCCGTGGCCCAGAGCGGTGAGTTTCTGGGCTGTGCCTGGGAAAGCAGTAATTCAAGGACCCGGGGATGTTTCTCGCCTTTCATGGTTGCCCAGACACGTACGCCGCATTTCTCCTCATCTGTGAACGTCCAGGCCTGAACGTAAAATTTTTTGTCGCTGTCTTTTGCAGATGTTTTTTCTTTAAACCTGCCGATAACGTTTTCCCAGGGGCCGTACCACTCGTAATGAAGGCGATCATGAGTCGGTGCCATGCTCGTGATGACCGCGTTCACAAGTTGTGCCTCATACCCCAGAACACCGTGAACGAGGTGGGTTTTCTGCGCCACCGCGAAGGGGTTCATGCCCCACTGAACCGCCTGCATGCTTACGGCCAGGCAGTCGGAAGCATTACCTTTCAGGTGTGCAGGGACGGTAACGTGTCCCTCAGCCATGACAGCAGCAAAGCGGATGAGCTTATCGAGCCCGTCCGGGCTGAATACGGCCGAGCGGCTGTCTGTTCCGGTCAGGGATGTTTCGGTCATGTCGTTACTCATAGTCTGTCCTTTTTCCGGGCCCATTCAGGGCGTGAGATTTCTTGAATGCCACCCCAGTTACCTGTGATGACGCAGTCATGAAAGCGGTTCAGGTCACGCCGGAACAGATCGTAACCGGCTGCGACATCATCCCGGCTCAGCTCATAGAGGCGTACCGGATAGCGGCCACAGTCAGCCGATTCGCTGACGG
This sequence comes from Pantoea sp. X-Soil-MYKO-1785, assembly GCF_059730675.1. Classification (NCBI taxonomy): domain Bacteria; kingdom Pseudomonadati; phylum Pseudomonadota; class Gammaproteobacteria; order Enterobacterales; family Erwiniaceae; genus Pantoea; species Pantoea sp. X-Soil-MYKO-1785. The sequence continues at coordinate 117,257 of NZ_AP036001.1, forward strand.
CGATAAAAATGAACTGCGGGGTCTCACCGAAGTGCCGGCGGAAACCTTCGCGATACATGGCGACCTGGACGTGATAGCGGAACTCTTCGATGTGTCGCGCGAAGCGCGCCATGTCAGCGACTTTCTTCACATCCACCATGACGGGGCGCTCTGTCAGGTATTTATCCGGGCGGATGCGGCACAGCTCGTCTGTTTCATCATCCATCCAGTAGATGGACGCTTCACACTGCCCCGCGGCTTCCAGAAAAAAGCGCGCGCCGTGGTGGGAAAAGACGCTGTCGCGCATGAGCCAGAGTCTGCGGCCCTGTTCAGCGTCCATAACCTTTCTGCCGCTCTCAGCACACTCCTGCAGAAACTGTTTTTCGTCCGCCTTGCCAGCAGTGGTCCGCCGGTTAAATTCCGGCGCGACGATAAAGCGCGCATCAAACGCATCGGGTTCAAGCAGCAGGCAGTGCAGGGCAGTGCCCATATCCAGTGCTGTGATCTTCTCATCGTCGACCGGCGCATTTTTCCGCCAGAGGTAGATCGCCGGATCAACTGCAATATCATCCAGCTGTGATTTGCTGACGCCCGGGCCCGACTGATAGGCCTCATTACTGAGGCCAAAATAAATACCGGGTTTCATTGCGCAGGTTCCTCCCACCCAAGCACGACCTGAAGCTCGTAATTGCGGGTCGCCTGCAGGTAAGCCAGTTTCGTAATAAAATCGATGTAAGTCTCATTTGCTTCCAGATGAGCACAGCATTTCTTCACCTCAGGATGCAGGTTCCAGTGGCGGAACAGATAAAGATGATCCGGAAAGCAGGTCAGAAGTCGCTGTGCCTCATCATCGATCCACTGCTCCTTCCTTATCGCCTCCTGCTCCTGCACATCAAGCAGGTCCTTGTGTCTTTCCAGCAAAGCATATGGCGTCATCATGGCTGACCCTCCTTAAGCAGAATTCCGATAACACGATCGAAAGCCACCTGAATCAGCGGCAGTGGTGGTTGAGGTGGCAGTGCCGGAGAGGATGACGATGAAAAACTGGCACCGGTAACGATGTTTTCTGCTGAAAACTCGATATCGCGGATGGCGTGAGAAGGGCGAGCAAAAGCGGCATCGCCCCTGATGGCTGGTTGCATCATGGGAAATGGTCCTTTGAACAGTTGGGTTAAACGAATACGCTTAGTGAAAAGCCGGGCTGGCTGTCAGAAAGAGGTGTGGCCAGAAGGTAAAATGGAAATTTACCGGACAAGACCACAACCCGTTAAAGGGGGGTAGTTCAATACTCCTCCTCTTGTCTTGCGGCGTTCAGCGCGGCAAAGATACTCACCGGATCACCTGATATCAGTGTCCGGAGAATAATAATGCCGGTAGTTGTGACATCAGCTTCAGGGGCGGCTTCCAGTGCAGCCTCAACAACACGGATATGCTCAGAAAGACATAAAATGAAGCTCTTGATGGTGAGTATCGAACGCACACCATTGGTGATGTAATCAATTTTCACGGTTACTCCTTAATCGCGCTGGCCCGTCCTCAGCAGAAGGTCAGTGATTAAACATTGATGATTGGCTGCCTAAGCCAGCGGGGTGCCTAAGCGAAGCGCTGGCCTTAAATCTGTTTGTCATAATCTGCGTGACTGAGCAACTCCCAATGCTGTCCGTTATCTCTGGAGAGGAGCCGCCATTGCGGGGTGACCCGAAGCGTGAGGTATCTGTCACGACAGGTTCGCCTCGCCCGGATTTGTCCGGCACGCCATGAATGGATAATCCTTTCGGCGCGCTGTTTGATCCTTACCGGAGCACGAGGTTTCGGCATGAGCGCAACCTCATCTCAGCAGCACAGGCTGCCGCGAGTTTCTGAACAATAGGCACCATTCGGTTCAGCGAACCGGGTATGCCGATGAACATGCTATTACGGGCAGGGATATTCATGTCTCGTCTCCGTTGAGGTATAAAAAAACCGCCACAGCGGGCGGTTATGTTTACGTTATGAGAGACACCGTTATGACTGGTTATCCTCTTCTGCCTCTGGATCTGCACAGCAACAGCAGCCTGAAGGCCGTAAATCAGGGTGAATGTCGACAATAGGCGTGAGGGTTGAAGTCAGTAATTCATCCATTGAGCCCATTACGGCGCGCCGGTATGTTTCTCCTTCTTCTTTACTGATTTTTCCCTCCTTCTCACTCGCTTCGAACATATTTATTAATGAACACAGCTGATAAGCCACATTCAGCAGCGCTTCTGTGGCTTTTTCTGCAGTCTCACGATGTTGCATGATGACCTCCGGGTCAGGTGAATATGCTGTCGGTAAAGGGCTGGCGGAACGGCCACTTAAAGTTCGTATTTGCCTTTTTCATCTATGACGATGAGGCGTGTATTTCTGATGAAATCACTCATGTTCACGCCCACATCCTGCCAGTGGGCCAGCGCAAGCAGCACATCGCGGCGGGACTGGCAGTGACAGGCATTGACATACGCCTGCACGTGAACAAGAGCGAGGCTGCGCATTTCTTTCTGGCTCAGCACACGCGAAGGTTTGTTTTTGTGCATAGTTTTCTCCGGGTTTGGACGAAAAAAAACCGCCTTAATGGCGGTTTATGACTCAGGGGAGGGTTAAGGTTAAAATTGCTTGTTACCATCTCCTTCGGCTTCTGAATCGGCACAGCAGCAGCATGCAGGGCCTAAATCAGGATAGGCAGCAATAATAGGGTCCAGTAGTTCGGCATAAAGGATTTCCAGGATCACATTGACCTTGTGCATGTGGGTACCTGCCTGTTCTTCTGTAATTTTGCCCTCCTTTTCGTAACTGAACATCTGTTCAGCCGACATGTTGAGTACATCGGAGACCATATGTACGGTCTGGCTGATACGCACTGCAGCTTCGCGATATAACATAATTACTCCTTAGAAGAGTTTGCCATTCTGGCAGAGTGATAGGGTGGCAGAGCACGAGAGGCTCTGTGTGAGCATCTTCGTGATAAAAAAAATCCCGCACGAGGCGGGATAAAAGAGCAGGCACTTGGTCAGTTAGTTAACACTCGTAATTATGGAATCAAGCTGCCTGAACATTCAGAACTGCATGGTGCTAAAGCCCCCCTGACAGTGAAGTTATAGTGGTGTTCAGCTTCACAATTCTGAATGAATGCAGAAACCATTCCCGCTAAACCTCGTTCTGAACTGCGGTAATGGTTTCCAATAAGTCATGGGAAAAGGGATGACTCAGAGTAAGCAGGGTGATTTATTTTTGACGGGCTTACTCTTCCCGAAGCAGAGACGTCGGGCGTCGCGTATCAGGATTAACTCATGAGTCGATGCTGATTGATGATGACTACTGATGTGTATCAGTGGTGACCGTGGGTCAAACCTGCGACCACAAACGGGGCACAGGGCACTGTGCTTCTTCATGAAAACCTCCATCAACAAAGGAAATGACACTGGCAAGTGCCATCTCGTTTGTTGAGAGGAAGGTGGGTTCTGCCACTTCGGGATCTTGCGCTTGTGCACTCCTCCCGCCCGACGGTATGCTGCGCCGTTCAGCATGCTTAAGTAGAAAGTTTATCTTCCAGCCTTAACTAATGTGTCACAACGGATGACACAAAACTGGAACAACTAAAAAATACATATTGTATTAATATTAGTCAATACAATTTGTGCTATAAATGGTAAATAATTGCAATTATATGATTTACCGGTAATTTTATTCAGTTAAGAACTAAGCAGATAAGCTTTACTTGAAATTTGTATTGTCGTAAGCAATCTAAACGATCGTCAAAGCCCTTCAAGTTTGGCTTCTATAACTACCCCAATGATTCGACAGTTACTATCAAACGGGATCATGTGATAACTAGGGTTAAGAGGCTTGAGATAATGTTGACCTGCATCAATAACATACTTCTTAAAGGTTGCTTCGTTTTCCTTTTCAAGTTTAGCAACTACTAATCTGCCATTAGCGGGTTCAACAGCTGGATCTACCAAAATTTTCATCCCTTCCGGTATACTTAAGCCGGTTGGAGCAGTCATAGAATCACCTTTGACTGTCAGCCAAAAGCTTTTTTCGCTGGCTTTAGCTGTTGTCTGTGACCAATCCTCAATATCTTTAGAGTCAAAAGGTTCCAGAGCTTCAGACCAATTTCCTGCTGATACCCAGCTTATTACCGGGAAGCTTTTGACCTCGTGGTGAGGTTGCGGATCAGAGACATTTAAAAGCGCTTCATCTGGATAAATTACCATACCAGAGGAGCTTAGAATCAGTTCCTTGAGACCCAACACTTTCATCATTGCAGATATATCTTCAATGCTTGGCTCGCGGCGTCCATTCAGCCAATGGCCAATCGCACCTTGGGTTTTGCCCAAAGCCTCTGCAAGCCTTTCCTGTGTAAGGCCAATTTGTTTCATTCTGGCCTTAGCCAGTTGATTCCATGGAATATGCATACGCAAATTATTACGAAGCGTATTAATTCTAACAACACACAAAATGTATTAACCCTCTTGCCTGTATTTAGTACGATATGTATTATTAACTTCTTTCGTTGTTTTGGAGTTCCCTATGTGTCATCTAAAGACAATTCGACAACAAATTAATGTATCTCAATCTCTTCTGGCTCAAAGAGTTGGATGTAGCCAAGGCGCTATCGGACATTATGAAAATAAGCGCCGAAAACCTAACCTCCAGACTTGCAGAATGTTAGTGCATGCGCTTAGAGAGTTAGGTGCCGACGTTGAGCTAGATGATGTCTTTCCTCCCGACCCTCACTTGGTTCCAAATGCTTATCCTTACCATCAATACCTTTAGCGTCACTATTGGTCTAACGATTTTTGACTCAGGGAGGTGCCGTTATGTCAGAAAACTGGATCAAAATGCGTACTTCTCTGAAGTCACACCCCAAAGTTAATGAGATTGCTGCTCTGCTTGAGAACCCGGCGGATGGCAGTGAAGGGTTCGATGTCTCTGTCGGCGGACAACGCTCCACACTTATGACGCGTAACGTGACGCGGTGCGTCACGCTCGCGGCGCTTCATGCGATCTGGAGTGCCGCCAATGAGCACACCAGTGACGGCGTGTTCCATAACGTCGATCTCAGTTACTTGGATGTTCTGGCAGAATTCGATGGATTCGGGGAAGCGATGGCCGCTGTCGGATGGGCCATCTTCGATGCGGAAAACCGCTGGGTCATTCTGCCTAACTTCTGTGAAAATAACGTTCCCGAATGCAAGCGGGCTTCAACAGGTGCTGAGCGGCAGCGGCGCTATCGTGAGCGTCAGAAGGCAAAGCGTAACGTAACGGGTGACGTAACGCATAACGTAACGGAGAGCGTAACGCGTGACGTAACGGTGACGTTAGATAAGATAAGAAAAGAAGATCTAAAACAAAACACACACACCGCGCGCGCGAGGACTTTTCCGGATTCTGTGGATAACTTTGAGGCTGAACAGCCACAAACCCAGACAGGTCAAGGGCTGAGAGCAGGGCAGGGTGCTCAGGCGGCACAGGTAGCAACGGTCAGATACCCTGTCACAGGGCGTAACCGTAACGTTACTGAAGACGTAACGCATAACGTAACGGCCGGCGTAACGCGTAACGGTGATGTACAACGTTACGTTTCTGACCAGCGTTACGGTGACACACCTCCTGGCGTAACGAACATTCGTAACGCATCCGGCGTAACGCAACGAAACCCTGCAGAACCTGTCCCTCTGAATGACCCGGCAGCAAGCATGCGAACATGCCATATCTTTTCGCCGGTACCACAGGAACGGTTCGCCATGCATCCTGAGTGGCAACCATCTTCTGACCTGATTCAGATTGCAGCAGAGGCAGGCATGACGCTTGATAAACCCCCGGAGCCGTCTCAGATAGCTGAGTTCTGCGCGTTCTGGCGATCGGAAGGAAAACAGTTCAGACAGGCGCAGTGGGACCTTAAGCTGGCTCAGCGGCTGGCGGAGGGACAAAAGTTAAAGGTGAAAAGGGCGTCACGCCGTGACGTGAACGCGATAGCTGATGCGCCCTATGAAATTCCGGAGGGGTTCAGGGGGGCGTGAACGTGACAGGCATCATGTTGCTCTTAGTCCGCTTTGAGCGAAAAGCAGACGTTCTGTTTGCAGCTGATATGGCAGTGAGCTGTCCAGATTAGGAATGACCTTCAGATATTTCAGGAACGCTATAATTTCCGCGCAGCATGACTACAAAGGGCGGATAAGAAGCAGTAACCGTGTAAACCTCAGGTATGCGGGCAGCACAGGCAGGAAGAGCCGCTGTCCGACCATAAGTAGCGGCTCAGGTATCTGAAATCGTAGAGGATCTGGCATTATTTACAGAAATAGGCGATTAGTCTGAACATTGCGGGAAATGAAGGTAAACCTTGATTCTGAGAAAAGAAGCATTGCATCGCTAAAATGTTTTATAACAACATGGAGGCTGATTTATCTGAGCAACATATGTGATCTGCGTTGAATTTTTTTCATATGCCTGTAAAGAATGCTTTTGTGAAGCGACTTTCATAAAACAAAACGAAGAGTGATTTTCATCACGCATTGAAACGTAAAATTATTAATTTAGGCGACGAAGATCACATTATTTATACTGTATCTTTTGATTATATCAAAAAATGTTGCTCATTCGAAAAATTCATAACCCCTCACCGATAAATTTCTTTAACAGATTTGTCACAGTACAGGTAATTATTTTACTGAAGCAGTGACCCTACATCTGTAAACAACCAGGATAAATATATGACAACGACATCTCCCAAAGCTGGAAAATATCGCTGGGTAGTCGCCGTAATGTTTTTTATGGTGTACATGATTGCTGGCGCGGACAGGGCTAATATCGGTGTGGTGGTGCCTTTCATTAAGAAAGAATATCACCTGACAAATACAGATATTGGCATGCTCGCCAGTCTTTTTTACATTACTTACGCTGCGGTGCAGATCCCCTCTGGCTTTTTATTCAGCAGGTTTGGAATTGGACGTATTTTATCCGGCTGTATGATCCTGACCTCGCTGTCGACCCTTTTGATGGGCTTTACGACCAGTGTACTGCAGCTAAAAATTGCCCGAGCGCTACTGGGTGCCTCTGAAGGCCCGCTTAATATCGGCATTGTATCCATTATTAACCGCTGGTTCCCTGCCCGTGAAAAAGGATTAGCGACCGGCATTTTCATGTCGTCAATAAAGTTTGCGCCAGCTTTTGTGCCTCCCCTCTGTGCTTTCATTGTATTTAACTGGGGATGGCGTGAAGTGTTTTATATTTTTGCTGTTCCTGGCTTTATTATTGCCGTCTTGTGGCTTTTCCTGGTTAAAGATGACCCATCGAAAAGCAAATTCTGCTCAGAAAGTGAAAAAGATTACATCCTTAATTCAGATGCTAATGAGCGCGCATTAAATAAGAAGTCAGGGGTTGTTGAAAAAACCAGATTTGATTTCCTTATCCGTGCCCGTCGCGTTGAGAAACTGAGCACTTCCCGTCAGATATTTTCATCATGGAATAACTGGGCATGTGCAATAGGTTATGGCCTGATGGTAGGCATCACCTACTCAATAATGACCTGGATCCCGACTTATCTGGTCAATGTTAAACATCTTTCAATACTCAGTATGGGCTTCGTTGCATCTGCTCCGTGGCTGGGTGCCATCGTTGGCAACATCCTGGGTGGCATGATGTCTGATCGTCTTTTCAGGAAGAGACGTAAGCCGGTTATGTTTATCACTTCAGCCTCAACGGTAGTGATGATGTATGTACTGATCAATACACCATCTGTACCTGCCCTGATTGCCGTGCTTTTCTTTGTCACCGGCGTACTGCTTAACATTGGATATTCAACGTTTCTCGTTTATCCCATGGGTCTCGTAGAAAAAGAAAAAGTTCCTTTAGCCGTTTCAGTCGTGAATACCGTTGGTTCCGTTGGAGGTGCTGTCGCGCCGTTTGTCGTCGGACTGATTCTTGATTCAGGCGGCTGGGATCAGGTGTTTATTTTCCTCAGCATCAGCTCTCTGGTTGCGTTTATGTTGCTAATAACCATGACTGAGCCACTGGAGAAAGAACACACACATGCTGAGCCAGCAGTAAGCACAGAAAAACATCAGATAGGTCACCAGTTATAACAAGGAGTAGGTATGAAAATTTATGTGCTCGATCCTGTACATGAAAGCGTCATTGCTAAGGCACGCGAAAACCATGAAGTTGTGGCATATCCCGAATCACGTGACCGTGACTGGAGAAATGAGGCCGATGCCCTGATTGTCCGTACCTGGGTGGTAAGCCGTGAGGATCTTGAACAGGCCAGATGCCTGAAAATTGTTGCCAAACATGGTGTGGGCGTTGACAACATTGATATTAATGCTGCCAGAGAGCTTGGCGTAATTGTCACTAATACACCGTCAGCGAATGCAGTCAGCGTTGCGGAATACGTAGTGGCTTTAACACTGTCACTTTATCGCAACGTAAATATCTATCCTTCCAGGCTCAAGCAAGGCGTGTTCCGCGCTGAGCCGGCTGCATTTGAAATTGCGGGCAAGACAGTCGGCCTGATTGGCCTTGGGGATATAGGCGGGCGCGTCGCAGCAATATTTACTCACGGGTTTGGGGCAAAAGTCGTGGCCTATGATCCCTTCGCCTCCGACAGCACCTTCAGTAAATACGGAGCTGAGCGGGTAACAGAGCTGAATGTTCTGCTTGAATCCAGCGACATAATCAGCCTGCATGTCCCGCTGACAAAAGCAACGAATAACCTGATTTCTGCGGAGCAGTTACGCATCATGAAAGCGGAAAGCATTCTGATTAATGTTTCCCGTGGCGGTGTGGTTAATGAGGCGGATCTTTATGATGCATTAAGAAACAGCGTTATTTTTGCTGCAGCCTGTGACGTATTCGTGGATGAACCTGTTGATCCTGCTCACCCGTTATTATCCCTGAACAATTTTATCGGCTCACCGCACGTAGCCGGGACCAGTAATGAATCTCTGGTCCGTATGGGTATGGGCGCGCTGGAAAATATCGAAGCCGTCCTGAGCGGCTCAGAACCTAAAAACGCAGTTTGAATAAAGGAGTCAGAAATGCGCACGACTAAATTTGATCAGCTGGTTGCGTTTGAACGCCTGCCAGAAAGTGTAATTTCACGTGCACGCGAGTATCAGGCAGCAATCCTGTCAGATGTTGCCGGTCGTCGAGGTGCACTACACAGCGCTGTTGCGCCATTGCGAAATGACATGAAACTGGTCGGTACGGCTTTTACGGTTGAAGTCAGGCCTGGTGATAACCTGATGTTTCATGTTGCACTGGCATTAGCTAAACCAGGAGATGTTATCGTTGTTGCTGGTCACGGTTACGGTTCCGGAGCACTGTTTGGGGAACTGATGGTGAAACAGGCAGAGGCCGCAGGACTGGGCGGTTTTGTAGTGGATGGTGCTTCGCGTGATTTTGACACAATCAGTCACTCCTCAATGCCGATTTTTGCTGCAGGGCGCAACCCGGCCGGTCCAACTAAAAACATTGACGGTAAGATTTGTCACCCCGTTTCGCTGGGTAACGTTTCAGTCTCGTCTGGCGATCTGGTGGTAGGTGACTGCGATGGCGTAGTCGTCATTCCCGCAGCGGAGGTTGAACAGGTACTTGAGGCTGCGGCTAAAAAAGTTGAGCAGGAAGGACAGCGACTTGAAGAAATTGCCAGCGGTATCCTGGTTTCGCCCTGGCTGGATGATGCACTTCGTGCTGCAGGTGTAATCCAAAAGGATGAGACGCTTATTTAATTTTTAAATTTAATTAAGTTATCAGTTATCTTTTAAATCGTAATTAGCGTATTCAACAGCAATATTCGCCATCGCGGAAATTGACAGCCTTGTATCGTCTTTTTTCCAGCAGAAAGAATATTCTATCTGAGGGAGTGGCACATCGCATAAATGAGCTGTCAGTTCTCCGCGTTCAGAGAGTTTTTTTACCAGGCTTTCAGGAAGCAGGCTTATTCCGACATCAGCAATTGTCAGTGCAACAATGGCATTAAGTAAATTACATGAAATGAAACGCTTTGGATTTATTTTATGCATGGCAGCCCATGTATCATATGCACTTTTTAACTGAGATTCGCTGGTCATAGTAATATGAGGATGAATGCTGATTTCCTTTAAATTTAATCTGCGGTTTTCAGGAATACGTTGTGGAGAAGAAGCCCATAAAAAATTAACGACAGACAAAGGGACGGAGTTAAAACTGTGATTACTGTAAGAACTGAAGGGTAATATAGCAAAGTCAATTTCACCCTTTAACAGTTTTTTGGAGAGTGCAGATGCGAGATCAACGTGAGACTCAAGGGTAAGATTTTCATTATCCTGATATAAACGTGCCGCGAAGGCCGGAAACCAGGTTGTTGCCGTAAGCTCACTGATACCAGCCCGGTAAAAGCCCCCAATCCATGTATCACCTGTGGCAGATTTAACGATTTCATTCTCCATCTGCAGCATCTGATGGGACAGGGCCAGAATGCGGTGGCCTGAGTCGGTCAGAGAGATGTTTTGCGTTGTACGAGTGAAGAGGGATCGTCCTAATGTGACTTCCAGTTCCTGAATACGCTTGGAAAGCGTTGACTGTGTAACGTTCAGTTTGTTCGCTGCAGCACTGAAACTACCCAGACTGGCTGCCCAGTAGAATGCTTCGAGCTGTTTCAGTGTCATAAGTGTTTCCTTCAGGTTTCTTTGGGCAGTAAGAGTAACGGGTAGTGAGAGCCAGCTCAGTTTACAGTTCTGGCGGGAGGTTAGTACATTATGCAAAATAAAAAGTTGCTTTTAGGGATGAACGATCCAGTGCTGAAAGCTTTTCAGAACCCATATGCGCGTGAAATGATTGACCGCTTTCAGGAACTCGCGTCTGAAGACAGAGAAACAGAATGGCAAATATTTAACTCCCTGACTTCCGGGTTTATAAATAACTGGAAATGGAAGTCGAATGAGATTAAATGCAAAGTATTTATTCATGCCAGTAAAAATTTTGAAACGAGACAGGATATTCTTTTTTTTACGGTGAAGCTAAGCGGTATATATATTAATGAGTTCATGAAGCCTGTCAGCTTTCAACTGCCTTTAAGTAAAGGGAAGTATGAAATATGACGCTGGAAAAACGCTATAGGTTATGATCTGTCCGGCAATTACCGCACTAATTCAGGTGTGTTTAGCAGAGTAAAAAAGTATAGCAGCGATGAGCAACTCATATGGCAAGGCCGGGTTAATGTATTTGACCGTAGCCTGTTACGGGGAGCAAATAAAAATCACACTCTGACTGGTTTAACTTACAAGCTCAGTCAGAGCGTAAATGAAGGATTAAGAAATTATGTCATGCTTTACGATGTGCTTTTTCAGTACACCATGCAGACGTCCAGGCGAAGTATCTCATTTGCAGAAAACTTAAAATTGAAAACTAAATCACATAATACTGATGATTCAATCGTCACAGGCAAATAATAAACCACTGCGATTATTGAACTTTCTAATCCTGCATATAACATTCAGGTTTGTTCAAATATCACAAATTGAATACATAAAGGTCCGCTTCTGGCACGAAGCGGACTGATGCAGTCCCTTTAGGCATGCAGGCGCAGTGGGATCTGAAACTGGCTCAGCGGCTGGTAGGGGGACAAAAGTTTAAAGTGAGAAGGGCGCCACGCCGTGACGTGAACGCGATAGTTGATGCGCGCTATGAGATTCCAGAGGGGTTCAGAGGGGGCTGAGCATCAAGAGCCATGTTGCATATAGTGCGTGATGAGCACAAAGCAGACGTTGCCATAAACGGTGTAACCTGTTCTGACCACGCAACATACCAATACAGCGCTTTTTCTCAGACTAAAACTTTGCAAGCTCGCTGAACCACCAGAGAATTTCAGCATACAGCAATATAGCCTGTGCAAAAGTTACTTTTGCATCACGCACAAAGGCAGTATATCCCAGCCTGTTTTTTATTTCATTTCGGTGATAATTTCACCAACATAGTGACCGCTAAAATCTTTAGCATCAAATGTTAAGTTTAACTTATTGATTTTATTTAATTAAAAATTGTTGGTGTAATTTCCTGTTGTGTATCGTGCTGTTTGAGTGTAGTGATCACTACATTCTTAGCTCACAACAATCAGGACAATACACAATGGCTCAGTCTTTTCAGAAAAAAATCGCAGTTATAACTGGCGCGTCATCCGGCATTGGTCTGGGAATAGCACAGGAGCTTTCAGCACTTGGCGCAACCGTAATCATTACCGGGCGAGACAAAAATAAACTGGAACTGGCAATCAGTACGCTTGGGCCGGATGCATGTCAGTTTCAGGTGGATGTATCCAGCCTCACCGAACTGGATAATTTTTATAAGCAAATATTGTCCCGGTTTGGTCGCATCGACATCCTGGTAGCAAATGCCGGAATGGGCGAATTTGAACCCCTCGGGCAGATAACCCCGGAGAAGTTCGATCGTCAGTTCACAACGAACGTCAGGGGTATCACGTTTACCGTTCAGAAAGCATTACCACTGATGAAACCAGGCAGCAGCATTGTAATTACAGGTTCAACGGCCTCAATTAATCCCGGTCAGGGCCTCAGTGTTTATGGAGGCACCAAGGCTGCTTTACGTGCAATGGTACGCAGCTGGATTCTGGACATAAAAGGTGCTGGCGTTCGCATTAATATCCTCAGCCCCGGACCGGTGGATACTCAATCCTTACACGATTTCCTTCCCGAACCTGCTGACGCCATCCTGCAGTCTTTGCGTGACCGCAGTCCGATTGGTCGCATCGGCCAGACAGACGAAATAGCAAAAGCTGTTGTTTTCCTTGCCAGTGATGATGCCAGTTATATCAACGGCGCGGAAATTTTTGCCGATGGCGGCGCATCTCAGATCTGAACATTGTTACTGAAGAATGAAGGTCTTGGGCAAAATGATAGTTCCTCCTTCAAGAGGAACCGGCCCTACTGGCACGACGTGGTCCGGCACAGATGCTTCGTGCCGGAAGGGTACCTGTTGCGCTAATTTTCAGTGGCATTATTTAACGTGATTCGCCGGGTATATGCGTGGCGGATCTATTTCCATCCTGATATGAAGAGAATAAATTATGGTTAATTCAGTTCACGCAGAAAATGAACAACGTTATTTCGATGAATTAAAAATTCAGCGGTTACTTGCTTCTTACGTCCACAACCTGGATGACGGAAAGTTTGCAGAGAACGCCGAGTTATTTAAATATGCTGAATTTACTGTTCTCAGTGATACGGTACATGGTAGTGAAGAGGTCGAGCAGTTTTTTAACCGTGGCGTTCAGCGCCATAAGGATGGAACTCCCCGGACGTGGCATAACGTTTCTAATGTGCTGATAGATGTATCCCCATCCGGTAGTTCAGCCACTTGCGTCAGTTATTTCACTGTACATCAGGAGCTCGAGGGGTTTCCATTGCAGCCTATATGTACAGGGCGGTATTACGACAGTTTTGAAAAACATGACGGTCAGTGGCGTTTTACGTCGCGCAACGTTGTTCCCCGGCTGATGGGCGAACTTCAGTTTCACGTAGGCACGCCCCTCGACAGTTCACAGACTGAGGGGGGTAGTGGAGATGAAAAAGACCGCGCTTGTTACCGGGGGCAATAAAGGGATTGGCTTCGCTATAGTCAGAGGCCTCGCAAGAACGGGTATGTCAGTCTGGATGGGTGCGCGTGATCGCAGTCGTGGTGAAGAAGCAGTTGCCATCCTGCGACAGGAAGGTCTTAACGTCAGGCTACTGGAACTGGATGTTGCAGATGAAGCGAGCGTGCAGAACGCTGCTGCAGTACTTGCGCATGAACTGGGTTCTCTCGACGTTCTTGTTAATAATGCGGGCATTCTCAGTGACGTCATCACACCTCCGAGCCAGGTCAGTATTAAAGACATGAAAGCGGTTTATGAAGTCAATCTCTTTGGCCCGGTACGCGTGACGCAGGCCTTTCTGTCGCTGCTTAAAGCTTCTGGAGAGGCCCGGATCGTTATGATGAGCAGCGGCGTGGGTTCTCTGACGCTGATTACCGATCCAACTTCGATATATTCAGGCGTTAATCTCCTTGATTATACCTCTTCGAAGGTCGCCCTGAATGCTGTGACGGTTTCATTTGCAAAGGAACTTGAGCCCTTTGGGATCAAAGTGAACGCTGTTGAACCCGGCCATGTACGAACCGATTTAAATGCCAACACCGGCTTTCTGACACCGGATGAAGGGGCTGCAACGGCAATAAAAATGGCGTTAACGGGACCGGACGGACCTACAGGTGGTTTCTTCGGCAGTCACGGACGCCAGCCCTGGTAACAGAGGATGTCCGTTCACCTGATACAATAACCGGGATGTCGGGAAAACAGACAAGCTACTGACTCAGCCGACAAACTGTCAGCCCGATGTCCTATCATTATCCACTGCGGTACGCAGTAAATTTGACTTTTCTATACCCGTCCATCAGTGCCAGAACGGCAAGCCATATCGGGACATATGCTAACAGTGATGACAGTGTCAGTTTTTCTTCCGGCAGAAAAAGTGATACCAGAGACAATAATAAAGGTTCGACATAAGACAGCATGCCAAACAGCGTAAACGAGAGACTGCTGCTGGCAAGCAGAAAGCAGAGTAATGCAGAACAACTCAGTAAGCCCAATCCTGTGACTGTGTGCCACCCACCGGTGGATAACCATTCATTTCCGCTCCCCTGATAAATCAGAAGAACAACTGCCGATATTATGAGAAATAAATTCTCTGCTATCACGCTGAAAAAAGCGTCGCTTTTAAGCTGACGTTTAATAATTAAATAGGACGGATATCCCAGCATAACCACAAGGGCTACAAGAGAAAGTGAACGGACCATTAGCACTTCAGCCGTAACGCCGCAAGCAGCACAGCAATTTTCTGCCATCCCGATATCGTTTCGCCGTATAGGGCTCTGCCGGTTATTACCATGACCAGAGGAAGCAGAAAGTAACCGAGTGCCAGTGACCGGCTTTGCCCGTTGACCGGAGCTCAGCAGAAAATGATTATCTGCAGGCCAGGCAGCGCTGCGCAGACACACGTTGCAGCGAGCAGCTACATACTTTTTACCACTGATAATAAATAGCGCCGGAAAGGCTTTAGCTTTTTTCGAAAAGCCAGCGCCAGTATCAGCAACAATGCAGTGGTTAAAGCACGCAATCCGGCTATCTGCCATCCGTTCAGCGGATACAAAAATACACTGTAATAACAGAGTACAGAAAACAGTACTGACGACAGTAATGCCAGCGTGATGCCCGTGAGTGCAGACATATTTCCCCCTGCCGTGAATCAAAATCAAAGCAGTGACGTAATGCGGTGCACCGGCCAGCTCAATGCTGACCGGTGCACCTTATTAACAGAGTCAGGAGAGCTGGAGCCACGTACCCGAAATACTCAGCGCAAACTCACTACCAAAAACGATCGCCGGCGTCTGAAAACCAGGGAAACTGTCACCGTTCAGGACACGCCTTGCAGCCTCTGTGGCCGCAAGTGGCGTATAGGAATATCCGTTAACCGTTCCAATCACAGCCCGGTTGATCTTCCCGTCAGCCCCGGTAACCTCAGCAACAGCGCGTGCGCGGTTTGCATCGCGTTCATCCTGCCCGGGCCCTTCAGGAAGCAGGGACAAATCACCCTGCGGAAAGGCATCTCCAGTCACATGCACAAACATCTCAATATCCGGAATGCCGGTTGAATGCCATGCTGTCACCAGATCGCCAAAGGAAAGCGGCGCACAGGCCACAGGGCCTTCACCAAAATCAAACCAGCCGGGCTGCGCATCCTCTTTCGTCATCAGAATACCGTTAACACGTTCCAGCAGGCCGGCTGCGATTATTTCGCCTGCGCTGACGGCAGACCCCCGGGACATCGTTCCGGCCACCTGTAATGCTATACGCAACCGTCGTGGTTCCGGTACATGCCGCGCAAGGCGAACGGCCAGGCAGTCGGTTGGCACCACGTCCCAGCCCACGCCCGGCAGCAGCATACTCCCGGCCCGCGCCGCTCTTTCTCCCAGTGACTCAGCCAGCCGGTAAACGTTAATTTCCGCTGTGATATCAAGGTAATGAATGCCCAGGTCTATACAGGCTTTCATCAGCGGTTCTGCCGTAGCGGCAAACGGACCGGCGCAGTTCAGCACAACGCCGACGCCTGCAAGCTGCAACGCAGTTTCAGCAGCGTCCTCCAGGCCAAATACCCGCATACTGACGTCAAGTTCACCGGCAAGTGCGGCCAGCCGCTGCCTGTTTCTGCCGGCAATAATAGTATTCAGGCCGGCACTTTTAGCCTGCGCAGCGATCATGCGTCCCGTGTAACCGGTGGCGCCATAAATCAGTAATGTTTTCATGGTTGAGGGTGCTGCCATTCTTTATAAACAAATTCAAGGCTGTATCCATCGGGGTCGTAAACGCCGGCGGCGTAGTAGCGGGGATCGTAGTGAAGCCGGGCACCGGGTGCGCCATTGTCAGACGCGCCGGCACGCATGGCTGAAGCATAGGCTTCATTCACCATTGTCTGATTTCGCGCAACAAACCCGACATGTACAGCAGCTGGCGCAACAGTTCCTTCGCGTAGCCAGAAAAAGATCCGGCCCTGAGCCCCGAACCCTTTCAAATCCGGGTGGCCGGGCGGCCCTTCTTTTCCGTCATAATCATGACGAACTGTGATGCCGAGAGGGGCAAGCGCTTCCGTATAGAAACGGACAGAACGGTCTGTATCGCTGACCGTTAAGAACAGATGATCGAGCATAAAACCTCCGGAAGAATTTAGATTTGGTAGCCGCCGGCAACCTCGATGGATTGTGCGTTAATCCAGACGCTGTCATCAGAGACCAGGCCTGCGATAACCCGGCCGACATCGTCCGGCTCCCCCACGCGTTCCAGCGCGGTTTGTGAGGCGAGCAGAGACTCAAATTCATCATTCAGTCCTCCGCCAAGCGACGTACGGATTGCACCCGGAGAGACTGCATTTGCCCGGATGCGCCGCGGCCCGAACTCTTTGGCCATATAGCGGGTCAGTACTTCAAGGCCGCCTTTAAAGGCAGCGTAGGGCGCAACACCTGCTGTGGCCACGCGCGTGGTGGCGCTGGTAACGTTGATGATGTGTCCTCCATCGCAAATCAGAGGCAGCAGCTTTTGGGTCAGGAAAAAAGGGCCCTTCAGGTGTACGGCAAAAAGACTGTCGAACTCACTCTCCGTGACCGTTTCAATCGGGTTAAAGAGCCCAAACCCGGCGTTGTTTACCAGCACGTCAATCTGCTCACATTCCCAGGTGACACTGACTATGTCCAGTAAGGCGTTGCGGAAAGTGCCGAAGGTTTCGGTGCAAGCCACATCCAGATGCAGCGCAACGGCACGGCCGCCTGACGCTTCAATCACCTTCACAACGCTCAGGGCAGATTCAGGATGGCTGTTATAAGTCACAATCACCCCCATCCCTTTAGCCGCGCACTGCTGCGCCACGCTGGCGCCGATCCCGCCACTGCCGCCGGTAATCAGTACAATTTTCATTATTTCATCCTTTCTGTCTGCGATAGAAAAAGGATAAAACTTCCCGGACAGGCCAGCCTCTGCGTTCCTGCTCGATTCTTGCCTTTTTCTGCTTTATGCTCGCTTTAATCATCATACAGAGGAAGCTGACTTTGATACTGGAACCCCTGCTTGAAGAGCTGCGTCTTCTGGCCGCTCATGCCCGAAACTGGCGAACCGAAACCGGTATCCCCCGTGTGGCAATGGTGCAGGGTGACGTTCCCACACATGCACTGGCTGCGGTCTATGAGCCGATGGTTAATCTCATATTGCGAGGCAGTAAATCCATGACGGTGGGAGACCGGGTGTTTAATTACAATCCTGCTTCTTACTTTGTTATGTCGGTAGATTTGCCAGCCGTAGGCGAAGTCCATCCCGAGGCCACCGGTGAGCCGTATCTCGCGGTCAGCCTGACCCTGACGCCGGAACGGATTGCGACACTGCTGGCTGATTTACCTCCCGTGAAGGCTGATTCACAGTCGGGTGCTTTTTCCGTTGCTGCCGTCACGCCAGAACTGCTAGATGCCTGGGTAAGAATGCTTCGCCTGATGAAAAGTCCTGAAGATATCCCTGCTCTCGCACCGGTGTATGAACGTGAAATCCTTTATCATGTTCTTAAAGGCCCACATGGCTGGATGCTGAGGGATATTGCTTCACCGGGAACCATGCTGGCGCGGATAGGTAATGCGATTCGCTGGATAAGACATAATTTTGCTGATGAATTTGTGGTTGAATCACTGGCCGGACAGGAAGCCATGAGCGTATCGGCCTTTCATCGTCATTTTAAGTCTGTGACAAACATGAGTCCGGTCCAGTATCAGAAGCGCGTCCGTCTTCTTCATGCCAGAACCAAATTACTGGCGCGTCAGCAGAGCGTCACGTCTGTTGCCATGGAGGTGGGTTATCGCAGCGTGCCCCAGTTTAATCGTGAGTACGCCCGTTTCTTTGGCCGCTCTCCTTTAAAAGACGCTGCAAGTCTCCGGAACGACGCTGATGATGCGGAAAGCTCTCTGGATCACCACGTTTAATGCGGCAGTGAATTTTGCTGCCGCAACGAAGCAATAACTCACCTCACGATATTTCACTCCGTGGATAGCCGCCAGGGAAAACCCAACAGGCAGTAACTCAGACGTGGTTCAATTTCGCAAAGTGACGGCCGGCACTCTTACTCATTCTTTCTGACAGACGACTTCGATGTTATTACCGTCAGGATCAAGGATGAAAGCCGCATAGTAGTGTGAATGATAATGATCGCGAATTCCCGGCGCGCCATTGTCTCTACCGCCTGCCTGTAGAGCTGCACGCCAGAATTCGTCGACTATGGCCCGCTCACTGGCAGCAAAAGCCAGATGTGTTGAAGCGCCTGTTATGTCTTTATCATGAAGCCAGAGCCTCGGGTATCCCTCCGGGCCCAGCCCGTGCCGGGCACCACCCGTTAAAGTACGCTCCGGAGGCACAGAAATGATCAGGCTGAACCCCAGCGGGGCGAGGGCTGCTTCAAAGAATTTGAGCGATACCAGAGCATTTTTTACAGCAATTTCAACATGATCGATAACAGACATAACTTTTACCTCCTGGTTAAACATTTTTTGGCGTCAGGAGAGCGCTGAATGCCTGACCGGCCAGCTGAGCCACGGCAGTCAACCTGGCTTTTGATAATCCCGTTACTGCGGCTGCAGAAAAGCCTCGCAGCGTTGTCACGACATAATCAGAAAGCTCGCGGTCCCGTGCTGGTTCATACTGCCGGATATAATTTCTGATGAACTGAATTCCTGCCTTACCATAGCGACCTGCCAGCTCCCGGGCCTGCGGATCATTGGCACGCATACCTTCAGCCACAAGACAGCCTCGCTGGACCGGGGATCGGGCGTATAAACGTGCAGCAGTCATAAAAAGATCTGCAACCGCCTCATTCAGCGGCCTGCCCGGAGTCAGAATTTTGTCAGCTGGCAGGTTTCCTTCTGCAACATAGAGATCCAGGCAGCGTTCAAACAGCCCTGCTTTACTACCGTAAGCGGCGTAAAGGCTGGGAGGATTTATATTCAGCGTCTTTGTCAGTTCCGTGATACCTACAGCATCATAACCACGCTGATGAAACAGCGCTTTAGCCGTCTGCACGCCGGACTCTCTGTCAAGCACCCGCCTGGGTGCTTTTATTGTTTTTTCGGTATCGCTCATAGGTTTTTTTCCGCTGCATCAGAAGTGTTTCTGAATGCCATCTTAAAACTTTCTTATAGTGATCGCTACAAGAAGTTAGTGACAGCCTGTTCAGGTTTAAATATAGTGACCACTACAAACAAACATATGGTGCAATTATGAATCAGTTGTTTAAGAGAAAGGTGGCCGTTATCACTGGTGGCGGGAGCGGCATTGGACTGGCTATAGCGAAAAGCATGAGCGATGAAGGCGCAGATGTCATTATCACTGGCCGGAATGCAGAAACCCTTCAGGAGGCGGTAAAGGCTCTGGGGAAAAATGTAAAAGGTATTGTTGCTGATGTCAGCAGCATGGTTAGTATTAATGCGCTTTATGAACAGGTTGAAGCGGAATTTGGCCACATTGATATTCTTGTCGCTAATGCCGGCGGTGGGGTCCATGCTCCGCTTGGTGAAATCACTGAAAAACAGATCCACGACCAGTTCGCTACCAATGTTAAAGGTGTTGTGATGACTGTCCAGCAGGCTTTGCCCCTGCTTGGGAAGGGTTCAAGCGTGATTATCATTGGTTCGACGGCATCAGTAGACCCGGGTCCAACCATGAGCATTTATGGTGCGACTAAAGCCGCTGTGAGAAACATGGTGAGAAGCTGGATTACAGAGCTGCATGGAACGGATATACGCATAAACATCGTCAGTCCGGGTCCTGTGAATACAGAGTCGCTCAGAGCCGCATTTGGTGATAATGCCGAAGAGGGGATCGCCTTCCTCACCGCTAAAAGTCCGCTGGGGCGTATCGGAGAGCCGGAAGAAATTGCCTCTGTTGTTTCTTTCCTGGCCAGTGATGCCGCAAGTTATGTGAATGGTATAGAGCTGTTTGCTGACGGGGGCGCCTCTCAGACCTGACAGAGGATAGGTACGTTCATTTAACACAAAATTACTCTCGCTCACCTGTTGTGTTGGCCCGGAACACAGATGTCCTCTTATGGCTGTGAGTTCAATGGGTCGACGCAACACTATCTCTTAAAGAAAGGAGATACTCTCTTAACCTTCAACCTGTTTCTTAACCAAAGGGCATGTATCTAACTGGGTTGTACTGATTGTCCACTATGAGCGAAAAGCTGACGTCAAAATGAAAGCTACAGGGAAGTCCTGCCACATTAAACATAACATTTCAATCGACTCAAGTTCATATCTATCTTGC
The DNA here is from genome assembly GCF_059730675.1 of Pantoea sp. X-Soil-MYKO-1785. NCBI lineage: Bacteria > Pseudomonadati > Pseudomonadota > Gammaproteobacteria > Enterobacterales > Erwiniaceae > Pantoea > Pantoea sp. X-Soil-MYKO-1785. Next base: position 138,126 of record NZ_AP036001.1, read on the forward strand.
CGATAAACACAGTGCACTTTACAAACTTTTTTTAAATCAACGGAGTCTTCAATGGCAACGACTCTTTACCGGGCTAAGTGCTTGGATTGAAAACATGAATGGATAAGTCGTACTGGATATGGAACGCCAGATTACTGCCCAGAATGTCGAAGCCGTCGAATAGCAACAAGCCCAATCGGATAAACTAATGGGGTGTTAAAATGAGTTTTTTGAAGACAGTACTCACTGCAGCTTTGTTTGTCGCAGCGCCCACATGGGCGGGAGATTTAACTGGACCTCAAAATAATGCCGTTAGATCTGCGAAGCAGTATCTCAGTATGACGGGCTTTTCACGGGACGGACTTATTCATCAACTCTCATCGGATGCAGGGGATGGTTACGATATTTCTGACGCTACGGTAGCAGTGGACAGCCTGAATATTGATTGGAACCAGGAGGCGGTGAAATCTGCGAAGGAGTATCTCAGTATGACGGGCTTCTCATGCAAAGGCCTCATTAAGCAACTTTCCTCAAGTGCCGGAGATAAATACACCGTAGACCAAGCAACATACGGGGCAAAACAGGCAGGTGGCTGCTAAAAAACGATGTGGTTTAAGTGATGGTTACACTCGAACTGAACTGCTCCCCGCAGATTAGTACATACCGATGTTAGCAACGTTCGCTTCTGGCACAAAGCGGTCTGGTGCAGGCCCTTTAGGCATTCAGGCGCAGTGGGATCTGAAACTGGCTCAGCGTCTGGCGGTCGTGCGAAAGTTTAAGGTGAGAAGGGCGCCACCGCGCTACGTGAACGCGATAGCTGATGCGCCCTATGAAATTCCGGAGGGGTTTCGGGGTGAGTGAGAGCAACAGGAAGTATGGTGCACTTAGTCCGCCTTGAGGAAAAGCGGACGTTGAGTGAGATTAAAGCTGTAAGAAATTACAGACCTATAGGGCGATTCAGGCTGCAATTTATGTTTATATAAATATTGATAATCAGTATTCAAGCTTTTTTAAGGGGGATATGTGCGCATTCGACCATCATCTCGATTGATCATTCTTTCGCCTGAAAATCATGTCCTGCTCTTTAGGTTCTGTCATAAAGATGATGCTCTGAGGGGAAAAACATACTGGGCAACTCCGGGAGGAGGGCTTGAAAAAAATGAATCTTTCGAGCAGGCCGCTATACGCGAATTATTTGAAGAAACGGGATTGAAAGGAACATTAACAGGACCAGAAATAGCGTCCCGAACCTTCAAAATGATGCTACCAAGTGGGGAGACAGTACTTGCTGATGAGCGTTTCTTTATGATTAATGCAAATACAGTAGATCTCGATCGTTCAGGATGGAGTAGCAATGAAAAGAAAGTCATTCGCGATCATCATTGGTGGACAATAGAAGAGCTAATGCACACTAATGAGACAATTTTTCCACGCGACTTAATCATTAACATACTTGAAAGCAAGTCAGCCGGATCTTCGACGTTAACTGCGTCATGATATCTTGAACGTCCGCTTCTGGCACAGAGCAGACTTTTGCGAGGGGCAAGGTCTGCTAAGAGCGAGGAGCGGACGTAGGAAATTGTTCTTTCCACCCAACGATAACGTGTGTTAATCAGCGGGAGCAGGTCATGAAACGCGGTGAAGAGTTATGTTCCCAGTATCGCCCTACTCCAGCCACGTTCAACGCGTGATTTTTGCGGCCTTATCTTGCTCCCAATGTGTGACACCTTCGACCCCACGCGTCGAGTCAGATGCAAGCATCAATGACTGTCTAGGGAAGAGCCCCATCAAATGCGGCACGCGGCCAAAGTCTTGCACGGTCTCAGCCCACTCATAGTTTTCCTCTAAGGGATAATAATTCACGGCATGCAGGAAAGCACCCAACACGGTTGTTTTAGAGGCATCGTAGGCCGAGATATTCTCCATGTTTTTATCCCTACGTAGTTCTTCGATATCTATGCCTTCGCAAGTCTCATACCAAATGTGCACTACGCCAGCACGATCAGGGGGAATCTGCATAACTCCATCATTGAGCAAGCTCTTGAAATGTTTGGATCTGAGGCCGAGAGAAATCTCATGATCGCAGCGCCACTGAGCTCCAACGCACTTTGCAACATCCTTTACAAAAAAGTTGAGAATGTCGTTATTGGTGCCAGGACGAATAACTCGCTGAGCGATAGTCGAGATACTTCGTTTCTCATTGCTATCCAGGCCCCCAAATACCAGCAATTCATGCTGTGGGCTATTGGCTCTGACTGAAAATTTTCGGTAGTGACGTTTGAGTCCTAATTTGTCGATGGCTCTTATTCCCACACTGATTGAACTCACATTAGCTTTTCCCGTCCCCCCTTTAATGGCTAGATTCACCGCTTTAATAACGTCTGCCGGAGTCACACTGGCGACCTGCTCATGGAAAATTATATCCACAATGTTCCACGGTGCGACTTTGAGCATATGTTGGCTCAATTCATGCCAGATCTTGGCCCAGCCTTGCTCTTCGGTCTTGGAGTACTTGTTTTGCTTATCCGACCTTTTGCACTCAACGTAGAACTCCAGATCACCTAACTTGACGAGCATATCCGGTGATTTTTTGGTCTTTCCATCGGGCCAGACAATGCTATTTTCCGGGATGAAGACAACCTCATAGCCGTTCTTTAGGTAGAACGATGCCGTCAACAGCTCAAAAATTTGAGTTTCTGGTTTGTTGTTATTTGCTAGCATTTTGTCCAGAACATCATCGACGTATGGGACTTTGCGAAGCTGGTCTGCAACAGCACCTATGGCCATAGCATAGGGGTAAATCCGCCTGCTGCTGTAAGTAGCATCACTATATGGAAAATCATGAGACAGATACGAGGTCAGAATGTACCAGTCGATGTCATCTTCTGCTGGTAAGAAGAGCTGGGGCTCTATCGGCAGATTGATGTTGAACTTAGACTCCTTCTCTCGTATGCGCTTCAAATATGCAGCTTTGCGAGCAGCCCAAGCCTCAGTTCCAAGCCTGTCCACAAGCAACTGATAAAAAGCTTTTGTTCTTAAAAGCTCAACCCGACTGACAATATCCATTGCGGTCTCTCCTGGTACTGGTAGTTGTATAGAGTCATTATCGAGATATGTCATTTTCAACTTATTGAGGGGATTATTCCTCAGAAATCTCAGTTTGCTACCACAAAGAGATAGAAACTCTGTATCGCATTCTGTGTAAGTATCCTATCCAAGCGGACCATAAGTTTTTTATATATCTGACGTCCCGCAACGTCCGCTCTTGGCTATGAGTTCTGCGTTTCATGGCAACGTCCCCCTTTATTTAAGGATAGCGTTGCATCGACCCGTTGAACTCACAGCACATTGCAGACGTCTGAATATAACAAAGATGGCCCCTCCGCTTCCCCGCCGGGACGAGGTCGATTAAGGGTGGATACGTAGCTAGGGATTAGAATGGAAGATAAATCCTTCACTATCTCGAGCTTGATAATAATAGGTTTCAAATTCAGCACGATTAATACTAAATGCAACGTGATGGTCTTGACCTAACCCTGCGAAAAGGATATCAGCCTCTTTACAGCGGAATACTTTAAGCTCATCGTTTTTTACGATCGTTAACCGCCCCATGCGGGTTCCTGCAGTAATTTTCGCATCAAGAGCCAGCTCTGGATGTTGATCTGTTCTTACCGAAACTCTTAGCATCACCAGGTTTCCTTATGATAAAGCGGGTCAGTGTCGTGTGAGTAAGGCAGCGCAACATTACTGTAATACTGCGATCAGTCACGGAAGTAAGGCTCCAGTGCTTCCGGCTGCTGCATCTCCACCCCATGGAGATAACCGGCATATTCATACGCTATCCTGACGGGTCTAAATCCACGTTAACCCTGCAACGATTTTTCTGCTGCGTGCTGCTGGATTGTGTGACATAAGCTACTTCATCTGGAATGTGAAAATGTATGTAACTCCGTCTTCGTCAACAAAGGCACTGTTGAAAGGATCTTGTGAGCCCTTCGAATTCGCTATAGCGTCCGCCCGAAATTTGATATGAGAAAATGGTTTGCATTTTATTTCTAGTTTATCAAAAGCCTGGCGTGCACTGGGAAACTCCATACCATTTACAGAAACCTTATATCTGCGTCGTCTGGCAGCTTCAGACTCACTGGGTGTTGCATACCTCGACATAAGCTATTCCCTCTTAAGTAGACTGAGTAACCATATTATTTATATAACTGAAATATTTCATCCCATAAAACTTATAACACTGGGAGAGGGGGATGTGATTTTTTTTTGCAAAAATAATGTGGCGGAACTAAACAGAAATTGCTCTGAAGGAAGCTGACTATAACCCAAAATGGTTAAATTTAATAAGAAATATTCTATCGAAACGATTCGGTATTGAAATTACTTCTAATTTGATGCTGATCAAGTTTTAAAATAATTAACTGATTAGATTCATAGGCAGTTTAAGTACTGATTTCCTGCTTTTTCAAGGTAAATGGCATGTGTACTTTGTGTTTTTGTTGCCAAAAGTGTGGCTCAAATAAGTTCATATTCACTCAACGAGATCAGGTTCAGAGGATGCCGCATGGAGCTGCCTGCGCAATATGCCGGTACCCTATGACCGTGAGTTCATGCTTCGCCAGACAACGGTACGTACAACGTGATGTAGTGGTCAACAAAAACTGGCCACCGAGTTAGAGTTTTTCCAGTATCGGGTTTCCGATTCATTTGGTGGTAACCCACCATTATAGTCGTGCGGTCTTAGTGCACTGTAATATCCAACGATATAGTCCGTTATGGCGTGAGCTGCATCGCTGAAGCTTAAGTAACCCGTCACCGGCACACATTCGTTCTTCAGGCTTCTGAAGAAGCGTTCCATCGGGCTGTTATCCCAGCATTTTCCGCGCCGGCTCATACTCTGTCTGATCCTGTATCGCCACAGTAACTGCCGGAACTGCCTGCTTGTATAATGACGACCCTGGTCGCTGTGGAACATCACCCCGACGGGCTTACCGCGAGTTTCCCATGCCATTTCCAGCGCTTTCATGGTGAGTCTGCTGTCCGGCGAGAACGACATTGCCCAGCCCACTGGTTTTCTTGCGAACAGGTCGAGAACAACGGCGAGGTACGCCCAGCGTTTACCTGTCCAGATATAGGTCACATCACCGCACCACACCTGGTTGGGCTCCGTTACGGCGAACTGTCGCTCAAGATGATTCGGGATAGCAACGTGCTCATGACCGCCACGCTTATACTGGTGAGTTGGCTGCTGGCAACTCACCGGTCCCAGCTCTTTCATGAGCCTGCCAGCAAGCCAGCGCCCCATCGGGTAGCCTCTCTGGGTTGCCATTGTGGCGATGCTTCTTGCTCCGGCCGAACCGTGGCTGATGCCATGCAGCTCAAGTACCTGACTGCGTAATACAGCCCGTCTGCCGTCCGGCTTTTCAGGACGGTTTTTCCAGTATTTGTAGCTGCTGCGATGAACCCCGAACACATGGCAGAGTGTGGCCACAGGATAACGCGCCCTGAGTTTCACGATTATCGAGAACTGTTCAGGGAGTCTGACATCAAGAGCGCGGTAGCCTTTTTTAATATTTCGTTTTCCATTTCAATATGTTGCATCTTCTTCCTGAGTTCACGTATTTCGATTTGTTCCGGCGTTGTCGGGGAGGCTTTTGGCGTTTTGCCCTGACGCTCATCACGCAGTTGTTTGACCCATTTCGTCATCGTGGAAAGACCTACATCCATAGCCTTAGCGGCATCAGAGACGGTGTAGTTTTGGTCGACAACCAGCTGAGCGGATTCGCGTTTGAATTCAGGACTAAAATTTCTTCTTTTCATTGGAGCACCTGTGTTGTTCTGAGGTGAGCATATCACCTCTGTTCAGGTGGCCAAATTCAGTAAACCACTACACTATGCGCTCTAACATGCTTGAGTTAATGGGTATTTTCGTACAAGTTGTCGAGCTGCGAAGTTTCACTAAAGCCGCTGACACTTTCCAACTGCATTGCAATGCACATGGTTTAACATTCGGGGTAAAGCCCTTTGTTACCAGCTTTGTTGGCGTTAATTGCCCTAAAAAGATTGATTAGTCGTAATGTTAATTCTCAAATTTTTATACTTTTCCTTTCGTATATGTAATGTATACTTTCACTAAAATCCTTCATCATCAATGAGAGTTACGTGACCGCAGTCAAACAAACCTCCGCAGATAAGTTAGGCGAACTGGCCTATCAAACGTTGCGACGAATGATCCTCGAAAAAACCCTTCGTAGTGGCGGTGCAGTGGTGGAGGGAAGACTCGTTGAAGAACTCAACATTTCACGTACTCCTTTGAGAGAAGCACTCCTGAGACTTGAAGGTGAAGGTTTACTTGTCCGGGGTAGCGGTCGTTCTTATTCCGTTCGCTTTATCAGCGCACAGGAATATTTTCAGACTATGAAGGTACGTGAGTTACTGGAAACTGAAGCTATCACGCTGTCCATCAGCAAGATTGACTCAAGTCTAATTGAACAGCTTATCCATCAGGTTCAATCGCTTGCGGCGGCCCAGCCTGAACAAGCTTACTGGAGTGTTGACGATAAGGTTCATACACTGTTCGCTCAGCATTCAGGCAATGAGGTACTGGCTCGAATGATTGAGCAGGCCCGCACTCAGAGCCGGATGTTTGAACTGATCACGCCTTTTAACCGCATCGAAGAAGACCGTGAAGAGCATCTCGCGATTCTTAATGCCTGGAAAAGTGGTGATCCCTCGCTGGCCAGCCAGGCTGTAAGGACGCACCTCCGAAACCTGTCGGCTTTCGTGATGAAAAGACTGACTGGAGGCAATTAAATACGGAAGGGTATGCCGCAAGGCATACCCTTCATTACCTGTTATTTGATCTGCCCGGGGCAGCAGGGACAACCCTCAACATGTAACGGGTTACGCACCTGGGCCCCGGGTTTACTGCGCAACAACACCGACTGAAAGCTGGGCTTGCGATCGGCGTTCTTTTGGCAGATCGGGCAGGGCGCTGGTTCATCACGCACAGCAACTGAACGGCACAGTTCAAATGTGCCGCAGTCTGTACAGAGATAGTCATAATAAGGCATCGTATTCTCCTACCACTTACCCACTTCACCGCGCGCTATAAAGCGGCCCTGTCCGGTTTTACCCACCCATTGTTCATCACTGACCAAAAGCTCACCACGCAACATCACTTTTTTCACTTTACCCTGCACCTGATGTCCTTCGAACAACGTGAAGTCGACATCGCTATGTTGCGTCGCTGCACTGATAGTGTGTTTTTCATTGGGGTCGAAGATAACGATGTCGGCATCACTTCCCACGGCAATCGTGCCTTTCTGGGGGAACAGACCAAACAGCTTCGCCGGCGCGGTGGACATCAGTTCAACAAAACGGTTTAACGAGATTCGACCACTACGAACACCGCCGTCGTACACAACGGTCATACGAGTTTCAACACCAGGCACGCCATTGGGAATTTTAGAGAAATTATTCGCGCCCAGCGGCTTCTGATTAATTTTTCCTAAGTGCCCCTCTTTCATACAATACGGACAGTGATCGGTAGAAATCAGCTGGAGATCATCGGTCTTCAGTGCCGTCCACAGTGCATTTTGCGCTTCTTTTGAACGCAATGGGGGGCTCATAACAAAGCGTGCCCCGTCAAAGCTGTCGGCTTCATCACTGTCAGCATAGGATGATTCATCAAAGAATAAGTAATGCGGGCATGTTTCCGCAAAGACCGGGATACCCAGGTCACGCGCTTCCACCACATGCTTCAACGCTTCCTTGGCTGAAAGGTGAACAAAATAGACCGGCGCTTCAGCCAGCTCTGCCAGCTTGATCCCTCGATGTGTAGCTTCCCCTTCCAGCAGAGCGGGGCGCGTGAGGGCATGATGACGTGGGGAGGTGTGTCCCTGCGCCAGTGCTTCCTGAATAAGTAACTCCACGATGGTGCCGTTTTCAGCATGCAGCGCCACCATTCCGCCATGCTGACCGACCAGACGCATAGCCTGGAAGATAGCGGCGTCGTCGGACATCACCGTACCTGGATATGCCATAAACATTTTGAAGCTGGAGACGCCCTCATGACGAATGGCATAGCGCATATCCTCCAATACCTGCTTATCCACCTCAGTAATAATGACGTGGAAACCATAATCAATGCTGGCGACGTTATCTGCTTTCGCCTGCGCACGTTCAATTGCTTGTAAAGGGCTGGTGCCATGCTCCTGTAGAGCGAAATCGATAATGGTCGTCGTGCCCCCATAGGCGGCTGAACGAGTCCCAGATTTGAAATTATCGGCTGTCACCGAGGGGCCGAACGTGTTTTCCATGTGGGTATGGCAGTCAACGCCGCCCGGGAACAGCATCATGCCGGCTGCTTCAATGATTTGGCAGGCTGCAACAGGTTGCAGGTTCAGGCCAATACTGACGATCTTTTCATTTTCGACGAGAATATCGGCGTGATAGTCATCCACTGCCGTGATTATCCGCCCACCGCGAATCAGAGTGCTGGTCATGTATTTCTCCGCTTGTGCTTAAGATGTAACGCTAAATGATTGTGCAAACGTCAGCGCTGCCGCTAACCGTTCGAGCTGTGCGTCATCTACAGCAGGCACAGGCGGACGTGGCATCGCATGGGGAAGATGTCCGGCGAGATATAAGCAGGCTTTCAGGCGTGCATTTGCATGGGTTCCTGGCCAGGTGCCGTAAATCTCCTTTGCCAGCGGATAGACAAACTGATGCAGGCGCTGTGCTTCGGACAGATTTTTCTCCTGCACCGCGTTATAGAGCGCTACCACCAGTTCCGGCACCACTGCAGCAAGGCTGACCAGACTTCCGTCAGTACCCAGGGTGAAACACGTCAGGAGATGTTCATCGCCAGAGGCCATCACCGCCACGTGTGGCGCAACTTCACGAACCAGCCGCAGGTTTGCCTCATAGGTTGCCGTTTCCCAGCTCCCTTCTTTAACCGCGACGACATGGGGCAAGCACACAAGCTGTTTGAGTAAAGCGGGAGGATAAGCCATCCCGCCGCAACCGACGCCTGCCTGGTAAAGCATCATCGGCAAACTGGCGTTCTCATTGGCGATTCGATGATGATTAAGTACCGTTTTTTCATCCGTGGAGAGTGTCCAGGAGTAGGGAGGAAAAAGCAGCAGGGCATCAGCACCGGCAGCTTTCGCATCGTCTGCCTGTGCCTGTGCGTCATAGCTGTCTTCAGCGTTGAGACCGGCCACCAGCAGTATCTCCGGTGGGCATACCTGTCGAGCCAGTGTGATTACCCGACGTTTTTCCTCCAGGGTAAGTGCAAAGTTCTCACCCGCATGGCCGTTAATTAACAAGCCACGTATGCCCGGCACCCGCGAAATCTGCTGTAAATGCGCGATGAGGTTCGTTTCATCTATGTGGCGGCCTGATTCATCCATTGGACAGACCGTGGCTGCATACACACCCTGGTAGTGGTGTAACTCTTTCATTTTATTATTAGCCTCTGGATTATTAAGCGACCACATTGTCGGCATTGGGCAGGAGTCGTGAGGGATTAAACAGCGGCATTTCTGGCTGCTGGCCTAATATCTGTTGTGCCAGTAGCTTGCCCATATAAGGTCCGCTGGTATAACCGGAGTGAACGCAACCAATCACATACAGTTCTGGATGTTGTGCAATCGGGCCGATCATCGGCATGGCATCGGCAGTTTCTGATTCCAGCCCCAGCCAGATACGTGAGACCCTGGCGGCAGCCAGTGCCGGGACAGCGTGTTGTCCCAGCCGCAGGTTACCGATCAGGTTCTCAGGGATGGTTTCTCTGCCGCCCAACTCACGTGAACCGATGCCTTGCCAGCCACCACCAATGACCACAGTGCCATTAGCAAATTGCTTCATTGAGAGCAGCCCGTTAGCGATACTCAATACAGAGCGCATAACGGGGGGCATTCTTTCGGTGACAATCAGCTGATTTATCAGTGTTCTGACCGGTATCGTGATGTCCATCATCGCCAGCATAGGCTCCAGCCACACGCCCCCTGCCAACACTAACCGGGAAGCATTGATGCTCTGGCTACGATCTTCAGTGGAAACGCGATAGCCCACTTTTTGCCGTTCAATATGCCCGACCGGGAACTGTTCTATTATGGTCACACCGGCCTCGTGCAGCGCTGAATGAAACGCTCGACCCGTGAGGTAAGCGCTGGCGAAGCCGTCAATCTCACAGAAGGCGGCGGCTTTTATCGAAGCGTTGATGTTGGGATCGACCTTGCTAGCTGCCTGTGGTGAAATCACAGAGATATCTGCGCCAAATTCACGACGTGCGGCGGCCCGCTCCTCCAGCATCGCCACTTCGGCATCCGTAAAGGCAAGGGATAAGCCAGGCGCAGGCGTTGCCAACACCCCCTGACCCAGCCATGTTTCCGGCCGCATCCACATTTCCCAGGCTTTCATTGCATAAGGCACCAACGCTGCCCGGGTCATATGCAGGGTTAACGTTCCGGCATTTACGCCAGATGCGCCCCGGCACAGGGCATTGCGCTCCACAACCGCCACGCGCATCCCGGCTTTCGCAAGAAATAAGGCGGTTGAGCAGCCCATCACGCCGCCACCGACGATACACACATCTAAGTGTTCAGAAGAGATAAGTCCATTCACAGTGGCGCCGCCTTAGGAATAGGAATATCCGCGTAGTCGTACTCGCCGGTCATATCACTGATGGTCAGCGGGCGCAGCGGCGTACGGGGCGAGAAAATCCCGACGGTTTCACGCGTCACGCCCAGTTTTGTTGCTAAAATTTCGGCGGCGATATCACCACAGGTTCTTCCCTGGCATGGGCCCATCCCGCAGCGTGTCCAGGCTTTCAACTGATTAACATCATGCGCTCCCGCCTCTCCAGCCTGTTCAATTTCGGCCCGTGTCACGTCTTCACAGCGGCATACCACCGTATCCGGCGGAATAGCGGTGACGTGCCCCTCACGTAACGCCATCATCGCCGCCATTTTCTGACCAAAAGCCGCGGCCTGCTGCCAGGCTTTATTGATGGTCAGTGCTTCAGAAGCGGAGGAGTCATCACCGCGAAGCAAAACGGCACAGGCCAGGCCGACGCGCTTACCCTGCTCTGTCGCTGCAGCGGCACCCCGAATCCCCGCACCATCACCCGCAACGAACAACCGTTCACGACTGGTCTGACCGTTTTCATCGGTCTGCGCAATCCAGCCCCCTGCGGCACGAGAATAGTGATGTTTTGCGTGCAGTAAGCGCGTGACATCGGAAGAGGGCGTCAGGCCGTGTCCCACGACAACACAATCTACCAGAATCTCAATATGTCGGCCGGTGACAGGGCGGGCCGAGGCATCACAAGGGGCAAGTTCAGCCAGTAACTGCTCACCCTGCGCGGTAACTCTTACCAGCGTATGGCGTGAATAGATCGGAGTTCTGGCCCGCAGGATTGATAGGCTGTAATGCAGACTTTGCTTAAATATGGCCGGACGATTCAGCATCGCAGGCGCGTTTTTAAGCCACTCGCTGCGTGACGAAATATCGACAATCGCTTTCACCATGCCACCGGCCTTAAGGGTTCCACCCGCTACCGCTGCCAGCAAGGGGCCGCAGCCCGCCACAAGCGTGGTTTTACCCGGCAAAGTACGTTGTGATTTGAGTAAGATCGTTGCGGCTGCCAGTCCTATCACCCCCGGGAGCGTCCATCCTTCAAACGGCACCACACGCTCCGTGGTACCGGTAGCCACCAGCAGCATGTGCGTAGTACAGGAAACAGAACCTTCCGGTCCAAGTGCGTCAACACGGTAGTCACCCGTTACCGCCCACACGACATGCCCCAAAAAGGAGCGGACATTGCTTCGTGATAAAGCATCGCGCAGGTTTTCGCCGGTCCTGAATTCAGAGCCATCTATTTTTTGGTCAGACACGATCGGCGCACGGTAAACCTGTCCGCCTGCGGCCTCATTTTCATCAAACAATGCGACACGCAGTCCTTTTGCTGCAGCCATTAACGCGGCGGATACCCCTGCCGGGCCGGCGCCCAGCACAATCAGGTCATAATGATTCATAGGGATCGGTTTCCAGCACTGAATGAACAATCAGGTTTGCCCTGGCCTCAGTTTTGCAAGCTAAAACCCGCTTACCCTCCACCGTGACCAGACACTCCTGACACGAACCCATCAGGCAAAACATTCCTCGAGGCTGATGTAGATGAGGACTAAAGCGCAACGTTCTGACGCCGCTGGAAAAAAGCGCGGCGGCAATACTCTGGCCTGGTAACGCCATATATCCCTGATTGTTGAAAACGAACTGAACGTTTTTTCCTGAAATGTGCTGCATAAAGTCTTCCTTTCTGGTCGACAACTGCTCATTGAGGCTTGACAAGATGGAACGCATGGTATCGTATATCAATCGTATATGTAAAGCATACGAAACTTATATCGTTGGTGATTTGCCAACATCAGGGTAAGCAATCAGTTAATCTCAGGAGTAAAATAATGAATAAAATTAGTATGTTGGGGAGACTGGCTTTGGCAGGTTGCATTGCCAGCGCGTTGATGAGCGCAACAACGGCCAACGCACGACCGCTGGAAGAAATCATGAAATCTAAAACGCTCATCGTGGGCGTTAACCCAAATTTGCCGCCGCTGGGGGTGTATGACGATAAGAATCAGATTTCAGGTTTCGATGCGGCTGTAGCCAAGAAAATTGCCAATGCAATGGGTGTCAAACTGGAGCTGGTTGCGGTTGGGTCGAACGACCGCGTGCCCTTTATCATGTCGGACAAAATCGATGCGGTGATGGGTGGGATGACACGTAATGACGATCGCATGAAAGTGGTGGATTTTACCAATCCGGTTAATACCGAAGTGCTGGGCATACTCACTACCGATAAAAAACCGTTTAAAAAATGGCAGGATTTAAATGACCCGTCCGTAAAAATGGTGCAGGTCCGCGGCACAACCCCAATCAAATATATTCAGGATAATATCCCTAAAGCACAGCTGTTGATCCTCGATAACTACCCGGATGCGGTGCGAGCCATTTCGCAAGGGCGCGCAGATGCTCTGATTGATGTGCTCGATTTCATGCTGGATTACACCAAAAAATATCCGACCAAATGGCAAGTCGTCGATGAGCCTATCGAAGTTGATTATGACTGCATCGCAGTCAGCAAAGGCAACACAGCACTGCGCGAAAAACTCAATACTGAAATTGCCGCCCTTCATCAGTCCGGCTTTATTGGCTCCAGCTGGAATAAATGGTTTGGGCACGCCATGTTGCATGATCCGACCGCCTCGCCAACGAAATACTGAGTTTCGTTTTAATTACATCGGGCGTCCGAAATCTGGGGCGCCCTTGCTTGCCTGAGTGTCTTGCTGATGAACCTGAACTTTTTTCCCATTCTTAACCAGTTGCCATACCTGCTAGGAGGAGCCTGGATAAGCCTGCAACTTGCGGTGCTGGCTTTCGCCCTGGGTATGATAATTGCGATGATCTGTACCAGCATCCTCCGCTATGGTCCGAAGCTGACAGGAAAGTGCATTAATGCCTACGTAATTTTTGCCACTAACACCCCGCAACTGGTGCAGATCTATTTTCTGTTCTTTGCGCTGCCGGAAGTGGGGATTCTACTGTCTCCCTTTACGGCCGTACTGATTGGCGCCACCTTCAATGCCGGTGCCTATTTGTGTGAAATTCAACGTGCCGGGTTTGACTCGGTACGGCGTCTGGAAATCGAAGCTGCGGAAGTATTGGGTTTCTCTCGTATCCAGGTCATTCGATACGTCATTTTTCCCCATGTTATTAAAGTGATGTTCCGTCCACTCTCCAACCAGTTCATCGTCATGACGCTGGGGACCTCGATGGCCTCCATGTTTGGCGTTGAAGAGCTCACCGGTCGTACCTATAACCTGAGTTCACAAACCTATTTGTCAGTGGAATCCTTCTCCGTGGCAGCGGTTATCTATATCGCGATAACTATTCTCGCGACGTTTGCTTTAGCCATTATGGGACGTTATCTGTTCCGGGTCAGGACGGGAGTACTTTGATGGGTTATATCAACTGGGCTGAAATCACCGGACTGTTCTCGTATTACAACCTGCTGCTGTTATTTCAGGGGCTGGGTATCACCCTGGCGCTTTCGGCATTTGGATGCCTGATTGGTTTTCTGGCAGGCTTTGTACTGGCGGTAGCCATTAACACGAAAGCGGCCATTCTTGGGCCAATACGCAGCGTGGTTCACGTTTACTTCTTTATTTTTCGGCGCATTCCCTTTCTGGTGACGTTGTTTCTGGTGTTTTTCATCAGCCAGTACTCCGGACTCCGTTTCTCTACCTTTACCGTCGCGTTGATCAGCGTCTGTATTATCGCCGCCGCCTATCTGGGAGAGATCATCCGAAGCGGACTGGAGTCGGTGCACCCTAATCAGTGGGAAGCCGCAGTGACCCTGAATTTTTCTTACCTGCAAATGCTGCGCCACGTCATCATTCCGCAATCCATGACCGTGGTCATTGCGCCGACCTTTAGCTTCTTCGTCATGTATATCAAAGACACAACGCTGGCTTCGCAGATTGGCGTAATGGAACTGACCTCCGCCAGCAAGATCCTGTCCGATAAGGGCTATTCCGCCACGCTGGTGTATGCCGTCGTCTTAATACTTTATTTCATTGTGTCTTATCCGCTATCGCGTCTGGGTAAGCGTCTGGAGAGAAAAATTGCCACAGCTCGACATCATTAATTTAAAAGCCGCGTATAACGATCAGCCGGTACTGGAGAACGTCACCTTATCCGTTGAGAAGGGCGATATTGTCAGTCTGATTGGTCCTTCAGGCTCCGGCAAAAGTACGCTACTGCGCGTGCTGATGGGATTACTGCTGCCAAAAGAGGGTCAGGTTCTGCTGAAAGACAAACCCGTAAATTACACCAACAGAAGTGAGCTGCGTCAGTTACGTGAGTCCATTGCTATTGTGTTTCAGCAATACAACCTGTTTCAGAATATGACTGTACTGGAAAACGTCATGATCACCCCGACCAAAATTAAAGGGTGGCCAAAGAAGCAGGTGGAACAGGACGCGCGTCGTTTACTGGAACGTGTGGGGCTTTCGCATCGTATTGATGCGTACCCGGACCAGCTTTCTGGAGGCCAGCAACAGCGCGTGGCGATTGCACGTGCACTTGCGTTGAAGCCGACGATATTGCTACTGGATGAGGTGACGGCAGCGCTTGACCCGGAGATGGTGAACGAAGTGCTTGATACCATCCGTGAGCTGGCTTCTGAAGGGATCACTCTGTTCATCGTTTCCCATGAAATGAGTTTTGTTCGTGAGGTTTCATCGAAGGTGGTGTTCATGGCTG
Organism: Pantoea sp. X-Soil-MYKO-1785; assembly: GCF_059730675.1. Taxonomy (NCBI): domain Bacteria; kingdom Pseudomonadati; phylum Pseudomonadota; class Gammaproteobacteria; order Enterobacterales; family Erwiniaceae; genus Pantoea; species Pantoea sp. X-Soil-MYKO-1785. The sequence goes on from NZ_AP036001.1 coordinate 153,444, forward strand.
ATGGCCAGGTGGTTGAAACCGGCTCACCGCAGCAAGTGTTTGATGCGCCAACTCATGAACGCACGCGCCAGTTCGTCAGTAAAATTTTACGTCATTAACAGCAGGAATACCTTTTGGACAAGCATGTTTTCAGTCAGATAAATCCTCCGCAGCGGCTGTTGATGGGGCCCGGTCCGATCAATGCCGATCCACGCGTGTTACGCGCTATGTCGGCACCGCTTATTGGACAATATGACCCTGCGATGACAGCATATATGAACGATGTGATGATGCTGTATCGTTCCGTTTCCCGCACTGACAACCCATGGATGCTCTTGGTCGACGGCACTTCACGCGCCATATCGGCGTATTTATTAAGACCTCCCCGTTTGTAGAAGGTGATGTTTATTACGGCAATGTGGCCAGCGAGAAGCTGTTGCACCCTACGCGGGATACACGGGACATTATCGCTGCAGCCATGAAGACGCTGGATCGCATCTGGATTGGTGGGCATCGCTATGCCAAAGCAGGAATTATGCTGGGTGATTTTTTCCGACTGGCGTGGCGCAGCTGAAACTGTTTTCTGACGAACACCCCCGCGAGAACAGCGAAGCGCTGATGAAAATCATCGACAGCATAAACACCACGGGACTAGGACAGATATGGTTTGCCGGAAAAGGCGTAGATCAGGCCTGGCAGATGAAACGAGAGATATTATCCCCCCGCCTATACCACTCGATGGAAGGATATACCTGTAGCCCGCATTAGCTGACTTCGCCTGCCTCCTGTCATAGGAAAAACAAATGAAAGTTCAATGCTCAAATTTTTATTTCTATCAAAGCTTTATGTGGAATGGAAAGTCTACAAAGTTTAAATAGTACTAAGTTGTCTGGCGGCTCCTGTTCGTAACTGACGGTTTTTGTACGGTGACAGCTTCATCATTTTTTCAGCATGACCACTGGATCAGTTCCCGGCATCTGAAACCGCGTCAGATGTCGCTCCGCAATATCCAGAGCGAACACCCGCGTGTATATCTCGGTAGACTTCGCCTTAGAAATGAAGTTGTTAAATGACAGGCTGTATTGAGAATAGCGATATATGCTCTCTAATCTTTCCGTATTCGCCCGGCGGTCTTTTTAACCTGTCCGCTTTCGTTAGGGTAAATCTTCAGCAGTCCTCTTTTCCAGCTCTATCTCTTCGCGCAGGACATCAATAAGTTCCCTTAGCCCCTGTGGAATACGTCGGTGCCCCGGATAATAGAGGTGCATAGCCGGTTCTATCGGCGCCCAGTCAGGCAGCACGATTATCAGTCTGCCGTCCCGGATATGTTGTGAGACCCGGTTCTCCAGGCAGTACGTAATGCCGGTTCCGGCAAGAGCAAGCTCAATGGCCAGCGTGGTCTCGCTGACGCAAATCTGTCCCGGCACATCAATTGCGCGGTACTCATCACCCTTGCTGAATTCCCATTTGTAGATAATTCCCTGGCCGGTTCTCAGCTGAATGCAGGCGTGGGCGCGCAAATCTTCAGGCGTCACCGGAACAGGGCGATGGTAGAGATAGCGGGGAGAAGCCACGGCAACCCACTTCAGCTCTGCTCCCAGCTTGATGGCAACCAGATCTTCAGGAACGGTCCCGCCGAAACGTATGCCTGCATCAAATCCTTCAGAAACAATATCCACCATTCTGTCATCGACGCTGATTTCTACTTCAACTTCAGGATACTGACTTAAAAATTTCGGCAGATGCCGGGCCATGATAAGCCGGGCACCGTCGCTGAGCACGTTCAGCCGCAGGCGTCCGACCGGTCGATCCCGCATCCGGTTAATTTCGTCCAGGGCGTCACCGATTTCACGAAAGCCAATATCCAGCCTCAGGGCAAGGCTGGCACCTGCTTCGGTCGGGGCCACCGTCCGGCTTGTGCGGTTAAGCAACCGGACTCCAAGACGAGCTTCAAGATTACGCACGGCGTGGCTGAGCGCTGAAGTGGTTATACCAAGCTCAACGGCAGCTTTAGTAAAGCTTCGCAGCCGCTCCACGACACGAAAAGCATTCAAATCCGCCAGATCGCTGCGCGAAAGACGGGAAACAGGTCTGACTGGCATTGGAAAGCCTTACATAGATGAGCTGAATTCAATGCCACATGCAATAGCACTAAATATTACCAGGTTATTGAGATGTTAAGTTTAGTTAAATTCACAAATAGGATGCAAGCGGTACGCTGTGTTTTATGCAACCGTACTGATTTGTTCATCATTCTGGAGCTGAAAGGATGTTTCATATATGGACGCTGCTGCCGGCAGTGTATGTCTGCCTGCGCTTTGTAAAGCTGTTGGGCTTTAACAAAAAAGTGAAGTGCCTGCTTGGATTGATTGTCGTGGCCGGGTGCGAGTTCCACTTAATCAGCCGCCTTATCTTTGGCACCATGTTTTCGCCCGAACTGCCGCAGCCGGTCATGCTCCTCCTGGGATGGATGTTTGGCTGCACGATATTTCTTGCGCTTATGCTGCTGCTTCAGGACATGTATTTTGTTTTCTGCCACCTGTTTTTACGTCGTGCTGTTACAGCCAGATCAGGGATCAGAATGGTAATGCTGGCGGCTGCAGCGCTGCTTTCCGCCGCAGGCGTATATAACGCCATAAAAGTTCCCGCCGTTAATCGTTCAGAGCTGACGCTTCAGAAGCTGCCGCGTGAGTTTGATGGTTTTACCCTCGTTCAGCTGACTGATCTTCATGCAAGCCGCCTCCTGACCCGGTCATGGATGCAAAGCGTAATGGATAAGACAAACACGCTTCATCCCGATCTGATCGTCGTCACCGGGGACATGGCGGATGGCACGGTTGCAGACCGCCGGGCTGCTGTTTCACCGCTGGCTTCCCTTGAGGCACCGTACGGGGTGTATGCCATTACCGGCAATCATGAGTATTACTTCAACGCTGATGAGTGGGTGGAAGAGTACACCCATCTCGGCCTGCGCTTTCTCAGCAACAGTCATGTCCGCCTGACGAAAGGTAATGCCTCCATTGTTCTGGCAGGCGTGACTGATGACGTTGCCCCCGAATATGGAGGTCCGGGACCTGATCTGATGAAAGCTCTCAGCGGGGTGTCCGCAAAAGAGGTGGTGATCCTTCTGGATCACCGGCCGGGTAATGCGTCGGAGAGTGCCATTGCCGGCGTGAGCCTGCAGCTTTCCGGTCACACTCACGGGGGCATGATCCGCGGGCTGGATATAGCGGCAGGCCCCGCTAACAACAACTTTGTTTCCGGACTTTATTCGGTCGGCAATATGGCGCTTTACGTCAGTAACGGAGCCGGGCTGTGGAACGGTTTTCCGCTGCGGCTGGGAAAACCGTCTGAAATAACATTTATTACCTTACGTGCGAAGCAATAAATCAGAGTTTAGTTGAGTTTAATTCAATAACTCACCGGATTTACTTCAACAATGGGCGTAGCTTTCTGGTTTATAGTTTACTTCGCTTCAACTATGCCACTGCATTGTCTCCCTGCCCGGGCGGGCAGGGAGACAACATCAGCCCTTCTGGCTGAAGACTGCTGCTCCTGAGGGGCAGCAGTTTATTTTTTACGGTTCCTGAGACCTGCAGTGAATAACTATTCTGATTTATGGAGACCCTCAGGTTATGACTGAACAAACTGACGGCCAGGTACAAGGACGGGTGAATGCTCCTTCCGGCCTGCTTCCTGCCATGCTTGCTCTTGGTGCTGGCGGCCTTTGTATCGGAACCGGCGAGTTTGCACCGATGAGCCTGCTTCCGGATCTTGCTAAAGGAACCGGTGTTTCAGTACCCGCTGCAGGTGGCTATATCAGTGCCTACGCTGCAGGTGTGGTGATTGGCGCTCCGGCCATTGCCGTGCTGGCCGCGCGCTGGCCGCGCAAGGCGCTGCTGATGGTACTGTTGTTGATTGCACTTACCGGTTACGCTTTCAGCGCTGCAGCCTGGAGCTATCCGACTATGCTCGTCGCCCGCTTCATTGCCGGACTGCCTCACGGTGCCTGGTACGGTGTGGCAGCGCTGGTAGCCGCCTCAATGGTTCCCGCCGGACAGAAGGCGCGCTATATCGGTTATGTCATGCTTGGGCTTGCCGTGGCCAATGTTGCTGGTGTTCCGCTGGTAACCTGGGCCGGGCAGTCACTGGGATGGCGGACGTCGTTTGCGGCGGTATCGGCGGGCCTCGTACTGACCGGTATTATGGTATCGCTCTTTGTCCCGACGGTCCCGGCTGACGGTAAAGCCTCTCCGTTAAAAGAGCTCAGTGCACTGCGCAGTCCGCAGGTGCTGATGACGTTTGCTGTCGCGTCCGTGAGCTTTGCCGGCATGTTCGCCGTTTACAGCTTTATTACGCCGGCGCTGACGGAGGTGAGCGGATTTAAGCTGTCCACAGTCCCGTGGATCCTGGTGCTCTGGGGGGCGGGCATGGTCACGGGGAATATTATTGGCGGCCGGCTGGCCGACAGAGCGCTCATACCGGCTATTTACGGCATGCTGCTCTGGAATCTCGCGATGCTTGCTCTTTTTGCCCTGGTCTCAGAATGGAAAATGCCGGCGCTGATTGCGCTCTTTTTACTGGGGAATGGATTTTCGCTCGTACCGGCACTGCAGTCACACATGATGAATATTGCCGGTGACGCACAGACGCTCGCTTCATCACTCACGCACAGCGCGTTCAATATTTCTAATGCGCTGGGTGCGGCCTTTGGCGGTCTTGCCATCGCGGCCGGCGGTTCCTGGATTTCAACGGGATGGGTCGGCGTAGCCTTTGCCGTCATAGCCCTTGTCCTGATGTACCTCTCAGTTCATATCACCAGAAGGAGTCAGACATGAAAGAATCAGTCATTAAACCAGGCCGCGTCGCGGTCATTACCGGTGCAGCAAAAGGGATTGGTGCCGCAGCGGCACGTCGCTTTGCCAAGGAAGGCATGCGCCTGAGCCTGTTCGACCGTGACTGTGATGCGCTCAAGGCCTTTGCAAAGACGCTGAACGCTGAATACCGCCTGGTCACGGGAGACGTCACGAATGAGCAGGATTTGATACGCCTGCGGGACATGACCCTTGATGCCTTCGGAGAAGTAGCGCTGCTGATGAACAACGCAGGCATTAAGCACGGGGGCGGCCCGTGGGATACACCCGCCGACTGGCGTCTTCAGATTGAATCCAATCTGCTCTCAGTGGTCACCCTGCAGCACCTTTTTATTCCGTTTATGCTGGGCATGAACAAAACGGCGGCCATTGTGAATCTGGGCTCAAAGGAAGGAATCACCACGCCGCCGGGTAATGCGGCTTACAGCGCAGCAAAAGCCGGTATTAAAGTGCTTACCGAACAGCTGGCCCATGAGCTGCTGACCAGTGCAGGTGACAGGGTCACAGCTCATCTGCTGGTTCCTGGTTTTACCTGGACCGACATGAACTTTCCGGGCATGCAGGCGGATAAGGATGAAAAGCCGTCAGAAGCTTGGACGGCAGATCAGGTCATTGATCATTTTATCGAGCACTATGAGAAAGGCGATTTTTACATTATCTGTCCTGATAACGCCGTCAGTCCTGAAATGGATGCAAAGCGTATTGCATGGGCCAGTCAGGATATCATCGAGAACCGACCGGCGCTGTCCCGCTGGCACCCGGAATGGAAGGATGCATTCAGCCAGTGGATGAATAAATAATCTCTGACAGCGTACAGCACCGGACTCGGGCCTGGTTTTGTCGGTCATAGTTGTCCGGACAAGGCAATAAGGATGAAGAATGAATATTGTGCAAAAAGAGATCAGCTATTACTGCGGCGAAACACGGCTGTGTGGCCTGCTCGTTCATGACGCCGATGGCCAGTGCCCACGCCCGGGTGTCGTTCTTGCGCCTAACATGATGGGCATCACAACGTCAAATATCGGACAGGCCATAAGGGTGGCAAAAGAGGGGTATGTTGTGCTGGTCGCCGATTTGTATGGCTTCCAGCCAGTTTCCGCTGAGCAGGCTTCGTCTGCAATGAACGCGCTTAAGGATACGGATGAAGAGCGCAAGAGGATGAAAGCTGCGCTTCAGGCCCTGGCCACCGATCCTCTGACGGATGCGCTCAGGCTGGGAGCAATCGGCTTTTGTTACGGCGGTCACTGCGTGCTGGAGCTTGCCCGAAGCGGAGCTCCGTTGCGGGCTACTGTCTGTATCCACGGAACGCTCAATACTCAGCGTCCTGCCGCCAACGGGGACATTAAAGGACAGATTCTGGTCCTCAACGGAGCAGACGATCCTTTTGTCTCTCCTGAACAATTGGCGCAGTTCAGTCACGAAATGGCTTCTGCGGGTGCAGGCTTTCAGCTGGTCAACTACGCCCGTGCGGTACATTCCTTTACCTATCCACTGGCAGACGTTCCGGGAAGAATGGAATATAACAAGACGGTCAGTAATCACGCCTTCCGGACGGCATTCAGCGTGATGGATGAAGCCTTTTTATAATCACTATCCGGATACGTTTACCGCTCCGGACCGCATCAGGCCAGAACGATTTTTTTCTTCGCTCTCAGCTCGTTAACCATCTCTTCCGGCGCACTGGTATCGGTGATAATAGTATTAATTTTTTTGAGCGTCAGAACCTGATTAAACCCCTTTCACCCAAACTTTGTTGAATCTGTAACCACGATGACCTGCTTTGCCGCAGATGCCATGACTCCGCTGGCTGAGTGGGATATATAACTGGTCGTCAGAAAGGGTTTTACTTCGTCCGACCCGCAGATCGGACGTATAATAATGCCTGAAGAAGCTGATTCAGCAGGGCGGAACTTTATTTTTTGCTGGCTGAACCCGGCTCAGAAATAATGCGGTGACGCTGTGCTTTTTGTGACTCGCTCTGGAGACGATTAAGCACGTCTCCCTCATGCTCCGCTTCATCATTGCCATAAACATATTCGTGACCGCTCATCAGAGCATACCAGGCGCGCTCAGCCACTTCGTGCGGCTTAGTCGTCTGCGAGGCACCTACGCTGGTATCGGACTGGCCGGCATTTTTGAAGAAATTGGTTTCGGTAGCGCCGGGCATCAGCAGGGTCATATTCAGGCCGTTACCTTTCAGCTCATTGCGGATCGCCCAGAAGAAAGAGTTTACAAAGGCTTTGGAAGCACCATAAACGGCTTCAAATGGAATAGGTGCCGTACCCGAGACAGAGGATGTCATCAGAACATGCCCACCGCCGCGCTTAACCATGTCTGGCAGAAAAATTTTAGACAGGTGTACGTAGGAGTCCACATTCAGCCGGATGAGCTGCAGCTCCTTTTCAAGCTCAGTACCTCCGATAAAACGTCCTCCCAGACCCTGACCCGCATTGATAACCAGTGCATCGATGCTGTGACCGGCGTCATCGATCTTCTTCTTGAGTGACTCAACCTGCTCATAACTGCTCAGATCGGCCGAAAGTGCATGTACGCTGCCACCGAACTGACGGAGCTCGTCACAAGCTTTATTCAGTTTCTCTTCATTCCTTGCAACGGCGATAATGTCATAGTCATTTTTAGCAAAGACTTTTGCCAGTTCAAAACCAATCCCGTTTGAAGCCCCGGTAATAAATGCCAGTTTCTTACTCATTATTTTCTCCTCGTTTTCAATAAAGCCCAGTAAGCATGGCATCAAAAATAAGTTTTTGTTCAGTAAAAGAGTGGAAGCATAAAAAAATATGACAATATATGTCTTTTTTGCATTAAATATCATTGAGTTAGATAAGGATGAGTCAGTTTCAATGCAATGTTGAATTAAATGAAATGTTAATACCATTTATTCGTCTAATCTTAATTCGTTATCTTCACTCTGTTTTTATCCATATGAAAAAAATAGATATACGCATTTATTTTCCAGCGTTTATTAAATTCAAGCCCAGGAGTGTTTTAATATGTCGTTAAGTAAAGATACTGTCACAGTGATTACCGGAGCATCTTCGGGTATTGGTGCAGCAACCGCCCGCAGGATTGCGCAGTCAGGTACCCGTATCATCCTGGCTGCCCGCAGCGAAGATAAACTAAAAAAAATATCTGATGAGATTAATGCAGAGGGCGGTAATGCAGAATATCGGGTAACTGATGTAACGGATACAGACGATGTTCGTCAGCTTATCAGCAGCGTTAAAGAAAAATACGGGCGAGTCGATCATCTTATTAATAATGCCGGCCTGATGTTATTTTCTGACTGGGCAGACACAGCCGTAGATGACTGGAACAAGATGATAGATACCAATATTCATGGTTATCTTAATGCTATCGCCGCCACACTGCCGGTATTCCTTGAACAAAAGCGCGGACATATTCTGAACATGAGCTCTGTCGCAGGACTGCATACCGGGGCTTCCAGTGGTGTATACAGCGCAACAAAGTTTTTCATTCGCGGTGTAACCGAAAGCCTGAGAAAAGAAGTTGGAGTGAGTAATGGCATTCAGGTTTCCATGATCAGCCCGGGTGTGATCGACACGGGCTGGGCCGACAAAGTTAATAATAGTAAAGGTAAAGACGCCGCCAAAAAACTTAATGAAATCGCCATTACTCCTGAGCAGGTTGCGGATGCCGTCGCCTATGCGCTCGATAAACCAGAAGATCTCACTATCAACGATATAGTCATACATCCGACACGCCAGGACTGGTGATCCTTTATTTAATAAGCTGCCGAGATTATTACAGAGTCGAATGCACAAGCTATGTGCTCGGGATAATTCTGTTTCCGGAGAGAAAACTACCTTTCATTATTTTTCTCCGGAGGTTCAGTAAGTCCGCCATTTAAATTCACTCCTCAGGATTTCACAGCCTGTAAATTTCCCCGGAACCCCACTTTTTAATTTATGGAGATCGCATAATGTCTGAAGTTTTTTCGCTGGAGACAGAGCAAAAGGTAAAAATTGGTTATTCAACTGAAGGGAATGGGGATAAGGTATTGCTGCTTATCCACGGCTATCCCCAGACCTCACTGGCATGGCGCCATCTGATAAAACCCCTTACAGATGCAGGATTCAAATTGATCATTCCGGATATGCGGGGAGCTGGCAGATCTTCACGCCCCGTTGACGGCTATGACAAGAAAACGCTGGCATCAGACATGGTCAGTATACTGAACGAGCAGGGGGTAACCGGCCCCGTGCATGTCGCAGGTCACGATATTGGCATGATGGTGGCTTTCGCCATGGGCGCTTTTTTTCCTGAACGAGTAAAGAAACTTGTACTTATGGAAGCCCCTCTTCCCGGCACACGTGGCTTTGACGCAGTCAATGCAGATGATTCCCGCTGCTGGCACTTCCATTTTCATCAGGCAAGAGACGTTCCGGAAGCTCTGACGCGGGGAAATGAGGCCTTTTACCTTGAGCGTTTCTTTCACGATCTGGCCTGGGATTATCAGGCAATAGATCCTGCAGCATTTGAACACTATGTCCGGGCCTTCAGCCAGCCAAGTGCCATGCGTGCAGGTTTTGAGCTATACCGCGCCTTTGCCAGAGATGCCGAAGACAATAAAGATTTTATCAGTAAAGGTCAGCTTAAGATGCCGGTACTGGCAGCGACGGGTGAGGGAAGCCACTTTACTAAAATAATGTCGGGCATGATGGCAGAAGTTGCTGAACGCTGGGAGCATGTCGTTATCGGACGTAGTGGACACTGGATCCCTGAAGAAAATCCTGAAGAACTGGTTGCTCATATGTTGATGTTTTTAAAAGCATAAGGGCATTCACTGCCTCCGGGCAACCTGTTTTCAGGCCCTTCCTGAATGCGTTTAAATCACCAGGCCTGAGGCAGGAAAATTTTCTTCAATCGACCAGAAAGAGCAGTTTATATTTTCGCTATATCTGAAAAAAGCATGACAAACATAAAACATCATCATCTTTCTGATCCTGAAATGATGAAAATCGTCAAAACATCAGAGTTCATGGTGTCCGGACACATAACCTGAAAGATTTATCACTCTCCTTTCCCCGTGACGCATTAGTTGTTTAAAGGGAGTACGCAAGGTAATTACGACCTGGTTGCAACTGACAGTGTGGCGTCCTGAGCAGGATCTGATGTGAAAAATGAGACACTTTTTAATTCTTTTTAGGGCGTCGGTCATGCTCTCTCGCCCTGCGCATGCTGGCACAGGGCTTTCACCCAGTGAGCGTCAGGTACGCTCATCTCTGATATAAACGTTTAGCCGGAGGGTTAAGATGAAAAAACCACTTGCACTTGTCACAGGTGGATCTGCCGGAATCGGTCTTGAAATAGCGCGTCTTTTGGCGGCAGATGGTTATGATCTTGTCATTACAGGGCATGGAAAGCGGGTGTTTGATGCAGCAGACGAGTTAAGACAGTCTGGAGCTGAAGTTTTTCCTGTGCAATCCGATCTTTCAACAGAGGAGGGAAACAAAACTGTCCTGGATGTGCTGTACTCCAGGACTCAGGCACCGGACGTCGTAGTGCTTAATGCCGGCATTGCTACCGGTGGGGCTTTCATCGACATTTCTCTTGAGCGACACCTGCAACTTATTGCGCTAAATGTTATCTCGCCAGTGCGAATTGCGCATGCTTTGATTCCTGGTATGATCGCTAAGGGTGGTGGAAAGATTCTGCTGGTCAGTTCGCTTTCAGCAACGACCCCAACTCCGTATGAGGGTGTTTATGGTCCTTCAAAGGCATTCCTGTCATCCTTTGGCTACGGCCTACGTGAAGAACTTTCGGGCACCGGTGTGCAGGTAACTCTCCTTCATCCCGGAGCAACCGCAACCGGATTTCATGCCAGCGCCGGTATGGGTAATACCGGATTTGGAGACAACAGCTGGAAAAACGATCCGGTAATGGTCGCGCGGCAGGGCTATGAGGGAATGAAACGAGGTGAGGCAAGTGTGGTCGGTGGGGATGAAGCCACTCAGGAGGCGGCCCTTGAGCATCTTCGCCTTTCTGAAGAAGAAAAAGCACGACGTCATGCAGTTATGGCGCGGCCAAAAAATTAGTACCGTGAATGTCATATGGTGCAGACTGGCTTCAGCATTTCGTTTTTGAAGGCATAAATGTCGTAAGCCACAGGACTGCAACCGTTCTGCTTTACGTGATGCCAGCCTGCTTCTTATTATTCATCGAATAAAGTTCAGGCTGGCAGTTTATTACCGGATTAAAACCACCTCAGCCTGGTTTCAGGCACCATCAGTCCAGCGATGTTGAGGTTTATAGCCTAAGACGCGCATGGCTTTTTCACTGGAAAGCACTGATTCATTGCCTTTGAACTCTTTTCGACGTTCAGTGCAAGGATAGTATTTTTCCAGTAATTCCTGAGTCGGTGTGTGCATACAGGTGACATCACTGGTGATGAAAAACTCATCTTTTCCACGCACATCGTACTCAAGTGCAAGTTCGACAGACTGCGCAACATCGCGAACATCGACATAGGTCCACATGTTCCAGAGGCGTTGTGTGGGATCATCCTGCCAGGCGTCAAATTTTGCATATTCTTCCGGATTCATAACGTTCGATAAACGCAGACAGGTAATGCGCATATCCGGATTATTCAGGCAGAACTGACGGGCCATTTCTTCACCCAGAACCTTGGTCAGCGCATAAATGCTCAAAGCACGATGCGGATAAGATTCATCGACTGGCACATAAGGTGCCTCCCACTGATCATAGGGTACACCGGTGGCTACTTCACTGGCTGCCCACACGATATTTTTAATGCCCAGACGACGTGAGGCTTCAAATACGTTAAATGTGGCCACCATGTTATTCTGGAACTCTGCTGAGTCCGGGATCATGCGTGGATGCGGGAGACTGGCCAGATGTACAACAGCATCGAAAGCCTGGGGCTCGGCGGTGGCATAAACATCTTCACCTGCAGATGAAAGCGCATCAAGCGTGGCACCAAAATCCTGCAAATCAGCAATCATGGTAGGATCGCTGAATTCATCATTTTTCACCCGATCAATGAGAAAAATATCATAACCGGCATCCTTTAAACGTTTAACAGTGACCTGCCCAATTTTTCCACAAGCCCCGGTGATAGCTACACGTTTTTTCTTATCAGACATCATATTTTCCCTTTCTTCTTTTAAACACGTCATTAAGCATGGCAACAAATGAAGGGTTTTCTTTGAAGGAGGATGTATAGAGCGTTGAGTTTTACTCAACACTCTGTCAGCCTGGATATTACGATATTGATGTGTTATTCAGGAAAAACTGTTTAAGCTCTTCAGCCAGCTTTTCCGGCGCTTCAAGTGCCAGACTGTGACCACATTGTGCAAAAACAACCGACCGCACGGGGCCGATCACACAGGGCTCAATCTGACGCGAAACATGCTCGCCCATAAACTCCTTTGCACCGATCGCCATTACCGGCACAGAGAGCTTTTCACCCCGAAGCCGGTTATTAATCTCTCCATTTTTTATTGTTGCCCGGTATGAATTCAGTACGCCCTTCAGGCCGCCAGGCGCTTCCAGACAGGTGATCCATTCATCCACCGCTTCGGCTTCAAAAGCTGCAGGATTCCATGTCTCCTGCTTCATAAAGTGCCCCCAGTACTCCCGTTCTTTACCGGTTATCAGCATCTCAGGTATATCGGGCAGCCAGAGAAAGGGGATGTGCCATAGCCAGACGCCGTCCTGGTTAAACCGGCGTGAAATATTCTGGCGTGTGAAAGCTGAATGCTCTTCAAGTAAATCGCCGGATAAAAGCATTTCGCAGAACGAAAGCGCCCGGACCTTATCGCGATAAACCGCAGACATGACATAACCGTATTCTGCACCGCGGTCTTCACCATGGATAAAGTAACGGTCATGACCGAGCGTGTGCATCAGATCATCAAGATCGCGGGCATTAGTCAGAGAGTCATAACCCTCTTCTGCGTCAGGCTTATCGGTGTCGCCGAACCCACGCAGGTCGGGAGCAACTATGAAAAAATGCGCCGACAGTAATGGGATCAGCCTGTACCAGTAATAATGAGTTTTAGGCGTTCCGTGTAAGAGAAGAAGCGGTTCTCCCTGGCCTGCCGTCACGTAATGCATACGAATACCATTTACCCGGGCACGGTGATGGGTAACGGCGTCCCCGTTATGATCATAAATCTCAGGCATACAACCTCTGCAGTTTGAATTCTGTTGAACCGGTTGGTGCTGCTTTTCCATTTTATTTACCCGGAAAAGAGCGCTCCTCTAACTGTAGAAGCGGTATGAACGTGGTCATTAACCTGACATCAACGCTTCGTTGCAAATAATTCAACCCGGCCGTTACGGTCAATTCTTCAGGCACTATACTGAGATGCCTGCGCCTCCCGACAGGAATGTCGGTTGAATGAAATTTAAGGGCCAGGAAAAGGGGGTAATCAATCAGGTTGCTTGAGCAGATAATATTACGAAAGCTCGGGCATAGTGGGTTGCTGCTGATGCAGTCTTGTCGTATGTATGAGTTTTAGCTCATATAAACTTTCCTCAAAGAAAAATAAGAACAGATAAACAAAGGGGCTGTTTAACTGACCTGGAACCATACATTGAAAAGAAAATGATTTTGGTGAAGGGTTGAACATAATCAAATGAAAAAGTTAAGTATTTTATACACCCCGTATTTGTTATACGCCATTTGAGTATCCCCTAATGTCTTAACCTGAAATCATCCATATCACCTTTAAGTTTATACCTCAAAGTCATGCCCCTTTTGGTCATAACTTAAAAGGTAGTGGTGCGCTCTCCATTGGTTGATAAACTCTGATGAATTGTCATGCCCGCTTTCTGCGCAATGCAGCCTGAATCATTCGTCAAACCTTACACTCAGCTTTTTCAGCGCCTGTTCAACTTTTTTTTCATCCTGTTCTATAACGGCTTTCTCATCAGGTGTGAGCGGGACTTCTTCAAGATAACGCCTGATAGATGCTTTACTCTCCAGTATCAGCCCGCGCGCGCTGTCTTTCAGCAGGTTAAAATCACAACCTATACATGCCATTCTGTGCGTGCAGCTGCTCCAGAAGGGATTAGTACAGAAAGAGTCGCCCAAATCATAATATGTCGCAGGCCCCGTGAGGCTGGCTGCTGCCGAGTCATGGTTAATCAGCACGCCAAACGCCAGATTGTGGGTTGCAATCCCCACCTCGACGGTCGACAGCATTACAGCGCTGTTTGAAACAGGATGAGGGTGCAGGTTTGCAACCGGGCGCCAGAATAATGTACCGCTGAGAATCTTAATAGTCACCGCGAACAGCGATGCCACCGGTATCCATAAATGAGAAGGAGTACGCAGATCAGGCTCCGGATTGAAGAACTACCAGACTCAGACTGTCTGATAGCTGGTTTGCCCAAAGCCTGGGTTTTTAAACTGATAACGCATGCAGAATTATGAATATATTAGCATTTAATTCTCACATTTTACTATTTATCAAGATGCAAATTATTTTCCTTTTTTACAGCGGATGAGGTGTAGTCACTGGGCGGCACTAATGACAGATGCCTGTATTTATTCTGAAAGATCTTTTTCCTTCTTTGTTATTAGGAATTATGACTACTAGGATTCTGAAAGTTTCTCTTAATTCAGATTTCACTTAAATGATTAATCATACAATTCAATCACTAAGAAGATATTTTCTGGGTTACATATTTTTCCGGGCAAACGATTGCATTGAATATTTTCAGGGATTTGAGTAGTAATAACATTCGTTTGTTTATGGGCTGGTTTGATTTTTGACTTGAGTTTCTGAGATGGAAGGCAGGATATGAAAAGCAACGAACGCTGTGTGGTTGTAATTGGGGGCGATAACATTTTCCATTATGGCCTTTTCAGGCTGATTGAAACTGAATGTATGAGAAAGCACTTATCCGTTCTTTATTATAATGACGTAAGACAATTCCGCTTAAACTTAGCAAGCAGGAATTATGGTAGTTTTCATCTTGCTATCCTGTGCCTGGGATATTACGAATTTTTCCCTTGCTGGTTCAGCACGTTTTTAACGTTATTGCGGAAAACAGAGGGCAATGTTCTGGTATTTACTGACAATCCTAAGCTACTCAGTAAGCGAAAAAAGAACCTGCTAAACCGTGTCTGTGACATGGAATATGTACTGGACATATCCATGCCGGTCGCTTACATCTCATTCCTGCTTGAGCATTATCTGAACAGGAAGCGCGCACTGGCTGAAACCTGTAAAATATCGATGCGTGAGCTCGCCGTTATTGATGGCTTTCTCAACGGTGTTAATGCCGAATGTCACTCATCAAAGCTGGGCATTGAGATCAGGACGCTTTATCAGCACCGGAAAAACTGCGCGAACAAACTCGGTGTCAGAAATCTCAAAGATTTACTCAGGCTTTGATCATCGGGGGGAAGTAACGTGCCCGTCATCAATATTCATAAAATCGACTGGTTCAGGATACTCACAGACATGAGCCGTTCCGGTTACTCGCTGCAGGACATCGCGAACGAACTGGACGTGGTTGCCTCAACGCTCATCGGGTGGAAGAAAGGGGCAAGCCCCCGTCACCATACCGGGGAAGCTCTCATTGAACTGTGGTGTCGGGTAACAGAGAAGGGCAGGCATGAGTTGCCCAAAGAAAAATTTGTTCAGAAATTCATTTTTCACTCGTCGGAACGTGCCAGCCGTCATTCAGAAAAATGAATCCGGACCGACTCATAGTGCCGGTAAGTTTTTACCGGCACAGAGACATGAAGATGAAGCTTGAAAACGTTGTTAAATATCATTGCCCGCGCTCCGCTACGCCCGTTGTTCGCCTTTCATCACTGTCGCCTGAGGCCATGACCGGCAGCGATGTGATGACTGCTCTGGGTATGATGCAGAAACGTGCCCCCCTCGGTTATGCTGCCTTCTCTGGCAAAATGAACCTCAGTCGCTACGACAGTCACCGCGCCATACAATTGCTCGCGATGATTGGCCTGAAGGAGTCTGTGCGTTATCCGGCCCTGTTAAAACTGGATAAGGAAGAACGCATGGCCGTCATCTTTATCATCGCCACCTATGCATTTCTTGATTACTCACGCAGCCCGGATACTGAATTACCCTGTCATGCCTGCAACTGCACCGGACTGCGTAAAGGAAAGCGCTGCAGCAAATGTGAAGGAAAAGGTATTGTTCGTGCAGCGTGTAAAGACTGTAAAGGCCGCGGGCAGTCAGTTAACCGGAGCAAAACCCGGTTTCAGGGTATACCGGTTTATCAGTCCTGTAAGCGGTGTGCCGGACGGGGCTTTGAGCGGCTCCCTTCGGCTGTCGTGTTCAGGGCCGTGTGTCAGGTGACTCAGGCTATCTCGCTGGATACGTGGAACAAAAGTGTAAAGCAACTGCCAGAGTTCCTGATTACAGAGCTGCACAAAGAAGAGGCATGGGCTGAGAAACAGCTTAGATACATCACCCAATAGCACGCTATTTACAGGTCTGTTATCTTATCGCTTGCTATTTACTTTTCCATTTTTTGTGTTAGATTAGCTCTAACGATGGGTTAATGACCCCCGAAAAAGTTTTATGAAGCCCTGGCATCTTTGTCAGGGCTTTTTTTTATGGCTGGATGTGCCGTCAGTTGATCATTCCCATTTCCCCTCTCCGGCTTCACATCTCAAAACACTGCGCGGCAGGACCTGATGAGCAAACTCACAACCGGTGTGGCTTATGGCGTATCCGCGGGCGAAGTTATCCATGGTGTCCTGACATTTTTCAGTCCGGAAGAGTGGAGTGCCGTGGGTGTTCTGGCCGGCATCAGTCTTGCGACCGTCACCTGCATCATTAACTGGTATTACCGGCGCAAGGCGACACTGGCAGAAATCAGGGCTCTGCGCTGTACCTGCCAGGAAGAACCGCACTGAATCATGGTCATTTCTACCGCGCTGCGTAACAGACTTCTGGCTGTAGCCGGTGCGGGTGCCCTGACTCTGGCAATCACGCTGCTGGGCGGTCCGGATGGCGTTGAAGGGCGCCGCTACATTCCCTATCGGGATGTCGCCGGCGTACTCACGGTGTGTGATGGTCACACCGGCGCAGATATTGTCAGAAGCAAAACCTATAGCGATCGGGAATGCGACAGTCTGCTGCGCGCTGACCTGCAACCTGTTCAGGTAAAAGTTGATAGCCTGGTAAAGGTCCCCCTCAGTGAGTACCAGCGGGCTGCGCTATACAGCTTTGCATTTAACATTGGCATTCCCGCCTTCTCAGAATCGACGCTGCTCAAAAAGCTCAATGCCGGTGACCAGCCGGGAGCATGCGACGAGCTCCGCCGCTGGGTCTTTGCCGGCGGCAGGAAGTGGAAAGGGCTGATGAACCGCCGGGATATTGAGCGTGCACTTTGCCTGGCGGAGGGAAGTGATGACCTTAAAGTTTAAGCTGTACCTGATCCTTGTGCCGATGGCTTTGGTGACTGTTTCATCCGCTGCATCATTTGTCCTTTACTACCGAGCCAATGCGGTCGAGTACAAAACCCAACTGGATAAGGTAAGCAGTAGCCTCAGACTGGCGAACGCCAGCATCGCTGATATGCAGGTCCGTCAGCGCGATGTGGCTGTGCTCGATGCGAAATACACAAAGGAATTAGCCGATGCTCAGGCCGCTATCGATAAGCTGCAGCGTGATGTTGCTGATGGCCATAAGCGGTTGCTGCTGCACGCAAGCTGTCCCGCCATGCCACCCGGTAAAACCTCCGGCTCCCCCAGCATGGATAATGCAGCCAGCGCCCGACTTGATGACGCCGCTCAACGGGATTATTTCACCCTCAGAAACCGAATCGAAATCGCCATAAAACAGATAGCCGGACTGCAGCAGTACATCAGAGAGCAGTGCAAGTAAGGAAAAAATTATTAAAGTCACAAAGCCCTCTACCGATACCAATCTATGAAATTTTAATTACATGGAGAGGTAGTTATGCGAGGTCAGTGCCCTTATTGCAGTCGTGAATCAAACTTCAGAGAAGAATCATTTGGTGAGTTAACAAAGTCACTCTTCTCAGGTATTGGAGCGTTCATCACAAAATCAAAAGTTGGTATGGTCGCTACTGTGGCTGGAGAAATTGGCAGCGGAAAGTGGGAGAATTTCAGGTGTGTCTCTTGTGATCGCAAGGTGCATACCTGCGGTGGGTGCGGTTCAATTGAGCACTATCAAGATTTTGGCGCAGTATGTTCTAAATGTGGTTATCGATAAATCCTGCTTTGATCATCACAAGGCGCATTTGCGAGTGCGCCTGATGATGGAATATCATTTGCAGCCTAATTCCTTTAATGTTTTGACAACTACAGGAAATGCAGGGAATTTCCATGGATCAACGAAATCCGGATGGAGTGTTGTTCCTACAAGGTTTCCTTTATTGTCGTATAGCGGGTCGGAATGGATTGTTTCGTAATCGTGATTTTGTTTATCTATAACTTTTAAAATTTTGCGCAATGACAATGATGGGCATGTGCTAGCCTCATTTTTGGATGTCGCTTGTGCGGCTGCCCTAATGAAGCCAGAACAGAATGCCCAGTCAGCTCTGCTTTGCTTTGACTCAACGGATTCAGCTCCATTTGAACATGCCCGGTAGAGCTCGCTTGTGTCCGGGTACGACATGTGGTCTGAAGCACTGAGTGGTGCAATGACAGGTAAATCGAGAGCACTATCATCTGCTTGAGAATGGTAACTAATGAGGAGCAGCAGGCTTAGGTAAATTTTCTTCATTTTTCAGATACATTCGGTTTTTGTTGTCATTATTATGTCAATTTTAGAGACAGATAAAAATCCGAAAAGAGAACGATAGTCACCCTGTTGAACGTTGCCGGAGTCGCGTTAAGGCTTAATGCATCAAGACATTAAATCAAGGCTGCTCCATCACAGTTAGGGTGTTCACATTTGGCTAGTTTGCCGTTGCGAACGTTGTTCGCTTTTGAAGAAAGAAATAGAAATGCGTATAGAAAATGATCTGGAAGCAATCAAGCCAAGCTTACACCGAATTGCTTACGGTGGGCCTTCTATCGGGAATCTTTGGGTTATAATTGTCGAAGTTATTGTGTTTAACCTGCTCCTTGGTTGCAGACGATGTGTTTAAGAGAAAGAAAAAGTCTCAGCGCAAAGTGTAAAACATATCTTTAATTTTTATCCAGGGCTCGCTTCGGCGAGCTTTTTTATTGGATTGAATATGACAAAGCTCACCAACAAACAAGAGCTGTTTGCTCGTGAGTTCATCAAAGACCTCAACGCCACACAGGCGGTTATTCGGGCAGGGTTCAGCAAAAAGTCAGCCCGTAACCAGGCTTGCCGCCTGATGACAAATGATGACATTTTGAACCGTATTGCTGAGCTGAAAGCTGAGCGTAATGATCGCGTTCGGGTGGATGCCGATTATGTTCTGCTCCGCCTCGTCGAGATTGACCTGATGGACGTTCTCGACATCATGACAGATGACATGAGCATTAAACCCGTGTCGCAATGGCCCGCATCGTGGCGCCGATACCTGAGTGGATTCGATCTGGCCGAGATGTTTGAAGGTCGAAGCGAAGAGCACAAAATGGTCGGCATCCTGAAAAAGATCAAATGGCCGGACAAGGTCAAAAACCTTGAGCTGCTCGGTAAACACATTGCAGTGCAGGCGTTCCGCGAGCAGGCCACGACATCTCTGACAGGCAAAGATGGTGGCCCACTTGAGGTTGCGCTGCTTTCACGCGAGGAATACCGGCAGGCGCGCCGGGAAATGCTGGAGAATGACGACTGCTGACTTCAGGACTGCTGCACGCCGTATAGAGTGTGAAGAGGACGGGCTCTACTTTGCCCGCTACTTCTTTAAGCAGCGCACCGGCAGCAGAATGATCGTCGCGCCACATCATCAGGTGATCCAGCAGGCACTGGACAGGGTGATTAATGGTGACATTCGGCGACTCATCATCAACGTCCCGCCGGGATACACCAAAACTGAACTGGCGACCATCAACTTGATGGGCCGCGGGCTGGCGCTGAACCGCCGCGCCCGATTCATGCACCTGTCTTATTCCCACAATCTGGCGTTACTGAACTCCTCGACCACGCGCAGCATTGTTAAGTCTGCGGCCTTTCAGGCGATGTGGCCCATGACGCTGCGCGATGATGCAGACAGTAAAGGCATGTGGTGGACCGAATACGGCGGTGGGGTATATGCCTCGTCTGCTGCGGGACAGGTTACCGGCTTTCGTGCCGGGCATATGGAGCCGGGCTGGCAGGGGAGTCTTATAATTGACGACCCGGTAAAGCCTGACGATGCCTACAGTGAGCCGGTGCGTAACGGGGTAAACACCCGCTTTAACGAAACCATCCGTTCCCGACTGGCGATCGAGACCACGCCTGTCGTGATCATCATGCAGCGTATCCATTACCACGACCTCAGTGGTTATCTGCTGCGGGGCGGTAGTGGCGAGATGTGGCATCACCTGAATCTGCCTGTACTGATTGACCGCAACCAGTCTTACGCGTTGCAGTATGCTGAAAACTCACACGCGATACCTATTGAACACGGGTTGCCAGATGGCTGGCTCTGGCCGTTCAAGCATAATGAATCGCATCGGGTGCAGCTGTTTTCACACCGGCGCACCGCTGAAGCGCAGTACATGCAGCGTCCGCGCCGTTTCAATGCTGAAGGCGCGCTCTGGACAGAGGCAATGTTGTCCGGAGCGCGAGCACTGGATATCACTCTGCAGCCGTCACGTACGGTGGTCGCCATCGATCCTCAGGCCACCAACAGCGAAGAGAGTGACGAAACCGGAATAATTGTGGCCAGTTCATACGGACGCGGTAACGATCGTCTCTTCTCCGCTGACGCGGATTACTCCGGTAAATACTCACCGAATGGCTGGGCAAAGCGTGCCATCCGGGCCGGTGAAGAACACCACGCTGAAGCCATCGTTATTGAAACCAACCAGGGCGGAGATATGGCAGAAGACACACTGCGCAATGCGGGCTTCCGTGGGCGCATCATTCGCGTTCATGCCAACAGGGGCAAGTTTGCCCGGGCAGAACCCATCTCAGCGCTCTACGAGCAGGGGCGGGTGGCGCACCGTGGCAATCTCTATCAGCTGGAGAATCAGCTGCTGGAATACGTGCCCGCGACAGCTAAGAAATCGCCGGACCGCCTGGACGCGCTGGTCTGGGCAATCACAGAACTTTTCCAGCCGAAAGGCACCACTGTCCGTCCATTTTCTGCCTGACAGAACATTATCATGAGCAACGACGTCCGGAAGAGATCGCCCAAAATTGAGTCATTGGCCGGCTGCTGGCCGATGATTACTGCACTGCTGGACGGTACGGCGGCCATGCGCCTTGCGGGAAAGACCTGGCTGCCCAAATGGCCCAACGAAGAGGATGCGTTCTATCAGAACCGGCTGGCAGTGGCCACGCTGTTTCCGGCGTTCTCCCGTACGGTCGAAGTCCTGAGCGGTAAGCCGTTCTCCCGGCCGGTGACGTGGGATGAGAAAGTCGTGCCTGCCCGGATAAGCGAGATGCTGACGGATGTGGACCTGCAGGGCACTAATCTCCATTCCTTTCTGGCTGATATCTTTGAAGAGGCGATGGCATACGGTCTCTGCGGTATTCTGGTTGAACACCCGCGAGCCGATAAGCCGCTTTCCCTGGCCGAAGAACGGAAACGGGGGCTGCGGCCATACTTCGTCAAAGTGACCGCGAATAGCCTGCTGGACTACGATTCAGAACGCGTTAACGGTCAGGAGACGTTCACCATGTTGCGCTTTGTCGAAGTGGTGAGTGAACGTGATCCGGAGAATGAATTCACTGTACGAGAAATTGAGCAGGTCAGGGTGCTGAATCCGGGCCGATGGCGCATCTATCGCGAGAAACCTGATACCACATCCGGCGCGCTTGAGTGGCAGCTGCACGACGAAGGCACCACCAGCCTGAATAGAATTACTTTTGTCCCGGTTTATGGCGACAGGCGCGGCTTCATGAACGGCAGACCACCGCTTGCGGAGCTGGCCTGGCTTAACGTCGAACACTGGCAGTCACGCAGCGACCAGCAGACTATTCTGCATGTTGCCCGCGTGCCGGTACTGTTCGGTAAAAAACTGGGTGACGGGCCCATCTCGGTGGGAGCTGCGTCGGCCATCATGTCGGAAGAAAATGAGGCGGATTTGCGCTATGTCGAGCACAGCGGTAAAGCCATCGAGGCCGGGCGCACTGACATTATCGACCTTGAGGAGAAGATGCGGCAGATAGGCGCCGAGCTGCTGGTGATCAAACCCGGCCATCGCACCGTCGTGCAGACGCTGGCAGATAATGAGGCGGGGACCAGCGCCCTGCAGCGCATGGTGTGTGACCTCACCGATGCAGCCCGGCTGGCGATGCAGTATCTGGCGGAATGGACCGGTGAGAAAGACGGTGGACACGTCACCATCTTCAGTGACTTTGGTGCCACCACGCTTGCCGAAGCATCGGCAGACTTCCTTGTGAGCATGTATCGGACGCGTGCGCTTTCAGACGAGACGCTCTTCAACGAAATCCAGCGCCGGGGCCTGATTAACAGTGAACTCCGCTGGGCAGACGAGCAGGGGCGTATCCGTGCCATGCCGCTACCCTCGTCAGATAAACCGGTAACAACCGCTCCGGCTTAACCCCTCCAGGCTCATGCATTTGCATGGGCCTTTTTATTGCCGGCCGCTGTGGATGCAGCGCGGCGCCACGAGCCGGATGGCTCCTGTCTGGTTGGATAACCTTAATGAAACTTAAACTCGATGAGAACGGCCATGTTGTCGTAAACGATGGCAAGCCTGTGTACGTGCAGGATGACGGAAAAGAGGTGATGTTTGATGCGCCCGGTACGCTGCAGACCATTTCGCGTCTGAACGGTGAGGCGAAGTCACATCGTGAACGTGCCGAAGCCGCGGAAATCCTGTTGAAGACCTTTGAAGGCATCGACGATCCGGCCGCTGCTCTGGTCGCGCTGGATACCGTGAAAAATTTGGAGGACAAAACGTTGGTAGATGCGGGCGAGGTTGAAAAGGTCCGCACCGAAGCCCTCCGGGCACTGGAAGAGAAGTACGCGCCGATCGTTAAAGAGCGCGACGATCTGAGCCAGAAACTCACGGCGGAGAAAATTGGCGGCAGTTTTGCCCGGTCGAAATTTATCGCCGAGAAGATGAGTATTCCGGCTGACCTGGTGGAAGCCCGCTTCGGCAGCAATTTTCAGGTAGTGGATGATGCCGTCACGGCATTTGACCGCGAAGGAAACAAAATATTCAGTGCGATCAAACCCGGCGAAGCAGCCGGCTTTGATGAAGCGCTGAGTATTCTCGTTGAACACTACCCGTATAAAGATCAGATCCTCAAAGGCACCGGTGCATCAGGCGGCGGTTCCGGCGGCGGCAATGGTCACACCAACCCCAACATGCTCACCCGTGAACAATTTGAATCCCTCAGCCCTCAGGAGCAGAGTGCGAGAGCGTGCGCGGGTCTGCAGATTACCGATTAACAGGACATCCCTGAATGGCTAATACCCTTACCCAACTCATTCCCGACCTCTATCAGTCGCTGGACATTATATCCCGTGAGCTCTGCGGGTTTATCCCATCCATAACACTCGACGCAACCGCAGAGCGCGCGGCACTCAATCAGCCGATCCATATTCCTGTGACTCCTGCCTCAGAAGCTGAAGATGTGAAACCTGGCCAGTTGCCACCGGATGACGGTGACCAGGACATTGGCAACGTGCCGCTGGCCATCACAAAATCCCGCATGGTGCCGTTCCGCTGGGAAGGCGAACAACAGAAGGGGATCAAATCGGGCCCGGGTTATCACGGTATCCGACGCGACCAGGTCACCCAGGCAATGCGTACTCTGGTCAATGAAATTGAAGAGGATCTGGGCCAGCTCTTCTGTCGTGCGTCTCGCGCAGCGGGGGAAGCGGGTAAGACACCATTCAAAGATACCCTGACTGACACGGCACAGGTGCGTAAAATCCTCACCGACAACGGTGCGCCACTCAGCGATCTGCAGTGCGTCATTGATACCACTGCGGGTGCGGCATTACGCACCATGGCGCAGCTGACCAAAGCCAATGAGGCGGGTACCACTGCGCTCCGTTCGCAGGGGACTTTGCTGGAACTGCACGGCTTTACCCTGCGTGAATCGGCGGGTGTGGCAGAAAACACGGGTGCAAAATCAGAAAAACTGTCTGTTGGTGACGACCTTGAGGCTGGATCCGTGATCATCCCTGTGGCTGCTACAAGCACCAACACAAAACCTGATATCCCTGATTCTGTCAGTCCGGGGAGTGTTGTGCTGCTGGGTAAACATAAATATGTAGTAGCTTACGTAACACCAGGGGAAGCCATCATTATTAATGAGCCGGGATTGCTGGAGGATGTGAAAGCTACAACCAAATTCGACGTTGTCAGTGAATTTGTTGCCAATTTTGCCTTCAGCCGCTCAGCCATCATTCTGGCTACCCGGGCACCTGCATTACCTGAAGAAGGTGATATGGCGGATGACCGCATCATGATCACCGACCCGCGCACCAACATGTCGTTCGAGGTCTCCATGTACAAACAGTACCGCCGTGTGCGCTATGAAATCGCCGCGGCATGGGGCTGTCAGAACATCAAGCCGGAGCATACGGCAATTTTAATGGGGTGATTAAATAATAAATACCTATAGAATTGGTTGTTGGTTAAAATAAAGTCTCTTAAACGGGAGGCTCTATGCTTGGAAAGTACGGTTTGCACCCGTGTGATATCAAATCATGCCATGCTGGAAATCGGTTTGGTCGCCTGCAGGTTCTTGCTGTTGGTGTAAAAGGTAGCTATCGGTATTACGCAATCTGTAAGTGTGATTGCGGAGCGGAAAAAGCTATTCGTGTTGATGGGTTAAAGTCTGGAGTCGTGCTTTCTTGTGGTTGCCTGCAAAAAGAGGTAAGCACAAAACATGGAATGTACACTTCTCCACACTATTCCAGATGGAGGGGCATGCTTGACCGCTGCGAGAACCCAGCCTCACCTTCCTTTCCGAACTATGGCGGGAGAGGGATTAAGGTCTGCGAAAGATGGCATGACTTAGCTAATTTTATTAGCGACCTGCCAGACGGGTTTAAGCTTGGTATGGAGATTGATCGCATCGACAACGATGGGGATTACTGCCCCGAAAATATCAGGTGGTCAACCAGAAAAGCCAACACATGCAACAGACGCAGCACAAGGCTTATCACCCACAACGGCATCACCAGAACATCATCAGAGTGGTCGCTGCTGCTTGGCGGCGCTCATAACCTCGTTTCTGAGAGAATTGATGATTTTGGATGGAGCGAAGAGCGTGCTGTAACAACCCCGGTTGCTGACAGGCATGAAAACATACTTCAGGCTCAGCAGAAAAGATGGGCCGGGCATGTGAAAAAGCCCAAACGCGAGACTAACCCTAAAGCACCACGCACGGTGGAACTTAATGGAAAGCAGGTCACTGCACTGGATATATCAAAAATAACTGGCAAGCCAGCCACTCTCATCAGGAAGCAGCTTTTTGAGCGAGGATGGCCGGTTGAAAAAGTGATGAGTAAAAAATAAGGGCTTCGGCTCTTTTTTATTTTCGGAGATAAAAATGGCAGGACTTACCCGAGAACTGCGCGCTGAGCGTGAAGCGCAGACACAGGCTGACAATGACAGCATTCAGTGCGTCATGATGGTTCGTGATGAAGCTACGTACCCGGCACCACACACTGCTCAGGTTAACTCTGATGAAGTGCAGAATTACTACTCCGGCGGCTGGGTAGTGGGTAAAAGCTAACAGGCGATGAACGATGCTGAATCCGCAGCAGCAGGCCGACGCACGTCGCTACATGGGCTATCCCATGCTGGGTGACACATCGCCCGACGACCGTAGTGATGCGGCTTATGCGCTGGTCACGTCAGGTCGGTACCAGACGCTGGCGCACCGGCTGGCTTCGCTCCGGGCTGAAGAGGAAGCCATTGTGGTGAACTATCTGGCGACGCTGGCAGGTCTGGAAAGTGGTATTGCCCGTGCGGCAGACAATCTTGATACGGATAAGGCTGCTGTCTGGCAGCGAAACCGCTCAGAAGTGTCAGACCGCACGCGTCTCTACAATCAGTGGCGACGTCAGCTGTGCGGACTGCTCGGTATTCCACCGGGACCGTCGCTGGGCAATGGCACTACACCCGTTACCCGGTGCTGACATGGACGCGTATCAACTGGCCGCGAAGGTGAACCAGGGTAACGGTAAGGCGGCGAAACGTCTGGGCAGTATGGCCCGTCATTACCGTGCGACGTCACCATTCAGCCCTTTAAACGGAGAACCGCTGCAACAGCTCACTGCGTCATTCATCACCGATTATGGCTATATGCGGGCGGCACGGTTTGGTCAGACCGCCCGCATTGGGATCTTTGATGCGGCGGAATTTGAAGTGGGCGATATTCTGGTCTCAGCAGAAGGTACATTTTACGTGGCAGCGCTGCCGCTGTTACAACCCATCCTGTGTGTCAGATCTGAGCGGCTCGTCAGTATCAGCCGTACCTGTCAGGCGGGTTCCGGTGCCGGGCTTAAGGAGTACGGTGGCACCACCGTCGCGAATGAAACGCTCATCATGTCCGGCTGGCCAGCCAGTATTATTCTGAGCCGGGGCGGTGAGCACAGCCAGCTGAAGTTACCGGGTGAAGTGCGCAGCGCGTGGCATAACATCCTGATGCCAGCGTACAGGGAGCTGCCTGTGCATACGGGGGACTTTGTGACGGATGATACGGGTCATCGTTATGTCATCAGCGGCACCGAACTGACAGCCATGGGCTGGCGGTTCACTGCTTTACAGGTGACGGTATAACATGGCCAGCGTCGATGATGTCTCACATTTCCTGGCAAGGCGGGTCGCTGACGTGGTGTATCCCGGCGGCATTCAGTTACCCGGCATCGTTAATGCTGCGGTGAAAATCTATCCAGGCTGGCCAGTGTCTGGCGACTTACAGCAGGATATCGGGAAGGGCGGCGTTCACATCTCTGTATGGCCATTACCGGCAGAACGTAAAATTGGTAGTGCGCTGGGCAGGCCCTGTCGGGTCATTGCGAAAGGCAGACCCTCCCTTCAGATTACCGTAAACGGCAGCTTGATAGGCGTCTACGGTGTGGCTTCGGCGTTCACTAACGTGCGGGTAAGCCTTGATGAAAAGGAATTCAGCTTTCAGTTCAGAGCGGGAACCACGGCTGCACAGGTGGTTCACTCACTCACTGTATTGTTACCGCTGTCATTCATAGTGGGCAGCAAAGTGTGTGTCCTTATGGTTAAGCATATTAAGGCTCTCGTGACGACCGCAGGCACGGCGGTGAGGGAGTTGCGCAGGCAGATAAAAGATTTTCAGATTACCGTCTGGGCACCCACACCTGTGCTCAGAAACCGGATCGGCAGTGCCATTGATGTTGCTCTGTCTGAGCAGTGTCACATCGATCTTGACGATGGCGCGCCCGCGCAGCTGCTTTACGCCCGACAGTTCGATTCGGACAGGTCGGAAAACTGGCATGTTTACCGGCGCGACCTGATTTTCAGCGTTAATTACGCCACAACGCAGACCCTGACCGCACCAGAAGTTACCCGAACCGTTGTTACCCTTAACGGGCAGCAGACCACGCGGTAACACCTTTTCTTTTCAGCATCAGCTCATTAATCCGGAGTATTTATTCATGCCGATCTATTCAACCGGCGACCTCAACACGTCTGCATTAACGGCACCTGACCTTTACGTCCAGGTTGTTCCGCCACGAGCGCGTTATATTAACGGCGTGCCGACCGACGGGCTGGGGCTGGTGGGTGTGGCAAGCTGGGGGCCGGTTAACAGCGCTTTTCGCATCAGCTCAGATAACGATCTTGCATTTTTTCTGGGCACGCCGAAAGAACGGACGTACGACTTATCCACGGCCGTTGCCATTTCACTTCAGCTGGGTGCCTCAAACCTGAACTGCGTTCGCGTCACCAATGGCCGCGACACGCCTGCCAGTGGCAGGCTCTGTGAAAAGGCCGGTAAGTCAGCTCTGCAGCTGGCGGCACTCTACAGCGGGACGCGTGGAAACCGTATTATCGCGGGCATCGGCAGCGGAACCGCGGTTAACTCGAAAAAGCTGACCATCAGTCTGCCGGGAGTTAGTGCTGAGGTGTTTGATAACCTTACGGGCGAAGGCGATGCGCTCTGGAAAGCCATGGCTGAAGCGGTGAATCAGGGCCAGATGAATATCCGGGGTCCCAGCCAGCTTGTGCGGGCGACGGTTACCGAATCTGAAGCGCCTGCCCAGGCTGCGGTTAAAGAGGTCACGTTTAGCGGTGGAACTGACGGTGCGACCGGCATCACTGATGCTGTACTCCTCGGTACCGACAGCATTGAAGGACCACGTAAAGGCATGTATGCCCTGCGTGGCACTAACTCTCAGGTCATCAATCTGATTGATGTGACCGGCAAAGAGTGCTGGCCCGCAATGGCAGCGTTTGCCCGCTCGGAGGGTGCCTACATCATCGCGCAGGGCGCGGCTTCAGCCGGATGTAAAACCCTCTCCGAAGCACTCAACAGCTCAGGCGTAGACGACTGGCATTTCAAGCTAATCGTGGGTGACTGGCCATCCTGGAAGGACACTGCTAACGGTATCAACCGCATCGTTGCGCCGGCAACGTTCGAGGCGGCGAATATTGCAGCCCGATCACCACATATCTCCACCCTCAACAAACGCATCCCCGGCATCATTGCCACCGAGCGGCAGCTTGCAGGGCGACCTTACTCGGTACCGGAAATCGGTGCCATAAATTCAGCACGCCTCGACGTCATCACCAATCCCTGTCCGGGAGGCAATTACTTCGGCATGCGGTCAGGGCGTAATACTTC
This sequence comes from Pantoea sp. X-Soil-MYKO-1785, assembly GCF_059730675.1. Lineage (NCBI taxonomy): Bacteria > Pseudomonadati > Pseudomonadota > Gammaproteobacteria > Enterobacterales > Erwiniaceae > Pantoea > Pantoea sp. X-Soil-MYKO-1785. The sequence continues at coordinate 182,197 of NZ_AP036001.1, forward strand.
CTCCAATCCGACGCAATGCGATGACACCTACACCCGCATGACCAACTTCCTGTCGCTGACCATTGCGGCGAGCTTCGGAAGCGTGGTGGGTGACAATCAGACCACAGACCTGCGCCGGGAGACTAAAAGTACGCTGGAGTCCTTCCTGTCAAACCTTGAGACGCTGAAGATGATTGGTGATCCGAATGGCGGGCCGGCTTTCGCGGTGCGCCTCGATGCGACGAACAACCCGGATTCCCGCGTTGCGCTGGGCTACATGACGGCCGATGTGCAGGTGAAATACCTGAACGTTGTACGCTATTTCCTGGTGAACCTGGAAGGGGGCGGCAGCGTGTCCATCTCCGTCTCAAATGACTCATCCCGCTAACGGCTGCTGCACTCTTAATCCGGAGATAACCCATGCCAACTCTTGGCTATACCGTAGGCCGCGACATTGCTGTCGATATCAATACGCCCACGGGCAGGCTGCGCATTCCCAAAATTATCAGTTTTGACTCTAAGCCGCAGGTCTCGACCCAAAAAATCACGCCACTGAATGGCATTACTGACGAACTGCAAATCCCCATCGGCTGGCATGGCACCATCACGGCTGAACGTATGGATGCCACGCTCGATGATTTCTGGGCGAAGTGGGAAGACAACTATTACAACGGCATCGATCAGCCCCGCGGCACCATTACCGAAACCATCACCGAAGCGGATGGCACGGTCAGCGTGTTTCGGTATGAAGGCGTGTCGTTTCACCTCACCGATGCCGGGAACAAGCAGGGCGAGAAGACGGTGAACCAGACCCTGTCATGGACGGCAAACCGCCGTAAAAAAGTGAACTGAGGAATAAATAATGGTGCAGGTCAGAGTGCATGAAACGTCACCGCCCGCAGTGGCGGAATCTGCGGTGAAATCAAATCAGGTCAGGGATGCTGGTGGGCGCATCATTACCCTGCGCGAGCTGGACCCGGTGCAGGAATCCCGCCTGACGGTTGCGGTCGGTCCGGAAATGTCCATCAACGTGATGTACATGAACATGTATGCCTTTCCGGTTGCGGCGGTTGCTGACATTGACGGGGACGAATATCCGGTGCCACAGAACCCGAAACAGATTGAGAGCATGCTGGCCATCCTCGGTAAAAGCGGGCTTAAAGCGGTGAGCGCCTGGCTGCGTGAAAAGTCGAAAGAGGAAGAAGATGAGGCCACGGAGACCGCTGCAAAAAACTCGCACGGAACCCCGGGTTCATTAACCAGTGCTGGCTGATGAAGTCCGGGGTTCCGTTCAGCGTTATTTTTCCCAGCCTGACAGCGCTGATGCCCCATGAGCGCATTGCGATGGGTGTGGTCATTGGCGAGCTTGAGGGCGGTGCTTATAACTGGAACACGGGCAGGTGGGAGGAGGGTAAGTGATGGACCTTGAGCAGTTTGCGCATGAACTGTCTTCTGCCTCAGCCGAAATCACCACCGGGCTGGAGGCCAGCTTCCGCGCTATCGTCAAAGAGATTGTGGAAATGGCGAAAGAAGAAATTGGCGTGTACCAGCCGGCTTACGGGCCGTTTGATGCCTGGGCTCCGCTAGCTGAATCGACCAAAGCCGATCGTGTTCGGCAAGGTTACTCCGAAGACGAGCCACTACTGCGTTCTGGCGAGCTCAGAGACTCAATCGAGAGTGAAGTTGTAGGGCTAGCTGCCATCGTCGGGATCAAAAGTGACATCGGGCTCTGGCAGGAGGTCGGTACTGAACGCATACCACCGAGACCGATTATAGGACCGGCGTACGTTCGGAGGATTGGCCCGCTGATGGAAGCAATTGAGCAGGCGATTTTTAAAGGCTTTAAGGCTTATTGATTAGAATTATGTGAGTTAGCCAGCGACTAAAGTCTACTAATGTAATAGCGTTAATAAGATCAAATTAGACTCACACATCATCATAAATTTATTTAATTATCAATTTCTTAAAAAAATTTCAAGATAGATTCCTTCTATCAACTTGCCAAAAAAACAGTGCTGTGTTTTTATACAGTCATATAACTGATCATAATTACAGCTAACCAGCCAACAGTTAAACATTTATGATTGATTGATTTTAAGATTAGTCTAATACCAATGGAGTCTGAATGGCTGGCGAAAGTAAACAAAAAGCAGTGCACTACAAAAGGGCTGTCATAAAAAACTCATGCTCATCATTGCAAACGATACTCGAAGATGCAGTAGGCGTTGGAGGTGCCTTTGAAAAGGTTGATCACAGACAAGAATATCTAGTTCCTGGGGATGACTCAGGCGGTGCAAGATTCATTAACAAAAGTACAAACTTTAAAACCTTATTTTTTGGTCAATTGATTTCCTTCGAAAAAGGCAGAAGCCAAGCATTACTTACGATGAATGGGGATGTGTCATTTTATAACATAAAGTCTATAACCTCTAGTCAGATAGCTATTTCAAGCGATAAAGATGAAGAAGGCGAAGAGCAGGTTGATGGTGCGAAAAGAGAGTTTGTTGACTCCTTTCTTTATTTTGGAGTTTATGGAAATCATATAGTGATGATGCAGTCTAGTGCTTTACGATCTAAAGATTTAGAGACTCATCTTAACTGGTTACTTAAAGGCGCAGGTGTTCTTGATTCTTCATCGGAGATAATACTGCAGGATAAACCAACAGAAGAAGCATTTCGTCAATTACAAAACGCTCCAGTCAAAAGTATAAAAATAGGTGCTCCAGTAAAAGGCAGTGCTGTAGAGAATCCTTCAAGTGAAAGGTCTTTGGTTGAAGTTAATCAGGTTAGAAAAATAAAATTTATGCCTGAAGGTAAAGGTGGGGATGTCATCGCCGCAGCAGTAGGTGAAAACTGGGTCGAAAAATTAGATCTAAAAGAAGCGTTGGATGAAGCGAATTTGCAAGTTCAAATAGAAATAACCTATCTCAGAAAAACCACCAAAAGAGGTCAGCAAGTTATTGATTCCATAGCTACTTCCTTGCGTCATATGGATGATGAGGATTTTCAGATAGAACTCAAAGGAGGGGGGGTGTTGGTCGGCAAAGACCTGCGCCTTTCGGGAAATTTAAGTGTAAAGTATCATAATGGTTTAGTTGATGAAGATGACCTTTATTTAAAAATGCATAAGTGGCTAAATTCTAAGATAAGTTTAGGTGATATTGATGATGTTACATGACTAAAGGTGAGTTGAAATGTTAAAATATTTTATAGGATACGCATCTGCTTTTACTGGAGGTGCTTTGCTGTTTTATTTTTTAACATTCCTTCTGGGTAATAACATCATTATTCCACTTGGTATGCTTGGCCTGCTACTACTTCCTGTAGCCGTTTGCTCACAAGTGATATACAAAACTAATGAGTTAAAAGAAAGTGCATCTCTTAAAGCCGCCGAACAGAGAAGGCTTGATTATTACATATCAAAGAAAATATTCCGGTGTTACTGCTGGCTAGTTTTTTATATCTTTACTGCTTTGTTGTTGCTTGTTGTTTATTATCTTGGTGAGGCAAAGTACATCTTTATCAAAGAGGTCGTTGTCGTTGTTGGTGGCCTATTTGGAGTATCGTTATCCTCCATACTCCATTTACACATGAAGTATGTGGAAGTTTCTGACTTTAAAGCTCATTTGATTCAAAGAGAAAATAAACTCAAGAGACAAAGAGAATTATTAAAAGGCTTAAGAGAAAAGAGTTAGTCCGTTGCAACAATTAATTAATAAAATAGCCCGCCTTGGCGGGCATATTTTATGCCTGTAAAAAGAGGTCCCAATGGATGTTCAGGCTTACCGCGTTGCCGTGCGCCTTGCGCTGGATGACCAGATCACGCGCAATCTGCTGCAGGTGAGTCGAGATGTGATCGAACTCAATAAGAAGTTCGTCACCATTACAAAGAACATCAAAGCTCTGACCAGCGCCGCCTACGAAGCAACATCTGCGCTGCGAGCACTTAATCGCTCTCTGAATAATCAGTTTTCTGGCGCATCCCGCGGTGCGCGTGAGTATGCCGGTGCCATCCGGGAGATTGCAGACCAGGCACAACGCATGAACCGTGCTTCCCGTAATGCGCCGCTGCTGGCGGGAAGTTACGGTACGGCAATGACGCTGCCTGTTCTCGCCGCTGGCGCTGCAGCTGCAGGCGGCAGCGGCGGATATGGCAACCATGGCGGGGGACCTGCGCTGCCTTCGCCTTCAGAACAGGGTGGCTGGTGGCATGGCTGGCGTAACGGTGTGCCACCGGGCGGCTGGGGCGGCGGCGCAGGGCATGGCGGAGGAAATGGTTATTCCCCTGGCGGAGGCTCATATTCAAACGGCATGACCAACCTGGCCACCGGCTATATGGGTTTCAGAATGCTGAAGGGCTTTGTTGATGAGGCGGCCCGCTACCAGACCATGACCGAGAAGTTCAGACAGTTCGGCATGAGTCAGGCTGCGACAGAGGAAGCACAGCATTTCGTGGAAACCACACGTGTCAGAGGCTCATCTGCTACTGACATGCTGAAATATCTGGTGGAGGCGCAGGGGGTATTCAGCGAATCCGGTGCAAAAACGCTTGATGAGCAGCTGCGCGCGGCAAAACTGGCAGCACCGGTGCTGGCGCGTCTCACCTTCGCCTCACGCGGACTGGATGAGCATCAGCGCGAAGCCACCACCGCTAAGCAGATGGATATGCTGCGCTTCACAGAAACTGCGGGTGGCCTGAAAAGCCCTGAGCGCTTTAATGAACTGATGGACGCTGTTTTTCGCGCCATTCAGTCTTCAGGTGGCAATGTCGATTTCACCCAGTACCGTCAGTTTATGGCCAAAGCGGGAACCTCCGCGTTCAGCCTCAGCAATAAAGCATTATTCGCCGAGCTTGAGCCCATCATCGGTGAACTGAAGGGCAGTTCAGCAGGTGATGCGCTGATGACCGCTTACAACCGGTTGAACGGTATTATCAGGCTGCCTAATCAGGTGACTCATGACCTGATGAAAATGGGTATCTGGGATGCCAGCAAAATTGAACTCAACAGCCTGGGCGGCGTAAGGCGTTTCCGGGGCAATCCGCTTATCAACCCGCAGCTCTTCAGCAAGTCACCGGTTGAATACTATGAAAACGTCATCCTGCCAATATACCGCAGGAATCATTACACGGATGAGCAAAAGCAGCGTGAGAACGCCCTGATATTCGGGCGGACCGGCGGCAAAATGTTCAGCCTGATCGACAGGCAGCTTGAGACGATTCATCATCGTATTGAAGCCTATGGCATCGCGCGGGGACTGAATGATGCCTATGGTGCAGTCGGGAGCACCTATAACGGCAAAGCGATCGACTTCCACAAGAAATGGCAGAACCTGCAGCTGATAATGGGCAGGGATGGCGGCCTGCTGGACACCTTCACGCATGGGCTGGACAGCCTGACGCACTCACTTAAGCGAATGACAGACATTGCACACAAATACCCTGAGATGGCGAAGTTTGCAGGGCAGGCAGCGCTGGCCGTTACGGGCCTGGCGGGTATCAGCGGTGGGTTCTGGCTCATTAAACATGCGGCTGGTGCATTGCTGTCACCGCTTAAGCTGGCGGGCTGGGGCATCGATCTGCTTATCGGGAAAAGCGCCACCACGGGGCTGACCGGACTCACTGCCGCGCTTACCGGGCTGCCTGGCATCATCTCTGCCGTAACGCTGGCGGCCCTGTATCCGGGAAGCACGGTATCGCATAGCCGGGAAATGGCGGAACGTGACCGGCTGGCTCGTCAGAATGCGCTTGATCACGGGATTGACTATAAGCCCTGGACGCCTTCTCAGTCGGACTTCGACAGACAGCAGCTTCGGGAGCAGGGGTATCGTAAAACCGGCCGGTACCCACCGGTACCGCCAGTGACCGCAAGTCACGACTCACAGCCCGTCAACCTTCTGATGACGTACGAAGGGCGCCAGGTGCTGGTGGCTACCGTAATGAGCGGCATCAGTAAACAGGCCTCCAGGGCACCTTCCACCACCAGCGCTTTTGATCCATCAATGCTGATGGTTTATCCGGGTCAGCCCGGCACACTCTCAACACCCTAGCGGCAGGTTCAGTGAACCTTCGGCCACTAAATTCAGTAGCCGTCATGAAACAGAATAAAGCCCTTAAGAAGCCATATCAGGGGCATGTCTACGGGCTTTATCGACATATGGTTTTTGTCAGGTAATTCGTCACACCAGAACAGGCAATATATTGCCTCTTTTTCACTCGATTGCAGCCTGTTGTGCTGAGCTAATTTATTCCTCTCACTTCTGGAGGGGATCTTGAATAAAAGTAAAATTATCTTTTCTATTCTTATGGCCACCAGTGTCTTTTGGGCTGGTATGTCTGAGGCGAAAACGTCGAAGCAAACCGATGATCAAATCCGTCAGCTTATTATCGAAGATTCAATCGCATCATATCCCGGTGTGTGTGCATGCCCTTTTAACTCTGCGCGAAATGGCAGCAGCTGCGGGAGGCGAAGTGCGTGGAGTAAGCAGGGTGGATATGCACCGGTGTGTTATAAAAAGGAAGTCTCAAAGGAAATGGTTGATGATTGGCGTAACAGTCATGCCTCGTGAATTAACCAGCTCCAGCAGGTTTTAACCCATAAGCCTGGACGGTCAGCAGACAACGGTGCGTAAAGGTTAAGCCCACCGTAAACTTTTTGCTGACCTGTTCACTGTTAATCAGTGCGTCAGATACCGGTTAAGGTGGGTCTCCGCTCAGGGCTGGTGATAAGAACTGAATACGGCTCTTACGTCATCAACAACAGTGATTCTGGCATATCCGTTTTTTTCAAACTTCATGATCTTCCGCTTTTCCCGGCTGTTCCCATATCCCGAAGTCAGTCACTCCTGATACAGGCAAACGCAGCATGTCACTACTGAATTCACTGACGCAGTATGCTCAGGGTATCGATCCGACGATTACACGCCTGATGTTAGGTGAGTTCGAATTCATGCAATTTGAAGTCCCTGAACGCATTGCCATTCGCGGCAGGCAGAAAACCGTACAGCATCAGCTAATTGGCGGCCGGCGCATTATTGATGTGCTGGGTACCGAGTACGAGCCCCTGACCTGGTCAGGCATTATCATCGGGTCACTGGCCGGTGAACGAGTGCGTGCGCTGGAGCTGATGCGGGATAAAGGGCACCCCGTAGTGCTGACGCTGGATGATTATCGTTTTACAGTCGTGATTACAGCTTTCAGCCCGGTCTATGAATTTATCTGGCGCCGCCCTTATTCCATCGAGGTGGCAGTTGTCAGCAATGAGGGCTTCCCGGATAAAATGGATGCACTGACCGGAGCCCTGCGAGGACTGATCGACAGTGACCTCGGACGTACACTGGGGCTGGCCAATATCATCAACATTGATGCCGTCACGCAGGCAGTTAACGTCCTGCATCTGGCCGTGAAGCGGGTTACCGATTTTGCCCATGCCACGGTTGGGCAGATACAGGTGGTTATCAGGCCGCTAGTCGCCGCACGCAACATCGTTGAGCATGAGCTGGCATTACTTGAAGCCGCAGCCGCAGACATCACATCACTGGGAGGTTTGGTGCCCGGTAATCCCATTTCAAAAACCGTCAGCAATCTTCTCCTGCAGTTAGATCACACCACGCGCATCCCCGCCCTTTACCGCCTGCAGGAAATACTGGGGCGGCTGAACAAAAACGTGAACTCTGGCCAGACGGCTGATGGTGTCAGAGCGGTGACGCTTTCGGGTGGTAACCTGTATCAGGTGGCTTCAGAGCAGTATGGCGATGCGTCTCTTTGGGCCAGCATTGCCGAGGCAAATGACCTCACCGATCCGCATCTGAGCGGTATCCGCACACTTAAAATTCCCACCAGCCCGGCGAGTTAACAATGGACGTCAACAACTCCCTCACTGGATCCAGCGCCCGCCATATCAGCGGGCGTTGTTTTTTAAATGGAATGGACGTGCCCTTTGTGTCGTTCAGCATAGAGAACAATGCCTTTCGTGGCGCCGGGACTTTTGATCTTATGCTGGCCATCTCAGCACTGCCCCCGGCCATGAGGATGCTGAACTGGTGGGCGTTGCAGACCTCCATCAGGGTCGAGCTTTTCATATCGATCATTACCCGGGCAGGCACTGATGAGAAAAAGCACATCACTGGCAATATCGATAGCTGGCATTACGATCCGGCACGGTTTGAGATATCGGCAGAAGGGCGCGATTTCACCGCCAGGCTGATTGATGCAAAGACTCCGGGTGAAAGCTTCAGGAACCTCACCAGCTCACAGATAGCGACCATGCTGGCACAGCGTCATGGTCTGACGCCGGTGGTCACGGCAACGACGCAGCGGGTTGGTGAGTATTACCAGATTGATACGGCGCATCTGACCGGCGAGCAGACTGAATGGGACCTCATTACCACACTGGCGGGTATTGAAAACTTCTCAGTTTATGTGAACGGCGACAGTCTGCACTTCGAACCCAAACGGGACCCGGCGAGTCCCGACGACTATGTCATCCGGTGGCAGCCGCCAGGCATGCAGGCGTATCCACAGTGCAATATCTCCGATGACCTGTCTTTTTCACGCTCGCTGACCATTGCAAAAGGGGTGTCGGTTGAAGTGCTGAGCTGGAATGCTAAGCGAAAGAATAAACAGTCCATGGCCTCTTACCCAGGCCCGGGCAAAAGCACAGTCCCCGGAAAAACCTCATCTGAAACTCAGGTCTATCGCGTCATACGCAACGGATTAACGCCAGAGGCAGCCCATGCGCTGGCGCAGTCCATCTACCGGCAGGTGGTACAGCACGAGATGAAATTCAGCGGCTCAACGGCAGGCGACAACCTGCTCATGCCAGACATGCAGGTAAGAATACAGGGTACAAAGAGCCCGTTCGACCAGATTTACCGCTGCGATCGGGTGCGGCGCACATTGAGCCTGGAAACAGGCTACACGATGCATATGTCGGGTAAGAACCACGGCACGGCACTGGAAATCGGGCGATGAGAGCGCTGCTGAATATCATGGCGGCAACGGCACGCCAGAGTAGTGCGGGTGAAAGCGGCACGCGACAGGGCATCATCACCGCCTATGATCCGGACAGTTATGCAGTAAAAGTTCAGCTGCAGCCAACGGGAGAAGAAACAGGCTGGATACCGCTCAGCTCACCCTGGGTAGGTAATCGCTGGGGAATGGCCGCAGGCCCGATGATAGGTGCAGTGGCAGAGGTCGAATTTGATTCGGGGCTCACTGGTGTGGGTATGGCAGCGGGGCAGTTTTATAACGATGAAGACCGTTGTCCTGGGCCGCCTTCGGGGGAATTCTGGCTGGTGCATCAGAGCGGCTCGCTCCTGAAGTTCCTTAACAACGGGGAGGTCATGCTGAGTGCAAAAGAGAGGCTCATCTATGACGCACCGGCACATCATTTCACCGGCGGCGACGTCCTGATGAATGGCAATCTTGTCGTGAAGAAACAGATCAGTGACCTCAATGGTAAGTCGGGTACGGTTGATAACATCCGGGTCATCTATAACGGGCACAGACATCTGGAGACTGGCAGGGGAAGTCTGTCCATGACGCCGGACAGAACAATAGGTCAAAAATTATCTCATGTATGACATCTGGCATTTCACCGGTGGTGATCTGAATATTTCACCGGCTGGCGATCTACGACCGGTCAGCAGCACGGAGCGCGGGAAACAGCGCATCCTTCGACGGCTTATGACCAACCCGGGTGAATATCTTTTCCATCCGGAATACGGCGCGGGGCTCGGCGCCAAGGTAGGTGACGTCGTTCATGTGAATGAATGGAAGGCGCTGATTCGTGGACAGCTTCTGCTTGAGGAGGCTGTTGCTCAGCAACCGCCACCGGAAGTTACGCTCAGTCTTATCAGTCAGGGTGTCAGTGTCATCATCCGTTATACCGATGCCATCGCCGGTACCCCGGAAACCCTTATATTTGACGTGTCGGGCTAACTGTATGACTTCTTTGAATCTGAAATCCTTTGCAGAGCTGGTGAGTGATCAGATTGCAGCCCTTCAGGGACGGGGCCGGGGGCTGGTGGATTTGTCTGTCGGCAGTATTCTTCGTTCACTCGCAGAGTCAAATGCCGGTGTAGTGATGTGGATACAGCAGCTTATTGTCAGGCTGCTGGTAACAACCCGTGCGTCTACCTGTACCGGCGAAGACCTTGATAGCTGGATGGCGGACTACAGCTTTATCCGGCTGTCAGCAGTACAGGCAACCGGAACAGTGACATTCAGCCGCTTTACCGCAAAGCAGCCGGCACTGATCCCTGTGGGTTCCAGAGTCAGTACAGCAGACGGTACGCAGACCTATACCGTTATCGAGGGCATGTCGCGTTCTGACATGGCTAAAACTGAATCGGGTTACGACCCCGGGCAGGTCGCTTATTTTATGCGTGCCGGTGTGCGCTCTGTTGAGGCGATGGTCAGAGCGGAAAATGCCGGCGCGGCCGGTAATGCACAGATCGGCATGGTGTCCGTCATCATGGGATCGGTACCTGATGTTGATACCGTTACCAATACCGCTCATTTTTCTGACGGCAAAGATGCCGAATCAGACGATGATTTCCGGACGCGCTTTGTGGCGTGGATTTCTTCGCTGTCCCGGGCAACGAAATCAGCTATCGGGTATGCATTATCCACGCTGCAAAGTGGTATTACCTACACCCTGACAGAAAATGAAATACCTGATGGCCAGCATAAACCAGGATATTTCTACGCCATTATTGATGATGGCAGCGGCAATCCAGGTGATGATCTGCTTAATCGCGCCCGGCGCGCCATCGACGATGTGAGGGCTTTTACCGTTGCCTTCGATGTGTTTGGCCCCCGGGTTATTGAAGCAAGAGTCTTTATGGTCATTACAACTGACGCTGCAGATAAACATGCTGTGGTCGCTGCAATGGTTCGTGCTGCGATTGAAAATTACATTACAGGCCTCAGACTGGGACAGCTGCTCTCCTGTTCACGTCTTTCGAGCATTGCATATGATACCAGCCCACTTATCACTAATGTCACATCGGTAACCCTCAACGGCGGAACGTCTGATCTTCCGGCGACGGACAAAGAGGTTATCCGTGTCGGCAGCATCGTGGTGAGTTAAATGGCGAAAGGTGATCAGGACGAAATTAAAGGCAGGCTCCGGGAACTGCTGCCACCCGCATGGTTCAGTTCGGACAGCCCGATTCTGGATGCTATTTTAACGGCAGGTGCACAGGCTCTGGCCTGGTGCCATTCACTCCTTACCCTGGCGGGATTACAAACGAGGATTGGCACGGCTTCAGAGGGATGGCTTGATCTGATAGCACATGATTTCTTCGGAAAAGAAGTGCAGCGGGCTATGGGTGAGCCCGACGAGGTGTTCAGAGATCAAATCAGGAATAGCCTGTTCAGTGAAAAGGGAACGCGGCAGTCCATCACTGACACGCTTAAGAATATGACCGGACACACGCCGGTCATTTTTGAGCCACAACGGCCTATGGATACAGGTGTGTACGGTGGCCCGATGACGGGTTACGGCGCAGCAGGCGGATATGGTTCCTGTGTTCTGCCGTGTCAGGCATTTATCATTGTGCACCGGCCGGCGGGAGCGGGGATCCCCTGCGTCGCCGGGTATGCTTCTGGCACTTCAGGTTACAGCATCGCCTCCCGCGGCGAGTATGCGTCTCAGAAAATGATCTACGGCTTTGTTAAAGACCCGCAGATTTACAGCGCCATAGCAGCAATCAAACCCGAAGGGACCCTTGTCTGGGTGCGCATTATATAAAACTACGTCTTACCGTATTCAGTTCAGGGCTGCCTTAAGGGCGGCCTTTTTTACAGGAGATAGTATGGATCGCCAGATTGTGTATCCGGGCGCTATTCCGCTTGAGACTGACCTGCTCAACACAAATAAATACGCGATGACTGGTCTGTCAAAACTCGCGTCAGTCTTGATGGGAACGGCTACTTATCTGCGTGGGCTGGTATGTACGCCCTCTGTTCCTGCTTCGATGACCATCCGTGTCGGACCCGGAGAGATTTACAGTCAGCAGAATATCGATAATACCGCGTATTCTTCACTTGCAGCCGATACGTCAGACACCATCCTGAAGCAGGGGGTTGTGACTACGACCACGGAATTCCCGCTGAAAGCGCCGGAGAAGGCAGGATACAGTATTAACTATCTCATTCAGGCTGCTTATGCCGATCAGGATTCTGGTGCGACTTTACTGCCGTACTATAACGCGGCGGAGCCATCCGTTGCGTTCAGCGGCCCCGGCAACTCAGGTACAGCACAGAATACGGTACGCGCAGGTGTCTGTGAGCTGGTACTCAAAGCGGGTATTGCTGCAAAAACCGGCTCACAGTCAACGCCATCCGTCGATGCAGGCTACATTGCGGCGTGGGTTATCACCGTTACACATGGCACATCAGCTGTCACTGGGGCGAATATCGCTGCAGCAGATAACGCCCCTTTTTTACCGGAAGTGGGGCTGGTTACAGCCATTCAGCAGGGCTCAATGACCTGCGCCACGGACAGTGGAGAATCCAATACTTATGTTGCGCGTATAGTTCCGCCGCCGCCTGCATTCAGCGATGGAATGCGGCTCGCTTTTAAGGCCAGAAAAGCAAATACAGGACCTGGTACGCTCTCCATAAATGGAAGCGCTGCATATCCCATTTTCTCATCTGTAAATACCGAACTGCTTGGGGGTGAAATTGTCAGCAGCGGAACCGTTGAAGTCCGTTGGGACAGCGCCTTAACCGCCTGGATTATGTGCGGAAGCGCAGGCGGGGCCTTGCCGGTGGCTGAGGCCACCGGGCCCGGTCATGCGATTAATCTGCGTCAGGCGGATGAACGGTATCAGGCTAAAGGCTGCGGGCACTTTCTGCCTCTCACTGGTGGTAAGCTCGACGGGGATCTTCACATTAATGGGAGCCTTGATGTACTCGGGGAAATCCGTCTGGTGGAGGCGAAGCTTTCTGACAACGGGGATATTACTGGTAAACGCTGGGGACAAAACCAGAATGACAGCGGGTTGTTATCAGAATGGATCCAGCGTGAAATGAAAAATGCATTGGACTGCGGTGAGGCGGGCGATTACTGGTGGTACAAGAATAAGCTTAGCGGCCTGATTTTTCAGGGTGGGAAATTATCGAGAGAAGATAACAGGACTTCTGTATTGTTTCCGTTGACGTTCCCTTTCGCATGCTGGGGGGTTCAGGTGACGTTAACTAAAACCGGCCATAAAAGCACCTACAACCCCAGTATCCATTCTTATTCAAAACGTGAGTTTACCATCTTCCTTGGTGAACAGGAGAAAGCATGTTTCTGGTGGAGCATAGGGAAGTGATTATGATTTATGGATTTAGTGCAAAGACAAACTCATTCTATCTGATGGACAGTGAGGCCGATTACAGAAAAAATGGAAGCTGGCCGGATGATGTAAAGCCTGTATCAGATGAAATCTGGGCAAAATATTGCGTGCAGCCACCCTCAGGTAAAGCACGCGGCGCGGATGAGCAAGGCTTGCCTTGCTGGGCAGATGCGCCCGAGCCTGATAAGCACTCGCTTTACGAAATGGCACTGCAAAAAAAGAGTTATTTACTTTCAGAAGCCGATCGTGAAATCCGGATGCTGAATGTTGTATCCGATGTGGGTGAGTTGACCAGAGAAGAAAAAAACAATCTAATGAAGTGGAAAACCTACCTGGCAGCTTTATACCGAATTGATCCTCATGATGCTCCGAATATAAGCTGGCCGGTTGAGGTCGCTGAAAATTTGACGGAAGATTAAATGCGCAAAAAAATATCCGCCCCACCAATGAAAGGGCAGATTAATATGAGGTGATGCAACATGAATGCTTAACAAGCATTCTTTTATTATTTGTCTGGCGAATCAGTAAAACAAGACGACTGCTTGTTAATCGATCAGTCAGGATTTTTATTCGACGCTGATGCTATATGGCTTATCTTAGCAATCTCAATTCGCAGGGCAAGCATAAGCGGTAAAAAAAATGATTTTTTTATTGTTGAATTCTGGGGTATATAAAAAGATAAGAAATTCATAAAGATAGTTGTCATCATGAATTCCTTTTTATTAATCAACCCAGGCGGCCGCTGAGCAAAAAAAATAAACGTGACAATTAGTGTGCAACACCTCTGTGAGGTAAAGGTTGCGCTTGTTTTACAGCAGGTGTGTCGGGACAGTCCTGCTCAAAAACTCTTCATTTTTCTTCTGCAAAACCTTTGATATCTTTTTGAAAAATCAGAGGATTATGTTTTTTAAAATTTGCAGGTCTTTGTCTGTGAAATTATCAATCATATCCTTTTAAAACATATAGATAACTCAGGTTGTGGTCGCTATGGCTACGGTATCAAAGCCAACACCGACTGGAAGAAGACGCTCGGCACCGAGTGGCGGCAGTATGAAGAGGTGTTCCCTAAGCTGCAGAAATCAGCCATCGACATCATTTCGCTGGAGTGTCAGAACTCGCGCGTGCCGATGGATCTGATTGAACTGATCCGCGGCAAAAAGGTGATGGTGGGGGCAATTGACGTGGCAACTAACGCCGTTGAAACCGCCGAACAGGTCGCCAGTACCCTGCGTAAGGCGCTGCAATTCGTTGATGCAGATAAACTTTATCCGTCGACCAACTGCGGCATGGTGCCGTTATCCCGTCAGGTCGCCAGCGGCAAACTGGCTGCGTTAAGCGCCGGTGCGGACATCGTGCGCCGGGAAATTCTCGGCAAATAATCCCCCTTTCTGCACATCTGAAAAGGCTCAGTCCGGACGGTATAATCCGGCCGGTTTTCCGAGATCTCCCGGACTGAGTACATCTGAATCTGCGCCGTTTTAGCGGCTGTAAAAAGGGTCTTCTGCAAAACCCCTGCAAAACTCTTCTGCAAAGCGGATTATTTTTGACCGCCAGATGCTTCCATCCCTGGTCACGATCGTCGTTATATTTATCTGTCATCTCCTGTCTTTTATGACCCAGCAGCGTACGTGTAACGTCGATCTCAATTAGTGGATGTCCTGACAAAATTCGATAGCTCCGGTGAAGCGATGGCCACTGTCGGATGTGCTATTTTCGATGCGGAAAACCGCTGCATAATTTTACCGGATTTTCGTGAAAACAATGTCCCTGTAAATCAGTGAGCTTCAAAAGGAGCAGTGCGGCAGCGGCGTTATCGTGAGCGTCAGAAGGCAAAGTGTAACGTTACGACGCAGCATTACGGTGAAACATCTCCTGGCGTAACGGACATGCGTAACGCATCCGGGGTAACGCAACGAAATCTGGCAGATCCTGTGCCTCTGAATGACCCGGTAGCAAGCATGTGAACATGTCATATCTTTTCGCAGGTACCACAGGTACGGTTCACCATGCATCCTGAGTGGCAACCATCTTCTGATCTGATTCAGATTGCAGCAGTGGCAGGCATAACCCTTGATAAGCTACCAGAACCCGCCCAGATTGCTGGATTTCGCGCATTCTGGCGATCAGAAGGGAGACAGTTCAGACAGGCACAGTAAGGCCTGAAGCTGGCTCAGCGACTGGCGGAGGGGTAAAAGTTTAAGGTGAGAAGGGCGCCGTGACGTGAACGCAATATCTGATGCGCCCTATGAAATTCCGGAGCGGTTCAGGGGTAGGTGAGGTAGCAGACAGCACCTGTTATGAGCAAGAAGCGGACATTTTCTTGTAAAAAAAGTGGTGGTGAAGTCGCACAATCAGTTATCGGAATTCTTTGTTAGCTCATTTCTATCGTAGATACTGCGGTGGTGAGAGTCAGCGTTTTGGCGTGCACTGTTCAGCTATGGCAGTTCTCAATATTTTTATTTTCTTCGCAGTAACTGATGAAACAGTCGTTCCTGGCTAGGAGTATGTCCAAAAGCATCCTTATAGCAGGTAGAGAAGTGGTTGCTGTTAGTAAAACCACAATCAAAAGCTATTGCCGTTATGAGATCATCTGATTCGCGAATCTTTGCCCGCGCAGTCACCAGACGTAATCTTTTAAGGAAACCTTCAGGGGTCATACCGGTTGTTTCTTTGATTTGCCTGTGAATGGTACGACGCGTCAGCAAGAACTGGGCTTCAAGTGCATCCCAGTTTACTTCATCAAAACAGTTTTCCTGTAACCAGCTGATTAGCTGGTAGGTTCTGAATTTAGTATGGCTTTTGCTCGCCTGCTGTGTGGAATGTGTTATCGACATGATGAGCTGGAAAAATACAGCCTCCTCGTGAGCCTTGCCCAGCTCTGTTACATCACCGTCAGTTTTTATAGCAGAAAGGTGCTGCGTAATACTGAGGATTTGCTGCCTCTGTTCAGGGTTTATCCATCCGGGCTGACAGGAATTATGTCGCTGGAGTTGATTCAAAATAAAATCAACATTTGTCAGGTATTTAAATCCGGTAGTCTTGTTAATCAGAATGTTTGTAAGCTTAAGTGTGCCAAGTTCATCATAAAAATGGAAATCACCGGATCGGACATAAAACACATCACCTTCCTGTACATAGCCAGGCTTACCGTTCAAAACATGCAACCCGTGGCCTTGTTCAACCATAACTAATTCATCGAATTCATGGCAATGCTCACGATCGTTGTCTTCCGGATTACTGGTGTATACGGAAAACTGGTCACTGGTTTTTGCGAAGTATTCGTCAATATGAAGCTTATACATTTTGCATGTTTTTCGGTTCGGACTTAATGGCACCACACTAAAAGAATCCCGTTGCACTATCCAGCCGTGATGTCGGTTTTGTGATGCTGCCCGGCCCTACCTTTTCCTGACTGACAGTAAACGCAGATCGATGTCTTAAGAAGAAACGCCACCATATCAGGACGAGCCCTACCATCTTCTGCATCAACTGAAGGAGATGGTAATGTCACAGGGTTTTCAGCAAATTAAACAGCATATAACTAACCGAAATGAAATTTTCCTGACCAAAGCCAGGTTAGCCGATCCGGTTATCAACAAGCACGCAGTATCTCCCGTCGGGGAGGTACACATGATAAGGGATAATTCTTTACGTCACGGCTGGCGCGCAGAGCCGGGAAGAACTGTCAGGCAGCTGGAAGAAATCGTGTGGTACGGCGGTGAGGAATTCATTCTGGATCTGGGTACGCACTGCGTGGGATATCTGGAAATATCTGCCGAAACAGTGGGCAGCCCACAGGATGCCCCGGTGCATATGAAGTACATCTTTGGTGAAATTACAGCTGAAGTCGCCGAGGATTTCTCTGCTTATCAGGGCTGGCTGAGCAGCTCCTGGCTACAGCAGGAAGATAAATACTATGACGTAATGCCTGAAAAGATCGTGCTTGAAAGACGCTACTGCTGTCGTTACATAAAAGTGCGCATTATTGCGACATCCCGAAAATTTGGCGTCCGGCTGAGCAATGTTCAGTTCATCAGCGTAACGTCTGCGGCCGGTAAAAATCCGGGCAAGATTTTCAGCGATCCTCTGCTTCAGAAAATCGATGATATCAGCGTGCTGACGCTCAAAAACTGCATGCAGTCGGTTTTCGAGGACGGCCCCAAGCGTGATCGCCGTCTCTGGCTCGGTGATTTACGCCTTCAGGCACTTGTGAACTACGCCACCTTCCAACATAACGATCTCGTGAAACGTTGCCTGTATCTCTTTGCTGGCGTGACGCGTAACGACGGCATGGTTTCGGCAAACCTGTTTATGCAACCTGAGGTACAGGCGGATGATACTTACCTCCTGGACTACTCACTCTTTTTTGTCGCCACGCTGGCTGACTATTTTCAACAGACTAATGATAAGGAATCTGCCCGGGAGTTGTGGCCCACGGCTAAACAGCAAATAGATCTGGCCGTAAACCGCCTTGATGCACAGGGCGTCTTCAGCGACTCCGAAGAGTGGTGGGCGTTTATTGACTGGCATGAATCACTGAATAAACAAGCGGCCGCGCAAGGGGTGTTTATATATTGCGTTAGTAAAGCCATTACGCTTGCAAAAGCTGTCGCTCCGGAGAGCCTTCATTACTTATATGCACTGAAAGAACGTCTGGTTAAAGGGGTGATGACTTCGCTCTGGGATGAGCAGTCTGGTTTCTTCACGAGTGGAAAGTTTAAACAGGTTTCGTGGGCTTCTCAGGTCTGGCTGATACTTGCCGATGTCGGAGATGTAAGTTTTCAGAGAGAGCTACTGGACCGCTTACACAGCACATCACCCCAAATCCACATGAAAACACCTTACATGATGCACCATTACGTTGAAGCCTTACTGAAATGCGGCAAGCGTGATGAGGCCGTTAACGTCATAAAATCCTACTGGGGCGCAATGGCCGATTTTGGTGCGGATACATTCTGGGAAGTCTTTGATCCTGCGGACGCCAGCCTCTCTCCCTACGGAAGTCCAGTCATTAACAGTTATTGCCATGCATGGAGCTGTACTCCATCGTGGTTGCTTCGTAAATAATAAAAAGAGAGAACATTATGACCTCTACCCTAAAATTATGGCAACAAAGGCTGGGATACGGTATAGCAGATTTTTCCTGTAATCTGGTCTGGCAGTTAATTTCTTTATATTTGATGTTTTTCTATACCGATATTATGGGGCTTCCCGGCTACTATGCCGGCATCATGTTTCTGGCTACCCGATTAATTGATGGGGTCGCTGACGTCCTGATGGGGCTTGTTATTGATAATACCTCGACTCGCTGGGGACGCTGCCGTCCGTGGCTGCTGATTGGTGCTGTTCCTTTTGGCCTGCTGTGTATTCTTGCCTTCTGGGTGCCTGATTTTTCTTTAACCGGAAAAATTGCTTATTCCTTCCTTACATATTTATGCCTTTCACTTTTATATACCCTGGTGAATATTCCGTTCAGCGCCATGCTTCCGTTTCTCACAAGCGATGCGCGTGAACGTACAACCCTATCCACCATCCGCATAATACTGGGTTCTTTAGGTTCTACATTGGTTGCCGTTGCGACACTTCCGCTGGTTAAATCACTGGGGAACGGTAACCAGTCTGACGGGTTCTTATATACAGCTGTTTTGTTCGGGTGCATTGCCAGCTTTTTCCTGCTTATCAGTTTCAGATTTGTTGAAGAAAAGATTCATGTTACACAGGAAAAAATGACGATAAAAAGAGCCTGGCTAGGTCTTAAAGATAATGGACCATGGAAAATATTTGCCACTAATATCATTTTCATGTGGGGAGCATTTTTCTTTCAAACAGGTGCGCTTGTATATTTTTTTACCTATCAGGTCGGCAGCGATGAAATAACTTCAGCAGCCGCTGGGATTTCAACGTTTGTTCCCCTGCTCGGTACACTGACGGTACCCTGGCTTTCTGCAAGAATGAAAAAAATTAATTTATACCTTCTTGCCAGTCTTATAAATCTTGCCGGAATGCTTCTGATGATGCTGAGCAATGAGGTATGGATTTTGCTGACGGGTGCGTTTATTCTTTCTGTAGGTGCAGGCCAGCGCCTGGCTATTTATTTTTCAATGCAGGCGGATCCTGTAGATTACGGTGAATGGAAGACAGGTATTAATACTGCCGGAATACTGACTTCAGTGAACGGATTTCTTGGGAAAGTGGCAATGGCCGGCGCTGGAGCCGTAACCGGAATTTTACTCTCTTCTAGTGGTTATGTAGCAAACCAGGTACAGACACCTGCGGCTTTGTTTGCGATAAAGGCTTGTTATTTATATATCCCCGCTTTGCTGATTGTTATTTCAATGGCCTGGATGCGTTATTTTTACAGGCTTGATTATCAGTATGAGAACATAAGGCGAGAATTAGATGACCAAAAAAAAAGCCTCAATGCGGTAAAAAAAATCGCTGATGAGAATATAATTTCAGAGCTTAAAGCTGATTTAAAATAACGGAACCGCTATGCACCTAAATAAATCTAACGCTGCGCTTGCTTGCGCGCTGGCGGGGACCTTGTTGTATTCTTCGTCGGGACAGGCAGCATCAAAATTGAGTGTTGAAGAAAGACTTGCACTGCTGGAAGCACGTCTCAGTCATGCGGAAGAAGAGGCCAAAAGAGCCAGGCAGGAGACGCATAATCTGGAAGTGAAAGCCAGTCGGGCTGAACAGCGTGCTGTAGCGGCCGAAAAGAAAGTTGCGGCTATACATGTCAAAGAAGCTTCTGCAACGCAAGCCGTTGACGGGCTGGCTGACAGTTCGCTTCAGACCGATGTCAAACGATCTGAAGACGACAATAACGGCTTCGAGTTTTCAGGATATGCACGTTCAGGAATGCTGATTAACAATAACGGACGAGGAGCCCGGGGCGGGCCTGGCGTATCGCCAGCCAGTTCTATCGGAGGGGATGCGCATGTCGGGCGGCTGGGGAATGAGAAAGATAACTACGTCGAACTCAGCTTTATTAAAAACATGCGGTTCAGTGACGGTTCTCACGCGAAATTCAAAGCCATGCTGGCAGACGGCGCTAACAATCCGGACCCCTGGGTACAGGACAATGACAGCCATCATATGAATATCCGACAACTTTATGTCGAAATGGGTGACTTACCAAGCTTTGGCAGCGTGTTCACAGATTCAACACTCTGGGCGGGTAAACGTTTTGACCGGGATAACTTTGATATTCATTTCACCGACAGCGATATAGTCTTTTTGGGAGGCACCGGTGGCGGTATCAATGACGTCAGATGGACGGATAAACTGAGCAGCGATTTTTCCGTTTATGCAAGGAATTTCGGAGATTTGGGCAGCGACAGATATGACGATAACGATGTACAGAACGTTATGCTGACGGCCAATACATTCTGGAACAACTGGCAGTGGATGATTACCGGCATGAGCGCACAGGGAAACGATGATCTGAAAGATAACACTTCGACCACTGGCAGTTACGCTTTACGCAGTGATAATACGGCCAAAAGCGGTATTTACAGCATGTTAGCGTACCATGATAAAGAAAAATTCTACGGCATCACGCGAGGATCTTCTGAGTCTGCGCTGCAATTCGGTCGGGGACTCGGTGCAGAAGCGCGGCAGCCGGGAAGTGACGGTGATCTGACGGCAGAGGCTAAAAGCGTTCGTTTTGCATCGTATGGCATTCTTCCTTTAAACAGCACTTGGGAAATTGCCCCTTCGGTAATCGCGCAGCACAGCGAAGATCGTTATCGGGACGGTGACAGGTATGACTGGGCTACTTTTAATCTGAGGGCATCGCAGGCAATTACGCAGAATTTTGCATTGCTCTACGAAGCATCATGGCAATACATGAACCTGAATTCAAATGGCCGCACATATATGAATGACGGAAATGTTGCGAATTATCAGCGCGTATCCGGTGATTTTTACAAGCTGACTTTTGCTCCAACTTTTAAAGTGGGTGATGTGTTCGACATTAAAGCGCGACCCGAAATCCGGTTCTTCGCAACGTACATGAACTGGTCAAAGGAACTTGATAGCTATGCTTTAAATGATGATTTTGGCAGCGTTGGATTTACTTCGGGCGGGACCTGGAATTTTGGTGTTCAGGCTGAAGTCTGGTTTTGACATACGTCACTCGTGATTATCAGGAGATGAAAATGGGGCCGAATAAGGCCCCGTTTTATAATCTGTGATTTCCTTTACAGGTTTACTATTTGCCGGCGCTCAGACTTAATTGCTCGTGAGTCAGGTAAAATGCTTTTTATAACCGACATCAAGTCTTCAGCGAACTGTAGTGGTCAACAATAACTGGCCACGGCTTTTGAGTTTTTCAAGAACAATCTTTCTGATTCATTCGGCGTCAAACCACCATTATATTGATGGGGTCTGGGCTGGCTGTAATATCCTGTGATGTAATTCGTTATTGCCTTGCTGGCCTGGCTAAAATTCGCGTAGCCATTATCCGGTACCCACTCTGTTTTCAGGCTTCTGAAGAACCGTTCCATTGGGCTGTTATCCCAGCAATTTCCCCGGCGACTCAGGCTTTGCTTTATCTGATATCTCCACAGTAATTGTCTGAAATTCCTGCTGGTAGAGTGGCTGCCTTGATCCGGGTGATACAGTAAATCAGCCGGCTTTCCTCGCGCTTCCCAGGCCATGGACAGCGCTTTAGCTGTCAGTGCAGAATCCGGGAAAAATGACATAGCCCAGCCAGCCGGTTTACGGGGAAACAGATCAAGCACTACGGACAGATAAGCCCAGCGTTTACCCGTCCAGATATAAGTCACATCACCGCACCAGGCCTGATTAGGCCCGGTTACAGCAAACTGGCGTTCCGGATAATTGGGGATCTCTACGTGTTCCTTAGACGCCTTCTTATATCGATGGCCAGGCTGCTGACAACTGATGAGACGAAGCTCTTTCATCAGCTTTGTTGCCCGCCAGCGGCTCAGTTTTATACCTTTGGTTGTGAGCATCGCGGCAATATTACGAGCACCTGCGGAACCATTACTTTCGCGATAACTTTCACGAACAAGACTGAGTAATGTCACTCGCGTGGCATCAGGCTTTTTTGGTTGCCGCCAGTATTTATAGCTGCTGCGATGAACCCCAAACACATTGCACACAACGGCAACGGGAAACCGCGCCCTGAGTTTCTCAACTAATGAGAACTGTTCAGGGAGTCTGACATCAGGAGCGCGGTAGCCTTTTTTAATATATCTCTTTCCATTTCAACGCGTTGAAGTCTTTTCTTTAGCTCACGTATCTCAATCTGCTCAGGTGTCATGGGTGAAGCTATGGGTGATTCTCCCGCTCGCTCATCTTTCAGTTGTTGAACCCATTTGTCCATCGTGGATTTGCCGACACTCATCGCTGTGGCAGCGGCAGCGGCGGCAACGGTGTAGTGCTGATCGAGTACAAGCTGAGCAGCTTCGAGGCGAAACCCGGGGCTAAAATTGCGTCTGTTACGTCCGGTCATAATGTCACCTGTTTTGACTATGAGGTGATGATATCACCTCTGTTCAGGTGGCCAAATTCAGTGTGCCACTACACCTGGCCAAATCCCCCGCCTCCACCGGTAATAACAGCTCTTTTACCTCTCAGCATCTTCATTCATCCTTTTCCTGATGACTATGTGTGGATGTAGATATATATGAGGAAGTTAAGTGACATCTTTCAGTTAATGCCTTTTTACATAGGGAACAGAAATAAGCTGCACTTCAAACTGTTTAGCGTGTGTCAGGGGATTAGCAATGTGCGTTTCTGGCACAAAGCGGTCTGGTGCAATTCCCTGGAGCATGCAGGCGCAGTGTGACCTGAAACTGGCAGAGCGTCTGGGTTGAGAAGGTCACTACGGCAAGATGTGACGTGAATGCAATATCTGATGCGCCCTATGCGATTCGGAAGGGGTTCCGGCGTAGGTGAGAACAACAGGCGCCATATTTGAGCGGACTAAGAACTTTAAGGTCCCGTTAAAATGCTGCTATGCCGATACATTCATGCCTGTCAGAGAGGCTGAACGGTGTAGTTCAGCGCTGTAGGGAATTAATTAAAAGTATACCAGTTGCGAAACGATAGCATTTATCAGTATAACTTTCTTAAGGTCTTGATAGACGGGCAGATGTAAACAGGAGAAGGGCGATGATTTCAAAGGAAAATGCAGAGCATTATTTCTGGGGCGATGATTGCGAAGGCTGGTATCTGGTAAACCGTCAGGACATGCTGGTTATTCATGAAAAAATGCCTCCAGGCACGTCTGAAAAGCGACACTTTCACTCCGTTTCCAGACAGTTTTTCTTTGTTCTCAATGGCGTTCTTTCTATGGAGCTGGAAGGCGAATTGCACAATATTAACGCTTTGCAGGGGCTGGAAATTCCACCGGGGTCAAAGCATCAGGCCAGAAACGACACCGGGTCTCCGGTAGAATTTATTGTCATTTCACATCCGACGACACGAGGAGATCGTTCTGACCTCCCTTCATCCTGCTGACGACTTTTGAACAACGGCTATGGCCTGTCTTAACGTAAGGCCAGCACGCTATGTGTTAACCTGCCTGCGTGTTTGCAACACCTGCTTCTGGCACAAAATAGTTCTGTTCAGGCGCATCGTTCGCCATTAGCGAGAAGCGGACAGCAGGTTAGCCGTTATTATGGCTGCCGCCTGTCGTTTCCGCGGACAGTCGCCTGTAGTTTTTAATGGTCGCGCTGGAAAGGCCAGCCGCCGTATCCACGATGACAAAGCTGAAAGCATTTTCAGTTATCAGGGGACTAAGATCTGTACAGGCAATCAGAAGAGCCTCAACCTCAAGATTTGCCACTGCAGACATTAAATTCTGCCACTCTGCCTGTACATCGGGGTCATGAAAACCGCTGGTTTTAACCCGTCCAATCAACGAAGTGGTCATGTCACGAAGCAGAGGTGAATCAATAATCTCTTTACCAGAAGCTTCAATCCGCGCCTGATAGAAACCTGCTTCCAGCGTAGGTTCTGTAGCCAGAACAGCTACTCTGCTGACTTCTGCAGGCAGTGACTCCAGAGCGCAGTCTGCGATATGAAGCAGTGGAATACCCGCGCTCACCGCTTTCATTTCCGCAAAATAGCAGTGTGCAAGGTTACAGGGAACGGCTATCAGACTTACTTTTGCCTGAACGAGTTCGGAAATACCCTGCTGCAGGGCTGCGATCATCGCATTATTATCAATTTTTTTGCCCGGCCAGAAAGGCGTTGGCAACGAGATGATATGCATTTTAGGAAAATCCATATCATATTTCGCGCCGTATCCGACCTGGCACTCTGTCACCAGCATATCAATGAACGGGGCTGTAGACCGCGGCCCCATACCGGCAAGCACCCCTATAGAAACAGTCATCGCCAGTGCCTCCTTTCGACATTCTCTTTGTGGTGGACGAATTATCACTGAGTTGACTGAAAATTGACAGGCGTTTGATTTTTCTTGTTATTTAAGAACACTGTTTATAGTTATCGTTTTGCTTCCCGTCAGTGACAATGTCGCGGGTAAGAACACATCTGTGGAATAGGCATATCTGACTATAACCAGCACAATCATTCAGAGCTGTATCCACCGTGTTCTACTGGTAAAACTTATGATGTTATCCTGGGCAAAGGTCAACAATAGCGTCTGTTACATGGCGCCGGAACTCAATCAGTGCATCTCCAGTATGAGGTCGGGGACTTAACCCTTTTTTCCAGCCCATCAGAGTCGCGGGCACCACATTCACCTCTTCCGCAATAGCCTGGAGTGAGCAGCCTTTACCGCTGATATCTGATAGGACCTGAAACCAGTTGACCTTGTAAATATTTCTCATAGACATAACGGAACACGCATAGTGATAACGGCTATGACATTAAAGCCAACACCGACTGAAAGAAGACGCGGGTTACCTAGTGGCGGCAGTATGAAGAGGTGTTCACTAAAGAAATCAGCCAGCGACATCATTTCGCTGGAGTGCCAGAACTCGCGCGTGCCGATGGATCTGATTGAATAGATCCGCGGCAAAAAGGTGATGGTGGGGCAATTGACGTGGCAACTAATGCCGTTGAAACCACCGAAGAGGTCGTCACTACCCTGCGTAAGGCGCTGCAATAACCCTTTCTGCACACCTGAAAAGGCTCAGTCCGGACGGTTTTATTATCAACCGGACTGAGCTAAGTCTACCTGCGCTGTTTTCACCAGATAATAAAGAAGTCTTTGGCGAAACGCCTTGAAGGCCTGTCACAACGCAGTATTTTTAAATCAAGCTAGCTAGTTGCTATACATTATTCGCATTTTTGAATTCCAGATAATATTCATCTGCCATTTTTTTCAACAGACGCCCGATATTAGCGTATTGGTATTCATTAAGATTGGCCAATGAAACCCGGCCAGATGGATGCTCGCTACCAAAACCTTTCCCGGGAAGTAGTACAATTCCCGTTTCGGAAGCAATGCGGAAAAATAACTCATTGTGGGAGAAGTTACTCCTGACCCATGATGCAAAATCAGTATCATATAACTCTGTCGCAATTTTTTCCAAATCGAGCAGGGTATAATAGTCTACTGAATGTGAATCTTGTGGTACTGATACACCCAGCTCGCGATATAGAGTAGATTGACGCTGCCGAATAACCTTTTTAAGTGTATTCTTGTAGTTATTGTTTTCATCCATCAGGGCAAATAAAGAAAACAATACCATCTGGATTTGTTGCGGCAGAGATAAGCCTGCGGTATGGTTTAAAGCGACGGCGCGGCTATCAGCAACCAGTCTGTCAATAAAATTTAAATCTTCTACATTAGTGATGATAGAAGTATAACGTCGATTTAATTCCTCTTTATTCTCAAGTGGTAGTTCCTTAATCTTATCATCTAAAATGTTATTTTTATGGATGGCGATCGTTCCCAAACGCCAACCGGTTGCACCGAAGTATTTTGAGAATGAGTAGACCAGAATTGTGTTGTGGGGACATACAGAAAAAAGCGATTTAAAATCATCTGCAAATGTTCCATAGACATCATCTGTGATAATAATTAAATCTTTACGGAAATCTTCAACTATTGTTTTGATCCTGCACAGGCAGCGTTCGTCAAGTTTGACTGAGGCCGGATTGCTTGGGTTAACGCAGAAGAATACTTTGATTGCTGGGTCTTTCAATTTATCAAGTTCTGCATCACTGTATTGCCAGTTATTTTCAGCGTCAGAGTTTATTTTCACTATCTCAAAAGCATACTCATCCAGCTGTGGAATTTCAATGTAGGGTGTGAAAACGGGCATACCGATAGCCACTTTATCCCCTTTTTTGACCAGGTGGTTTTTCTCTAGTGAATCAAAGATATATGCCATGGCAGCCGTTCCACCTTCAACGGCAAAAATT
Organism: Pantoea sp. X-Soil-MYKO-1785; assembly: GCF_059730675.1. Lineage (NCBI taxonomy): Bacteria > Pseudomonadati > Pseudomonadota > Gammaproteobacteria > Enterobacterales > Erwiniaceae > Pantoea > Pantoea sp. X-Soil-MYKO-1785. The sequence continues at coordinate 208,900 of NZ_AP036001.1, forward strand.
TTAACATCCTCAGTCGAAGCATCGCTGCCTGACATTTCGCGTAGCAAATAATGGCTAACGATTTTTTCGCTAATTTCCAACATGCGCGATGGTACCGGATAATTGCAACCCAGAATACCTTCCACCATTTCTTTGAGATAGGCCTTGCCTGGCAAACCTAGCTGATCTTTTACATAGCTTAAAGAGCTACGCAAAAAGCCCACTTCCGGAAGGTGAATGTTTTCATTAGTGAAGCGTTCAAAGCGCTCAACAATGCCTTCCCCGTCAGGGATGCCGCCGATATCTTGCTTCATGTAAGAATAAGATAGTTCAGATTCACTCGCGGCAAACAAACCTAACTGGAAAAAGGCACGGCGGGGCAACGTTGCAAGGAAATTAGGATTTCCACGCCCTGCGTTAAGCATAATATGATTCTGATTGTTCGATGCCAGCTTAATTAATTCATCTTTGAGTTCAAATGGACTGAGCTGGGAAAGTTTTTTTAAATCGTTCATATTCAGGTCTCTTTATTGGTTATACAAAAGCAACAATTAATGGTCCTAACAGCGTCAGGAATACATTAGCGAGGGCATAGGTGATTGCGAAAGGCGCGGTAGGAACTGAATTGCCGGACTTTGCAAGAATCTCACCAAATGCGGGATTAGCACTACGTGCACCGGATAAAGCGCCAGCGAAAACAGCGGTATTGTCATAACGTAAAATATAACGACCAATTAGCATTGTGATAAGTAAAGGAACAACTGTTACCACTAATCCAATGACAAAAATAGATAAACCACGTTCAGCTATAGTGTGTATTGCTTGTTGGCCGGATTGTAATCCTACGACAGCAACAAACCCGGCCAGGCCTAAATCTCTTAATAATCCAGAGGCTGCTGTAGGCATATTACCCCTGACCATATGGCGCGAACGATACCAGCCAAAAAGCAGTCCGGAGAACAGCGCGCCACCACCTGCACCTAAGGTTAAAGGTATATCGCCGAGATGAACTACTCCAAGCCCAACCAGTAAACCTGCAGCAATACCTAAACCATGATAAATAAAGTCAGTTTTTTCATTAACCGTGATGATCGGGCCTACACTCTGAGCAAGTCTTTGTATATCTTCATCCAGACCATATACGGTTACAACATCACCGGGTTTCACAATGGTTGAATTTAACAGTGGAATTGATCTTTGACCTCTGCTTAGGCGCAAGAAGTAAACGCCGTGGCGCAGGGTTTTATTTGTTAAGAGTAATTGAGCAATTGTTTTGTCTGCATATTCTTTACCAGAGATAATAATGTCTCTGGTTGCTACTACCATATCCATACCATCCCGGTCATTTGTTTCCGGGCCCAACGTTTTTTCAAGTTGAATGATTCCTGAACGACGTCCTACGATTAATAAAACATCGTCTTTTTCAATGACAAGATTAGAGCTTAGGCCAATAATCTTACCATTACGCTTAACTCTCTCAATTGTAACTTTACCGGATGTGCTCAGACTCTCTATGTGTGAAATAGTTCGGCCTGCTGCTTGCCCGGCTTTATATACTCTTCCTACAAGTTGGGGAAGCGCTGACGTTTCTCCGGGACAGTAATTCCTTTGACCATTTAAAAGTTCAGCTTCAGCTTTAATGGCATCTTCTCGCAAGCCGCGTCGCATGAACCAGGGAAGAACATTCACACATAAGATGATGGCACCGAGCGAACCAAATATGTAGGTTACGGCGTACCCTATAGCAACATTTGATTGCAGGTTTTGTGTCACAGATGCGCTTAAACCTAATTTATCTATAGCAGAACTAGCGGTACCAATAATTGCTGATTGAGTTAATGCACCCGCCGCGATGCCAGATGCAGTCCCTTTGTCCAGGTCATATATCCTGGCCAAAATGACGACAGTTGCGAATGCGGTAAGAGCCTGAACAGCAGCAAGAATGATTTCTTTTATAGACTTCAATCCCAGTGAACTGAAGAATTGAGGCCCACTCTCGAAACCCACTGCATAAATGAAGAGTGCAAAAAGAACGCCTTTGATGCCGTCATCTATAGTAACTCCAAACTGACTAAGAATGACTGAAACAACCAATGCGCCAGCAACACTACCAAGCTGGAACTTACCAAACCTGAATTTACCAATCCAGGCGCCAAAAGCTAATGCGATGAATAATGCTATCTCCGGGCTCATTTGGAAAATGGAATGTATAATAATCACAACGAGCAACCCCTCTTAAAGAAAAGCCTGTTAAGAATAATTTAGAAGTAAGTCACATTGAAAGATGGAGTCTGGTGCAGTGTATTAATATTAAGTAATACCCTGATTTCATATCCGCCGTTTTCGGGAATGAGTATATTTCTTTGCCGGGATAATAAATTATGATCAGGATCAATCCAGGAGTCTGGAGTAATTATTAAATAATTGAATTTTTAAAATAATTCGGCTAGCCGGAATGAATTTTCTTTTCTGGTTCGGAAATCCGGATTTCACTGTTTTTTAAGATGGTGGCTTAATTTTTTTAATGCCTCAGCGTCAGGGCTTTTCACCAGCGGGGGGATCATATGTTCATTCTGTTTATAAAGTTGCTTAATTTATTACGTCTTTAGACTATAATGGGTCGCTTCTGCAAAACGATCAGGCGAGATAGTGTGAAAATCAAAATTGGAAAGTTTGGAGTTCGCTCTGGATTTTTCGTGCGCGGTAGATTTTTGTTACTGATGATAATGATTGTTATTATTATTTCCTCATTGACTATCATTTATGATGGTGTGCATAAACGTATAAAATTTCTGAATACTGAACTACATCAGAAGGGTCTTGAGTTAACGTTGAGAGTTAAGCGTTATGAGTTCATACCTTACTCTCTGGCTACCAATGAGCATATCATCAACTTTTTGGAAATCGTCGATAAAAACGATGAGGATTATGTTGAATTAAATCGATATCTTAGCGCGATAAAAAAACAAACTCATGCACTGGCTTTATATCTCTTAGATGATCGAGGGAAGGTTGTTGCCAGTAGCGATGATGATGACGATAAAAGTGCTATAGGTTACAATTTATCTCATCGTCCTTACTTTCAGAAGGTTGAACCCAATAAAACCATTGGCTATTTTGGCGTTGGAATATCAAGCTTGATATCAGGGTATTATCAGGCGAATGGCATCTATGTTAATGGTGTTAAAAAAGGGGTGGTAGTTACAAAAATAAATTTGAATGACCACATAAAGAATAAAAATAACAACTATCACACAGTTTTGCTGGATAGAAACAAGATCGTTGCATATTCCTCCAATCCTGACTGGTTCTATCATGTGGTCAATAAACTTGCACTGGAAGATAGTCAGAAAATTATCAATGAAAAAAGATATTATAATGCAGTAATTCAGGGGGAGGATGTTAAATGGGAACTCTCCCTGGGTAATCGTGCTGGAATAGCCTTAGTAAATAACTCACATTATGTTTATTACTATAACTACATTCCGGAAATAAACATGATCATTGCGGGTCTGGTTCCACTAAGCCAGATAGTATGGGCTGTGCTGCCATCCATTGTCGCTGTAAATTTGACGTTGGCTTTGATACTGATACTCATTTATGCAATGAATCAAAGAGGACAAATTATTAAGCTTAGGTTTGAAAAACAGCAAGCATTAGAAATAAAAAAAGAAAAGCTGGAGTATATTGTTAACCAACGAACAAGTGAATTGTTTGAACGAAGTAAGCAGCTTGAGGCGGAGATTCAGGAGCGGATGTCAACCGAAAAAGCGCTGAGAGATACACAAAATGAACTATTACATAAAGAAAAGCTAGCTACCATCGGAAAGCTGTCGGTTGGGCTGGCACATGAAATTAATCAACCCTTGTCAGCTATCAATATGTTGTCAGCGAATGCACTGAAACTAATCGATATAGGTGCCACAGATGAAGCAAAAGATAACCTTTTAAGGGTTTTAAAATCTGTTGATTTCATTGGCCGACTCAGTAATCAGTTACGAACTTTTTCCAGATCAAAAGATGATTCAGTCGGCCCGGTGTCGGTAAGCGCGAGTTTAGATAATGCCATGTTGTTAATAAGCCATCTTTTCAGGCAGAATGATTGCAGATTTACTAAACTTTCAACAGATGTTGATGTTTGGTGTATGTGTAATAATATAAGATTAGAACAAGTGTTTGTTAACCTGCTAAGTAATGCGCTTGATGCTGTAATAGAAAACCAGACTGCAAGGATCGTAACTGCTGAATGGGCTATTGAAAATAACTTTGCTGTAATTAAGATTGAAGATAATGGGGTAGGAATTTCAGAAGAAAATGCAGAAAAAATCTTCGATCCCTTTTTTACGACTAAACTAAATCGTGGTTTAGGCCTGGGCTTATCAATTTCTGCCGATATCATCCAGTCTTATAATGGGACGCTCAGTGCGGAGAATGGAAAGGCAGGTGCGTGCTTTGTTGTACGTTTGCCGCTAGCTAATATTAACCAGGATAACTGATTTATGAACAATATAGACGTACTAGTCATAGAAGATGATTCAGATATTCAGTTAGGCTGTGTCCAGGCTTTAAAGCTTGAAAAATTGCATGCCGTTGGTGTTTCTTCGGTAGAAGAGTCTCGCTATCTTTTACCCGCGTTGCGCCTTCATGGCGTTATAGTGACAGATATGAAACTACCGGGTAAAAGTGGGTTTATTTTTCAAAAAGAGTTTAATCAGACAGATCCAGATGTACCGGTTATTATCATTACAGGGCATGGAGATATTGAGACGGCTGTTGAAGCTATGCATAATGGAGCTTATGACTTCCTGACTAAGCCCTTTACTCCCCAGCAATTAATTAATATTGTTTTTAGAGCATTGGATAAGCGCCGGCTAATTCATGAAAATAATCAGTTGCGTCGTAAGCTCGCAGACGCAAATACACTCGATAACAAATTAATTGGAAACTCGATTGCCATTCATGAATTGAAAGAAAGAATAAAAGATGTCGCTGTGACTCCGGCTAACATAATTGTTTATGGTGAGACAGGCACAGGAAAAGAACTTGTCGCCAAATGTATTCACGAAATTAGCGAAAGGGCAGGGCCTTTTGTTGCATTAAATTGTGGGGCTTTACCTGAGTCTATTTTTGATATCGTTTTTTTTGGCTGTGATTCGGGCGCATTTCCTGGAGCACTAAAAGTTCGAATTGGTAAAATTGAATATGCAGACAAAGGGACGCTTTTCCTTGACGAGATTGAAAGTCTGCCATTAGCGATGCAAGTTAAGCTTGTAAGGGCTCTGGAAGAAAGATCTTTCGAACGTTTAGGTTCAAATGAAAGCATCCCGGTTGATGTTCGAATTATTGCTGCGAGTAAAACCAACCTGTCAGAGCTTGTGCAAGCTGGATTATTCCATGCTGGATTATACTTCAGACTTAATGTGATAAACATTGAAGTTCCTCCCCTACGCGATAGAGTTGAAGACATCCCCTTACTGTTTAATCTCTTTGTGAGTCAGTTTGCTCTGACCTTTAAACGCCCGATACCAGAAGTAAAACAGCACTATCTGCGTAACTTAATGTCCGATAACTGGCCGGGTAATGTCAGAGAGCTACGCAATCAGGCTGAGAGGTTTGTACTCGGTATTCATGACGCTCATGATGACAGTAATGATGAGAAAACATTAACACAAATGGTTGAAAGCTTTGAGCGAAGCATCATTCTTGTCGAATTGCATCAGCAAGGCGGAAACTTAACAAAAACTGCGGATGCGCTGAAAATTGCCAAAAGCACTCTTTTCGATAAAATTAAAAAATATTCTCTTAAGTATTGAGCTGGCTAATCTTTGAGCGCGCCCTGAATGCCTGTATCAAAATGCACACCGCACGCTTCTGGATTAACTTTTTACAGAGGATCTACTTTATAGCGCTGCTGCCGAGCGCTTGTTTGATCTGCTCGTCGTTAAATAACACACCACTGTGCTAGTCATGTCTTCATCAGTCACGTGATGAGACACCATAAAGAAACGGTTTTCCGACGAACAGGTCATCAGTACCCTCCACGAAGCCGAAGCCGAAGCCGAAGCCGAAGCCGAAGCCGAAGCCGAAGCCGAAGCCGGAATTTCGCCCCGGAAACTCTGCCGCAGGCATGTTATATCAGACGCCACTTCGTAATCAGCATAATCTCCATTCCCGGATTTTAAACAGCTGGCACTGATATAATCCTGATCAGCTTATTAGTCAAAACGGCTAAAAATCTTTCCGGTACTATCTCCCTTGCGCGCGCGTTATGGGAGGCCCTATGCCATGCATTCAGTCAGTGAAGGTGGGCTGGTGCCTTGCTCTTTGTGAGTCGGGCCGGACGATGACTTCTCAGTCTGCAGCTGATGGTACCAGACCAGGTGGACTGACATTAATACTAAGGGGTTTACGCCCCTTTTTTGAATGCGATTTTGATGAGCTACAGCGCTGCCAATGGCAAGGCAAAGATAACAGTTAAATTATTTACAGTCGGGAATTCGTGAAAACCATCAGAATTCCGGGCAATTTGGCTCCCATACCAGCCACCGCTGGCCCGGAAAGTTTATTACCAGGTAATAAGTAATCGAATACGGCCGTAATGCTCGGGCTACCGTGGCAGTGTGCCTGCCGTAATGCCTCAGGCCACCAGCGGCAGGCTGGCGGCGTTAAGCGAGGATGCTGATATTCTGAGGCTGATTAAAAAGGCTCAGGGTCGGTCCGGTTTTGAGCTGTTTTCTTCAGCCAGAAAATCTTTCTCATCAGCCCGGCAGAGGACGAAAATTCTGTTCTCCTTCAATAAATCGTTGCTGACGTAAATGTGCTTGTCAATTAACGCTAACCTGCCATGCTGGGCCCTCTTTTACCGGGGATAACCCTGATGTGTATTCATGAGATTCGCTAAATTTCGCTGCCCGTTCTGCGGTGACAGGAAGTTTACCTATTCTCTCCTGTCTGACATGAAGAAAGGTGCTCACGGAGCAGTCTGCTTTGGATGCGGCAGGCCGGTTACCGTGGCAAATTTTCAGAGGCTTACGCTGGTCAAAAAATAGCGTAATCCGACAGCGGTTTTGTTCATTATTTCCTGCCAGTGAAAATGGTTAATCAGCGTTTCCTCAACCTGATTAACTGCCAAATATAGGTTTTATAGAGTATTTCCCATGAAAAACGTTGTGTTAAGCATGCTTGCCAAAATCTCTAAAATTGATGCGGCAACCAAACAGTTAACTGCCCGCGTCGAGGCTCAGTCGCTTCTGATCAGCGCGCTGGTGCTTGCTGTGAGTAAGCAGGGCGGTGTGACTGAAATGATGGAAAGCGCCGGAAAGGCCATCAATACGATTATTGAGTCCGTGGATACCGATGAGGTGCTGAAATCGGATGCGGCTATTCTGCTGCACGAACTGCAGGACTTACTCATGATGGCCAGGACTGTTGATGGTGCCGCAGCTGAAATCGATCAGGATGGGCTTTCTGACATCACCGGCGTTTCTGCCGCAGAGGATGTGCAGCGTAAAAACGAGCAGTAGCCGAATACCTGCCGGGCTAACCGCCGCTTATTACTTCTGCAATTGCAATCTCTGTACCAACGACTATCAACGTTTCCCGGGGAGATGCGCCGGGAAACGAGCCCGCGTCGTGTGCACGCTGTTAAGCATTACGAAGGATACATACTTTACCGTGCCACATCCGGTAGCCGGCAACCTGGGTAAGCAGACAGAACCTTCTGCGCGGTAGCGTATCAACAGGATGCTGCACCAACCATAATCTGCCTGTGGTACTCCGCTTCTGTCCCGACCGCCTTACTCACCCGATTGGCCGTTGCCCGCTTATAACAAATCTCCGCCCGGTTTAACTCAGCAGATTGCACTGGCAACTGATGCCCGAACTTTCAGCGCCTTAGTAAATATCAGCGCTAAGGCGATGACCGATAACCGGTTCCACAGACCAGCAAGGGCTTGGTGGCGATCCGCGACGTGCATCCTGGCAGGAAGGATCTTAAAGCCGCCTGTCAGAGTAGTTTGTGGCAGGTCACCGAGCATCGGGCATAGTTAAGGCTGAATCGCTTTACCCTGCTCATCAAGCAGATCGGTCAGGAGTGCCGTGCCATCGCTCCCGACGCGGAATGCCCCGTAACGTGCCTGCGCGAAACGCTCGCCATGGCCTTCCTGAAAGAACCAGGCGTTGGTGCCGACGGTCAGCGAGCCAGAATGTTGATGGTATTTCACCCGTAACTGATTCGCCTGCAGAGGCTCACCGTGATCAAACCGGGCCTCAGTCGCATGACGCTGCGCATCGAGGTCAACAATCAGCGTCCCGCTGGTGGGCAGGCAGGGCGCTGACAGAGTCGCGCCGCAGGTCTCAGCCTGCTGGTACAACCTCAGTTCCAGAGACCGGGTCAGGGCATAATTCAGCGCCATGTAATCACCCTGCATCAGGGAGCGCGGGTCAACCGGCGCAAGGGGTAAAATCATGACCGCGCCCTGTTTCAGCAATTGCTCTTTTTGCCAGATGCTGACATTGACGGCCGCCAGCGCCAGCGCTATCACTGCGCCTGCCAGCCATCGGCTCTGTTTACGCATTCTCACTGGCACCTCCGATCGGTGCGGGTAACACTTTTTTGACTCCCCAAACCAGCCCCAGTAAAACCAGACCACCGACCATTAGCAGCAGGGATTTTTGCAGCAGAGTAACCGCCAGAAAGTAATACCAGCCAATGACATACAGCACCATGAACCCGCCACTGACCACCAGTAATTCCAGACTTCCCTGATAACGCGCCATCAGTATCAACCACAGGCCCAGTCCAATACCCGGTGCATAGAGGGCGACAGCCCCGCAGAGAAGGGCGGCGGGCAGTGTGATAATCGAAAACAGCGGCTGGCCGTTCCTTTTCTGACTGAGTGCACTCAGCACTAAGCCTGCCGCGATCCCTGTGCCTGTCGCAGACTGAAGCGTAGTCAACTGCGCAGTTGACCAGATGAACTCCGTGAGATACGCCGCGTTTATCCCTAGCAAATTTAGCAACATCAGACCAGCCGGGATGCCATACAGCAGGGGATGTACCGCGTCAGCATACGGCCCTGCCTGTAACCTCAGCTGATGACTGACGATCCACAGCCACCAAGACGTTATTGCCGCCACCACTGCGCAAACAGCAAGGCGGCCAGCCGTCGGCGTCAGGGACAGCCGGGCCAGAGAATGGCCCGCCAGCACCAGAAAAAAGGTCAGGGCAGTGATGGCCATAAATCGATAAGTGCGGTCGGGCATAGCCACCGCCATCGCGGCCAGGATCGGCACCGCACACAGTGAACTGAGCATAAGGAAACTGACGTCATTGCTGTGGATTTGCAGCAGAACGCCGGATATCAGCCCGCAGGTCGCCGCAATTGCCCATGCCAGCCCGAGGTGATGTTTACCGTCACGCTGACTGCGCAGCAGGCCGCGCGCAATGACGGCGAGCAGCAGCGAGGGGAGAATAAGAGTGGCGGCATTCGGTTGGTCGAGTAAGTCAGCGGTATAGAGCAGCAGTACCAGCAGTAACAGAATGATGATCGCTGCGATCCAGCCACCGACGCTTAGCGCCAGCCTCAGATACCAGGGCAAGTCGGACGCGTGATCGCGTTGCTGAATTTCCTCAACCTGCGAGGCGCTTAGCAAACCCTGCTGTCGCAACGTGTCTGTCAGTAAGGTCAGCCTGGCCGGAACCCGATCGATCGGCTCCTCTTCAACCAGTTTGCGCTGCCACTTCAGCAGGATCGAACCATTTACCGCTAACCAGAATGCCATCAGGGCACCGGTCAAAAACAGATCACCGGTATCGTAGGCGTAAAGAAATAACCGCATGATTAGCGCACAACCAACAACGGTCAGACTGGCGATGCCCAGCGTCAGCATGCAGAGATCCTGATAGCGGTAACGGTACAGGTAATAGCCTGCCAGCAGGGTGATTACCCAGCCGACCGTGATATAAGTAAAGGGGTTGGCACCGCCCCAGTCAGCGATGTTCCCGGCCACGATGGTGGTCAGCAGCAGCAGTAAAAATCCTGCCATCACCCGTGAGAACCAGCGACTTGCCAGCCAGCTCTCAGGATGATGCGTTATCGCCCGCCAGGCCAGCGCTTCCCTGATAATCAGGCAGGCGGCCAGCAGCGCCAGATATCCGTGAAGCACCGCCGTCGGGAGTCGGGTGAAGCTGTCAGACACGGCGAGATCCAGCAGTGAGGTCGGCATCGTGGTGTAATAGAGCTGGAACGCCAGGTTAGCGACCAGCCAGCTGCAAAACCACAGGCTGTTTTGCCGGGCAATCAGCGCCAGCGGCAGAAGAACGCATAACCAGGCCCGGAATAGCTCCCAGCTGTCAGCCCCGGTCTGATAAATCTGCCCATACAGCGCAAACAGGGCGCCGAAACTTAACCCTGCTGCCAGCAATGCGCTGCGTGCCAGCGTGCTGTACCAGCGCCACCAGACCACCACCGCCAGCGCGACGATCAGCAGTTCGGCCAGCGCAAATTTCTCCATCTTCGGCAGCCATGCCCAGTTCCAGGCAACAAAGAACACCGATCCGGCAACCAGTGAAAGTAGTCCCAGACAGCAAAGAACCGGGATAAGAAACTGACGCCATTGCGTATCTGACGGTCTGATACCACAAAAAGCATAAATACGCTGACAGGTCTCCGGAGTCAGGCTCCCTCCTTTCACCAGGCGTGCAGTCTGACGGCAAAGATACTCTGCCGTGCGTGACGGCATACCGGTTATGCCCTCGGGTGCAATCTCCCTCATACTTTCCCTGCCTCTGTTTGCGGAGTTACTTTTAATGTTAACGACGGGTCTTCCCTGCGATCAATCCGCGTCTCGGTGAGTAACGCTCTGCTGAGCGGCAGAGCCGCGGATAAGTTTGCTGAATAAATGTAATCATCTTTTCGCGCACATAACAGCGTCAATCAAAGGCGACGGGTGGACCCGGATCGCAGGATGATTCAGCAAATTTCTTCCGCATGCCGGGAATCATACCGCAACTGAGCCTGCTCCATTTCCGCACCATGTTTTAGCGCCCATCCATACAGCGCACTAAAAGGCTCCTGAAGCGTCTGTGCCAGTGATGTAAGACTGTACTCCACACTCACCGGCGACGTCGGCAGTACCTTTCGATGCACCAATCCATTGCGCTCAAGCCGCTTAAGCGCATCAGACAAGGCTTTGTGCGTAATCCCATCCAGTCGGCGGCGAAGTTCATTGAAGCGCACGGGTTCACTACAAAGTACGGTGAGAATTAAAATTGACCATTTATTGGTGATGTTCTCCAGCACCGGTCGGGTTTTTCCTATTTCTGTCAGGTCATTACTCTCAATTTGAGCCATAGCGATATATTCCTCGATACCTGATATAAACAAAGTGCGTAATTGTTATTAAGTATAAAAATTATATCATCTGTTTTCCATCCCGACAGGAGTGAGCAGATGCGTAGATTAGAGAATAAAGTTGCCCTGATACTCGGCGGAGCAAAAGGCATTGGTCTGGCTATCAGCCAGCGATTTGCCAGTGAAGGTGCAACGACCTGGCTGACCTCGCGCCGAAATGAAGAGTTGGAAGCAGCCAGCCACACCATAAAGGGCACCGCCAGGCCCGTTCGTGCTGATGTCAGCCAGGTAAGCGAACTGACACGGATAGTTGATGTAATCAGGGCAGAGTCTGGCCAGATAGATGTGCTGGTCATCAATGCCGGAATGGCGGAATACTCGACGATTGATGACGTCACCCCGGCACATTTTGATGCTATTTTCGGCCTGAATGTGCGTTCACCGCTTTTTGCTATGCAGGCTGCACTTCCCCTGATGAAGAAGGGCGCGAGCGTCGTTTTGATCGGGTCGATTGCCGATGTGATTGGCACGCCGGGATATGGCGTATATGGCGCCAGTAAAGCAGCACTTCGTTCTTTTGCCCGCACATGGACAAAAGAACTCTCCGCCCGTGGCATTCGAATAAATGTTGTCGCCCCTGGCCCCATCGATACGGAAATGATGCTTGCGGCCTCTGAAGAGCTACGTAATGGGATAATCAGCACCATTCCGTTATCAAGAATGGGCAGACCTGAAGAAGTTGCTAATGCTGCACTATTCCTCGCAAGCGATGAAAGCAGTTATATAGCCGGAGCAGAAATCTGTGTGGATGGCGGCATGACGCAAGTATGATCAATGACGTTCAGTTTTACTAACACCAGAGAAAGGCTGAATGAGAGACGAACCGGGCTATTACCCGGTTTTATCTTTCGCCAAAGCGGGTCGCTGTCAGTGGCTATGCAGGCAGAGGCCCGGACGCGCGATATGAATCGACCAGCGCATCGAAAAGCGAGATATCCGAGCGACTTCTGGCAAAAAGCTGGGCACCAACAATAGCGGCGAAAATTGCCCGTGCTCTGGATTCACTCTCACTGGATTCGCACACCTTCGCAGCCACCAGAAGCTTACTGAGCCATGCAATGTTTACTTCAGCAAATTTCTGAATTTCTTTCGTCATTTCAATCGGTAAAGTATCAGTTTCAGCGCCCATGAAACTGCCCAGGCAGAGACGATTGTCGGCCTCAAGCGATCTGCGGAAGATTTCAGGAAAGCGACGCAGCGCGTCAATCGGAGATGGGCTTTCTGATTCGATCATCTCGAGTGCGAGCGCACCGTCCTCCCAATAGCGTCTGGCAACGGCAATACCCAGATCGGCCTTGCTGGGAAAATGGTAGTAAATACTCGCCGCTTTGATACCAACAGCTTCCGCGAGGTCGCGGAAATTCAAACCATTGTAGCCGTGCGATTGGGCAATTTTTTTGGCCGCCAACAAAATGGCTTCCTTAGAATTGACGCTCATCCTGGTACCTTTCGTCCTGCGACGTTCTGTTCAATAAAGAAGGCCATTTTACAGCAAACACCTAACGTGTGACAGGTAGATTGTCAGTGGAGCAGTGCGTTCATGTGATCAGGGCGCGCAGGCTTAAGCCGTTCCATCATGATTCAGCTGGCGGCATCGCCAGCCAACTGAGTCGCTACGGTCACCGGGAAAGTTAAAGGATGGCGATCCCGGCGTACCGGCGTTTTCATTGAGAAGCTATTACCGGGCTGGCGAATCCAGCTCAGGAATGCCGCTGCTGCGATCGGCGTAGGCTGCCTGGAAAGCAGGACGTTTTGTCCAGCGCTGCCAGTATGCATCCAGGAACTCAAAACGCTCGTCCAGTGGCGTGGCATTGACCGGGAATTTCGAGAAGGCGATGGCGGTTGCCAGCGTAATGTCCGAGAAGGTCGGGGCATCGCCGCCGAGCAGCCATTCGCGGCCGTCTGACAGATGACGATTGACCAGGGCGGCGTGAGCCAGCGCTTCCTTACGGCAGTGTTCGCCCCAGGCCTCATTTTTGGTCAGTTCCAGCTTGAAGCCGAGTCCGGTGTGCAGCACATGGAACGCGGTAACGATGCGGTACAGGATGTGCACCCAAATCCGGTTATCCCACATATTATCCAGCCCCTGTTCCAGTGCGGTCTCTCCCATGATCTTGCGACCGGGATACTCCTGATCAAGATAACGAACGATGGCAGCCGTTTCGGAAATATAGCTACCGTCAGCCAGTTGAAGGGTAGGCGTTTCGCCCCACGGATTCATATTCAGATGACGCCAGCCACGCTGTTCACCGACCGGCGACATGTCATAGATGGTTTCGGCAAACTGGTCAGCGATGCCCTTTTCGTGCATGAACAGACGCAGACGCTGTGGATTCGGAAAGGCTGAAGGCGAAGTGAAAAGCTGAAGTTTAGTTGTCATGGTCGATCCTTTAGGTTGGTGGCTGGGTTGCCTAACTAACGTTAGGTAGATAAACCTTAGCGGGCGATTTGACCTGCGTCAACACCTATCTAACACTTGTTAGGTAAATATTTTCTCTGCCGTCCCGGTTAATACGCTATCTCAGCGTCTGCACAGCTGAAGGTGAGGGGAATGAGGTGGAACGGCCGGGCGATGCACATTACCGGTAAGATCGAATGAAAATGACTGTTCAGGTGCAGTGCAATGTCGCATTGCTGGCGACTCACTGCGGTACGAACCCAAAGCCAGCCGGGCCAGCCTGACGATATCGCAGCAATACAGAATCGGCTTCGCTCTTTGGCGAAGGCCAACGCTCTGACCGAAGCCTGTCTGAATAAAACAGCCTGACCTGATGCCGACGCACACTCTTCAATCAGCAACGCAAGCGTTCTGATTCTGGCCCCGGGATTACCGTCAGTGTATTCATTGCCGACCGCGCCTCTCTCCGTTGCAGAGGCAAAATTGCAGTCATATCTGCTGTAAAACGGTTTCACATGCCAGTGCTAATGAGAGTAAAAAATGCTCATCCCGCGTTTTGGCGAGTAACTCCATACCAACCGGTAAACCCTTGCCGGTGTTACCACAGGGCAGTGTGATGGCAGGCAATCCGCTAATCGCTGCCAGCTCAGGAGCGCAGCCCGGTGGCATTTTTTCAAGACTTACCGGTTGTCTGGCGACGGTAGGATAGAGAAAGGCATCTATACGATAGTGCTCTGCGCTGCGGTTTAGATTCAGATTTAACCTGCGCTGAAAGCGACGGCCATTCAGCCATTCTGGTGTTTTCAGACTTTGCCATTTAAGCATCTGTTCCAGCAGCGATAGGTATTCAGGCAGATAGTCACCGGAGGCGATGATCGCTTGCAGACTGGCTGGCCCGTTTTGCTGCAGCTTCAACCAATGATTAAACGCCACCTGAAATTCATACAGGCTCAGACACTGCTGAGATTCAACCTCTGTCAGAATGGGCAGATCCACCTCAACTATCGTTGCACCCGCCATCCGGAGCTGGTCCAGCGCCTGGTACCAGGTTGTAAGCTGAGCCGGATCTTCGCCTTCCAGCGCACGAATGACACCAAGGCGTACTGAACGCAAACCCACGGCTTCAGGTTTATCCGGCTGGATGCCATGTATAATCGCGTGCAGAATCGCCGCATCCCTTACGCTGTGGGTCATCGGACCGACGGTATCTTTACTGATGGATAAGGGTGCTACGCCCTCAAGCATGCTGCGCCGGAAGGCAGGGCGTAACCCCACCAGGCCGGTGTAACTACAGGGAATGCGGATTGAACCGCCCGTGTCGGTACCCAGTGCCGCGTCGGCCATACCGGCAGCGACGGCAGCGGCACAGCCGCCGCTTGATCCACCCGCCGTCACCGTCAATTGCAACGGATTAAGCACATCACCGCCAATCGAGCTGCGCGATCGAACGTCAAAAGCAAACTCAGACATATTCGCTCTGGCGAGAATAATCGCCCCCGCAGCACGCAGGCGTTGAATGACCCGCGCGTCGGATGCCGCTCTTACTGTGCTCAGCCCTTTGCAGCCGAGTGTTATTGGCAGAGAAGCACATGCGATATTGTCTTTTATGATTATCGGGATGCCGTGCAGCGGGCCCAGAATATTACCGCGCCGCCTTAGGTGCTGATATTGTTCAGCCAGCCTCATCGCGGCGGCATTAACGCCAATAATTGCATTGAGGTGATGCTGATCTGCCATCGCCTGCAGCCGCCGGGCAATCTCGGCGCGACAGTCCTGAGGCGGTATAAGACGCATTGCGCGCATAGAGTGAGTTCCTGGAAAAAATGAGGCAGACCAGGCCTGCCTCGGTCATCAGCTAATCCCGCGTGCCTGCGGTAATGCCGTCGATATCCTGCGGGCGCAGGCGGATCTCGGCTGCACGACGGTGGGCCTGCATGCCCTCGGTGCGGCTCTGACGGATGGCCGGCTCGGCGATGGCCGGGATCCCCTGTTCATCAATCCACTGATGGGTACAGACTTTGACATACGCGCCGACCCACAGTCCGCCGGTGTAGCGAGCCGCCGCCATGGTCGGCAGCGTATGGTTCGTTCCGCAGCATTTATCTGAGAACACCACGCTGGCATTCTGGCCGATAAACAGCGAACCATAGTTGCGGATCTTTGATGCGGTGGCGTGCGGATCGCGGGTATGCACCTGCAAATGTTCGGTAGCGATATAGTCGGCAAAGGCGACCAACTGTTCTTCCGTTTCGCAGACCACGATTTCGCCCTGACGACGCCAGGCTTCTCCCGCCGTGGCGGCGGTCGGCAGGTTGCCCAGCTGGCGCTCGATCTCGGCAAGGGTACGCTCGGCGATCTCGCTGCTGGTGGTCGCCAGCCCGACGCGGGTATGGATGTCATGCTCCGCCTGCGCCAGCAAGTCGGCGGCCAGAATGCGCGGATCGGCGCTCTCATCCGCCACGGTGAAGATCTCGCTTGGCCCGGCAAGCGCATCAATCCCCACTTTCCCAAAGACCTGGCGCTTCGCCTCGTTCACAAAGGCGTTGCCGGGACCGACAATTTTATCCACCGCCGGAACGCTCTCCGTTCCCCAGGCCATGGCGGCGATGGCCTGCGCGCCGCCTACTTTAAAAATGCGATGTGCGCCTGCGAGGTGGCAGATGGCGATCATTGCCGGATGCGCGCCCGGTGGCAGACAGGCGATAATCTGCTCACAGCCCGCAACCGTAGCCGGCACAATCGACATCACCGGCGCGGAAAGGATCGGGTAGCGTCCGCCCGGCACGTAGCAGCCTACCGTCTGCACGGGAATAATGCGGTGCCCAAGGTGCACGCCCGGAAGCGTCTCGACTTCCAGAGGCAGCATCGTGGCGAACTGCGCCTGGGCAAAGCGGCGGACCTGAGAAATGGCAAATTCACTGTCGCGGCGGGTCTGCGGATCCAGACCGGCCAGCGCCTGTTCAATTTCAGTGGCGCTGACTTCAAACTGCTGCGGCACCACCTTATCAAACTGCTGTGAAAAATCCCTGAGCGCCGCGTCCCCTTCCTGTCTGACCCGCGCAATGATGCCGCTGACGGTGTCGGTCAGGGAACGGTCGGCTTTCTCATCCTGCCCCAGCGGGCGTTTAATCCAGCTGACCTGGTTAACAATCGTTGCCGCAGACATTATGCTTTCTCCATCTGACCAAGATTAATTTGCGCCAGCAGCGCCAGGTGATCGTAAAGCGTCCACTCATCGATAATTCTGCCGTTCACGATGTGATAGTGCGACATCCCCATCACGAACAGACGTTCTCCGGTCGGTTTGCCAAGCTCGCCATAGCCCAGGTGATGGCCTTCCATAATCCAGCGGATCGCCACCTTCACGCCGCCTTCATCGCACGGCGTCGAGCAGATATGCTGCGGCAGCCATGCGCCGTCCGGGATCATGCCGATCAGCGCCAGCGTCTGATGCGTCACCGATGCCACGCCATACAGTTCTTTCATCAGCGGGCCGTGGTACTGCACGTTGGGGGCATAAACCTGTTTAATTTTGCCCAGCATCCGGCGGTTATAAATCTCGTGCATCCAGCGCAGGCACTGCTCCTCGGTATCGGTATGCGCGATGGAGATGTCGCACGCCATCTCGGGCGGATATTGCCCCAGCATGCGCCCGTTCTCACCGATATCAGTGACGCGGAAGCCTTTATCAAATTGCTCTTTCGCCATGCCGAAGGCGATTTCGGCGGTATTCAGCCCCAGCTGCTTCATCAGTGACATGTTGTCGCTGACCACCCACTCGCGATAAATCTTATTCTCATGGATCATGCAGTCGGCTACGGTGCGCGTGACAAAAGTGCGGTTGGTGGGCTGACCAAGGTGGCTGAACTGGGTATGACGTCCGCTGCCGGTCACCAGATGCGAGGTATAAAAGCCGTCAACGTCATTTCCGTTCCAGATCACCTGAGTTGCCATGCCACGCCGTTCGGGGAAAGCCACCAGTCTTTTCAACGTGTCCTGCACCACGTCTTCACGGGTATAAAGCGTTCCCAGCGCGTTATAAAGCACGCAGTTATGGGTATAGTGGGTATAAATTAATCCCACGTCGCGTTCATCCCATATTTTGTGGGTGCAGCGAACAATGTAATCAACAATATCCGTATAGCACTCATCAAAACCTCTTAAAGATTGCGCGCGCGGGCGTTTCTCCGGCACTAAATCGATAAAGTCTCGCCGTTCAATCTGTAATACCGGATCATCACGTTGAGATTTATTTTTTTCGGCTGTTGCTGGTGCTTTATTTGTTACTTCAGTTGAAGACATGCGACCTCCCGCATTGATGTACAGAGTATTTTCAGACAATAAGATCTCTGCCCCTTAAAATAAGGAGAGAGCATTGCCGCAAAATAAATTGCGGCGAATAATTAAAGTCGGGCTTTATTGATTAACGATTTGTGACCAGATAGCTAATTCATCGATGCCAAGATATTCGCGAATAATTAATCCATCGCGTAATTCAAGCTGGCTGATACCGGTAATAGAAATGGGCTTGCGGGTTGGCGCGCCAAATTTACCGTAGCCGTCATGCCAGGTTAACAATGACCAGCGCAAAGAAATACGGACAGGCTCATTAGCATCTTTACGCACAGTTAAATGATGAAGCTGGGTTTCGCTGTCGGCAAACGAGGCGCGGTAGCCCGAGAGCAGGGCGCTGATTTCCGCCTCGCCGGTTCCTGTACAGTGGCCGGGTGCATATAAGGTGGCGGCCGGATGGTATAAACCGGGCACGATACCGCTGTTACCCCCTGCCCACATCGTCAGGTAGCGTTCAATTACCCCCGAAATGGGGCCTTCAACATCATCGCCTTCAGGGCCACCAGCCCAGCGTGCGTCAAGCACTTCGGCGGATGCGTTTTCCAGTCCCAGTTGATCACGGGCGCTGTTCAGGCTCAAGGCAAAATCACGCACGTTTAGCCCCAGTTGTGCCAGTATTGCCGCGCGATCCTGCAACAGCCACTCCTGACGTATCGCACCGTCCGCGCAGATGCGATCGGCCCAGGTGCGAACCCAGACGCTCTTGCCGGTTGGGGCACCGAAAAAGCCTTCACCCTGGTGGCGAATAGAGGCCACGGTTCGCTGTGAAACGTAATAATCGCTGTCTGTCGTTTGCGTGTAGAGAATATCCTCAGTCAATACGCTGCGCTGCGGGAAACTGTACATCGCTTCCAGGGTATGGCGCATAAACTGCGACAAATCAGTCAGCTGTTTTTCCGGCGTAATAAATACCACCGGCGTAGCATAAAAATCAGCCAGCTGACCAATATCCTTTTCTTCCCAGACGACGTGAGTCAGCGTGGTAATAAACTGCTGGATAGAGTCAAACTGGGGGCTGAAGCCAGGTAATCTGTTCATTTGAACTCCTGAGGCTGAAACAGGGATACACCCTCTTTTTCGATGATGCCGCTCAGTGGTCGTCGGGCCGAGTGGCGTACTATCAGCATGCCCGGTACGATAATCTGCTCGGGTTCAATAATGCCGCTTTCTATTTGCTTCATCAGCAGTTCAATTGCTGCTTCCACCATCTCCTGAACCGGCTGTGATACCGAGGTCAGGGCATATGAAGGCCAGCCGGAGGGACCCGTGTCGTCGTAACCGATCACCGACACGTCCTGAGGAATTTGCAGGCCGAATTCGTAACGGGCAACGTCCATCACCGTGATCGCCATATGATCGTTGGCGACGAAGATGGCATCGGGCACCGATGGCGCTGAAAACAGGCGATAGGCAGCACGTATGGTTTGCTTCGTATCATAGTTTCCATTAACCACCTGAACATCGTTAATGCCTTGCTCCTGCAGTGCCGTCAGGTAGCCATGCTGACGGATGATGTTCACTGAAGAGTCGGCAGCGCCGCCGACGTAGGCGTAACGCTGGTGTTCTCCGGCCATCAGAAACTCAGCAATCTGCCGCGCTGCCGCTTCATTATTGCTGTTCACGCTCGAGGTCATGCCGTTTTCCTGACTACGGTTAAACAGCACCACCGGTATGCCTGCCGCCAGGCACTCTTCGGAGAGATCCAGCGACAGCGTGACCGACGCCAGCACAATGCCATCGACCCGGTATTGCATGATCTGATCGAAAATCCGATCGACATTGCCCTCCCGGTCGCCAACAAACAGCAGCAGGTGGTAATTGAGGGTATCCAGTTTCTGCGCCAGCGCTTCCAGCACCTGGGGATAGAACTGATTATCGAAATAGGAGATCACTACGCCGATGATGCGCGAGCGGGCGGTGTTCAGCGAGCGGGCAATGGCGTTTGGGCGATAACCCAGCTCCCGGGCAGCCTTGAGCACTTTTTCACGGGTCGCCGGAGAGATACTGGCTCCAGGCGTAAAGCTGCGTGATACCGCTGACTGTGATACGCCTGCCAGCTGTGCCACCTGCTGCGAGGTGACTGCTGCAAAACTCTTTCGTTTCATGATCCCGCTTCCTCCTGCTGGGCGCTTCCTGTCGTACTGATGCCGCCGTCAGAAAGAGGGCGTTTTTTATACTTACACCATCTTTGCATGCGTATGCAACCAGCAAAATTAATTTTTGAACAATGTTAATCAGGTCACTTTACAAACATGAAACCTTTTCGTAACTTAAATTTTGAATACGTATTCATGCCGTTTCATGCCGTCAACGATACCGTGCAAATGGAGTGACAACCAGAGGGAAGCGCCGGTAATGCCGTTCTTGATTGGTTAAAAACCATTAATTTTCAGAGGTTCAGACCATGTTCCGAGCACTACTCCGCCGACCTGAAGCCCGGCTGTTTTTTATCATCAGCATTTTGTTTTTTATCTGTATTCACAGTATTGACGCCTTTCTCGCTCCCATGATGCTGGCGCAGGGCATAGAACCGCAGGTGATGGGTATTATCATGGGGGCAAGTGGGCTCGCGACGCTGCTGATCCGTTTTCCGCTGGGGATCATTTCGGATGTGGTAAAAAGCCGCAAAATTTTTATTCAAATTACCCTGTTGTTACCGGTATTTACCTGGCCTCTGGCCTGGCTGGAGCCAAATGCGGTCACGCTCTATCTGGCGAAAGCAGCGGATGGCGTCACTGCTGCAACCTGGGTTTTGTATAACATTCTGTTTATTCGCTACTTTGATCGTAAAGAGGCCCCGGCTGCCGTCGCACTACTGGCGCTGGCAGGACCGGTTGGCGTGTTTATTGGCAATTGCATTGGCGGTTTATTAATCCACTATTTTGATAACAACATTGCCTTTCTGCTCTCCTGTGTTTCCGGCTTACTGGCGCTGATCCTGACCACCCGAATTAGCGACGCACACGATTCGGTCCAGGCTCCCACGCTCAGGGCGTGTATCAGCGGTGCGCGTAAACAGCTTAGCGATCGCTCGGTGTGGATGATTGGTATTCTGGCGACCATTGTTATTCTGGTGCCGTTCGCCACCCGCGATACCCTGACGCCCATCTATGCCGAAAAGCTGGGTGCCAGGGCAGGGATTCTGTCGCTGTTAAGCAATATCCATCTGATCTTCTATGCGCTGGCTATCGCGTTGTGCAGCGCGGTTTTTTACCGCCGTCTGGGCGTAATGAAAACGGCCGGGGTGGGGATTATTTTGCAGGTACTTTCCACGCTCGGCATTCCCTTTACCGATAATATGTATCTTATCTATGCCCTGCAGGCGCTGGCGGGTTTCTCCTTTGGTATGGCCTTTGCCGCATTTATGTCACTCAGCGTGATAAATACCACTCCGGATGAGCAGTCCACCCGTATGGGGCTGTTTCAGACCATTTATTCGCTCGGCATGTTTATTGGTCCGGTAATGATGGGCGTCATGCTGCAACACGTTAATCTGTCGTCCGGCTATTTTCTGATTGCCGCGCTTTCCATTATTGCCGTCGTTATTACGCCGCTCTCGGTGCGCTGGGTGAATAACCGTCAGGTAAACCGGTCCTCTGAATTATCCGCTAACGGGCAATTCGCTTCAGTACGCGACCAGTAATCTCTACAGCTAAGTATTTAATCCCGGTTTGCCGGGAGGAAGTCTCATTGCCATTTAACAGGAGTACCCGATGCCACAATTTTTAAAAACCAGTAAACCCATGCAGGAACGCCAGCAATCTCAACGCCAGATTAGAGAAACGGTTGAACTTATTCTGGCGGATATTGAACAGCGCGGGAATAAAGCGATTCGTGAATTAGCCATTAAATTTGATGGTTACGATCGCCAGGATTATCGTCTGAGCGAGGCTGAAATTTCGCACTGTATTAAACAGCTCAGCCGCCAGGATATTGCGGATATCGAATTTGCGCAGGAGCAGGTGTTTAATTTCGCCCGGCAGCAAAAAGCCTGTCTGCTGGATCTGGAAGTGGAGACCCGCCCCGGCGTAATTCTCGGACATAAAAATATTCCCATCAATGCCGTAGGCTGTTATGTGCCGGGAGGGAAATATCCGCTACTGGCCTCGGCGCATATGTCGATCATCACCGCCAACGTTGCGGGCTGCTCGCGCATTATCAGCTGCGCGCCGCCCTTCAACGGGCAACCGGCACCGGCGATTGTCGCTGCCCAGAAGATGGCGGGCGCCACGGAAATTTATGCGCTCGGCGGCATTCAGGCCATCGGCGCGATGGCGCTTGGCACCGATACGCTCGCCCCGGTGGATATGCTGGTGGGGCCTGGTAACGCTTTTGTGGCGGAAGCTAAACGACAGCTGTTTGGCCGGGTTGGCATCGACCTGTTTGCCGGACCCACCGAAACGCTGGTGATTGCCGATGAAAGCGTCGACGCTGAAATGTGCGCCACTGACCTGCTCGGACAGGCTGAACACGGCGTCACCACGCCGGCCATTCTGTTAACCAACTCTGAACGGCTCGCCAGACAGACCCTGCGGGAGGTTGAGCGACTGCTGGCAAAACTGCCTACTGCGGATATTGCCCGCCGCGCCTGGGAAGATTACGGCGAAGTGATCGTCTGCGACAGCTACCAGGAGATGTTGCAGCAGGCCGATCGCATCGCCTCCGAACATGTTCAGGTGATGACCGAACGTGACGACTGGTTCCTGGCCAATATGACTAACTACGGCGCGCTGTTTCTTGGTCCGCGGACTAACGTGGCCTACGGCGATAAGGTTATCGGCACCAACCATACTCTGCCCACCCAGAAAGCTGCACGTTATACCGGCGGGCTGTGGGTCGGCAAATTTATGAAAACCTGCACCTGGCAAAAGGTGTTAAGTGATGAGGCCACGGCGGAAATTGGCAGCTACTGCTCGCGCCTCTCTCTGCTGGAAGGTTTTGCCGGACACGCCGAGCAAGCCAATATCCGCGTGCGCCGCTATGGCCAGACGGATGTGCCTTATGCGTCGCCAGCCCCGATCAGAGAGAAAGTGAAATGATGCGGCTGCCGCATACGCCCTCATTCTCACTTCACGGCAGACGGGCGCTGGTGACCGGCGGTTCGAAAGGGCTTGGTTTCGCCTGCGCGGTAGCACTTGCCGAGGCCGGGGCTGAGGTGTGGATCGCCGCCCGCAATCCCGACGATCTGGCGGACGCCGTTGCGCTCGCCGCCGGTGAACAACTGACGCTGCATTCGCTGGTGCTGGACATTACTGCCTCACCACAGGTGGAAGAAACCATTAGCCTGCTGCCGGTGATGGATATTCTGGTCAATAGCGCCGGACTGGCACGCCATCAGCCCTTTCTGGAGGTGAGTGGCGAGAACTTTGATGCGGCGATGGCGCTGAACCTGCGGGCGACTTTTTTTGTCAGCCAGCAGGTTGCGCGGCGCATGCGTGAAGCGAAGAAGGGGGGCGCCATCATCCATATTTCATCGCAGATGGGACACGTCGGCGGGCCGCAGCGTAGCGTCTACTGCGCCTCGAAATTTGCACTCGAAGGGCTGATGCGCGCCATGGCGCTGGAGCTTGGCGAGGCCGGGATCCGGGTGAACACCCTCTGCCCGACCTTTATTGAAACCGAACTGACCCGCCAGTCGCTGAACGATCCAGACTTCCGTCGCTACGTAATGAGCAACATAAAGCTGCCTCGCCTCGGACGCGTGGAAGATGTAATGGGACCGGTAGTCTTTCTCGCCTCGGATGCGGCGGCAATGATCACCGGTAGTGCGCTGATGGTGGACGGAGGGTGGACCGCAGCATGACTTCACCCTTTATCGATAACAGTGACGTGCCGCTGGTGCTGATTGGCGGCACGCTCTGCAATGTCCGGCTGTGGCAACCGCTGATCGCACAGCTGAACGTTGCGGCGGTAATCTGCCTGACCTTATCCAGCGATGCGTCGGCGGAAGCCTGTTCCCGGCGGCTACTGCAAATACTGCCGCCGCGCTTTCTGCTGGCGGGATTCTCGTTGGGGGCGATTGTCGCGCTTCAAATCACGGCCGATGCGCCGGAGCGGCTGGCGGGGCTGGCCTTGCTGTCGGTCAATCCGCTGGCGGATCGTCCGGAAAACGCCGTTAGCCGTCGGGCAGCGGTGAGGATGGCGCGCGAGCAGGGGCATGGCGAATGGCTCGCTGCCACGCTCTGGCACCAGTACGTTGCGCCGTCCAGCCTCACTAACCGAAAGCTACAGGATCTGCTCTGTCTGATGGCACAGGAGACCGATCCCGACACTTTTGCCCGGCAGACCGAAATGGTGATCAGCCGTCGCGATAACCGCGATGCGCTGGGCCTTCTTGCCTGTCCGGTGCTCATCCTGAACGGTGAGTTCGATCCGATATGTACGCCAGCGCACCATCGTCTGGTGGCTGACAGCATCCCCGCTGCCACCTGGTTAACCCTCAGTTCATCTGGTCATTTTTTTGTTCTCGAAGCGGCAGATAAAGCAGCCGTTGCGGTCAGGAAATGGATTAAGGAGTCTCTCAATGCGAGTAAATAAGCTTAAAACGGCGTTTGCTGAACAGCGCCCTGTGATTAATGGCTGGCTGGCCATTCCTTCCAGCTACAGCGCCGAAATTGCCGGGCATCAGGGGTACGATGCCGTGACGGTCGATTTGCAGCACGGCATGATTGATTTTGCCAGCGCGCTGTCAATGCTACAGGCGCTCTCGGCCACGCCCGCTGTGCCGGTGGTGCGGGTTGCCGATGATACCCCGGCGCAGATCATGCGGCTGCTGGACGCGGGAGCCTACGGAATAATCTGTCCGATGATCTCAACGCCGGAACAGGCACAGCGTTTCGTTTCGGCCTGCCGCTATCCACCGCTGGGGACACGGTCCTTCGGGCCTGCGCGAGGCTTGCTCTACGGCGGAGCAGATTATCCGCAGCATGCCAATCGCGAGATCCTTACCCTGGCAATGATCGAAACCCGCCAGGGGCTGGCAAACATTGATGCGATCCTGGATACCGACGGGCTGGATGGGGTTTTTATCGGACCAAACGATCTCTCTCTGACGTTGACCGGGGCCGCCAGCGCCGAGTCCGCGCATCCCGATATGCTCTCCGCGATTGAACGGGTCGTCAGCAAGTGTCGCGAAAAGCACAAAATCGCCGGTATCTTCTGCACCTCCGGTGCTGCGGCAGCGCAGCGTATCGCGCAGGGATTTCACTTTGTCACGCCCGCTAACGACGTTATGCAACTAGGCCGCGCCTCGCGCGAAGCGATCGCGATCGCCCGCGGCAACGACATCCCCACTACCGGCGCGTCCGGTTATTAACAGGAGCTGATATGAAAGTCATTACCTTAACCTCTGAACAAGCCCGCAGTCGCCTCGTCGCGCCGGAAGATATGGTCTCCTGCAATCTGGCCTTTATTGACTGCAAGCTGCCGGGTTCGCATCTCAAGCAGAATTATTCCTTTATCGGGCCTGGCGTCACGCAGTCTGCTTCGCAGGTGGTGAACATTCCCGAGCCGCACGGGTTTAACATCGGCGCAGCGGCAATGCCGAAGGGTGTCACCAATAACCTGCATCTGCACTTTACTGCTGAGGTATTTTTACTGCATGAAGGCAGCTGGCGCTTTCGCTGGGGAGCGAACGGTGAGCACGAAGCGGAGTTCAGCGCACCGGCGATCCTGACCATTCCCACCTGGATATTCCGCGGCTTTACTAACGTCAGTAAAGAAGATACCTGCGGCATGGTGTATACCGTGCTGGGCGGCAATAACACCGGCGGAATTATCTGGCACCCATCGATACTGGCGGCGGCCAGCGAGCATGGGCTTTATCTCAGCCAGGATAATATGCTGATTGATGTCAATGCGGGTGATACGTACCCCGGCGCATCGGCGCTGTTGCCGCCGCTGGCCGCAGAGGAGATTGCCGCTTTGCGTGATTATTCCGTAGAAGAGATGCGTCAGCGGGCCGTCACGGGTGAAGAGCGTCAGTGGTCGTCAGACGGGTTACTGGATGCAATTCTGCCGGGCCACGGCGGCGAAATTGCTCCGGTTATTGGCTATGGCATTTCACAGGATCGCCACAGCGCGCCCCCAATCGTCCAGCCGCACGGCTTTTCCGTGGAGTGGCTTCGCCTGCGGGACGACCACCAGGTAGGGCGACACCTTTGTCCGGACATTCAGGTCATCATGGTGTTTAAAGGTACGCTGGAGGTGAGCTGGAATCAGGACGGTGAAGAGGTCAGCATCATCGCGCCTGATCGCTCGGTGGTATCCGTGCCGGCCAACAGCTGGCGGCGCTACCGTGCCATTGATGGCGACGCGGAGTTTATTCTTACCACGCAAGGCGATCAGCGCAAGCGCCTCTACTGGGATGAGGCGATTTTGCAACAGGCCAGAGAACGCAACCGCGGACTTGATCCCGATGGCTATGTCAGCAAGCTGGATATTCTGCCGGTCACTGCGCGCTGTGCGGGTGCCAGAATAGAGCGCCTTTTTGCACAAGGATAATGAACCGGCCGGCGGGGTGGCTCCGGCGATTTTATTGCCTGCACGTGCCGCTGGCTTATAACCGGCTCTTTTACAAGGATAATTATCTGTTCAGCGGCACCTGAGTCTGGCACCGCGTCTGACGAAAAGGTAATCGTACCGGGTGGCCGGACGAGAGGTTAGCCTGACAGCGCCACGCCATATCATCCGCCTGAGAGGGCAGGCGGACGTGAGCTAGGGTTGAAATAAAGCGGACCTTGACGGCACAGGCGCGACAATTGCAGATAATGCGGTCGATCCCGTCAGCAAAGGCGCGCACAGCGGGAGAATGAAACCGCTGATGTGGATATAACATCGTCACCGGCACTGCTGACGGCTGCCAGTGTGCCAGAATTTCAACCGATCATGCGCCCCTGAAGCGCTGACCAGGCGATCAAGGGCGCGTTGGAACTTACTGGGTTATCAGCTGTGGGTTGGATTTACAGCACGGGTGACGACTTTGTTTTTCTCACTGAGCCGGGCGGGGGCGGTTTCAGGGGTGCGTAATGCGCACCAGGTAGAGAGAACGCCCAGCAGAGAGAAAATAATGGCCGGTCCGATCCAGCCAACCATGCTATAAACGCCGGTGGCAATAAATGGCAACAGACCCGCTACAACAGAAGCCATGTTGTAACCCAGTGATATACCGGAAGAGCGTATATGGGCCGGGAATTGTTCAGAAAACCAGCTTGATTCTACAGAGAAAATCGGGTCATGACTCAGCAGCAGTGATAATGCAATCGCTGTAATTACCAGCACCACCGCGCCACTGTTGATCAACATAAACATTGGGACACCGAATGCTATGGTGAACAGGGCTCCAAACAGAAAGACCCGACGGCGACCAATTTTGTCACTGAGCGCGCCGTATAAAAGATGACTGCCCAGGCCAAGCGCAGAGCCGATGAGCGTCCCCCATAGCACGTGACGGGTATCGGTAATTTCGGCAAGGACGACATAGGAGAGCATAAAACTCGTGGTGATATAGTAACCACCCGTTTCAGCCAGCCGTAACCCTACGATATTCAAAATCGTTCGCCAGTCGCGACGAATAACTTCCAGTGCCGGTTGCTTAACGATGCGCTTCTCCGCTTTCGCTTTTTCAAATTCGGGTGATTCCGCAACGCTCATTCGGATAAAGATACCGATAGCGACCATAATGAACGATATCAGGAACGGTACCCGCCAGACCCAGTCACCTTCAAACAGTGCGCCAGAGAGAAGGAAAGCTCCGTTAGCCAACAGCAGGCCAAGCGGTATGCCAAGTTGCGGAACAGCGCCATAAAAACCCCGTTTTCTCTCTGGTGCATGCTCAAACGCCATCAGTACTGCACCTCCCCATTCCGCACCAAAGCCGATGCCCTGGATCATACGTAGCAGAATCAGCAAGATGGGAGCCAGAACACCGGCCTGCTCATAAGTCGGCAGAGCGCCAATCAGGACTGTCGCCAGTCCCATGGCCAGCAGCGACCAGAACAGGACAACTTTGCGGCCATAGCGATCGCCGAAGTGACCCGCCAGATAACCGCCGACGGGCCGCATCAGAAAGCCCACCGCAAGTGTCGCGAAGGCGGCCATAATACCGACAATCGGCTCGCTGGTATGGAAGAAAATTTTTCCAAACCACGCAGCGGCTGCCGTGCCGTAAATAAAGAAATCGTAGCTTTCAACCGCCGAGCCAATCATGGAGGCGATAGAGACTTTGACCGGGTTATTTTTATGATTATCAGGTACAGAGGAAGTTTTCATGGTTGACCCCGTTACGATGGGTTATCCGGGCGATCCGGATAACCACTTATGGCTACTGCCAGGTTTCAATGACCCGGCTGTCATCACGTTGCCCCAGGCCAGCTTCTGCTGCAGCCAGATAGCGGGTATGAGCCACCTTTAACAGCGGCACCTCTGCCTCGCATGCCGCGGCAGCTTCTGCCACCAGACCGCTGTCTTTGACGAAAATGTTAATCGCGCTGGACACCTCGACACCGGTTCCCTGTAACATACGAGGACCACGGTCAGATAACATCCAGGAGCCTGCCGCGCCGCCTTCAACCAGGGGCAAGACCTGCGCCGGATCCAGTCCAAGCGACTGAGCGAGGTTCAGCGCTTCGGCTGCGGCGACAATGTGGACTGCGCAAAGATGCTGGTTAATCACCTTGATTCCTTGCCCATCGCCCGGCCGGTGACCCACCGTTTTCACCCGGCCCAGAGCCGTGAGAATCGGGGCGACATAGTCGAGGGAATCGTTGCCACCTGCGGCAAATATCACCAGTTCACCGGTGCTGGCCCGCGCTGTACCGCCGGTTACCGGCGCATCAACCACGCTGGCCCCGCTTCGCTGCAGCTGCTCCGCGGCTGCAATAATGGCTTCGGGGCCAACGGTTGACATGATCACCCAGTGCTGACCGGATACTGTCGGCAATGCCTCCTCGACCAGTGCTGCAAGCTGCTGAGGTGTGGCAACCATCACCACCACCACATCAGCTTTGCCTGTCAGGGCATAGCGCTCCGTGGCTGCAATACCCTGAGTGCGCGCCCGCAGTCTGGATGCCTCCGCGACATCAACACCCTCTACCTGATGCCCGGCTGCTTTTATCTGTAAGGCCATTGGCAACCCAATCGCGCCCAGGCCGACAAATACAACGTTCATTTCGTGCTCCTTAGGCAAGCCAGCCTTTAATCGTGCTGACCATGGATGAGGTGGAGATGCCATAGCGATCGTGCAGCGTGGGCAGGGCGCCAGCCGCCAGAAATTCGTCAGGTAACCCGATATGACGGAACACAGGCATGACCTGCGCACGCACTAATGCCGTCGCCACCGCTTCGCCAAGGCCACCTATTACGCTGTGATTTTCCATCACTACAACCAGACGACCGCTGCGGCGGCACTGTTCCAGAATCGTCGCTGTATCGAGCGGCTTAATGGTCGGCACATGCAGCACGGCAACGTCTACCTTGTCTTGGGCCAGCGCTTTTGCTGTTTCCAGCGCCCGCATCGTCATAATGCCGCTGGAGATGAACAACACGTCGCGTCCATCCCGCAGCAGTTTGGCTTTACCCAGTTCAAACTGATAGTCGTACTCATCCAGTACCAGCGGAACTTTTCCACGCAGCAGGCGCATATAGACCGGTCCGTTGTGATCGGCCGCAGCCGCCACTGCCTGTTCAGTGTCCAGAGCATCGCAGGGGTCAATAATGGTCAGATTAGGAATGCCGCGCATTAGCGCGATATCCTCGGTGGCCTGGTGGCTGGGCCCATATCCGGTAGTCAGACCCGGCAGCGCCGCGCAGATTTTCACATTAAGGTTCTCCTCGGCGATGACCTGATGAATGAAATCGTATGCGCGACGGGTGGCAAAAACGGCGTACGTAGTGGCAAACGGGATCATTCCTTCTTTGGCCATGCCGCCGGCCGCGCCCATAAGCAGCTGCTCCGCCATTCCCATCTGAAAATGGCGCTCAGGAAACGCCTGAGCGAAGATATGCAGGTCAGTATATTTAGAGAGATCGGCGGTAAGCCCCACTATATTTGCCCGGCTTTGCGCCGCTTTGACGAGTGCATGGCCAAAGGGAGCCGGGACCGTTTTCTGTCCTTCTGCCGCGATTGAAGCAATCATGGCCGAGGTGGTTAAACGGGGTTTCTTTTCTGCAACGCTGCTCATACGCGTTCCTCCTCTGCCTTATCAAGAATTGCTATGGCCTTTTGCCACTCATCAGCATCCACGCGGATGAAATGGTTCTTCTCACGTGCTTCCAAAAATGGGACGCCTTTCCCCATCAGCGTATCCAGCAGAATGACGCGTGGTTTTGGCTCTTTTAGCTGACGTGCGCGGTCGAAAGCCGCTTTCACTGCTGCGATATCGTTACCGTCGACACGCTGTACATCCCAGCCAAAGGCCAGCCACTTATCGGCCAGCGGCTCAAACCCCATCACCTTTTGCGAAGGACCATCAGCCTGCTGTTGATTAATATCGACCAGCGTGATCAGGTTAGCGAGTTGATGATGCGCGGCCGACATTGCCGCTTCCCAGGTTGCGCCTTCATCAAGTTCACCGTCTGACATGGAGTTGTAGACAAAGGCTGAGTTGCCTTTATGACGCAGCGCCAGCGCCATACCCACGGCGATGGAAAGTCCCTGGCCCAGCGAGCCACCGGACATCTCCATACCTGGCGTGTAGGTTGCCATGCCTGACATCGGCAGGCGGCTCTCATCTGCGCCGTAAGTATCCAGCTCCTCTTCAGGGATCACGCCGGCTTCAATCAGTGCAGCGTAAAGGGCGATTGCGTAGTGACCGTGTGACAGCAGAAAGCGATCCCGTCCTTCCCATTCCGGATTAGCAGGATCGAACCGCATAGCGTGGCACCATGCTACTGCCAGCATGTCAGCCAGACCCAGCGCCTGGCCGATATATCCCTGTCCCTGAACTTCCCCCATTCTTAAGGCGAAGCGGCGTATACGCCAGGCATGCTTTGCCAGTCTGTTAAGTACTTCAGCCGATGCGATGTCGGGCTCTGCAATCGTGCTCATTTACTGCTCCTCTTAGGACGTTCAACATATAACAGGCAGGATTTGCGGATAGAGGATGTTGAATCAGCGTGCTAACTTATTCACGCATGGGTGGCATCATTCATACGGCAGTCGAAAAGACCGCGCACCTCAAGTCCCGGCCTGTCCGGGCATGCAATGAGCTTAGGGTGTGCAGGTCAGCGCTGACAAAAGCAATTAATACAACTACTGGTGAAAAGGATTCATGAATGACGCTTTTGCGATTAGCGCCTCTCAACCTGTTACGTACTTTCGAAACAGCTGGCCGGACAGGATCTTTTGCGCTCGCAGCCGCTGAACTGGAACTGTCGCCCAGCGCCATCAGTCATGCCATTCGTAAACTGGAAACCCTGCTAAAAGTTCGGCTTTTTCAGCGCAGCACGCGGGAAATCACGCTAACGAAAGAGGGGGCAATACTGCTTGAGCACATACAGCGCGGGTTCAACGAAATGCAACAGGGGCTTTCATTAGTTACGGCTGATGAATCCAGACCTTTACGCCTTCATACCGCTCCGAGTTTTGCTCATCAGTGGCTGTTACCCCGGCTCGGCAGTTTTATACGTGAGAACCCACAGATCGATCTGCGGCTTTCGGCCAGCACCGAATATGCGCGTTTTGAGCAGGATGACTTCGACCTCGACATCGTATATGGCGAACCTCGACCATCCCCCTATGAAAAAATTCCCCTTGCCGTAGAGGAACTTACGCCTCTGTGTTCCCCACTGCTGGCTGAAAGGCTAATGAAGCCGGAAGATCTCTATGCGCTGACATTGATTCAGTGTGATGTGCAGTTATATCAGTGGAAAGGGTGGTTTGAGGCGAATGATATGAAGCCGCCCCGACATTACGGGCTTCGTTTTGACCGCAGTTTTATGGCCATTGCTGCCGCAGTCGACGGGTTAGGGGTTGTACTGGAATCGAAGTTGCTCGCTGAACGCGAAATTGCAAGCGGCAGGCTGGTATGTCCGTTGGTGAACAGTACCAGTGAAATCCACTACATCGGACATTATCTGGTTTTTCCGCAGCATCAGCACATGCATTTTGCGCTGGAGACCTTCAAAACGTGGCTACTTAGTGAACTTAATCTCGCTCAGCTCAGATGATCCTGCTCACATTTTTACGGGTGATGAAGACAGGTTATTCCTCAGATAAAAAGCATTTTTGTGAGGGTTCTCACCTGCTCTCACTGAGGCAATGCGTCAATCAAACTGGTCTTTAAATCTATCTGCATGTCTGCGTTATCGGCAAAGATTGGGCTAAGAGCGGAATCAGACAGCGTTAATCAGCTGATAAATACTGTTGAGTTAACCGGAGTTATCGTCCGTTTCTTTTACTCGCTTCGGACATCCTGAAGCGGAGTCAGATGCAGATGGCGCGAGTCAAAAGCTAACCAGGGCCTTGATGGAAAGGGGAGCGGATAAACCCTCGGCTACTATGATGATAATGGTGGCTACTGGAATTAAACCGCCTTTTCAGACGAATTTTCGCGTAAACAGAACCAATACAATCACTTCAAACACCTGCCGGGCATGACCCGCGCGGCGTTCAGACGATGAAAAATATCCCACATAAAAGTTAACCGCAGTTTGATAACTGTATTAACCACGGAAGCGGTCAACGCCGCGACTTTTTCAATGCTGCCGCCGCTTCAGTAGATAAGCAGAATGCAAATAACCTCAAGGTTCAGCCGCTAGCCCATTCATCAGTTGTCATCTCTGACATGCTCTTTACTCGTCATAGTCGCTTCACGCTCGCCAGCCTGCTTAAAAGAGGTTCGGATTTTTTAGTTACAAAACACGCTGAAAGCCGCGTAATTAGCTGCATTCGATATTTACTGTTAAGTATGTCGAACAATTGATCCTGATCAATATCCAGGTACCGGTTGGCAGACATAATTCATTCCACGAAAAAAGCACTCCTTAAACCAAACCACCCGAAACGGAATAAATTAATGAAAACCTCAATCAGCATGCTCGCCTTAGTTGTCGCTGCTACCGCTTCTTTTAACGCTGCTGCGGCTGACCAATTCAGCGCGGCAGATCAGGATCTGTCTAACGCCCTTGCTAATGCTGCAACACATCCGAACCAGGGTACGTTTGATAGCGTCCACAATGTGTATAACCGCACTAAACTTGCGGAACACACTACCGCAGCCCCGACAACCACCACAACGGCACCGGCAGCCAGTCAGCCTTCACAGGCTGAACTGCGGGCTAAATTCAACGCCATCAAAGGCGAACGCCTGACCGATGCAAACGCGCAGCGTACTGCAATGCAGACCGCGGCGCTTAATGAGGCTTATCAGGCGCAGCAGGCTGATCTTCGGGCTAAATTCAACGCCATCAAAGGCGAACGCCTGACCGATGCAAACGCGCAGCGTACTGCAATGCAGACCGCGGCGCTTAATGAGGCTTATCAGGCGCAGCAGGCTGATCTTCGGGCAAAATTCAACGCCATCAAAGGCGAACGACTGGTCGACGCTAATGTACAGCGCACTGCAATGCAGACCGCGGCGCTTGCTGAAGCGCAGCAGATTGCAAATTACGGCGTTAAATTCAATTCTGCAGGCGCGCCGGTTAACGTGGTAACCGCCAGCGTAATGACTGCGGCTAAACCGACGCAGACGGCATCGATCAACGTTGCCGCCAGTGCCCTGGCAATCAAAGCCCCTCAGGCCCCCGTTTCAGTCACCATCAACGGCGTGCAAATTAACACCACAGCGGCCGCCCTGGCAGCCGTTGCACCTGAAACACAGGTTGCTGTGCCACATGTCGCCATGCTGATCCAGCGTGCTGGTAATGCCGGTAATGGCCACGCGGCACACAGCGGCAATGTACAAGGCGACAACAACGGACAGAGCAACGCTCACAACTCTGCGATGGGCGGTCGGGGCATGAGCAGCGGCCATAGTCCGGCATCGAACTTCTAAACGTTTGGGTAAGCAAATATCGAAAATAAGAGCGGCCGCTGCATCACATTTGCACATCTCGTTGATGGAGTAATGCCGCCTCTGACTAACCACCCCGGTAAGCCTGACCAGCTGGCATTGCGAAAGAATCAGATGATGTTTTATCCAGTCTCCCGCGTTCTGCCGACGCAATGCGCTTTACACCGCTTAGCCGGTGAAGCTGACAAAATCGAAATACAGCGGCAATAAGGGGTGAGCGCCCTGTAAAGAGAGATGCGCCATCGTGCGTAAGGCAGTGCAGGAGGTGTTGACTGGCGACAACATCCAACCACGCGCAGGCATTGTCCTGCGCGTTGCCAGCGCTGAGGCAATTTCACAGAAAGTTTATTGCATTTATCGCAGGCGTCCGTCGCAGGCCTTACAACTGCCGCCAGCCGGTAACAATCCACACCTACACAGGGATTTGACCATGAAACAGCAAACTATCGCGACTGAAGAGCAGCTGGCAAAGCTGCCAATCGGTAAACCGGCCATCGTGGAAAATGGCGGGCTTATAGGCCTGCGCGTGAAAAAGGATTTATACCGGCATCAACCGCGCGTTGTCTTTGAAGTTAAGTCGCCTGGCAGTAAACGCTGGCAGCGGCTGGGCAAACCTGGCGTCACCACGCTGGACACGGCAAAGAAACTGCACCGGCAGTACCTGGATACGTATCAGCTAATCGGCAGCGGCGATCGTGCCGCTTTTGCCGTGACCGCATCCACGGATGAAATGATTACCGAATGGATGCAGCAAAAATACGGGGAAGCCGTGGGGGACTGGGCGCACGCGAAAGGCCATTTGCGGGCATGGCAAATTCACTGGTCGCCGGTAATCGGCGGCAAGCTGTTTCGGGAGCTGACCTATCATGACGTGCTCAACGCTTATACCCAGCTGATGCAGGCATCAAAAAAGAATCTGTCGGTGATCCGTAATGGCTTCGTGTGGCTTAACCGCACCGCGCTATGGGCGTTCGGGAAATATCAGATCTCGAAGGGCGACCAGGGTGATGAACCCCTCTACCTGCCAGGCTCAGCGACTGAAGCAGGCTGCGCGCACGACGGAGAGCAACTGCCAAAACAGCAGGAACGGCAGAATAAGCTACAGACGCCGCAGCAATTCAGCATGCTTTATCATGCGTTACCGGCAGACGATGATGCAGGCATTATTTTGCGTCTGCTGATGCTGACCGGTTCGCGAAAAATGGAAGTAGCCGACATGGAATGGCAGGAGCTGGGCGACAATTACTGGTTTATCCCGGAGAACACCCGGACCAAAACCAAAAAAGCTAAATTTGTACCGCTGCTGACACCCTGGCGGGAGCTGATCCCGGCCGCGCCAGCTGACCCGGTAGCGGGGCAGAAGGTATTCGAAACCAGCGGGCATTGGTCTGAGCTGAAAGGCGAACGGCGGTATATTTCAAATGGCATTCTTCCCAGCCGCTTAAATTACGTGCTGGCCAGGACGCTGAAGCAGTTAAAGCAGGATTATCCGGCATTTCCTTCGGTCACTGTACATGACCTGCGCCGCAGTTTCGCATCGCTGGCTACCGCTAGCACCGGCGCGCATATTAACCCGGCCGTGGTAGAACAGATGATCGGCCATAAGCCGCCACATAAGAAAACGTTGCAGCAGGACGAGTACCGTATAAACATCCACGATAAAACGATTAACGACGGCTGGCGGCAGTGGTCTGAATGGCTGCTGGCCAGGCTGTAAACACGAAAGCGGGCGACCCAAAGGCCGCCCGCTTAAGACCGTCGGGAACCACCCCGACGGATTTACCACCCGAAAGACAGAAGGAATAAGTCTGCTTTCAGGCGGCCATTATACGCGCAAGCCATAGCGGGATGCCAGGTGGAAGACACCTTTTGCAAAACCCGCTTACTGTTGATTGAGGTTTACGCTGTGTGGATGTTGAATGGTGGCCCGCGAAGAGATGACCGCGGCAGCCGTTTCTGAACGCAAAATTGACACTGGCCGACCTGGTATCCTGTTGGGAGTAATACCCGGACCAGAACGGCTACAGGTATAGCTTGCTGCTGGTGTCTCCGACGGGCATTCGATTTGCTGTTCGGGGTTGCATGACTTCTGCTATGAACATTAAGGGACATGAGCAGCTACGCCGGGCTGCGCACTTGATGACGTTTGTTTCTTCAGCTTTTTCAGGAATGCCTGGTGCTGATCTGTAATGGTGACTTCAGGATCTGCAACTTACTGCGCAACTTTTGCCTCCGCTGACGAAAATGTTTATAGCGTTCACGCTATTTGCCATCATTTCATCGCAGCGACGCTGAGGCTGCTTTTTATCCGGCGCGGCATGAATGACGTTATTCCGCGTCTGACCTTCTGCCGTAATATCCTCCCGGGCTGAACCAGCAGTCAGAAGCGTTTAAAGACCCGCGCGCTGGGAATTGCCAGCAGATAATAATTAACGAATAGGATCTGCCTGCCTCTTTTACCGAACGGCCCATTAGGCTGGCGTTGCATCGTATTGCCGGATAGCCGAAGTCTCAGGCGCGGCTAATAAAGCTTAAGGTCAGCATTTAAAGACAGATGCTCACCAACCTCATGCAACACCCCACCAATCAGTCAGCACCTCTGGCTCAGCAAGGATCGGCCAGTTTGCATTGACGGAATTCAGTGCCTGGTGACGTATACATAATTTTTCAGAATGGTGTCGCGCACCTGACATGCTGTTATCCCAAATAATGTCCAGTCTTACGATCGGCTCAAATAATAAGACAAGGCCAGCCACCATACTCAACAAAAAATCTAACAGGAACAGTTTAGCAAGGCTGTGGTGGCCTTTTGATCGTCCCATCAGGCCGGTTAATTGGCTCAATAACCGGCAGAATGAGCGGTATCAGTCAGCTTACGAGCCTAACAAACACCAGACGGATAGCATTTTTTGCTCAATAATTTTCTTTGCAAAACAAGTAATTAAAATGTGCGTGTAACCGCATTCATTTTATCAATATCAAAAGCTGATCAAGATCAAATTTCACCTCGACGTTGCGGCGTAAATTGCGCTTTCTGAAGGCGAAAGAGCAGATATTAGCCGTGTAATCGATTTCATTTGTGGCCTGTCTCTTACCGCCTCCGGCATCTGTACTGCAAGGTTTTCAGGGCTTTTAACGGAACCAATATGAAGTATGGAAGCGCATGTTTGCTAGTCCAGACTCTGGAAATCGTTAACGGGCATGCCCCCATTATTGAGTGCTTCACTATCGAGGGGCAACGCTGCTGAAAACAGGAAGTAACAACGGTTTTTAATTGCTTATTATTTCATGCCATGAGCAGTTAAGGCTTAGTAGCGCTTTAGATAAAGATAGTTTGTAGATTACGTTACATCGTTGCACCTGACCTGAAGGAACAGCAACTTTGCATTCAAAGCGTGATCGTGTCGTATTAATGAATTCAATTTGTAATACTCTGTCCGCATTGACCAGGTCTTATAATGTCTGCATTTATATTTTAGATGAATTAAAGCGTAGGTGGAGAAAAACTATAAGTTTCAAGTGGAAATTGATGTGACAATAATGGGGTCTTCAAACAAAAAAATTTTATAGTAAAAGATAAGTGCCCGGACTGTTAAAATTCTGGTAGGGGTTTTTAAGATTTTCACAAATTATTTTATTAGCAGTAAAAAGACCTCGTCGATTAAGACGAGGTCTTTTAGGGATTTCAATCTTATGGCTGGCGGGCCAGAAGACTGATTTCCATTTGTGATTTACACATGATGTCATAAATCAACTTTAGCGAGTTCATTTTAATGAAAAGATCCATTGTAGCTGTGACCATTAGTGCGATTTGCGGATGGGCGATTAATACAGCACATGCAGACGCATTAACTGAGTCTGTTGCCTATGCGTTGACACATGCGCATACACAAACAGACTGGGCTGAAGCGGCGCGAGGCTGGAATAACTTAAATACGACGCAACAGGCAACACTTGCGAACTCATTCCAGGCTACGGGTAAATCTTCATATATTGCGGACCTGATCGGAAGCCAGATGAGCACCAGACCGGGCGGCGAGTGGGTGAACCAGCCGACAACGTATTCTGATGAAATCGCCGGTAAATTGCGGGTAATTGATAACCAGCGCCGTACCGAAAACCAGAAAGTAGATCCGGTTGTTGCTGTGCAAGCACAGCGTGATGCGCTGGCGGCTGCGCACCGTGGCATCGCCGACGTTAAGGCCGCGCCTGTCACCACCACTGAACCGCCGGTAGCCCGGTCCGTGCAGGAACAGCGTGATGCGCTGGCGGCTGCGCACCGTGGCATCGCTGACGTTAAGGCCGCGCCTGTTACCACCACTGAACCGCCGGTAGCACGGTCCGTGCAGGAACAGCGCGATGCGCTGGCGGCTGCGCACCGTGGCATCGCTGACGTTAAGGCCGCACCTGTCACCACCACTGAACCGCCGGTAGCCCGGTCTGTGCAGGAACAGCGCGATGCGCTGGCGGCTGCGCACCGTGGCATCGCCGACGTTAAGGCCGCGCCTGTCACCGTCACTGAACCGCCGGTAGCCCGGTCTGTTCAGGAACAGCGCGATGCGCTGGCGGCTGCGCACCGTGGCATCGCCGACGTTAAGGCCGCGCCTGTCACCGTCACTGAACCGCCGGTAGCCCGGTCTGAACAGGAACAGCGTGATGCGCTGGCGGCTGCGCACCGTGGCATCGCTGACGTTAAGGCCGCGCCTGTCACCACCACTGAACCGCCGGTAGCCCGGTCTGTGCAGGAACAGCGCGATGCGCTGGCGGCTGCGCACCGTGGCATCGCTGACGTTAAGGCCGCGCCTGTCACCACCACTGAACAGCCGGTAAAAGATAGCGATGCAACTGCATACCGCACCGCCGTTAATGAACAGATTGCACAGCAGCAGCGCAATGATTCCCAGCAGCAGCGCAATGAATCACAGCAGATCCAGACGGCTGCCAACGACGTAAAAGCAAATGCGGCGGGCATTCAGACTAACGCTGCCGAGGTTCAGGCAAACCGCACCGCCATTCTGGCGGACGGCGAAGCGATCCAATATAACGCGGCTCGCATCGATACCAACGGCGAAGCCATCAGCGCTAACCGTGAAATCATCCAGCACAATAGTGCTCGCATTGATCAGAACAGCGCCCGCCTGGACAATGCAGAGAAGAGCATCAAGCACAACTCTGACCGCATCGCAGAGAACAGCAAAAAGATTAAGCAAATCGGCGATAACGCTGCCGCTATGTCTTCTCTTCACTTCGACGCTAACCACGATAGCTGGGCGCTCTCTACGGGTACAGCGAACGGAGAGGGCGCAGGCTTCGCCGCCGGGGTGCAGAAAGGGGTAACTGAACACACTGCCGTATCTTTCCAGGCGTCTACCGATTCTTTCGGCGGCTGGATGGCTGGAGCAGGTGTGCACGGCGACTTCTGATAAATCTAAACCCGCCTGTGCGGGTTTTATTATCGCGCACTCGTGCACGCATGTGGGAGTGGCCCTATGCGATGGTTTGATATTGCTGCGCTGACTGTCTTGCTGTTCGTTATGTTGGCGCTTTCATGTTTCATAACGATAGCCGCGCTTACGCAGGCTTTTGAAGGGTGGATGTGATGAATACTGATCAAGTAAAAGCGTGGTTGATGGTGCACGCGAATGGTACTGAGCTGGTAACACAGCAAGAAGAGCACGCGAAACAGGTGGCGCAACTGAAGTTCTGGACGGTTTATCCACTGAAACCAGAAGAGGGAAGTAATGCCGCTAACGTGGGGATTGTCTGCACAGGTTAGACACTTTCGCGATGAACTCCGCCGCGAGCGTCACCGCTGACGCGAGTCAGAGAAGCGGTTCGCACAGACCCGCTAGTGGATCCAGATACAGGCGGAAATGAATTATCAGGTTAATTTGTGGCACAGGGACGCGCCGCCTGCTCAAAAGATACCAGAGGTGTCAGATTATTATGAATAAGAAGGGAATGTCGGTTCAAATCGTCATTACAGCGACTGATGCTGAAGGGCACGCGGTTGAAGTCATGAACTGCACACAGCAAGATAACGGCGAAGCGATGAAGGTTCATATGAATGTCGTTGACGAATTTCAGACTATTGCCGTGATGGCAATGGCGGCAGCGGCATCCAGCGTACTACGTAAAGGCGAACCGTGCGATTGTCCGGTTTGTACCGAACGCCGGGCGTTGGCTGTGGCGGCGGGAGTGCCTGAAAAGGTTGCTAAACGCGCAGTCCTTCATTAACGTTCAAAATCACGCCCGGGAGTGAAAGCACTTTGCCGGGAAACCGTTCAGTTTGAGGGTGAGGATAGTTTCAGAATAAACAAACTGGCAATTGGTTTTCCGTTGTTGCGGTTTTTACTGAACCTGCATGTTCTGAAAAGCATATTTCCGCGGCAGTTTTCGGTGGCGCTTATGGCCGGATAAGTTATGCCTGAACTCAACGTTATATGTCAGTCGCTATAATAAAAAATGTAGCCATGCAGAATATAGTCTCAGAATAATCATCTAAAAAAGAAGTTAGTTATGTGTGATTTACAGCGCAAAGCAATAAGTAAAATCGCTGTTCAGCCCAAGGCGGCAGGGTTGTTAACGATTTAACTAATGCAAAGCCGACATGACACTAAAGGCATAATCAGTATGGAAAAGTTATTCGCTGTTGCCGTTATTGCAGCGTTAATGACTGGCTGTATCACACAGACATCCGCTCAGCAACATGCCAGGCATTACGTCTATTACTTTATGGAGGCCGATAATATCAATAGGGCGGTAGATAAAATGAGTTCTGTAAAGGCTTTGCAGCCTGCATTTGAGTATATCTACGATGCAGGGAAATCGGCTCGCAGTGCAGGTTTA
This sequence comes from Pantoea sp. X-Soil-MYKO-1785, assembly GCF_059730675.1. NCBI lineage: Bacteria > Pseudomonadati > Pseudomonadota > Gammaproteobacteria > Enterobacterales > Erwiniaceae > Pantoea > Pantoea sp. X-Soil-MYKO-1785. The sequence goes on from NZ_AP036001.1 coordinate 249,903, forward strand.
ACGGCGATAGAGGCTGAAGCCGAAGCTAAACGCATTACACTGCAAATGAACGGTGAAACCAACTTTAGTCATTATAACGGCCAATCCTTCTCGCAGTCTTGGTCTGACCGGGAGCGGAAAGGCTTAAACGCTGATATTCAGGCTACTTTTCTTGATGGGTATGATGGGAAATGATGAAAAAATTACAGGTTATTGGTGTGGTGCTGACGGTGGTCGGTTGTTCTTCTGCTTCTTCGCGCATGGCTGATTGCCAGGCACAAGGCGTCAGCCGCGATATCTGTTATATGGCAGAGCAGAACCGCCATACAGCAATGGTTGGCGCAGCCGAGAAACAGGCGCTTGAGAATGCACAAATCGCTCAGGCGGCCCATAAATCTGCCGCCGGAAAGTGGCGCTATAAAAATGTAGTGGTATCACGTGATAAACTGGGCATCGTCAGCATAGACGGCAAGCCAGCCATCAAAACTGAAGAAAATGCCGGTAACCAGGTGTTTGCGGCCGGTATCAGTAATGTGATTTTTTACAAGAATGGTAAAGTCGCGCTCATGCAAAATGGCCAGTTTGAGGGCTGGATGAAGTGAGGCAGGATGAAGATTTGAAACTTATTCGCCAGCTGCATCAGGAAACCATGCTGGCGATGCAGCGGCAGATCCGTGACGAACGTGAGGTGTTATTCCTGCCTATCGGGATATGGAAAAAAATCTCTGTCTGTGTCGCTTCCGTTGTGTTCGCCTTTATTCTGGTTGAATGCCTGCGCGGCAACGGCATTCACTGGCCAGTAAGTTAATATCTGACAAATATAAAGGGAGTTCCGCTCCCTTTATAAATCGGCAAAGATCGGCGGCATTTTCGCCTGCCGTCTTTTCATACAACCCTTGCTGAATTGAACCGCGTATTTTTAGGGGTTCAGTAAACAAGAACGACAGATTTCGATGGCAGACGATACAGCATCTCTATCAGAAAGATCCGACGACATCTGCAACGTGCAAAGAAAGCCTCACTGTCTGCCGGCAGCAACTGCAGCAGCAGTGGCGTTATTAGCCTGACACTGCTTTCGTCAAAACCCTGGCAGCGTTTCTTTATTACATTTCTAAGTTCGTCAGCTGTTATTTCATAACCATCTATATAATAGATTCTTGCTGCGTTTTGATTCAAACCCCGATGATTGAAATCAAGACTCAGTGGATTGGTAATGAACTCAACGGCGCTCATACTTTCAAACCATGCGATATACCTGACTATTTTCTGCATCTGGCGGATTCAACCTCTTCATGCGGACCGATCACGTCGGATAATGCATAGCGGTGCTAACACGTATTGATTGCAGATAAACCGGGTGGCGGCGTCTCAAGTGCCGTTATCACGTCAGGCCGCCAGCGGCAAACTGGCGGCGTTAAGTGCGGGCGACTGCATCGTACTCCGACAATTTCCTGGCGAATCATCTACCCTTCAGCACCGCTGAGCAGGCTGCGTCGGGGTAACCGGACAGATTATTTTGCTATCTCGTTACTTGAGCTTTTTTGTCCATTCTGAGCAAAAATCCAGATACGCTCGCACCAGGGTTGACGGATGTTTATGGCGGGCATAGACCAGGTGCAGCGGGAGGCTTTGCGTGGCTATCCCGGGTAATAGCTGTATCAGTTCACCGCTTTCCAGCCAGGGCCGGACAGATATATTCAGCAACTTAGCGACACCCATTCCCTGCAGAGCATAATGAAGTAATCCCTGAACGTTATTAGTGGTAAAGAAGGGCGCGTATTTTACTTTTTCCGCTTCCGCGTTCCATTCAAAAACACCGCGATTCAGCGTTTCCCACGCGGCAATCGGTAGCCGGGCCATTTCAGTCAGCGTCTTCGGGGTGCCGTGACGCGTCAGTAATGCCGGGCTGGCTACAAACACCGTTTCCATATTCATGACGGGCTTAGCGATCACCTCATCGGTTTTTAAATCGCCCATTCTCAGCGCCACATCGATACCATCTTCGAATAAATCGACCACCCTTTCACTGGAATGACAAAATACGCTGATATCAGGATAGCGTTGCTGAAATGCGATCAGTAAATCCCACCACAGTGAGAACTCAGGCGGGACCGACAGGCGCAATTTGCCCTGAAGCGTGTGGGCTGAGGTGACAGACTTTTGCGCATCTTCCAGCAGTTCGACGCCCAGACGGGCCTGTTCAAAAAATTGTTGCCCGCGATGGGTGGGTTTTACCCCCTGTCGTGAGCGTTCCAGCAGTTGCACCTTCAGGGCCTGCTCAAGCTCATTAATCTTGCGGCTCAGGGTGGAGATCGGCACGCCCATTCTGTCACTGGCCGCCGAAAAACTGCCGGCATTCACCACGGCGATGAACAATTTCGTAGCGTTAAAATCCACTGTGTTTTCCATATATGGGCATCAGGTTTCTATTTTTGACGATTCCTTTCCATTATGTAAAGCGTAACATTTTGCCTGTGTAATTTTCTGCAGGAGCAAAAAATGAATAATCGCGTCACTAAAATCCTGAATATTCGCTATCCGCTGATACAGGCACCGTTGTACTTCCTGACCAATGCGGAACTGGTCGCTGCCGTTTCAAATGCTGGTGGGCTGGGTACGCTGGGTCCGCACGCCGGTCAGCAAAGCCTGCCGGGCTCACGTTATGTGGCACTGGACCGCATGCGGGAAGAGATCAGAAAAGTGAAAAAGCTGACCAGCAAACCCTTTGCTGCCACCGTGATCAACGGCCCGGCCATGGATTTTTGGCGGCCCACCGCAGAAATGCTGGTTGAAGAAGGCGTGGAAGTGGTGCTACTCAATGAGCTGCTGGACGCTGAAATTTTTGATTTCTTTAAAAGCCACGGCATAAAAATCCTTTATCGCGCCCTGACGCCGACCATCGCTAATTCAAAAGAAGCCGAGCGATTAGGGGCTGACATCATCATCGCCACCGGATTTGATGAAGGAGGCACCGTGCCAACCCGGGTGATTGGCACCTTCAGCATCGTTCCGATGATCGCGGATAGCGTAAAAGTCCCGGTCATCGCCGCCGGCGGTATTGGTGATATCCGTGGCGTGCGTGCTGCCCTGGCGCTGGGAGCGGAAGGGGTTTATGCCGGCAGCCTGTTTTTAACTGCAGACGAGAACCCCGCCGCTGACAAGGTTAAACGGCTGATTGTCGACTCAACGGCGGAGGAGTTACTGCTGTTCCGCACGCTGCCGGCTTATTACCGTACTTTACCCACCGATCTGAGCCCTGCACTGGCAGAACTGGATGCGCAGGGCACCGATCGGGACGCCATGTTCAAAGCGATGAACGGCTATCACTCGCTGTGGCAGGCCATGAGGCTCGGCAATTTTGACCAGGGCATCGTGTCCACCGGGACCGGTATTTCCGTCATCAAATCCATTCGTCCGGCGGCAGATATTGTTTCTGAACTTATGCAGGACTTCAAAGAGTAACAGCGCACCGTTAACGCCATTACTCAACAGACTGACCGCGACGCCTGAAAGAGTCAGGGCAGGGTAAGGTGGCAGAGGGGAAAGCGGGTGATGACTGCAGCAAGCGAAGCGTGTCAGATACCACAGCCAGGACAAGACAAACGAGGCGTGAGCTGAACAATGCTGACCATAGCCACAGCCACAGCCATTCACCCTGAGACCCGGACGACTGGCTCTATATCTGACGCTGCGGATCAATCAGCGCCAGCTGCAGATGATGCTCTATAAAGTCTGCTTTGAATGCGCTATAGCGATGCGCATCGTTGTTATACAGCGATGCTGCCGCGCGCTTTATCCCGGCATATTTTTCGGCGATATCGCTGTTTTTCCTCAGGTAATCACGGAAAGCAAGATGTCTTAATATCTGTGTATCGCCGACTGCAAACGCATGTAGCTGATGGCTGCGCCTGTCACCACCCTTAATGAAGTAGCGTCGCCCTGCAATTCCGTTCTCACCGCGCGCAACGTATCCGGCGCGGGCCATTGCAGAGCGGTATTTATCCAGTGGGTTGATATCGTACACTTCCAGCAGTATATCGATAACGGGTTTTGCTGCGAGGCCAGGCACCGCCGTACTGCCAATATGATGAATATCTTTAACTATCTCACCTAAAAATGTCTTTATTAAGGCACTTTCTGCCTTAAACATTTCCGGCCACTGTTTATCGTACGGGACCACAACAACTGACCGCATAGCTAGCTCCTCTTTGCCCGATGCTATTTACCCTGTCACAGAAATATACCTTCATCCCCGCACCATCCCGCTTCTTAACGAGGTGAAATCAAGCTGTTAGCCGCCTAAGTTTGCCGGGCATATCATTTAACTGTCATTTGTCTCCCTTAAGATGTCAGTTTTCCTTCATGGACGTTAACATTATGAAAATAAAAATCATTGCCTTGATTCTCGGTTGTGCGCTCTCTTTATCAACGTTAGCGGCACAGCCTCAGGCTGAGCACTATATTGTCAGTTTTCCCGAAGGTACGCGCGTAAGCTACAGCGGCGCTTTCGCCAGCGCGTTTCCACAGGGTTTGCCGGTAGGGATCGGCTCCGGCTTGCTGTTTACCGGCAAGCAGGGCGACGCGCTCACCTTCGAAACCGTCACCGATCGCGGACCGAATGCCGACTCGCCTGATGTGGGTAAAAAGGAGGCGAAAATTTTCGTTACGCCAGACTTCGCCCCGCTGCTGATGAAGATTCGGGTGCAGAACGGCAAAGTGGAGGCCACGGATGCCCGGCCGCTGCATGACGAGAAGGGCAATGTGAACGGCTTACCGCTACAGGATGGCGTCATCGGCTCAACCAATGAAGTCGCGCTCAGCGATACCCTGAAAGTGCTGCATGGCGATAACCGGGGTCTGGATACGGAAGGCATTACGCCTGACGGCAAGGGCGGATACTGGCTGAGCGATGAGTATGGCCCGTTCCTGATTAACGTTGATCAGCGCGGTAAGATTCTGGCGATTCACGGGCCGCAGGCCGCGGAAGGAGAGAAATCGATCGCCGGTGGTCTGCCGAATATTCTTAAGTGGCGCCAGCCAAATCGTGGCTTTGAAGGCCTCACCCGCATGCCGGATGGCCGTATTATCGCCGCGGTGCAGAGCACGCTGGATATCGAGGGTAAAAGTAAAAAGCAGGCGCGCTTTACCCGCCTGGTCAGCTTTGATCCGGCGACCGGGAAAACCGCGATGTTTGGTTACCCCATCGACAGCGAGGCTTACGCTAAAAACAGCGACGCGAAAATTGGCGATATCGTGGCGATCGACAATCAGCATATCCTGCTGATTGAACAGGGCAGCAGCAAAGACGACGCAATGCGTAACCTTATTTATAAGGTGGATCTGAGCCGGGCTACCGATCTTGCCGCATTCGATAAGCCTGACGACTACCCGGAGTTTGACGATGAGAACACGCTGGCGCAGCGCGGCATTAAGCTCGCGGCTAAAACGCGGGTGGTCGATTTACGTCAGCTCGGCTGGCAGCAGGAGAAGGCCGAAGGGCTGGCGCTGATTGACAATAAAACCCTGGCGGTGGCTAATGACAATGACTTTGGCGTGAAAACGGTGATGAATAAGCCGGTTGAAGGCAAGAAGCGCAAGGATTATCGGGTGAACGAGCAGGGGACGCTGACGGTCGATGATAAGCCGGTGGCCACCACTATCGGCCTGAAGCCGCTGGAGAAACCCGAGTCAGATAGCGAGTTGTGGATCGTAACGCTGGCGGAACCGCTGAAATAAAGCTTCTCCTCACTCCAGGCTGTCTCCGTTAATCGCATCACGGATTGTAAAAGAGCCGGATTCAGCCTGGCTTTAGCGTCGCCAGATAATACCCGCCGCTTTATCATCAGGTGAGGCAGTACGCCGCTCTGCGTTTAACCGGTCAGACGTCCCTTCACCGTGTTGCCGTTGGGTTTAGCCATGCAACAGCGTGGCATTCAACAGCAGCAGCTCACTTTTTTAACGCTGTTACCCCGGCCGTCTATGTTACAGACAGCGCTGCGGCCGCTAATAAACATGCGGTGGCAGCGCTTGCGCGAGGCGCGAAGGTCGCCTTATCCAGCCGGAATCCGCGTGCCGCAAGATCTTAAAGCGAATGGCTGAAACTAAGGTTTTGCGTCGGTTTCAAGCGCAGCCAGAATGGCGGCTTCCATTTTCTGCGGGGTAGTGATCGGTGCAAAACGCCTGAGCGGTTTGCCGTTACGTCCGATCAGGAACTTGGTGAAGTTCCACTTGATCCGACCCCCCAGCACGCCGGGCAATTGGTCTTTCAGGTACCGAAACAGCGGGTGCGCGGCGGCTCCATTGACGTCTACTTTCTCAAACATCGGAAAGCTCACGCCGTAGTTGATCTGGCAGGTCTGGGTGATTTCGTCGGGCCCGCCGGGTTCCTGCTTTCCAAACTGGTTGCAGGGAAACCCAAGCACCACCAGACCCTGGTCAGCGTATTTCTTATACAGCGCCTCAAGGCCTGCGTATTGCGGCGTGAAGCCACAATGGCTGGCGGTGTTAACCACCAGAACCACCTTGCCAGCATAGTCGGCCATCGGGACAGGCTGGCCACGCAGGCTGGTGGCAGTCAGTTGATGAAAAGGGGTCATGACGGCATCCTCAAAGCAGAATTATTTGACGTCGACAGTGCAACGTCGTGCGATGCTGCACGCGCTGTGAGGCGGGGCGAGCAGCAGATATTATGACGTCAGGCTTTACGGCAAGGTCAATGAAGTCGGCGGTTATGCTGGCTTCAGTCTGGTAACAAGCCTTTTTGGCCCCGCCACTCTGCTCTGTTCGCGTGCTCATACTGTAGGCGATACCTATTGATCGCGCCGAATAACAAGGTGACCGGGACTGACCTGCGGCCCGGAGTTTAACGCACCCTCATCTGACCCGTGTCCATTTTTGCCACCAAACCTGGCATTTTTTCCTCATCCTGCTGCTATGTGTCTGGAACGGAGGTGAGCTGCTCGACGCTGTTTTTTGCTGGCTGCTGAGCAGAGGCAGGCCTGGCGCGTGTGGAAGGGCTAACAGCGACATTCTCAGGCAACGTTGCTCAGTATCTGTTTTGCCTGAATGTAATCGTAAGAGGTCACTTCAATCTTGTTGTCACTAAGATCGCTAAAGTACACCGACATCGAAACATCGTGGTCATTTATGGTGAAAGGGATTTCATTGTGTTTGAGGCGGGGTAATAGGGAGCTAAAAAAGGGGGCTTCCACGCCGAACGCCATGGTATGGCCAGGATGCTGAGATTTTCTCAGGAATAGAGAAAGCGATGCGCCATGATTCCTTATCACCAGCGGTCCACCCTGGTCGTACCAGAAGGTGAGCGCGCTATCGCGTGAAAATCCGAGGATAGCGTTATACCAGTTTTCTGCCTGCGAAATATCCTCAACGTAAACATGTATATGATCAATATTGGCGATCTTCATACTCTGTCTCCCTGCGGTGTATTACCGGCAATACTCGCTGAAGTATGACGAATAAACCATCCGCAACGTGCCTGATAGTCCTCACCCCGCACGTGCGATCAAATTTCACTGTCACTCAGATTGAAACGATGGCGCTATTTCATCTGAAGCAACGCTTTAAACACCGGTCAAAATCCGCCGGACATCAATAATTTTTTAGTGAGAATATCAATCACAGGGTCTTAACGATAGCTATGACAAAGCCGTCCCATCCCTTTTCGCCCACAGTCTGTATGGCGGTGGCTTCAAGGCGCTGATCCTCCGATATCATTTGAATAAACTTGCGGAGCCCTTTTACGTTAGGATCTTCATTATCGGCATCAAGGACTTTACCGCCACGCACCGTGTTATCGCCAACAATAACCGTACCAGGTTTCGACAGTTTGATTGCCCATTCCAGATAATGTGGGTTATTCACTTTATCGGCATCAATAAAAATAAGATCAAAGGGGCCGCTAAGCGTGGGCAAGAGATCCAGTGCAGCACCGGTGAGCAGTTTAACGCGCTCAGTAAGTCCTGCCTTATCTATATTCTGACCGGCAACTTCAGCATGATGCTTATTGAACTCAAGGGTCGTTATGCTTCCGGTTGGGGGTAGAGCTCTTGCCATCCAGATCGTGCTGTATCCTCCAGGCGTACCAATTTCAAGCACCTGTACAGCACGTGTCATCCGGATGAACATTGCCAGCATTTTGCCTTGTAATGCAGATACATCGTGTGTCGGTAGCCCTTTCTCTGCATTGTTGGCGAGCGCATATTTTAAGTCTGAATCTTCAGGGGCAAGCTTATCAGCAAACCAGGCGTCGACTTGTGTCCATCTTTCTGAGTCCTGGGAGGGATAATCAGGGATTCGCTTTAAGCATCCGTTCTCCATTAATTATTTTATAATCAGTTTAGCTGTATATTGTTTCAGTTTTTAATATGTCAGATCGGCTACAGATTTAAAATCTGTAAGGACCGTCACGTTTACCTTGAGCCTGGTTCGCATAGTCCTGACATCAGACAGACCTGTCACAGCCATCAGCATCCAGGCTGTTTGCCGTCCTTTTATATGGGTTTGAGTTCTGACCGGGCGGATTATTCATCAACAACATGGCCGCCGGATCCCGGTCAGGCCCTGCACGTCTGGTTAAAAGGATGCAGTTACTGCACGGCCCCGCAGGTGAGCCGTGCAGCAGACGCTTTATTCAACAGTGACAACGATTTTACCTACCTGACCGTTTGCTTCCATATAACGGTGCGCATCAGCAATTTCATCGAACCTGAATGTTTTATCAATTACCGGTTTAAGTTTGCCGCAACGCAGGCCGTCGGTGACGAAGGTTTTTGCGCGCGCCATTTTTTCCGGATCGGTGGTGATTTCGAACAGCTCATAGCCACGCAGGGTGAGGTGTTTACCAAGAAGTTCGAACACCGGTACCTGCATGTCACGGCTATCGAGCGCGCCATACTGGAAGAACACTCCCTGGGGTGCCATGACCCGCATCAGCTTTGCCACGTCCGGGCCGCCTACAGGATCAAAGACAATATGGGCACCCTGATCATTGGTCAGGCGATTGATTTCAGCGACCATATCCTGTTCTGCCGTGGCGATAACGGCGGCTGCCCCGGCTTTAATCAGCATCTCACGCTTCTCGCTGGTGCGGGTCAGGGCCACAGGGTTTGCGCCCAGCATATTCGCTATCTGAATGGCTGCCAGCCCAACGCTACTTGAGGCTGCGCGGATGATGACATTCTGCCCGGCCTGCAAATTACCGTACTCAACCAGCGCACCGTAAGCGGTTACGTACATCATCCAGCTCGCGGCGGCCTGTTCAAAGGAGAGATTTTCTGGCTGTTTCACCACCGCATGTACAGGTGCGTTAACCCGTTCGCCATACATGCCGTATTCACTGAACATGAACGACGGGATCACGCTGACTGCATCCCCGCAGGTAAAACCGTCGACGTTTTCACCGACTGCCTCAACCACGCCAGCCGCTTCATAACCCAGACGCGCCGGGAACTCGGGTTCGATCACATACTGACCCGTGCGGTACATAATTTCCGCCCGGTTAACACCTATTGCCTTTACGCGAATCTGAACTTCTCCTGCAGCCGGTGGCGGCACCTGTAGATCAACAATTTCCAGAACCTCGGGACCACCGGTGCGGTTAAAGGTAACAACTTTAGACATTTCAGACCTCGTCAGTTAGCGGGATAGCTTACGGATAGCGCAGAGCGCACACCCGATTTATTTGCGAATAGTCTACGTGGTTGTCATCGCTGTAAAAATAGTGGTTGAGGAACGACAGTGTTATTAATCCGGTAACAATCATCGGTCTCAGTAAACCTGTCTGGCTAAAACCTCACCGGAGCAATATCATCACCTGAAACCCGCACAGGCCTGTCGTGTCGTCCGCTCTATCCTGCCGTTTCACTTGCTCCGTTAGCTGAAAATAAATCAGGCAGGAAAGTTGTCGTTGCCCGGCCGCGATGAATGCGGGTCGGGAACTTTAACAGCAATACCAAAGCCTGTAATAAGCCAGATTATCCATCGACGGACAGGCTTTGTTTCTGCTCCTCCTGCCATAGTGTTTTCCACGCGTTTGATTCAGGACTGAATATACCGGTAAATCCTGGATTAGATTTATACACATACTCCAGAAATGCTGGCTGCCTGAACCCCGCTTTGGTCACGATACTATTACGGTGGTGATAGAGGGTTTTTATCGCGCAACCCAGCTGTCTGGACAGGTCCGGCAGACTGACACCGGCGATAAAAAAGGGCAGCAGCCGACGCTCCGTCAGCGTCAGGCTGACCGGTCTGACACGATCTGCTCTTATCCGGGATACCGACTGTTCGGCGATTTCTCTGATCATCGGCGCAAGCAAGCTAATATCCTCTGTCTGTGACAGGATCCTGTCACCCCGGCTGGTTGCCGGGAAAACCCGCCCGGTATGTTGCTGAGTCAGCCAGACCACAGAGATATCCTCCCGACAGGCCCGGAGGGTATTGAACGTCAGCCATTCGCCCCGGAAAAATATCAGGCTGTCCACGGCAACGATGATGTTGCGGGCTTTCTTCACCTGCCGTGGTATAGGTTGGCTGGCATAGTCCATCCTTAGACAGGTCATCTCTGGCAACAGGTCAGTCAGGCCCGCAAATAACCAGTTATTTTCGGTCATCACAATAAGAAGAGGTTTATCCATCATATTAATCTCCCTGATTTACACGTATTCAAAACAGCCTGATATTTTCATGCGACATAGCGATACAACAACAGGATTCTGCCGGTAAATGTTCTATTTACAGACTGAATTCTTCGGCTCTTCGCTATTGCATAATCGGCTGTAAAATTAAACCTGCACCGGCAGGCGGTTTTATAATAAATATGGCGTCGATAGGTTTGTCTTTATCAGTAAAAGGCAAGCCCAAAAGAATAAACAACCTTCGGGCCTGTTCAGAATTCCAGCCTGTTAAACAAACATGCTGAAAGACGACATCTGAGGGTATTAATGTGCTTTCATGAATTCGATGATTGTCTGCAAACCATTATTATCATTTTTATGATATTGCAGGGACAAAATCGATCCCCAGAACATTAACCGGTATGGCGTGATCTCTTCGGGCAGTTCCTCAAGGGTTTTGACATTGAAAAATACCTGGAATCGCTGATCGAGTGTCTGTCCCACCGACTCCCGCAGATCTTTATCCGCAAACGTCGCCTGCCATATTTCCATGATCAGAACCAGCGGATTGTGCACCGGCTGTTGCTGCATAAACTGGATTAACTCCAGGATCCGTGTCTTACAGTCTGAGGTGCTACTGGCCGGTATCTGCTGTAAAAGCAGGGGGAGGAGTTCATTTAAGAGATCATATCGGCCGGTGGGAAAATGATAACGCAGGGCACCACGAGTGACGCCGGCCAGTTCGCAAATTTTATTCTCACTGAAAGCGACATAACCTTCCTCAGCAAGGATATCTCGTGCCGCAGCTATCAGTTTCTTTTTGGTCTCATCCGCATTACGGCGGATCATCTCCATCTTCATCAGCATCACACTCCGGATACATTCATTTTGTTGTCATACGGCCAGGCAGGCACAGAGCAGCAGAGGCTGACCAGTTCACGGCTCCTGAGCAGAAGGGGACTGTTCAGGACCGCGTCACTTTCCACCTCACTCTGCTGCATATCAGCCATTAGCGGATCTACCGGTGTGGCAATAGCCGGTGCAGAGCCCGGTTCACTTTGCAATCCCTCGGCATAGCGCGTCATCCCGGCTGACAGGCTCTGCAGCAGACGACGGGCAAGCGTAACCGCCTCATGCTGTTCAGGATCCCCGGCAGAATGCGCATACTCGGTTTCCAGCCTGGAAATTGCAACGTGGATCTCACGCAGTTTACCCAGCAAAGTCTGACAGGTTAGCGTCAGCTCTTCATTATTGTTGCTGCGCCAGTTAGGTTCGAGCGCCACCTGGGCCAGTAGTTTTTGTGCGGCATCCAGTTTAAACCAGCCTTCCGCCTGGCTGTTGGTTTTCCCTTCCACCAGGCTCATTCTTGCCGCCATAGATTGAAACAAGCCCGCCAGGGCATGACGCAGTGTTCTTCCCTCCGTTTCCGGCCAGATCAGGCTGTGTATCAGGGTCGAAACCGTAATGCCCAGTAAGATACCTACCAGCCGGTCGCGAATTTCTGACAGGTCCGGGTGGGGAGAAAAGCTTGCGAACATGGCCAGCGAAAACGCGAACAAAATCTGAACCCCGGCATAGCTGGTTCGCTCGGAGCCGGCCGTCACCCAGCCGCTGAGGGCGATCGCCGGTATCACCATCAGCAACAGTCCGGTTATTGAGTCGATGTGAGGCAGGATAAAGATTGTGCAGAATAACGCTAGCAGACTGCCGACCAGGCAGCCACCGATCCGCAGCAGGCTTTTATGAACTGAGGCGCCAAGGCCGGGTACGGCAACAATGATACAGGTGAGCATCGAGGTATGAATGCCAGGCCACTGGACGCTGGTATAAAAGATATAACAGAGGGCAACTGCGAGTAATGTCTTGATGCCGTATTTAATATAGTCATATGAAAGCGCTGCTTTCGGCCGGGCAGTCGCGGGAAGCGTGTCGCCTGATTGCTGAGGTTCGCTGCGTTGTGCGTCCAGCAGGGAGACGCTGCGTAGCGCACTGTACATTTCCTGAAGACAGGCTGGCAGGGCGTCAATTTGCGACCGATCCGCCGGCTCAGGAAGATAGCGCCGGTTGTCCCGCAAACACTGAAGAAAGGAACGGCACTCGACGGCCAGTTTGCGGCAGTGATTGGAGGCCGTGTCGGTTAAGCCGCCGTGCAGACTGGCCAGCTGACGTGAGGCAGAATAAAGCCGTTCAGCGGTGGCGATTTCGGCGAGGTGCTTTTCCTTATTGGCGCGAAACGGCTGCGACCGCATGATGGAGAACCTGAGACAGCTGTGTAACGTCAGCACACTGGTCTGGATCTCTTCCAGCGTGACTGGCGTCGTCGGCTTGCCTGCAGCTGCTGTTTCCAGCGCCCGGCGAGTCGCCGTCAGGATCCTGTCCAGCTCCTGCTGCAACTGTCTGACCGGCTCCACCGGCAGCAGCAGCGTATTAACGATATGCGCCACCACAGTGGCATAACAGCCGGCCACCCACGACCACAGACAGTTACGCAGCAACATTTCGCCATCTGAACTGAGATCGACAAAGCTTTGTGCGTAGGTGATGGTGATAGCGACGGCAAAATAGAGAAAGCCCCATTTTCTGGAAGATCGCATCTGATACAGCAGAATAAGCAACGCAACAGAGACGCTCAACAGACGGAGCATCGGCACATCAATGGTGAATTTCAGGATAAGGATCGCCGCCGCGACTGCCGCGGTATTCACCAGCAGGAACAGCGGAAATATCATCAGGGTTAATACAATGTTTTTCTGGGTGGCAAAAAAAACCACCAACAGAGAATAGGCAAGCTGCGGGACGCCCAGCGTCAGCGAAGTGATGATGACGATGACGGAAGAAAGCAGATACCGCAGCATGGCATTATAACGCCCGGGGAATCCCCTTAACTCCTGCTGCAAAAAACGAAGCAGAGCACTGGTTTTTCCGCCGGTGATGGCTGGCGTTGTCATGCTGCAATACCCTTCCTTTCATGTCGCAGACGGCCGGAATGCACTTTCACTACCGCAGAGGTTCCCATTCTGAAAAGCCGACGGTCAGGAGCTGTAATGCGAATGCGTACCGGGAAGCGCTGGGCAACACGCACCCAGTTAATATTGCGGGCAACACTCGGTAAACCACCCTGTAACGACCCGCCATCATCGGGATAAACCCCATATCCAATGGAGTCTACGGTTCCGCTAAAATGCTTTCCGGTATCACTCATCAGATAAACATCGACGCTGTCACCGTTGTGAATATGTTTAAGTTCAGACTCGCGGTAGTTTGCCACCACGTACCAGTTCTTACTGTCAATCAGGGTAAAAACAGCCTGTCCTGTGCTGACGTACTGACCGCTGGTGGTTTTTAATGAGGTGACACGGCCTTCAAACGGCGCCCGGATAACGGTATGTTCCAGATTAAATTCGGCGGTGGAGATATCTGCTTTGATGACTTCACGTTTCGCAATCAATGCCGCTACGCTGCTGACCGCAGCATTAGCCTGTTCAGCTTGCAGTCTGGCTGACTGTAACTGCGCCGCCGATGCACGCTGCCGGGCTCGCGCCTGATCCAGAGATTCCCCGGAAACGTAGTTTTTTCCGCGCAGCGCGTCCATTCGTCGCAGGGTAGCCGCATCCTGCTCAGCCGTAGCGCGGGCGGCATCAACCCGTTTTACTGCCGCCTGTGCATTGAACTGCTGCGCACTGACGTCGCGCTGGGTAAGAATAATTTGCTGCTCCAGCTGGGCAAGGTTTGCCTTTTCGCGTATTAAGGCATCGTGATAGGGACGAGGATCTATTTCGAATAAAATATCTCCCTGACGAACAAGATTATTCTCTTTCACCGGCATTTTTATGATCACCCCGTTAACCTGAGGGGCGATGGTTATGGTATCAGCATAAACATAGGCATCATCAGTGCCGGGTGTCTGATCAAATACCCAGATTAACCAGAATAATATTGCCAGCGTAAGCACTGACAGCGCCAGAATAAACCGCCGCTGTCCCGCGCCATTTTTTAACTGAATAGACATCTGTTTTCCATGGTTAACAAATTGAGATTAATAAAAAAACAGGATCCACAATCCCATTGAGAAAAGGGTGATCAGCAGCGGATAAGTCAGGATATAAGGTGTGAGCCACGCATTTTTCCCATACCGGGTTAGTGACAGGTATATTGCCGCTGAGATCAGGCAACCACCGGAAATGCAAAATAGCCAATCCGGGAAGTACGCGCCCAAAATATTGACCGAGGGAGAGTGCGCTGCACAGCCGCTTAGCTGAAAGATGACGGCAGCCAGCAGAATTTTTCTGTATTTCATAAATAAATGCGTCATTGAATTTTCACATACCCTATATCAACCCGACGTCGACATACAACCCTGTATTTAGTAGGTGTATTCGGTGCCTCGGGCAAGGCTGTGACGCTTTCTGGCACTAACAGAAGGCGTCGTATGGCGTCTTTCAGCCGGACAGAAAGGTGAGGGACAGCGCTAATCCAGACCTCTGGTTTGCTGCCCGAAAAGGGGAGAGCTACGGGTATTTGCGGTCCACTCAGGCAGCGGTGGACGCTGCTGACGGCAGGTTAGCCGCTGTGAAGAGTACCAGACGCAGACGGGTTTACTGCCGCTAGTGGGAGCGAAGCCAGCGAGTATTGATAACGATTCACTGCTGCCCCTCCCTGGCGGGCATCGCCGTGAGACAGGCTGGATTATTTGGTGCAGCCTGACAGACTTCACGCCCGTCAGGCATTAATCTCACGCCCCCATTCTCTGCTAACACCCGACCTCTGACAGCGGTGATGTCAGGTTGATAATCACAGTGAATTGAGGCGCATTTGTAAAACGATATCGGCTTACCAGCCCATGCGCCGCAGTAATGGCTTACCTCTACGCTGATGCTTAACGACGGCTAAAATATGTCCGATTACCAGCAGCGCCAACGTCATGCAGGAAATAATATGCACCTGATTAAAAACGGTCGTAATCCCGGGGTCATTAATCGGTTGAGGTAACGCAATCAGGCCAAACACATTAATCGGTTTTTCCATCATCATCACGCCAGTAATCAGGACTAAAGCAATATTGCTGTAAAGCAGGAAGTGTCCTGCTGCAGCAAGCTTTTCTTCTTTATGACTGAGTAGATTATCGCTGGGTTTTCCGTGGCACCATGCAAACCATATTCTTAATATAAAGAGAGGGATATAAATTGTTGTAACGGAGACATTGATAAATCCAATCCAGCGTGCGCACTGCGGAGCGTGATTAAATAATGCCACATAGAATCCGCTGAGCGTGGCCCAGATGATAATAACGGCGGAGATCCAGTGCAACCAGATCTGCGGTAATGAATAACGCGGTAACACAAGGTTAATTCCCTATTACTAAATTTCTTAAGTGCATCCATGACACTTTCAATAAACACTGTCGTGGAAATTGGCCGCGCACTTTAAGCAATGCACAGAAGGGTGGCTATAAGATCATTCTCATAAATAAATAGCCTGATTTACTTTATTCTTCCGAGATTAAACCCCCTCGGAATGCATATTTAGTTCCAGATAAATTAAGAGGGAAATATTATTTGTCAACTCAGGATGTATTAAAAATTATTCTTTTTGAGCCTTGATTTCGTATTAAATGCCGGATCGCTGAAGTGGCCTTAAATGTCCTGTTGCTCTAGGGTAACCACCTGAAGTTAAACGTATTAAATGTTACCAGTCAGCTTTTTAATAAATTACGCCGGGCGCAGGCTCAGGCCGCGCCTTATCGCTTTTGAGCCAAATCTGACAAGCCTGACGCCTGCTGGTTCCCTGTCTGGTTATGCTGTTTAATATCAGGGGCGGAGATGCGTAAATAATAGTGCTTTGGCCGTTAATTATCGGACCACGACCGGGAACAGTCAGGGAGCAGGATATTTTGCCACGTTGCCGGAATATTCTCATTGGGCAGTGACCTGATTCTTAAAACTCCCGGTACGGGCAGCAGCAATATCATCAGGTGTTTCCTGAACAACAAACAATCAAACGCTATGCCCTATCGGATGCCCGACCATTTCTGATTTCCGGCCTCAGTCTGCCGATTATTGCTGAGTTTTTGATTACTTATCTCACTCGCTACAGCATTTTCAGTATTCAACTGTGGCAGAAAAGGATTAATGGCAGACTCCAGCCTATAATCTCATCAAATACCTGGCGCGGGGATCGCCTATGTTTGAAGGATTTACCCATACACAACTCAGCCTGTCAGAAGCGGTGCTCAATGTCCGTTATGGCGGTAATGGTCCTCCGGTGCTGCTGCTCCACGGACACCCGCGAACCCACGCAACCTGGTCAAAAGTGGCGCCGGAGCTTGCGAAATCTTTTACCGTCGTTTGTCCTGATTTACGTGGTTTCGGCCGCTCTTCAAAGCCTGCTGACCAGCCTGATCATGCTGGCTCTGCTAAAAGAGCCAAGGCAAAAGATTGTATTGAACTGATGAACCAGCTGGGTTTCAGGCAGTTTGCGCTGGTGGGACATGACAGAGGAAGCTATACAGCCTACCGAGCTGCGCTGGATTATCCTGACCGAATCACTCGCCTTGTCGTACTGGATTGCATTCCCATACTCGAAGCCCTGAACCGCTGTAATGAGAAATTTGCGCGGCAGTGGTACCACTGGTTCTTCTTTGCTCAACCCGAAAAACCAGAGCGGGCGATCCTCGCCGATCCGGACAAGTGGTATGGAGGCCAGCCCGAAACCATGGGAGATGAAGAATACAGTGAGTTCAGACGAGCCATCCACGATCCGGAAACGGTACATGGGATGATTGAGGATTATCGCGCCGGTCTGGGTATAGACAAAGAACACGAACTTCATGACCGTCAGAGCGGACGGATGATTGCATGCCCGACGCTCTGTTTATGGTCAAAATACGACGATCTGGAGGCGTTATATGGCGATATAGTGGGGATCTGGAAAAACTGGGCAGCCGATGTCACGGGTAAAGCCATCGCCAGCGGTCACCATATGGCAGAAGAGGCACCAGACGAATTAACCGCTGAACTCCGTCATTTTCTTTTACAGCAGGTGCCACCCTGAAATAACCTCTAGCTGCCTCTGTGACACATAATCGACCGATCGCTGGTTTTTCCACGAGAGTGCATGACTTAACCCTCAGGGGATTATTCAACTATCAGGCTCACCGATTAAAGCGGCGAGCCTGATTATTATTAACGCATCACTTTGACATCTTCCAGCGTGACCAGGCTTTCAGGTTTACCACTTATTTGCGTCGCGACCGGGACGAAAATATTGAGGTCCTGCAGCCAGGCAAATTTATCACTGCTACCCGGTTGCCCTTCGTCAGTTTCATCACACTTAACCAGCAGATATTTCCCACTAAACTCAGGTGAAATTTCATGCGCATCCCCCTGATCGGTTACGTCGCAACGTAACGCTGAAGCAGTGACTTTCTTATCGGCATCAATGCTTTCCCATTTCGCCTGATAGTGTTGTCCGGTCACTAACGGGAAACGCAGATCCGTCTGCAACGTGTTGAGCCGCGAAGCACCATTACTGATGGACATTGTGAACTTCAGCTGTAGCTGATTAGCCAGCGTTAAACGTTGCACCGTCCAGATACCATAGTCTTCCAGTTTGCGTATATAACCATCTGCTTGTGCATCCAGCTGTACTTTAACCTTACCCAGGGCGCTGACCGTGGTATAGCGAACCTGCTTAAAGCGCGGAAGCGCCCAGGGTTTAATCAGTGACTGTGCCTGATGCTCAATGGCGGCTGAAAGAGGGAATTTACTCAGCCACTGCGGATTATTATTGCTCAGATCGGGCATTGATGGCCCCATCAGCTTTGATGCTGGCTTATTAGCCGCAGGGACAAAGTGTCCTTCGGCTCTGAAAGTTTTTCCTGCGGGTAACTGGCAGAGTTGCTCAAAGCGTTGGGTCATTTGACCGTCAATTTTGAAGCTACTCTTGCGACGAATGATATCAGCAGTGATGAGTGAATCGGTAACGCGGCCTTCACTGTCGAAGTTCATCGCAGCCACCGCATCACCCTGATGGGTTTTACAGTTATACAGGTAATGCTCAATCTTTAATTCAAGCGGGGCGTCATAAGGCGGTTCCCAGATGATATCTGCAAAGTCATATCCCATGCGCACCGATAAAATATCACCAATATGCTCAATGCTATTCACATCGACAAGGTTGGTAGTACCGTACTCAGACGTGGCTGATAATTTTTCCCAGCGTGCCTCTTTTATCGGTAACTGACAAACCTTGCGAATATCCTCTGCCGTCATTTGACTGTCATCCTGTGCAGGCGCATAGCGGAGGTAACTGTTGCCGTAAAAGCGAGCTTTAGTAAGCCCGCTCTCATTCAATAAATCCTTGTACAGAAGCTGTGCCGTGCGGTGCTTACAATCAACGGATCGCCATTGCTGCGCTGTTTTTCCATTATTGAAGTTTAATGACACCATGTAATTCACCCGATCGTGGATTTTGGTGACCGAAAAGGGGTTAGTTTTGCCGCCGGTCAATACAGGATTTTCCGCAGCCTGAACCAGAGAAAAGGGCAGCAGCGTCAGAAAAAAAAGTGGGCGGATTAAAGGGCGTACGCAGTACATACATGTTCCTTCATATAGTGTAAGAAAGGGAGTTATCGTCATCAGCAGGTTGATCGTTAGTCTTGTTGTCAGAAAAAACGGGTATGAGGTTAGTGCTGCCGCTTCTGTACAAAACTGACAGCTGCTGGTCATGCAGCCTGTTACAGGAAAAAAGGCGTTCATTCCGGCTAAGAACGGCGTATGTCAGCAAGATAATTGCTTCGTTCCGGCGCTGGTCATCCAGTCAGAACGATAATTATCTGTTCGCTCAGCTACGCAAAACCCGATAGCGTTGCGCTCGCCCTGAATATACCTGACGGCGGCCGTGCTGGCATTAAGCGAAGGTAAATCCGTATGATAAATCTATTCTGATTATTGCTGCGGCCCTGACCCTGATTATTGTCTGCCTTAAGAAGCAAAAACTGTTTTTAGCGATGCGGCAGAGCGCATTCGCTGGATAAGTAACGCGTGTGGATAAACGGGATGCGCTGATTCTCGCCCTTCGCTTTAAATTCGCCCGGTGCGATCCCCGCTTTTTTATTTCGTCATTTTCTGCCGTTCGGCTTTGCGGAAAATAGCGCATTCGGCTGTCAGACATCATTGATCCACTATACTGACCAGTGAAGACGTTATTCCACGACGAGACTGTTCACGGGTAAACAATTAATACTGACCTCACCATGATTATCAGGAGAGCAAAATGCAAAACAGTAAAACCCTGAAAGGGCTGCTGGCCGTATCGTTATTCGCAGCAATGTTCAGTGCTGTCGGCGTACACGCACAGACTACGACCAGCGCGGCGGACGCTGCAATGCAGAATGGATCGAAGGCTCAGCTTAGCGCCGACGACGAAAAAGCGTTGAAAGACATGGCACAGGCCAATATCAATGAAATTGCCGCTGCAAAGATCGCACTGACTAAGGCTGAAAGCAGCAAAGTCAAAGCGTTTGCCCAGCAGATGGTTAAAGACCATGGCGATGCCCTGACCAAAGTCCAAACGGTGGCCCAGCAAAAGGGCGTAACATTGCCGACCGCGCCGGACGCCAAACATAAGGCTATGGCTGCCATGCTGGAAAAACAGAGCGGCGGCGCGTTTGACAAGATGTACATGGAAAATGCCGGCACAATGGACCACCAGATGGTGCTGTCGACGCTGCAGAGTGATGCCAGCAAAATTAAAGATCCGGATGTGAAGGCGCTGGCCGACGCGCACACCCCGGTTGTTGAGCAGCACCTGAAGTCCGCCCAGCAGATGTCGATGTAAGCGGGCATAGCAGCAGATAAGTTAACCGGTTGTCCGGTGGGCAATGTGCCCTGCGGTCTGGACAACCCGTCACCAGCGGGAGAGTTGACCGGATTCAGCAAATTATCCGATGTCAGTTCATTACCCTGGTCGATCAATCACCTTGTCGCGACAAGAATTCGGCCCGGCCGGAGGGCGTTAATATCCCGGTGCCAGCTGCATTGGCGGCAGTGTCGAAAACGATACCCGCGACACGCCAGCCGGATGAAAACCCGGCCGTCGCCTGAAAAAGCCCGCCAGACCGGCGATTTATTGCCGCATGCACCACTCATCACGGGTTATTTCCCACAACTGATAATCGAGCACGCCAGCGACATAGGCTTTTTTACCGGTTTCGATTAGCCGCATGCCGGAATGACGTGAAATCGATACCGAGCCGGCGTTGATTGCGGCTTTCGGCACTCGCATCACCGGACGGCCCAGCGTCCTGAACCAGAAGTCATTCACCGCCTGGCACGCTTCCGTCATGTAGCCGCGTCTTTGCCATTCAGGCACCAGCCAGAAACCGCGGTTATCATTTTCCAGATCGCGCAGTTCAATCAGACCGATAAGTTCCTCAGGTTTTTCCTGCCGCCTGATGGTCCAGCACCATGCTCGCCCGGCCTGTATCGCCGGTAAGGCGATATTGTCGACGTAATCCTGCGCGGCGCCGTCGGGGTAGGGCCAGGGCACGGCAGCCGTCAGATAACGCACAATTTCCCACTGCGGGAACCGCGCCTGAATAGCCGCTGCGTCATGGCGCTGAAGGGGTTCGAGCAGCAGTCGTTGAGTCTCAAGCTGTGGCGTCATGCTTCCTCCGTGTTGCGGTTAACCTACACATTGATGTTGCTATGACAGCGCGCGCGTTTCAACCGGTCGGGATGATTATCGTCTCCCCGCACCCGACAGGCAGCGTAGTCTTTCCGCTTAACAGACTGCACCACGCACTCTTATCCCTCGTCTGCCCGGACTGCTTCAATGCCGGCGTTTAACGAGATCAAGGTAATTTGAGTGGCGATAAAGTCGGCGCGCATGGCGCAACTCCTTACGCGTTGGATAACGTGCCGTTAACCCAGGCGGCAGTCATCATTGCGGGCTTGCCCACAGTCAGACACAGGGCGCAGATCTTCTTGTCCGTCGGAAGCTCTGAAAAGAAGTAAGCCGCTGGTGGGCGGCTTGTTCACCAACAGAAGAGTCACCCGGTATGCTGGCTTGTGCCGTCCGGAAAAGTTTGAAAAGAACACCATCAGCCCGGGCTGATGGGGAGGGTGCAGAAAGTCACTGGTCGCGTGTCGGCGCAATGTTCTGAGGGAAATAAAAAGCCCGCTGTTAAGCGGGCTGGTGGCGAAGGTTAGGCGACTTTCTTCTTAGCTTTGCTGGCAATAAATTTGGTAGCGGGAACGATGCGGCTAAATTCTTCTTGCGCGCGGGTGTCGTTCTCTACTTCCCAAAGATCTACAGCAGCCTGAAGGTTAAGCCAGAAATCAACGGACGTATCGAATGCTTTAGACAGACGGAATGCCATGTCAGTAGTCAGTTTGCGGTTATTGTTAACCAATGCGCTTACACTATTGCGATGCACATGCAGCATTTCCGCAAGTTCGTTGATTTTAAGATCTAGCGGCTCCAGGTATTCGTACAGCAGGATGTCACCTACGGTAGTTGGTTTTCTGGTTGCCTGTTTCATTGATATTCCTTGAGGGTTTTTGAGTATCATTGGTAAATCAAAAGGGGCCAGGGCCAACTGGCACGCCTGTCTTTTAATATTTATGCGGATCCAGATAGAGATCTTCCGCTTTTCCGTCCACCCATTTAAATATTAAGCGATATTGCTGGTTAATGCGTATTGACGAATAACCCTCCAGTTTGCCGTTTAACTCTTCATACCTGTTGCCGGGTGGCGATCTCAAGTCCAGATAAGTAACGGCAGCGTTGATAAGGTCAAGTTTGCGAGCCAGGGTGGTATGTATGTCTGGAGGAATCTTTCTATGCGGTGTTGAGTGCAAAAAAAAGTCCTCCAACCATACATCACGGAAGCTTTCTATGTGATTTAGCATTCTATTCAAGCCTCTCTATATTTTATGCAATCATGATAGCGCACCGTTGCACGGTGCGCAAGTGCGTTATGGAGAGTGAGTGTCACAGGTTAATGAGTGGCTCGTTTACGCTGCGCGATAATGCTGAAGGGATCTTCTCTACCGTGTCTGGCCAGGAGATGTCGCAGCCGGTAGAGCGTCAATCAGTGCTGGCGCTGTTTATTTTCCAGAGCATTAATTTATTGGCCTGCAGCGCCTTGAGGCGCAGATAGGGGTTTGACGTGCCCGCGTTGCTTTGTTGATTGGCGTCCGGCAGCGCAGGATTTGCCACGCCGCTGACGGCGAAAAGCGGACTTACTATGCAACTTAATGTACCCTGTTAAGCAAGCTGGCTGGCTCAAACACTCCCCCCAGGAAACTCTTGTTAACAGGTAACATCGGCAATGGCTCTGATCCCGAAAAATTACACGCGGCTGGAAAGTGGCTATCGTGAAAAAGCGTTGAAAATCTATCCGTGGGTGTGTGGACGTTGCTCACGCGAGTTCGTTTATTCGAACCTGCGTGAATTAACCGTGCACCATATCGATCACGATCACACCAACAACCCTGAAGATGGCAGCAACTGGGAGTTATTGTGTCTTTACTGTCACGACCACGAGCACTCGAAGTACACCGAAGCCGATCAGTACGGCACCAGCGTGGTGGCGGGAGAGGACGCGCAGGATGATGTCGGCGCAGCAACTTACAATCCGTTTGCCGATTTAAAGTCGATGCTGACGAAGAAGAAATAAATCTCACCGGCGCTGCCGATCGGCCATTCTGCATCCGGCCGCTCAACAGCGCTGATTCATCGACCGGCGCTTTATTTTTTATCCAGTGACCAGGTCGCGCTGCGGACGTCTACTTTCACCGGCAATAGCCCAATTCCGGTAAATTTATCGGCCAGCGCCTGCTGCTGCGCAAATACCTCTGGCGTCATACGCTGCGCACCGTAAGGCATTCTCGCCAGCGCACGTTGCCAGATTGGCTGCGGCAGGCCGGTTGACGAGGACATGATTTTTGCCGCCTCCTGCGGATGCTGATTGGCCCAGCTACTCAGCGCGCCAGGCTGATCGACCACCTGCAGCGCGGTTTGCGGATAGCTTTCAGCAAACTTACGGCTGGCAAGATAGAAGGTGTAATGCGGTACCAGCCCTTCGGCATTTTTTATCAGCCGGGCGTTGGCGTTGGTTTCCACTTCAGCGTAGTAGGGGTCCCAGATAACCCAGGCATCGACCGCGCCACGCTGAAATGCGGCGCGCGTATCCGCCGGTGGTAAATAAACCGGGGTGATATCTTTATAGTTCAGTCCCGCCTGCTCCAGCGCCGTCACCAGCAGATAGTTGACGTCCGACCCTTTATTCAGCGCCACCCGCTTACCTTTCAGGTCCGCCACATTTTTGATGGAGGAGTTGGCCGGCACTACAATGGCTTCGGTTTGTGGATTGGCCGGGGAGTGCGCCAGATAGACCAGATCAGCGTTAGCCACCTGCGCAAAGGTGGGCGGCGCATCACCGGTGGCGGCAAGATCAATACTCCCCACGTTCAATCCTTCCAGCATCTGCGGCCCGGCGGGGAACTTCGACCCAGCGCACCGCGATCCCCTGTTTTTTAAAACTCTCATCCAGCGTTCCGCGATACTTCAGCAGGGCAAAGATATTGGCTTTCTGAAAGCCGATGTTAACCGTCTGGGGTGACTGTTCAGCCTGGGTAGTGAAAATCATCCCCGCCTGCGCGGCGACAATAAGCGCACTGAGTAAAACTTTTTTCATCTCTCTTTACTGAGTCTGGTTGTCATCCGCGCAACATAACAAACGGCGCGTAAAGCGCTTAGCGATGAAAAATTCTATGCTTAGCGAAAGAAAGTTATTGCTGCCAGACCGAATCCCGCACATTTCTCGCCCGATTAAGCAGGCCGGGCGCATAGCAGCGGTCAGCGATGACCTGCTGCTCACGAATAATCGCCTGGTTCATCCACTGGGTCTGATGACGGCGCCGCGCTAATAAACCGCTTGAGGCCCGGCAGCCTCTGGCGCGGCGGAACAGGTTTCTCGACGGCATTTCGCGCCAGATGGCGCAGCATTACATCAGCACAATGCCGAACCGCTTTAACAGCATCGCCCAGAGCGCAAGCAGCAGCAGCGTCAGGCCACAGCACAGGACCAGCGTCAGCCAGAAGCCGGTACGCTGATAGAGAAACGGAAACAGGATAAACATCGGCAGGGTCGGCACCACATACCAGAAGGTGTACCAGGCGTGGGCAGAAATTTTCTCCGCCGTCTGGCCTTCCAGCTTCATCCACACCAGCACCAGCACGGTGACCAGCGGCAGGGCGGCAAGCAGCCCGCCGAGCCGATCGCTGCGTTTGGCCGTTTCGGAGATCAGCACCACCATAAAGGCGGTAATCGCATATTTTGACACCAGCCAGAGCATATTTTTCCTCATTAATCAGTGAGCCGCTAGCCGGAGGCGGCAAATCCGCTCGCCCGGTGCTTATCAGCAAATGAAACATCAGCAGGCGATGAAGGTTAGCACAGACCTGCGCTGCGCTTGGGGATGGCGCCAGGTTGTCAGGCAGCAGGTTAATTAACCTTACCGCCAGTCAAACAGCTCAAGGCCCTGAAGCACGTCTTATCCGCCGTGTCAGTGCGCCGGTAGCGAAGGTCTGCCACAAATGCAAAAGCTGTGCATCTGTGCATCATGCGAACATTAAAATTAACCCGGCCAGTGAGCTTTTGTTAGCGGCTTACCCCTTGATTGTTCATATGTTCATCTCTGCATCGGTTTGCTGAGACACACCTCACAACCTCAACGATGAATACCCTTTAGCCCGTTAATTGTGATTGTACTCACAATCGGCAGTCAAAAAATAAGCGATAAAATATAACAAATGAACAACATTGGTTCATATGCACGCAGTGACCGCTGCTGTTAACGCTAATGAAATAAGGGACGACAATGCCAGCTCATACCCTGCGCTTCAA
The DNA here is from genome assembly GCF_059730675.1 of Pantoea sp. X-Soil-MYKO-1785. Taxonomy (NCBI): domain Bacteria; kingdom Pseudomonadati; phylum Pseudomonadota; class Gammaproteobacteria; order Enterobacterales; family Erwiniaceae; genus Pantoea; species Pantoea sp. X-Soil-MYKO-1785. Next base: position 275,430 of record NZ_AP036001.1, read on the forward strand.
CGGTGATAGCCGACCGTTTCCCTCTACGGGATAGATTACCCGTTACGTTGCATCGCGTCGCCTGACAGCGACCCCCAACCTCTGACCTGAACACACAAGGTTCATCTATGAAAAACCGCTACAGTACGAAAATACTGGCGCTTTTTTGCGCCCTGTCATTTCTGATGTATGTCGATCGCGTCAATCTGTCGACGGCTGCCGGGTTGATCAAGCAGGATTTAGGCCTCAGCAATACCGATCTCGGGCTTATTTTCTCCGCGTTTGCCTATACCTATTTAGTTTTCCAGATCGTTGGCGGCTGGTTTGTCGATCGCTACGGGGCGCGCAAAACTATCATTATCTGCGGCAGCATCTGGGTAGTCGCTACCGTCTGTACCGGCTTTGCCGGCGGTTTCGCCTCGCTGTTTCTGTCACGGATGTTGTTAGGCATTGGTGAAGGTGCCGCGCTGCCTTCTCAGGCGCGTGCCATGACCTTCTGGTTCTCCAGCGAAAAACGTGGTTTCGTCCAGGGCATCACCCACTCCTTCTCCCGCTTTGGTAATGCTGTTACACCGTCACTGGTGGCGCTGCTGGTGATGCTGCACTCCTGGCGCTTCTCGTTTATCGCATTAGGGGTGATCACCGCGGTATGGCTGGCATTCTGGATCGCCGGATTCCGCGATAATCCGCATCTGATCGCCGACATGAGTGAAGAGGAGCGCAAAGTTCTGCCGAAACCGGATGCCAGCCTGACGGTTAAAACGCCCACGCCGTGGAAGGCGCTGCTGAAACGTATTGGCCCGACCATGGGCGTCTATTTCTGCTACGGCTGGACCGGCTGGCTGTTTTTTACCTGGCTGCCCACCTTCTTTATGAACGGTCGTGGCATGGATCTGAAATCGTCCGCGCTGTTTACCTCGGCGGTCTTTCTCTCCGGCGTGGTCGGCAACACGGTCGGTGGGGTAGTCAGCGACCGGATCCTGAAACGCACCGGCAATGTGGTCGCTGCGCGGCGTAACGTAATTATCTTCAGCTTTCTTTCGGCCGGATTACTGCTGATACCGGTGATCGGCTCCACCGATATGACCGTGATTACGGTCTGCCTCGGCCTGGCCTTTTTCTGCCTCGAACTGACGATTGGTCCGATCTGGGCGGTACCGATGGAGATCACCCCTAAATATGTCGGGGTCGCCAGCGGGCTGGTGAATGCCGGATCGGCGGTGGCGGGGATAATTTCACCCATTCTGTTTGGCATCATCATCGACAAAACCGGTAACTGGAGCCTGCCATTTTACGGCTCGGTGGTGCTGCTGATGGTGGGCATCGTGCTGACCTTCTTTATGCGTCCAGATATTCCCTTGTCTGAAGATGCTCCTTCTCGCGGCGCGGTTGAGCCGGTTAAAAATGCGTATCACTGAGGAAATCCTGATGAAAAAACCTTCTATTGCACTGGTGCTGGGCGATCCGGCAGGTATTGGTCCGGAGCTGGTGGCGAAAGTGCTGTCACAGCCGGCGCTGCGCGCGCTGGCTAACGTGATTATCATCGCGGACCGCCATGAGCTGGAAAAAGGCATGGCGATTGCCGGTCAGCGCTTCGACTATGACGAAATCACTGATACTGCAGCAATTGCGTTCACCGCTGACAGGCCGCTGCTGCTCAATCACGACTGGTCCCGGCGCACGCCGTTCCACTACGGCAGCGCCAGTGAACAAAGCGGCGTTTATATTCTGGAGACGCTGGCCCGTGCCGTCGAATTAACCCAGCAGGGTATAACTCAGGGGATCTGCTTCGCGCCGCTGAATAAGCAGGCGATGCACATGGGTGGGCTGAAGCATCGCGATGAGCTGCACTGGTTTGCTGAGCTGCTGAAGTTTGACGACTTCTGCTGTGAGGTTAACGTAGTCGACGACCTGTGGGCGGGACGCGCGACGTCGCACATACCTTTCCGCGATATCGTGAAAAACCTCAGCGTTAACGGCGTGGTGGAGACGATTTCACTGATGGATCGTACGCTGCGACAGGCGGGCATCGCTGCGCCTAAAATTGCGGTGCAGGCGCTTAACCCGCACGGCGGCGAGAATGGCCTGTTTGGCGATGAGGAGCAGACGATTATCCAGCCGGCGATGTCACAGGCCAGAGCGCTGGGGATTGACGTTTACGGGCCTTTCCCGGCGGACACCACCTATAAAGCGGTGGAAACCGGCAAGCTGGATGCGGTGGTATCGATGTACCACGACCAGTTCGCCACGGCGCTAAAAATGCTGGGCTTTGAGCGCGGCGTAACGGTTCAGGGTGGGTTGCCGGTCCCGATTGCCACCGCCAACCACGGCACCGCCTACAACCTGTATGGGCAAAATCTTGCCACGCCCTCGGCGTTTGAGAATGCCTTCCGCCTGCTGGTAAAAATGGCAGGCAGCGCTGGTTAAGATGGCACAGTGATCCCGGCTGACAGCCGGGATCGGTCGGTTTAACGGGGCGGATCGTCGCACACCCCACCAGCACCCCTTCGCCTGAACGCGCCGCGCCGGTAAACCTCTGCAACAGCTAACGCGATGACGGTGGCGCGGCAGATTCCCGGTTATTCTCTGCCGCGCCGCTGCCTGAAAATCGTTAACTTCGTAGAATGAGGTTAATCACCGATGCGGTTACCCTGCTGATCAATCACGGGCTCTCCGTCCTCTTTACTGAACGCGCCTTGCTGCCGATCCGGCAGAATATCCAGCACCTGCTCAGAAGGACGGCAGAGCCGGGTGCCGCGCGGCGTCACCACGATTGGGCGGTTAATCAGCAACGGGTAAGCCAGCATCGCGTCCAGCAACGCATCATCACTCAGCTGCTGATCCGCCAGCCCCAGCTGCTGATAGGGCTCGGTATTCTGGCGCAGCAGGGCGCGCACGCTGATGCCCATCTCTGCGATCAGTTTTTTAAGTGTTTCGCGGGTTGGCGGCGTCGCCAGATAAAGGACGATTGCCGGCTCGACCCCGCTGTTGCGGATCAGGGCCAGGGTATTACGCGAAGTGCCGCATTCCGGGTTGTGATAAATAGTGATGTCTTGCATAAAGTATTCTCCATTACGGAACGGCACTGGCACGTTCCGCTTGTCAGCTCAGAAAGAGAGTCGCAGCGCCAGCGCCGTCAGCGTAACCAGCAGCACCGGCAGCGTCATAACGATCCCCACGCGGCAGTAATATCCCCAGCTGATGGTGATGTTTCTCTGCGCCAGAACGTGCAGCCACAGCAGAGTCGCCAGGCTACCGATCGGGGTAATCTTCGGCCCCAGATCGCAGCCGATGATATTGGCGTAGACCATCGCCTCTCTGACTACGCCCTGCGCGCTGCTGCCGTCGATGGAGAGCGCGCCCACCAGCACCGTCGGCATATTGTTCATCAGCGAAGAGAGCAGGGCGGTAAGCAAACCGGTTCCCAGCGTGGCGCCCCAGACGCCATGTTCAGCGAAGCGGTTCAGCACGGCGGAAAGGTAGTCGGTCAGGCCGGCATTTTGCAGGCCATACACCACCAGATACATGCCGAGCGAGAAGATAACGATCTGCCAGGGCGCGCCTTTCAGCACCTTGCCGGTATCAATCACCCGACCACGACAGGCCACGGCCAGCAGGATAGCTGCCGCCACCGCCGCCACCAGGCTGACCGGCACTCCCAGCGGTTCCAGGCCGAAGAAACCGACCAGCAGCAGAATCAAAACCAGCCAGCCAGCGTTAAAGGTGCGGCGATCCCGAATCGCCTCGCCGGGTGACTTCAGCTTGCACAGGTCATAGCTGTGCGGGATATCCCGCCGGAAAAACCACAGCAGCATAACCAGAGTGGCAGCAACCGAAGCGAGGTTTACCGGCACCATCACCGCAGCATAGTCACTGAATCCGAGCCGGAAGTAGTCCGCCGTCACGATATTCACCAGGTTTGAGACGATCAGCGGCAGGCTGGCGGTATCGGCAATAAAGCCTGCCGCCATCACAAAGGCCAGCGTTGCGGCGGGGCTGAAACCCAGCGCCAGCAGCATGGCAATCACAATCGGAGTCAGGATTAATGCCGCCCCGTCATTGGCAAACAGCGCAGCGACTGCCGCCCCCAGCAGCACAATCGCTGCGAACAGCCGACGGCCTCTGCCGCCGCCCCAGCGGGAAACGTGCAGCGCGGCCCATTCAAAAAAGCCGGACTCATCCAGCAGCAGGCTGATGATGATCACCGCGATGAAGGTGGCGGTGGCGTTCCAGACGATGTGCCAGACCAGCGGGATATCGGCTATCTGCACCACACCGCTCAGCAACGCCAGGGCGGCACCGAGCGTGGCGCTCCAGCCAATGCTTAATCCTTTGGGTTGCCAGATAACCAGCACCAGGGTGAGGACGAAAATCGCGCTCGCCAGAAACATAGCTTCTCCTGTTGAATAGCGTCACCCGGCCAGCCGGGCTGTAGATACTGAAGCGAAACATATCCGTTATTTCGAATATATAAGGGCAAAATTTTTAGATGCAGATCGGCTTGCCGTTGGTGGTGGCATTGTCGCGCTCGGCCTGCTGACGAAGCAGTCGAATCTCATCCTGCTGGCTGAGATAAGCCTGCTCGATAATCATGGCGGCCCAGGCAGGCATATGGGGAGACAAACGATAGTGGATCCATTTGCCGTCGCGCCGGTCGATAAGCAGCCCGTGTTGCCGTAATAAAGCCAGATGACGGGATATTTTCGGCTGGGGCTGTTGCAGCGTCGACGCCAGCTCACAGACGCACAGCTCGCCTTTTTCACGCAGTAATAGCACCAGATAAAGTCGGGTTTCGTCAGAAAGGTTTTTGAACAGCTGAAGCGGGGTGATTTGCGACATGATAGCATCCTGTGACCGTAGCCGATCAGTGTCAGACTTTCGCCACGCCGGGTCAATAACATATTTACTTTTTCGAATTTGTTTTTTGATGGCTGGCAGCATGCAGCGGCGGAGGTAATCAGCAGCGCCGTGCTGAAACAGCCTATCGACAGTGCTGCTGGCGTGACAACGCCGGTTACCGCACCCTCCACAACATTAACCGGGCAGCAAGGCGTGGCGCGTCGGCCATCGCTGGCCAGCGGTTGACTGTGTCAGCGTGCTGAAACACTCAGTACAGGGTGTTTTTCAACCGCTCCGGCAGGGCTTTATCATACGCCTCGCCATCGATCGCTTTACCGGCGATCTGGTTCAGGATACTGCCGGTGCTGGGCAGTTGCTGACGCTCAATCTGTATCGTCGGGTCCCATAATCTGGCGCGGATAATGGCGCGACTGCACTGGAAAAAGACGCTCTCTACCGCAATGCGCAAGACGGTTTTGGGGGATTGATTGTTGACGGCGAAGCGGGCCATCAGCGCTGGATCGCTGCTGATTGTCGCCTTGCCGTTGACCCGCAAGGTTTCGCCAATGCCTAGTATCAGAAACAGCAGCGCCACCCGGTTGTCGTGCAGAATATTGCGCAGGCTATCGATGCGGTTATTGCCTCGTCGGTCGGGCAACAGCAGCGTGCGCTCATCTTCTATTTCAATGAAGCCCGCCGGATCGCCGCGCGGTGACACGTCCAGCCCGTCCGGACCGGAGGTCGCCAGCGCCACAAACGTTGAGGCTTCGATAAACGGGCGATAAGACGGATGAATATGGTCAGTCACCTTGGCCAGTGAAGGTGTTGCCACCGCGCCGTAAATCTGCTCCAGTTCTGCCAGCTCAGTAATCGAGGTTTTCTCTTCAGTCATCTTATCCACTTCCGTTTTAATCGGGGATGTCCGCTACAGAGTATGGCTAACGTCGCCGGGTTTCCACACCTCATGCCGGGTCACTCACCTCAACCCGCGGGCGGCGAAAGAGTGTAAGTAAGCGTGAGCGAAGGCTTTAATAAAAACACCGTATTGATATAAAAACAGCGGGACGTGTCAGTTGTTCGCAGAACCACAATAAAAATGTTAAAGGGGATGCCAGATGGTAAAAAAAACCACACCAGAGCAACGGCGTGAATTAGGGGCTTTTTTGATTAGCCGGCGGGCGAGGTTAAATCCGCAGGAATATGGGCTGCCGAAAGGCGCGCGCCGGACGCCCGGCCTACGCCGCGAAGAGGTGGCGATTCTGGCTGGCGTCAGCGTCAGCTGGTATACCTGGCTGGAGCAGGGCCGCGAAATTAAGCCCTCTGCCGACGCGCTGCAGCGAATCGCCAGCGTGCTGAAACTCAACCGGGTCGAATCATCCCACCTTTTTGCGCTGTCGCCCAGGGAACAACCGGTGCCGCGTCAGGCCGATTCGGGGGTGACGGAAGGTCTCGATATGCTGGTCAGGGCCATCGATCCTATTCCGGCTTACGTGCGCAATGCCCGGCTGGATATCCTCGCCTGGAATGACGCGATTGCCGACCTGTTCATCGACTACGGCTCGCTCAAGCCGCACGAACGCAATACGCTGCGGCTGCTTTTTCTCTATCAGCCCTATCGCACCCTGATCCTCGACTGGGAACAGATGGCGCGCGGAATGATCTCGGTTTTTCGCGCCTCCCGGGCGCATGCCCAAAACAAAGCTCCGTTTGATGCGCTGATCAAAGAGCTGTCAGACAACTCACCGGAGTTCCACGGATGGTGGCAGGACACCGACGTGCAGGGCATGAGCGAAGGCAGTAAGCGCCTGATGCACCCGGTTTCCGGACACATCGAATTCACCTACGTGGCGTTAACCCCTGAGGGCAGACCCGACCTGTCACTGGTGACCTATATCCCCCGACACGTAGCCAGTGACTGCCAGTAATAGGATAACAACACGCCTTCCTGGGCTGAAATGAGATGCCTAAGATGGATTTAACGCAGCACAACCGCGCTGCATTTCATCTCTCAGGAGGCAGTCAATATGTCATCTCAATCAGCCCGACCCGATTCAGTTTCCGCTCCGCTGGCGGTATCACGCAATCCCGCCACCGATGAGCTGATCGCCACCTATGCCGGCCAGACGGCGCAACAGATAGAGCAGCTGCTGGAGCAGAATGCAGCAGCATTTCGCATCTGGCGGGCCACTCCGCTGCGTGAGCGGGTGGCGGCTTACCGTCGCCTCGCAGTGGTGCTACGTCAGCGTTCTGACAACCTGTCGGCCTTGATCAGCGCAGAAATGGGCAAAACCCTGAAGGCTGCCCGGGCAGAAGTAGAGAAGTGCGCCGTCACCCTTGAATGGCTGGCGGAAAATGGTCCGGCGGTGCTGGCCGACGAACCGGTGGCTGTTGATAACGACGATCGGGTGTATGTCTCCTGGTTGCCGATTGGCACCGTACTGGCGGTGATGCCGTGGAACTTCCCGTTATGGCAGGTTATTCGCGCGTCAGGTCCGATTATGCTCTCCGGCAATGGCTTCATCCTGAAGCACGCCCCGAACGTTATCGGCTCTGCTTATGCCCTGCAGGACGCTTATGAAGCCGCCGGTTTCCCGGTGGGGTTATTCACTAATCTGATTGCTGACAATGACACCGTTGCGCGGGTCATTGAAGACGATCGTGTGGCGGCGGTCACCTTAACCGGCAGCCTGCGCGCCGGTTCAGCGGTGGCGGCCATCGCCGGTAAGGCACTGAAAAAAAGTCTGCTTGAGCTGGGCGGTTCGGATGCCTTTATTGTGCTGGCCGATGCCAATATCGACTTGGCGGTGAAGGCAGCCGTTGAGGCCCGCTTCCAGAACGCCGGGCAGGTCTGTCTGGCCGCCAAGCGGTTCATTCTGGAAGCCCCGATTGCCAGCGAGTTTACCCAAAAGTTTGTTAAAGCGGTCAGCGCGTTGAAAGTGGGCGATCCGCTCGATCCGCAGACCGATATCGGGCCGATGGCCAGAAAAGATCTGCGCGATGAACTGCATCATCAGGTTGAACGCACCCTGTCAGCCGGTGCCACGCTGCTGCTGGGCGGAACAAAGCTGGCGGGAAGCGGCAATTTTTATGCGCCGACGGTGCTGGGGAATGTGGTGCCAGGTATGGCGGCCTTTGATGAAGAGACCTTTGGTCCGGTCGCCGCCATCAGCGTGGCGGAAAATGCTGAGCATGCCATTGAACTGGCGAACCAGAGTGATTACGGGCTGGGCGGCAATCTCTGGACCGGTGACGTGACGCGTGGACAGCGGCTGGCGCGCCGGATGGAAACCGGCGGCGTATTCATCAATGGTTTCTCCGCCACCAATGCCCGCATCCCGGTCGGTGGAGTGAAAAAGAGTGGCTACGGTCGCGAACTCTCCCATTTCGGCCTGCGGGAATTTACCAATGCGCAGGCAGTCTGGGCTAAACAGCCGGTCTGAGCCGGGACGCGTCGGTTACGGCAGCTAACGGCCTGCTGGCCGTTATTGCCGCCCGATCCGGCGCGCGTTGCAGATTATTTAAATTAAACAATACGCTGGCGATGACCCGCTCCGGCAGGACGCGTTACGCCGCAGAATCGCATTCAAAACTGATAAGGTGAATCACATGTTTAAAAAATCAATGGCTTCAATCGCGTTAGGTCTGGTTATGTCGGTGTATGCAGCGTCCTCTCTGGCGGAGCCGGTAAAAAATATTGTGCTGGTCCACGGGGCTTTCGTTGATGGTTCTGGCTGGAATCCGATCGCTAAAATACTGGGCAAAGCGGGATACAAGGTTTCGATTGTGCAGGAACCGCAAACCTCACTGGCGGATGACGTCGCTGCGACCCAGCGCGTGCTGAAAATGCAGAGCGGGAAAACCCTGCTGGTGGGCCACAGCTACGGCGGGATGATTATCAGCGAGGCGGGTAACGATCCTTCGGTGGCGGGGCTGGTGTATATCGCGGCGATGGAACCGGATGAAGGTGACTCGTTACTGAGCCTGGCGAAAAAATATCCGCCTGCTGCGCACTCTATCGCGGAAACTGACGATCACTTTCTCTATCTGAAACCTGAATCGTTCCACGCTGACTTTGCCGCGGATTTACCGGTAAAAGAAACCGATCTGCTGGCGCGTTCCCAGGTTATGCCAGCCGTCGCGGCGTTTAATGCACCTGCAGGCAAACCGGCATGGAAAACCAAACCAAGCTGGGCGGTGGTCGCCAGCACCGATCGGGCGATCAATCCTGAACTGGAGCGCTTCATGGCTAAGCGGGCTAACAGCAAGGTGACTGAACTGAAAGGGAACCACGCCATTTACGCGTCACAGCCGCAAAAAATCGCCGCCATCATCGAAGGCGCAGCAAAATCATTAAACTAACCTGCCATCACCAGCAGAAGCAGCGATCAGTCTGCTTCTGCTGTGCAGTTATCCGCGTCGTTCTCTGACCTTACCCGCTGTTGCCTGACACCGCCGGTGTTGCCAGCAGAGAGCTAACGGCTTATCCCGCGCAGTCGCTCCCGGCCCAGATAGCGGGTTTTCGGTGATGCCATGGAAACGCGCGCTCCAGCTGACCTGCCAGTTTCAGTAACACCGCCTCCTGATTAAAACCGGCTATAAATTGCATGCCAACAGGCAGCTGATTTGCCGGACTGAATCCCAGCGGGACCGACATCGCCGGCGTGCCACAGACGTTAGCCAGCGCGGTAAACGGCGAATGATCAAACACGTGATGCATCCAGCCGCGCCCATCCAGCTGATGCTGTTGCTGATTGTACTCACCCAGCCGCGTCGGTAACGCTGGCAGTACCGGCGTCAGCAGCAGGTCGTACTGCTGATAAAACTGCGCCATCTTCTGCGTGACGCTGTTACGCATCTGCATCGCCGCGATGAAATCCGTTGCCGTCAGGCTATGGCCCAGTTGCCACAGCGCCAGATTGGCTGGCTCCAGCGTTTCGTGGTTGACCGGTCTGTTCATCGCGGCCGCCAGTGCATCTATCCAGGCGGCGGTATTTGCCGCCCAGAAGCGGCTGTTCATTTCAACAAACGACTCCCAGCTGCCGATTTCCAGCGAAACCTCTTCAACCTGATGGCCCAGCGAAACAAGCTGTGCGACGGTCTGTTCCAGTGCGCCAGCGACTTCCGGCGCAGTGCGGGCGCCATTCAGCGGATGCGTCATGACACCGATTTTTAGCCGGCCGGGATCCTGAGTGACGCAGGCGCGCAGGCTTTGCGCGGAGGCGGGAATGGTGAAGGGATCGCCGGCCTGGTTGCCCTGAAGCGCATCCAGTAACGCCGCGTTATCTCTCACCGTGCGGCTGAGAAAGCCATGCACTGCAAGCCCGGACCAGACTTCATCAACATCCGGTCCCATGCTGATGCGGCCACGGCTCGGTTTTAAGCCAAACAATCCGTTTGCTGAAGCCGGAACCCGAATCGATCCTCCGCCGTCGGTGGCATGCGCTGCCGGCACCATACCGGCCGCCACTGCCGCCGCCGAGCCGCCGCTTGAGCCGCCCGCACTGTAGGCCGGATTCCAGGGCGTCGCGGTTTCCCCCTGAAAACGCGATTCGGTGGTGGTGCTGGTGGCAAGTTCCGGGGTGGTGGTACGTCCCAGTAACAGCAGACCGGCCTGGCGCATGCGGTGCGCGAGGTTTGAATCGTGAGGCGAAACGTGACCGGCCGCCAGACGGCTGCCCAGTTCGTTACCGCGACCTTTAACGGAAATACCCAGATCCTTGACCAGCATCGGCACTCCCTGAAACGGACCGTGCGGCTGGCTCTCTTCCTGCTGCCAGATTTCAATCACGGCATTGACCTCAGCGTTAACCTTATTGATGGCGTTAATCGCGGCGGCTTTGACTTCTGCGGGCGTGACGTCGCCCTGGTTAATCAGCTCAGCGAGGCCAGTAGCATCGCAGGCGGTGTATTCTGAAGGTTTCATAAGGGTCCGGTTAGTGGCTGACAAGACGAACAGCGACTGTGCGTGTATACTGTTTAGTATCGAGTGATACCGATCGGTATCGTAGTATACTAATTAGTATCGTTGCAAGGAGTGAAGAGTGACGAGAGAGATCCAACCGCGATTGCCGCCGCGAGAACGCATTCTTCAGGCTGCTGAAAAGCTTTTCTATCAGGAAGGCATTAACCGGGTGACGGTAGATGCGATAGCAGAACAGGCAGAATCGACTAAGATGACGCTCTATCGCCACTTTGCCTCTAAAGAAGTGCTGGTTCTGACGTGGATAGGACGATTGATTGAAGATTACAGTCAGATCTTTGATCGGCTTGCTGAGCAGTTTCCTGACAATCCGGCCGCCCGGATTAAGGGATTTGGCGAGTTTATCGCCGCCAATCTCAGCGGGACGCTGAAGCGTGGCTGTCCGTTTACTAACACCCTGGCGGAAACAACCGGGCATTATGCTGAGGTCAGGGCGCTGATATTTGCCCATAAGCAGCGGCAATTTCACCGGCTGGTGGCGCTTTGTCGCGAAGCCGGTGCCAGTCAACCGGAAACAGCGGCCAAAGAGATCACGCTGATGCTTGAGGGACTGCAGGTGGTGGCTCAGAATGCAGGATTCGACGGCGCGGCTGAGTTTGTGCTTGAGAAGTTAAACGCGATGGTAAAAGCATTCTGATAATCAAGGAGACAGTGATGCGTGCAGCAATAACCACAGTCACATCGACAGAAATTTATCGAAACCGCTGGATGACGCTCAAAGAAGATCAAATTCTGCGGGCTGACGGCAGCCAGGGCATCTATTCGGTGATTGAGAAAGACGATTTTGTCGTCATCGTTGCGGTGCAGGATGATGAAATCTATCTGGTCGAACAGTACCGTTATCCGCTGGGGAAGCGCACGCTGGAATTGCCCCAGGGAAGCTGGGAGCACGCGCCCGATGCCGCCCCGGCGTCAATTGCTGCTGGCGAATTGCGTGAAGAGACCGGTCTGGTGGCGGGAAAGCTGGACTATGTCGGCTACCAGAAACTGGCACAGGGGTACTCTTCTCAGGGTTACCATATTTTTCTGGCGACAGAACTCAAGTTTGAGGGGCAACAGCTCGAACAGGAAGAGCAGGATCTGCAGGTAAAAAGCATCAAAGTAGCCGCATTCAGGCAAATGATCCTCGAGGGAGAGATATCTGACGCTACCTCGGTGACCGCTTTTCTGTTGACCTCGGCAAAAAACCTGCTCAGCAGTTAGCCAGACCGCAGGCAGGCGGGCAAAACAGACCCTTTCGCCGCCTGCTGAAGACGATGCTAAGGCCTCTTCACCTGAGTCAGATTAGGGGGTGTCAGCGACAAACATTCCCGGTAGCCTCTGGTGATTAATGGCGCATTAACGGTTGTTGCGGTGGGTTAATACCACGCAGCGGCAGCCCGGTAGTCTGACATCTCTGCTGAGGGAAGAAAGCAGCAACTGTAAGGTGTCAGCACCTCCTTAACCGAATGCCGGCTTCACGGGCTGGCGTAGTTTCCCGACCGGCAGGCCCCAGTGAGTTACCCTTCAGATCATTAAGCGTAGTACCATATTAAAGTGCATGGCGCCTTGCTATCCTGTTGAATAGTCAGGCTAGCGGTTTTTTATTCATATTTAATGCTGGGCTTACCAGCGAATCCTCTAATAGTTGGCTTATAATTAATCAGCTTACATGCGGCCACATTTAATTTTTTATATCGCTTCGCTTAATTTATGAATAATATTCAGGCGATGGCTTTTTATTCACCAGAATTCGTTGTTAAACGAAAGTTAAATAAAATTATTCCTGATTATTCAATTTGGTTAAAATGTGATGCTGATCACATATTTCACATTTCAGAAATTTATACCTTTGGTGAAATTACTGTACAGTTTTATAAATTAAATAATTGAAATGTAATTAAATTTAATTTTGCTAAGACAGTTTTAGCCAAAAAGCCAAACGGCAAAATGACTTTATTTGATTAAATATTTTTCTTGAAAATAATCGCTTCAGTTTTAATATTTAAATTGTTCTGGTGGGGTATTTGTTTATTTGTGTACATTCAGTTGAGGTGAAATTATGCAACAACAAAAACGGCGTGGTGGATCGGGTAATTTTGCCGAAAATCCGGAGCGGGCGCGCGAGGCGGGACGCAAAGGCGGACAGATAAGTAGCGGAAACTTCAAGAATAATCCGGAGCGTGCGGTTGAGGCGGGTCGACTAGGGGGTAAAGTGAGCCGCAGGCCGCCTGCGGAAAAAGCCGCCGGATAAAGTCTCAGATCGAAAATCCTGATGCTGTAATTTTAAGCGTTAATTTAACGAGATTAAGATAAACCATGCCCGGAAATTCTGGGTCAGGCTTTCCTTATACCTGGCAAGAGAGCAGTGGCAATTATTTTATCGTGCTGGGGCCGGTATGCGAGATAATAATAGCGAACTGCTGGAACACTTTCTGAATAGAATGAACCTTAACGACGAGGATGCCGCACACGCGCTGGTGGTGGGGGTGCTTGTTTGTGAGTTGATGCGCTCGGGTGAAGCCATTAACCGGAAGACCCTGTGTTGTAAATTAGTCAGACAGCTTGAGCTCTGTCAGTCAATGGAGGAAGAACGCACCTATTACCGGACACTTCGCCTGCTTTTTGGCCGGCAGTAACGTTAGCGGCCCAGGAGAACTGTTTTCAGATAATGATCTTATTTCCTGAAAAGGGAGTCAGGAAAGATCCACGCTTCTTTTGGTGGAAGAGATCGTGATGTGATTTTACGCAATTGTTAGCGTTCAGCCCGTATTGACGGGCTTTTTTATTCAGACAGCTGACAGATTGATCCTCCGGCTGTTATTTACCGTTTCGGACGATGAAGGCTGGCGATTCTCAGGTGATGTTCAGCTTACTGTTCAGCGTAAAGTCTGAAAGCGGGTCAGATAACGGCTACGCAGGCATCCGGGTGACCCGAATGCCTGCCCGCAGGGTGAAAGCGCGTTAACGGATTTTGCCGTATTGTTCGTCAGTGACATGTTCCAGCCACTCGACGACTTTTCCTTCTTCATTTTCCTGGATAGCGATATGCGTCATGGCCGTGGTTGCACTCGCGCCATGCCAGTGTTTTTCAAACGGGGGGATCCAGACCACATCACCGGGCTTAATTTCCCGTGCGGTTTCGCCCCAGGTCTGAACATAGCCGGAACCTGCCGTGACGATCAGTGTCTGACCGCGCGGATGGGTGTGCCAGGCCGTCCGTGCACCGGGCTCAAAGGTTACGGCACCGCCACTGGCGCGGGCAAATTCGTTGGCCGGAAACAGCGGATCGATACGCACGGTACCGGTAAACCACTCTTCCGGACCGACCATTGAAGGCTGAGAGCCACATTTGAAAATATCAGTCATTTTATTGTTCCTTACTGATTCAGGGTGAGTAATGTTTGTTGTATCGGCTGCTGCATCAGGGGGCAGCGGATTTACTGCACGGTATAGCCACCGTCAACGGCCAGTGCATGGCCGACCACAAAGCTGGCACCCGGACTGCACAGCCACAGCACGGCTGCTGCCACTTCCTCCGGCAGGCCGAGACGACCAATCGGTTGTAGCTTCAGCAATTCATCCATCGCTTCGGGCTCTTTTTCCAGCATCTTCCCGACCATTGGCGTGCTGATGATGCCCGGACAGACCGCGTTAATCGTAATGCCGCGCGCGGCGTATTCCAGTGCCGCACTTTTGGTCAGACCCAGCACACCATGTTTGGAAGCGTGATACACACCGCGGCCGGCAATACCGACCAGTCCGCCGAGAGAGGAACAGTTAACGATGGCACCCGATTCCTGAATGCGCATCTGCTGAAGTTCATATTTCATACAGTTCCAGATGCCACGCAGATTCACCGCATTAACCCGATCGAACTCCTCTCCACTGGCATCGGCTGTTTCAGCCACCGGGCTTTGAATTCCGGCATTGTTATAAGCCGCATCGAGTCGGCCAAAAGCCGTCACCGCCTGGTCGACCACATTTTTAACCTGTGCCTCATCGGTCACGTCGCACACTACTTCAAGCAGGGTATAACCTTTATCGCGTAGCGACTCTGCCGCCTGTGATAAGGCCTGCGGATTAAAATCAGCCATAACCACTGCCGCACCCGCTTCACAGAAAGCGCGGGCGGTGGCAAAACCCATTCCGGAGGCTGCGCCGGTTACCAGCGCAACTTTTCCGCGATAGTCATAATTAATCATCTTAGTCCCGGATAGTGATCAGAATCAGAGTGAGTAGCCTGGTTTTTTATAGAGCCTCGCCAGGCTGGGCAAAATAATCGGATCGTAAACTTCTGCTTTCCAGTTAGCCGCACTGACGCGGGTGAGCGGCAGGGAGATCGCGGCCTCATTGATATTCAAATGACGTATCAGTACCGCACACAGATCTTCAGCCATGGCGTCAATTTCTGTGTCCGTCATTTCCTGCGGATTAAACGTCAGGCTTAAATGCGGCATCGCTGATCCTTAATGGTTTTGTTAAACAGGGGAACAGTGACGCCTGTTCCGGTAAAAGAGTCTGGGCTGAGAACGCTGCGCTGTGAAGCGCGCTGTCGGAAATAAGCTTATGAGTGCCATTCATGAATAACGGCAAAGGCATGGGCGGCAGGTGTATTATCGGCGTGGCGGGGTGGCGTAATCACCCCGGTCAGCTGAGGCAGTCCGTCCGGCCGGCGCTGGATAGCGCTATTGAGAATGACAACCGGCGGCCAGGGCGGCGACTAATCTGCGGAAACAACTCTGCGGAAACAACCTCAGGCTTTGCCGCGGTATCTGACCGCATCGACAAAGGCCACGAAGGCAGAGGAGGTATGGCGGCGGTTGGGATAGTAGAGATGAAAACCTTCAAAGGTCGGGCTCCAGTCGGCCAGCACTTCAATCAGCGTGCCGTTTTCGATGTGCGGTTTGGCCATCGCTTCCGGCACATAGGCCAGACCAATGCCATCCAGCGCGCCATTCAGCACGTGTACGATGCTATTGGAGATGAGCGGTCCGTTGACCCGGATATTCAGTTTGCGTCCCGCTTTTTCAAACTCCCAGGCATAAACACTGCCGGCAGGCGAATGGCGGATATTAATGCAACGATGCTGGGCCAGATCCTGTGGAATAACCGGTAACGGGTGGACGTTAAAATAGCCGGGTGTCCCTACCACCGAAAGGCGCCAGTCTGGCCCCATGCGAACCGCGATCATATCTTTACTGATTGATTCGCCCAGCCTGATGCCGGCATCAAACCGTTCTGACACAATATTGGTGAAGCCATAGTCAATCGAGATTTCGACGCTGATATCGGGATATTTCTCCAGAAACGCCGGCAGCATCGGGCGTAATAATCCTTCTGCGGCATCGTCTGAGCAGGTAATTCGAATATTGCCGGCTGGCGTATCACGTAATTCACCGATGCGCTCAATTTCATGCGTAATCTGCTCAAATAACGGCGCAACAGATTGCAATAAGCGTTCTCCGGCCTCGGTGGGCGCGACGTTACGCGTGGTGCGCGCCAGCAGGCGAACCCCGAGCCGCTCTTCCAGATTGCGGATGGTGTGGCTTAACGCCGACGGGCTGACGCCCAGACCCGCCGCCGCTTTGGTGAAACTCTTCTCGCGCGCCACAGCAATAAATGCCTGTATATCATTCATCGGTTCAGTCCTTTATTTGTGACTTATATTCACAAGCAGATGCAGATTATCCGATCTAATCAGCTTCGGCCAACGCCTTTATAATTAACCCGACGGTAGCGATGGCGAATTAACAGCGGGCTATCCATACCTATGTCGGCAGAGCGTAGGAATAAGCGCCACCAGGCCGCGCTATTTGTGAATTGAATTCATCAGGGCATTCAGACCAGCGCTATTAATCATGCGCTTAATCTTTGTCAGGATAATCTGCCCGCTTAAACATGTTATTCATCTTTTTCTCTGCTGCCGTCTTTTGATGCGCGTTGGGCTAAATGCGCCTTAGCGATTAATTGACTTCCGGGCAATGTCACCCCTCTGGAGCGGAAAACCTATGGAACTGCACGTTAATAATCAAACCTATCAAACCGATGCCGAGGCGGATACGCCGCTGTTGTGGGTGATTCGTGACGATTTGGGGATGACCGGCACCAAATATGGCTGCGGCCTGGCGCAATGCGGCGCCTGTTCGGTATTGGTGGATGGCCAGATCGTCCGATCCTGCGTGACGCCGGTAGAGAAGGTCGCCGGTAAACAGATCACCACCATTGAAGCCATTGAGGACGATGAAGTGGGCCGACGGGTGGTGGACGCCTGGGTCAATCTTCAGGTGCCCCAGTGCGGCTACTGCCAGTCGGGGCAGGTGATGGCGGCAACGGCACTGTTAAAACAGACCCGCCAGCCAACGGATGAGCAGATTGCCGCAGCGATGATCAACCTGTGCCGCTGCGGCACCTATAACGCGATCAACGCTGCCGTCCATCGGCTGGCCGCTGAAGGAGAGAAAGCATGAGCCGCCGCATGCCTGATACCAGGACGTTTGGCGAACAGCCGGTCAATCTCTCCCGGCGTCGTTTTCTGATTTCGGGTAGCGGTCTGGCGGGCGCGCTGGTGCTGGGCGTCGGGCTGCCGGTCGGACAGAGCCGTGCACAGTCCGCCGCGGCCGCAATGCCAGCCGGTACCCGGGTACCGGCCTTTC
This sequence comes from Pantoea sp. X-Soil-MYKO-1785, assembly GCF_059730675.1. Classification (NCBI taxonomy): domain Bacteria; kingdom Pseudomonadati; phylum Pseudomonadota; class Gammaproteobacteria; order Enterobacterales; family Erwiniaceae; genus Pantoea; species Pantoea sp. X-Soil-MYKO-1785. The sequence goes on from NZ_AP036001.1 coordinate 292,863, forward strand.
TGGAAATACGCGCGGACAGCTCAGTGAAATTTCTGTCGCCCTTCATTGAAGGCGGGCAGGGGATTTTCACCGCCATGGCGCAGATTGTCGGTGAAGAACTGGACGCCGATCCGGCATCCTTTGTGGTGGAGAACGCGCCGCCTGGTTCGCAATATCAGGTAATGGATAACGGGATGCGCATCACCGGCGGAAGCCAGTCGGTGCGGACCAGCTATACCACCATGCGACGGCTCGGCGCGCTGGCACGACAGATGCTGATCGAGGCCGCTGCCGCTGAACTGGCGGTGCCGGTTACCAGCCTGCACACTGAGCCGGGACGGGTGATCCATGGCGAATCAGGGCGCTCATTACGCTATGGCGAACTGGCTGCGCGGGCGCGTGAGCTGCCGGTACCCTCAGTCGATTCGGTCAGCCTGAAAGATCCCGCTCACTTTCGCTGGATTGGTAAGCCGGTTCAGCGACTGGATATGCATGAAAAATCGACCGGCAAGGCGATTTACACCATCGACTGCCGGGTGGATAACATGCTGCACGCGGCCGTACAGCACGCGCCGCGGCTTGGTCTGACGGTGGGTACGCTGCGCAATGCCGCACAGGTCAGCGCGATGAAAGGCGTGCATTCGGTTCATCAACTGCCCGGCGCCGTCGCGGTGGTGGCCGAACGCTGGTGGCAGGCGAAACGTGCGGTTGAAACGCTGCAGGTTGAGTGGCTGGAGCCAGAGACGCCAGACGGCAGCTATATGCCCGCTGACTTCTCCTCTGATGCGTTCGCCGCCGTGCTGGCTCAGCAGCCTGGCGACGGGGAAAACGCTGAGGTTCGTGGCGACCTTCAGCACGGACTGGCTGAGGCGAAGAGCACCTTTAGCGCCCACTACCAGAGCCAGTATCTTAACCACGCCCAGCTTGAGCCGCCGTCCGCGCTGGCACGTTTTAATTCCGACGGCTCGCTGGAGTTGTGGATCCCCAATCAGGCACCGGAAATGTTCCAGGCCGACGTGGCTAAGCGTACCGGCCTCAGCCCGGATAAGATCATTATCCATTCCCCGCTGCTGGGCGGTTTTTTTGGCCGTCACTTCCTCTATGAGTCCGCGATGGTCTGGCCACAAGCCGTCCAGCTGGCCAGGGCGGTTGGGCGGCCAGTCAAACTGATCTGGAGTCGTGAAGAGGAGTTCCTGCGCGATACCCATCGCCCGATGGCCGCGGTGCGGTTTCGTGCCGGACTGGATGCCGACGGCTACCCGCTGGCGCTGGAGGCGGTCAGCATCTGTGAAGGGCCGACCGAGGGGCTGGCCGGTCAGCACGGCGACACGCTGGATCCTACCGCGGTGGAAGGGTTATCGGGCAAAGCCTACGCCATTCCGCACGTTCGTATCGCGCAGATTTATCATAAAGGCCCGGTGCGGCTGGGTTACTGGCGATCGGTCGGCAATTCGATGAATGACTTTTTTTATGAATGCTTCCTCGATGAAATTGCCGAGCGGGGCAGGCTCGACCCATTGGCGCTCAGGCTGCATCTGCTGAAAGGCAATCCGCGTCTGACCACGCTGTTGCAGACGGTGGCCGATCTTTCCGGCGGCTGGCAACCCGGCCCGTATACCGCCGCGGACGGCAGCCGTCGGGCGCGGGGCGTGGCGATGGCGTCACCGTTCGGAACCGAGGCCGCCGCAATCGCCGAGGTCTCTATCGAAAACGGTGAAGTCAGAGTGCACCAGATTTGGCAAGCAATCGATCCGGGTAGCATCGTGAATCCGGCGATCGTCGAGGCGCAGGTCAACGGCGCCGTGGCGCTCGGGCTCTCTCAGGTGCTGATCGAAGAGAGCGTTTATCAGCACGGGCAACCGGTGGCGCGTAACTTTGATATGTATCCGATTTTGCCTCCGTCGCGTATGGCGAAGGTGCAGGTCCGCATTGTCGAGAGCGGGGCAAAAATGGGCGGAATCGGTGAGCCGCCGCTGCCGGCGGTTCCGCCTGCCGTCGCCAATGCGGTCTCACGTCTGACCGGGGAGCGGGTGCGTAGCATGCCGCTGTCCCGGATTACCTTCAGCTGAGCTACATCGTAAAGGGCATGCATTATGAAACATAAAAAGCTCAGCCTGACACTGCTGGCAGCCGTCGTAGCCGCCAGCGCGACTGCTCTCTGGCTGTTTAAAACCCCGGACTCGCCGTTTGACCGTGCCAGTTCAGCGGCATCAGCATCATCGGCCGACCTGATCCAGCGCGGTGAATATGTCGCCCGGCTCAGCGACTGTGTTGCCTGTCACAGTACGGCAGGCAGCGCCCCGTTCAGCGGCGGTCTGGCGATGGCCACGCCGGTCGGCAAAATCTATACCACCAACATTACGCCGGACGATGACAGCGGTATCGGACGCTATTCGCTGGCCGATTTTGATCGCGCGGTGCGTCACGGCGTGGCACGCGACGGGCATCGTCTCTACCCGGCTATGCCGTTTCCCTCCTATCAAAAACTCTCCGATCAGGATATCGCCGCGCTCTATGCCTTTATGATGCACGGCGTGAAGCCCGCATCCCGTGCCAATACGCCTTCCGATATCCCCTGGCCGCTCAATATGCGCTGGCCGCTGGCGTTATGGCGCGCGGCTTTCGCGGCGGGTGAGCCATGGCGGGAGAACGATGAGCAGAGTGCGGCCTGGAATCGCGGCGCTTATCTGGTGGAGGGGCCGGGCCACTGTGGCAGTTGCCACACCCCGCGCGGGCTGGCGTTTAATGAAAAAGCGCTGGATGCCAGCAGCCCGGATTATCTTGCCGGTGCCTTACTGGATGGCTGGTATGCCCCCAGCCTGCGCAATGATGCCAACAGCGGATTCAGTCGCTGGAGCGAAGACGATGTGGTGACCTTCCTGAAGACCGGCCGCAATCAGCACGGCGTGGTGTTTGGTTCGATGACCGACGCATTCAACAACTCAACCCAGTTTATGCACGATAGCGACCTGCAGGCGATTGCGCACTATCTCAAGTCTCTGCCGCCCGGCAGTAACAACGCCGGCCCGCGCTGGCAATACCCGTCACAGACCAGCCAGCCCGCGCACAACGATCTGCCCGGCAGTCAGATCTACACCGCGCGATGCAGCAGTTGCCACGGAGCGGATGGTCGCGGTCAGGCACCGTGGATCCCACCACTGGCGGGCGCGAGCTCAATGCAGGTCGATCCCGCTTCGGCGATTAACGTGGTGCTCAACGGCTCGGCGCGGGTGGTGTCGCAGGGGATACCCGATGCCTACCGGATGCCGCCTTATCGTAAACAGCTCAGCGATCGGCAGACGGCGGAGGTGCTGAATTTCATTCGCAGCGCGTGGGGCAATCAGGGTGAAAAAACCGACGCCGGGGCGGTGAAGGTGATGCGCGAAAAAACCGATCCCGCCAGCAGCGAAGTGATTATTTTACAGATGCGCTAAGCCAGCAGAGGCGGTTGCGGTTGCCGGGTTGCTGTTACCGATGGGGCAACTGCGATCGCCAGATGGCGTATTGATGAATTTACCTCACAATTGCATCCGGTTTACCGCTATTAATTAAACTATCCCTTCCGGGATAAGATTGCGGCATTGTCTGACTAGCAGGAATGAAAATGTCTTCGGTAAATCTTAATGCGCCGGGTGCGCAGTCACATCATGCTGCCTGGGGCGCGGTGTTCTCAATGGCGCTGGGCGTGGTGGTGTTAATCGCCTCAGAATTTATGCCGGTCAGCCTGCTGACCCCGATCGCCAGCGATCTCAGCATCAGTCAGGGTCAGGCGGGACAGGCGATCTCGATCAGCGGTTTGTTTGCGGTGCTCACCAGCCTGCTCAACACGCCACTCACCGGGCAGCTGGATCGTAAAAAGGTGCTGGTGACCTTTACGCTGCTGCTGACCCTCTCCGGTCTGGTGGTGACCTTTGCGGTTAACGGCATCATGTTTATGCTGGGACGCGCGCTGCTGGGCGTTGCCATCGGCGGATTCTGGTCAATGTCTACCGCCACGGTGATGCGGCTGGTGCCACGTCACGCGGTGGCAAAAGGGCTGGCGCTGATCAACGGCGGTAATGCGCTGGCGGCCACGGTTGCGGCACCGCTCGGCAGTTTTCTCGGCCAGTATATTGGCTGGCGCGGGGTCTTCTTTATGGTGGTTCCGCTCGCTATCCTGGCGTTCATCTGGCAATGGCGCAGCATTCCTTCACTCTCCGGCTCCGCGACTAAAAATAGCGCCTCGCCGCTGCGGTTACTGAAACATCCGCATGTGGCACTGGGAATGACCGGGATAATGTTCCTGTTTATGGGCCAGTTCAGCATCTTTACCTATCTTCGTCCCTTCATGGAATCGGTAACCGGTGCCAGCGTCGACGCCCTCTCTTTTATCCTGCTGCTGCTGGGCGCTGCCGGTCTGGTCGGGACCTGGTTGATCGGCCGGTTACTGGCGCATCGGTTGTTTATCTGGCTGGTGCTGATCCCGCTGGCGATGGCGCTGATCGGCGGGCTGCTGATTGTTGAAGGCGGCTCACTGTGGGGCACCGGTCTGCTGCTGGCGCTGTGGGGACTGATTGCCACGCCTGCGCCTGTCGCCTGGGGATTGTGGCTCAGCCGGGCGCTGCCGCAAGAGGCTGAAGCGGGCGGCGGCTTAATGGTGGCGGTGATTCAGATGGCCATTACCCTGGGCGCGAGCGTTGGCGGTGCGCTGTTCGACGCTGCCGGCTGGTGGAGCCCGTTTGCCTTTGGCGTGGTGGTTCTGCTCTGTTCGGCGCTGTTTGCGCTACTGGCCGCTCGCTATGGCCTGGCGAGTCAGGCGCAGGAGCAACATGCGTAGCCCTGATCTGCAGATACTGCAGACCGCCCGGCGCTGGGCCGAAACCTCAGCGATCTGGCTGTGCACCGTGCTGCACACCTACGGTTCATCGCCCCGTCCGCCGGGCGCAATGATGGTGATTACCGCGGATGGCCGCTATAGCGGATCGCTGTCGGGTGGCTGCATTGAAGAAAGCTTCATTGCGCGCATCCGTGATGGGGATTTTTCTGCGGCGAGCCAGCGGGTGCGGTATGGTGAAGGCGGCTATGCCCCCGACAGGGCGCTGCCGTGCGGAGGCGTGCTGGATATTCTGGTTGAAAAACGCCAGCCGGGAAGCGAGACCCTCACTTATCTGTCGAAGATGATCGAAGCACTGAACAGCGCCAGCGCGCTGACCAAAAAAGTGACGCTGCCTGCCGCCTGCCATTCACTTGAACCCGCCCCGTATATCCGGCGCACCCGGGTGACGCTTGACCACCAGCAGATCGAACTGACCCTGTGCGCGCCTGCGCGGGTGATCATTGCCGGTCTCTCCAGCGTGGCGGTGTACTGCGCTAATTTCGCCGTGGCGCTCGGCTTTGAAACCGTCGTTTGTGAGCATCGTGACGAGGTGATGAACAGCCTGGCGGCGGAGGTGAATGACGGGGTGGTATGGATTAACCAGTTTCCGGCGGCCTGGCTGGAGCGCGAAGGCTGTCATTCCGGCACCGCCATTCTGTCGTTAACCCACGATCCCCGCATCGACGATCTCACCATGATGGAAGCCGTTAACCTGCCAGCCTTCTACCTCGGCGTGATGGGATCTCAGCGCAACAGCCTTAATCGTAAAGCGCGGCTGGCGCGACTGGCAGAGATGAGTTCCGAACAGCTTAACCGTATCCACGCCCCGGTGGGGCTGGAAATTGGCAGTAAAACCCCGGCGGAAATAGCTCTGTCGATCATGGCCGATGTGGTTCGCTACAAAAATGGTGCGGCAGCCGGGCAGGAGTTCTGCCCGGCATCGTTTAACGCCAACGGTATCCGGCAGAACATTTAATCGCTGTCATTATCCTCAACCTCTCTCCCTCAACTCGTAAGGAGCCCTATGAAAAAAGTTACCCTTGTTGCGCTGGCACTGGCGCTGACCGCCTCCGCCGTCTCCGCTCAGGAAACGGCTTCCAGCATCCGCTTATCTCACAGTGGTGATCAACCTTCCGTGAAGGGGTCAGCAGACTATTTCACCGGTGCAGTGCGTATTGATGCGCCTTTTCAGGCCACGGCACCGGCACGGACCGGTGGCGCGACGGTGACGTTTGAGCCGTCTGCCCGCACCGCATGGCATACCCATCCGCTCGGTCAGACACTGATTGTCACGGCAGGCGTGGGCCGGGTGCAGGAATGGGGAGGGCCGGTGCGTGAGATCCGGCCGGGCGATATTGTCTGGATCCCGGCCGGGGTTAAACACTGGCACGGTGCCGCCCCGCAAAACAGCCTGTCGCATATCGCTATCGCAGAAGCGCTGGACGGCAAGGTAGTCGACTGGATGGAAAAGGTCAGCGATCGGCAATATGCCGCGGCTGAAAAATCGTAAGGATCCTAATGATGAAAACCTTAAATGCTGCACTGATGCTTTGTATGGCACTGGCCCCGTCCGTGGCGCTGGCAGATGCCATGCCCGATGCAGAACGCAAAAAAATAGCGGCTCAACTGCAGAAACAAACCCAGCCACTGTCGTTACAGCAGAAAAACATAGCCAGCATTGCCGCCTATGCGGCCATCGGTGATGTAACCGGACTGAACGCGGCGTTGAATCGCGGTCTGGACGCTGGCCTGACCCTGAGCGACTGTCGCGAAATACTGGTCCAGCTGTATGCCTATGCTGGCTTCCCACGCAGTCTGAATGCGCTGGGCGAGTTGATGAAAGTGACCGAAAGCCGACGGCTGGCGGGAAAACAGGATCGGCTGGGGCAACAGCCTGGCCCGCTTCCTGCGCCAGAGGCGATGGCGGCCGCCGGTAAACGCAACCAGACCGCGCTGGTCGGCAGCCCGGTGAAAGGACCGCTGTTCGATTTCGCGCCGGTAATGAATGATTATCTGCAGTCTCACCTGTTCGGTGACATTTTTGAGCGGGACAATTTCAGCTGGAAAAATCGTGAGCTGGCGACGGTCGGCGCGCTGGCCGCGATGGACGGGGTGGAGCCGCAGTTGAAAGCGCACCTGGGCATCAGCATCAATACCGGCCTGAGTGCCGAGCAGTTGGGCGAACTGGTGCCGTTTTTCAGCGAGCAGCAACAGTCCGCCTGGGCTGAACGGCTGCAGGCCGCGCTCGATTCAGTGGCGCAACAGTAGCAAATAAGCGCCATGCAGTGCATGGCGCTTTTCGCAGGAAAGAATCAATCCTTATTCGGGTGACAACGTCACGCTGACCGTTGCTGCTTTCATGCTGTCATGCTGTTCTAACGCCTCCGGTGCGTCTATCCGGCCAATCCGCGTATAGCGGTAGGTGGTATGAAAGCTTTTATAAAACAGCACCAGCGTATTGTTGCCATACAGCATCACATCGCCAGCCTGAATGGTTCCGGTGACTGCCGGTCCGACCGGCAGATCAAAAGCCAGATCGACATATTTTTCGTTGCCGTTCAGTTCAACCATTTCCACGCTGAGCGGCAGTTTGTTTATCAGGGCGCGGGACGCCGCGTTATCGGCTGGAATCAGGCGGTACGACTGATTATCGATCTGAATTGTGATCATTCTGTTTTTACTCAAGGCCGGGCCGGTAGGTTGGTTTATCGCGGCGAACGCAGCGCCTGGGCTGGCGATGGCCGCAATCATTATCGCTAGTGTAACGCTGAAACGTCTGTGACGCGATGTGGTGTGAAGCATCAGAACGGGCAGGATCGCTGTCATGATAAAGACCTTAATCCGGAAGATGAGCCTTAGAAGTGTACACGGTCAGTCTGACCGTCAGTTAACATTTTAGCTTTACGCAGGGTTGTGGCGTTGCACCAGCGACCGGCTTTGAGGATGCGCGGAAGCAGAACGGCGCGTTTTGTAGCTGACTGATCCCTGTTGAGCAGCTGTCAGCGGAACACAACTCACGCAGACTGAGGCTACGTGCTCTGAAAACAGGCACAGCGGCTGGCTAACCTGCATTGATATTTAGCGCCGTCTTACCCTTATACCCTGTGATAGCGGGTCAGCGCTATGCGGGGAGATTTTGGTGTGGAGCAGGGGGAGAATCTGTCGAAGCTAATCCTGTCATAAGCAGTGTCAGGCGCTGCAAAGCGCGAATTTAAAACCGGCTAACCTCTGTTATGAGCGAAAAGCGACGGGAAAATAGTTAACCGGGGTGCGGAGCAGGCTGGAAAGTGTTTAACCTGCTCCGGCAGGCAGTAAATTCATTGCTGGTAAGACTAAAGTTTTAGCTGGCTTCCTAAAATAACATCGGCTTCCTGCAATGTGACATCCAGTCCCGCAGATGGGGTGAATGTCAGCTCGCCAAAAATAACGTTGCCATTGAGCAGGTAGAAGTCGGCCCGGACAAACTTAAAGTCAGCGGCGAGTTTAACCGCATAATCCCGCATTTTTTTGAAACCTTCAGGCATTTTTGGGTAATCGTTTTTATTGATTAACTCAATGGTGTCTTCAAATGGAAGCGGGGTCCAGTCCATATCAAAATAGTAGAATTTTGGGGTGCCTTTCTCACGCTCCATGCACACCATTACTGCATAAGGCTTGCCATTAAAACAATAGAATTTATAATCATCAGGAAACCCCCCGCGATCATTTTCAATGTATTTCTCGCATAAGATTTTTCTTTCTATTCTCTTATACTGTGGCTCTATAAAGTTGGTTGAAAAGTCCTGCTTCAGCCATTTGTTTAGTTGCCTGCTGGTTTTCGCAATGTCCAGTGATGCTTTGTTATGACATATAATATTGTATCCGGCGCCATGGTTACACTTAAGTGCAAACCTGTCGGGTAATGCCCGGTAGTCAATCTCCCGTGAGTCATCATAGACACCGTAGAGTTCGTTAAGAATTTCACCACATCCTTTCGATTTGACATACTCTCTCACCTTGTACTTATCCGCGCACAGGGTGTAAATATCATCATTTAACTCATTGAACTTGAGCCACTGGATTTTTTCATTAAAGTTGGTAGGGTTTGTTAAGTTCAGTTTTTTTCTGAACTTGATGTAGTAGTGCGTTTTAGCGCAAAATTCAGGGTACATGTAGGCGCTAAATTTTAAAGCTGACTTGACTGTGTGTTTTATCATGTTCATTAAAATTATCTCAGTTTGAAAATATTAAGATGCATTTTGATGATTGTTTTGTTTTTGAAGAAGTAATTGAGTAAGGTACAGGATGAAATCTCAACGATTAAAAAGCAGTATGCCGCACCGTTAATCCCGAAAGCATTTATCATTAACCAGGATAACGGTATGGTTAACAGACAACATAACAACATTTTCCTGGCCAGGTAGTTGTACCCGGACTCTTTTATCATATAGCGGTAGCAAATTGTTCCTAACGACGAGAACATGGTGCCAATGATAATGATGGGAATGATCTTTACCGAATCCATATACTTTTCGCCATAGAGTAAATGTATGACAAAATCGCCAAATATATAGAATCCGCCCAGCGCAATGAGAGAAAACAGAATGACAAGTCGGTTGATTTTAATCAGTAACGCTTCAACCGTTAGCTGATCTTTCTCACTGTATATCTTTGAAAAGAAGCTAGTTATTAACGCAAGAACAATAAATGACCATGCACCTCCTAAGGTTAACGCAACGCTATAAACACCCAGATTTGAATAAGAGAGGATTTTAGCTAGAAAAATGCTCGATATCTGCGTGTATATATCGGCAGACAGGCTGGATAAAATCAGTGCACCTCCGGCGAATAACATGTGCCGGTTATAGACTGCAATCCCCTTACTGTTCTCTTTTATTTCAGTTGTACGGTTAAAATAAATAAGGCGCAAGATATAAGGTATCAAGGGGATAATGATGATAGGGATAGTGAAGTAGTACACTGGCAGTTTAAAATGGGCCACACAGTAACGAATCAACAGCGCGATGGATAAACCAATTACGTTGGTTATGGTGTTTATTTTTGATTTTAGCTGGGTGTTATTGTAGATAGAGAAAAAGTCCATCACGATAAAGTAGGTGGCAATGCAGTTGGCGACGCCAAATAAAAAGACGATAAAGTCAGTGAAAAAATAGAGATAAATTAATACTGCGCCTGATGACAGCAGAAAGAAAAAGCGCCGTTGGTTTTGGGTGTGCATCGCCAGTGCAACGCCGGAGCTGGTCTTTTCACTCATGCGTTTAAAAATAATGTTCTGACCACCAAACCACGAGAGCGTCTGTACAAAGATGAAAAGAGAGGTTGAGATATTTATCTTACCAAAGTTTTCCGGGCCAACGTACTTTGCCATCAGTGCGTTGATATAGATTAAGCCGATAATGTTGACTGACTTCTCAAGCATGATCCATATCGAGTTGGAGTACATTTAATATCTCTCATGAACAATTTTTCAATGCTGTAGTGCGTGATTAATGAAGCAAGCCTAAAACAGGCTTACCGTTTATCTTCTGAGTTAATTTACTGTCGGGCTTAGAAGGTTTTTATATAATCAAATAACGTCTCAGCATAATGTTGTCTAACCGGAATGAAATTTATTTGGTTGACAGTGTGGCTGCTTAAATAAGATTAGTGAAGGTTTTTTTTAATGAATCAGATTAATGACAGTGATTTTAGAATAATGAGGCCACTGGTTAATTGTGTCGCATAATTGGATAAGGTGCGAACAGGAAGGATGATCTTTCTGCTGGTTTTGCGTGATACCCACATCGGGTCATTGAGGTTTACCGGTATGCTATCGGATGGCGGGCCGGCGTTTCATTTCTCCCGTCTTCTGTCCGTAAAGTTACCGGGTTAACGCAGCCAGTTTATTGGTGTCCATATTAGCTGAGACCTCTATTTCTGAATGGCTGCTTCGCGATTGGCCGCAGGAAAAGAGATCCTGACGGTGTAAATTTGCGTCCTGAGCGAATTTGCCTCTTGTCTGAGCCGTTTAACCGCACGTTACTGTTATTCGCTATAGGCTTCTTCTTTGTGCACCTATTCTCAGGGCGCTTATTCTCAGTACATTTATTCACAGTACACCGATTCGCTGATCATTCATTCTCTGAACGCTTATTCTCAAAAAAACTGCGCCCCGCTGACCCGGCTCCAGACAGGTGAGGTATTGGGGCTGAAGACAGGCAACAGGCTCTGCATCCAGCATTTGTACGGCCAGAGTATTACCGGCATGAGATGGCAGATGGGCAGGTTATTAGCGCAGAGTGAGCTATCGCGTTGGTGGCGGCATCAGCAACTTTTTCCGAGGCAAAAAAACCTGTTAGTTCAGTCGCGAATACCGCCGTTTGGCTGCTGAGCCGCCGAAGCGGGATACAGCCGGTCACCGCTTACAGGCCAGCTAATCCGCACCCCTGCTTTACTCTTTGCTCAGCGTGAGCGAGGCGTGTCCGGCATGCTTCAGCGAGACCGCGGTGATCAGGTTATCCGCGACGGTCAGCGTCAGAACACGATTATCGTGATACCAGCGTCCCTCATTGGCTTTCCAGCCGTCAGCAATCAGCTGACCGGAGGCGACATCTATCGATTTGCCGATCAGCTGATCCAGCTTCAGGCCGGAGGCAGGGGCGTTTACGCTGTTTGCCTGATTCTGCGCTCTGGTTTTTCTGATGTCGCAGGTGCCGTCGGCGTCGGTCATCTGGCTACAGCCGCTGCGCTCAAGCTGGGCGCGATAGGCGCGGCTGATAGCCTGCGCGGGCGTCGCAATGCAGCTCAGTGCCGTCACAATCAGCATCGCCGTTAAAATGCGGGAACCCGCAGGAGCTGTGATGTTCATGGTATTTCCTCGTTTATGATCAGCTTTGCTGACCCATAGATGATTTCAGCCGCTCTGGTTAAGCTGCTCTGATTAAGCCATCCTTACAAAGCCATCCGTACAAATCATAGTGCCGATGGCTTCATTGGTCAGAGCCGCTGACCGATAATGACCGGCAATGCCGCCGGTCTCAAACTTAGCCATGACCGGCGCCAGGCTGACCGCGCGAATCTACCTGTGCCGCGTACGACGTGAGTTGATCGCGGTCAACGTCGGATTCCGTTGAACGACCTGCACCAGCCGACGCGCTTTCAGGCGGCGTTTTGCAAACGCGATTCATCGGCATAAAGTCCGGTTTTAACGCGTGCAGCCGGCATGAAGAAAGCAGCGTCAGCCGTGATGTGTTGCATGCTTAACAGGCTAACCGTGAGGAACCGCAATGACCGTCAGTGCCGAACCGCTCATCAAACTGCTGGATGAAAAGACCCGCAAAGCTTTTCCGGCGATATCGATTGCCATCGGCAAAGCAGACCGTCTGATCTGGCAGTTCGCCGCGGGATATGCTGACCTCCGTAACCGCCAGCGAAATTCAGCTGATACCGCATTTGGCATTGGCAGTATCACCAAACTATTTGTCGCCGTTATCCTGCTGCAGCTTAGCGAAGAGCGGCTAATAACGCTTGACGATCCGCTCTCTGCCTGGCTGGAACCAGCACAGCTGGCGGGTATCGCCAATGCCCGGGTGGCGACGGTCAGACAGCTGTTATCACATTACGCCGGGATCCCCAGTTGGGAAGATCAGCCTGGCTGGATCCATGCGGCGCGCGGTAAAGATAGCGTCGCAGATAAGGTCTGGCGACCGGAGGAAGCGCTGGAATATATCCACGGCAAACCGGCACTGGCTCTGCCTGATGAACAGTTTCACTACTCCAACAGTTCCTTCACCCTGCTGGGGATGCTGATTGAACGGGTCACCGGCAACACGCTGGAGGAGACGTTAAACCAGCGCATCTTCAGGCCGCTCTCGCTTAAACAGACCCGGCTGGAGGGCTATCCGCTTTCCGATCGGCACAACGTCGCCACGCGATATCATCGGGCGGACGCACATTTCATCCAGCACGCCGGCGTCGCCGAATGTTTTACCCCTGAGCGCGCGGCGATGATCAATGTTTCTGCTGCCAGCCTCTCAGTTGAGTGGGCCGCTGGCGGGATGGTTTCTACCGCCGGGGAGTTGATGCGCTTTTGTCTGGCGCTGAAAAACGGCGCGTTAGTTAACCCGCAAAGTCTGCGTGAGATGCAACGCTGGCGGCCGGCCGGCGAGGGGCAGATCGGCTTAAGCCTGTTCACAACAGATTCTGCTTTTGGCCCGGCTATCGGTCACGGCGGCAACGTGCTGGGTTACAGCGCCTGTGCCTGGTGGTTCAGAGAAACCGACTGCGCGCTGGTGATATTAACCAATCTCGGATCGATGCATGCGGCGGCAGAAGCGGACTGTGCCAGCCGGTTATTCAGCAACCCAGCGATCGTCAGACTGGCGCATGAAATTTGCGAGGGCGGCTAAAAAGCCGGAAACCGCACGTTGCTGCCCATGCATCGCCCGATAAGGTAAACTGCCGGTGATAAGTTAATGCAAATTATTTGCTTTAACCCGCCAGATTGCAGCTGAGAGCAGGAGGAAAAGATGGCAAAGGAGATGATTCGTCAGGGCGGACGCAGTGCCCGAATCCAGCAGGAAGTTCACCGGGCGGTGAATCAGTTACTCAAAACTACCGATCGTGCGGCGATAACCCTGCCGATGATCGCTGAACGGGCCGGGGTTACCCCGTCCACTCTCTATCGACGCTGGGGCGATCTGTCTCAGTTACTGGCCGATGTGGCCGTGGCACGGATGCGGCCGATTGCTGAACCGGAGGACACCGGTGAGATGATCGGCGATCTGACGGCGTTCATCGTGCAGTATGCCGAAGAGATGTCATCAAAAGTCGGACGTGAAATGCTGGCCGACGTGATCGGCAGCTACAGCGGAGACGCCAGCCAGAAATGCTGTGGCTACACCTTGCAGCATCTTGAGACGCTGAACAGCCGGGCGCTGGCGCGCGGTGAGACAGGCTTTGACGTCGGGCAGGTGATTGATGGGGTGGTGGCACCAGTGATGTACCACATTCTTTTTAACGATCGGGAAGTGTCAGCCAGCTACTGCCAGTCGCTGATTCAGCGGCTATTTGATGGTGCCGCCGACCGGCATGCTATCGCTGAGTAAAGGGCAAGGCGGCGTCGATGATCAGCTGTTGCAGTAGCGCCTGCGCCGGGTCATCCGTGGTCTCTGGCGTCACCAGCGCAATGCCGATATGGCCGGGCGTCGGCAACAGCCCGGATGCAATCGCCAGCTTTTCCGGCATTCCGGCGCGGGTGCGTAGCGTCAGGCCTAAGCCCGCCTGTAACGCCGCCCAGATACCGCTCAGGCTGTGACTGGTAAACACAATCCGCCACGGGATGCCTGCGGCATCCAGCGCGGCAGTGGCCCGCGAGCGCATCACGCACGGCGCATCAAACGCCACCAGCGGCAGCGGGTCGCCGCGCTGCAACCGGTCGGCCAGCGTGAAATCAGGATGATGTATCCAGGCTAACGGGCACTGACCGACCCGCTGACCCGCAGCGTGCGGATCGGCCTGCCACACCAGCGCAAGGTCGAGTTGATGCTGCGCCATCGCGCTCAGCAGCGGCTGATTGCGGTCGACGCGCGCGGTTATTGTGACGCCAGGATGCTGGCGACTGAACGCCCCAAGGATCGCTGGCATTAACGTCTCGCCAAAATCTTCCTGCATGCCGATGCGGATTTCACCCTTCAGCCCATCACCTTTCACTGCCCGCAACGTCTCATCATTCAGCAGCAGCAAACGTCTGGCGTAGCTCATCAGCAGTTCACCGCTTCGCGTCAGTTGCAGATGCCGTCCCTTTTTCATCACCAGCGCCGTGCCGCATTGCTGCTCGAGCTTTTTAAGCTGGGCACTCACCGCCGAGGTTGAGCGGCACAGTTGCCGGGCCGCCAGCGCGAAGCTACCGGCTTCTATGCCGGTGACAAAGCTGCGCAGTGCATCGATATCCAGTGACTCGGGAACTCTGTTCATGATCATCCTGTAAAAGTGGATGGCTTGTGCGGATTAATTTGATTTTCAGGATTATAGCGCTGCGCGACACTCAGTCTATCAACACGGGAGAGAAAAAATGAAAGAGACGCTGAATCGGGAAACATTGATGCACCTCGCACCGAAGCTGGCTGAGCTGACCCAGCAGGTGCTGTTTGATGATATCTGGCAGCGCAGCGCGCTGTCAGCGCGTGAACGCAGTCTGCTGACGCTGGCGACGTTAACCGCGCTGGGCCGCGTTGAGCAGTTGCCCTGGCATATTGATTTCGCGCGTAAAAATGGGCTGACGCAGCAGGAGCTGATCGAGAGCTTTACCCATCTGGCTTTTTACGCCGGCTGGCCCGCCGCAGTGACTGCGCTCAGCTACCTTGAGGAGCACAGCAGATGCCGTTAACCCGTATCACCCTTGGCCAGGGTTACAGTGAGGCCCGGTTACAGCAGATCTCCGCACTGTTGCATCAGACGCTGGTGGCTGAGTTTGCGGTGCCGGTTGATGATTGTTTTCAGCTGATCGAGCAGCTGCCAGCCCGTCAGCGAATTTACAACCGTCACTACCTGAGCGAAGGGCGCAGCGAGGATTTCATCCTGTTCCAGATTACCGCCGGTCGGCCACGCACCCGGCAGCAGAAGCAGCGCTTTTATCAGCAGCTGTGCGCCGGATTGCAGAGCACGCTGGCGATCGATCCGGATGATGTGATGGTGATTATCCAGTTCAACAGCAGTGAAGAGTGGAGCTTCAGCGGCGGCAGAATGCTGGCGGAGATGATGTCATGATGGTGATGCATTACCGCTTTACGCTGCCGGCAGATTACCCGATGGCGACGATTGAGCAGCGTATCCGGCTGAACGGCGCGCGGCTGGACGGATTTCCGGGTCTGGTTGCCAAGGCTTATCTCTACGTCCGGCGGGATGATGACCAACTGGCAGTGGCAGAGAACCGCTACGCGCCGCTCTATTTCTGGCAGCATGCGTCAGCCATGCAGCGTTTCCTGCAAAGCGCGGGCTTTCAGCGGCTGGTGGAGGATTTTGGCTGGCCGGTGATCGAGAGCTGGCTGGCGCTGAACGGCGATGCGTTGCCGTATCAGCTCGATCAGGCGCGCTTTATCACGCTGCGCCGCTGGCCGATCGCCCCGCACAGCAACCTTGCCGATCTGGCGCAGCATACCGGCTTCAGCGCCTGGGATGTCAGCCGCTGGCAGGGGCTTAGCGTTACGGCGTCAGCGGTGCCACCCGTAGATGAGCAGGAAGTGTATCGCATCGGTTACCTGGCCCGCGGTGCGGTGGCGTCAGGGGATCAACGCGGATAAGGCGATAGCCAGCAGCACGGTTCCGCCAAGTGTGTTGATATATTCACGCAGCGTGGCGGTGCTGATGGCGCGGGTTGAGCTCATCAGCAGCTGGCTGGCAGCGCCGAGCCAGCCGGCCATGATCACAATATGCACCGTGGCCAACAGCAGGAAGTCGCGTACATGGCCGCTCTGGCCGGTAAAGCGCGACACCACGGTCAGGTAAAGCAGAACGGCTTTGGGATTGAGCAGGTTGGCCAGAAAAGCCTGTGACAGTGTCACCGGTTGCGGAGCGGGGCTGACAACCGGCTGGCGGGCACGCAGCCAACTGATTATTAACTGGCTAGCCAGCCACAACAGATAAGCGGTGCCGGCGATCTGCAGAAGATGAAACAGCGAGGGAAAAGCCATCAGCATCGACGAAACGCCTAATCCCACCAGCAAAGCGTGGCAGTAGATCCCCAGTGCGGTAGCCACAATGATGGTCGCGACGCCGCGCCATCCTTCAGCCAGCGCGCTGTTAATCGCCAGAGTAAAACTGGCACCCGGCGACAGCGCTATCGGTAAGATGGCAACAATGAAACCGCTATAATCGAGTGGCATGGTAACGGGTTACGCACAGCGCGGTGAGAGATTCACAGAGCAAAAATCGCCTCAATCTCAATGCGTAAATCCGTCGAAAACAGACCACTGACCTGCACCAGGGAACTGGCGGGCAGATGGCTGCCGTAGTGACGGAACAGCACGGTGCGCAGCGCCGCAATATCGCTGAAGGCGGTGATAAAAATGGTCACCTTCAGCAGGGCGGCCAGCGACGTCTGCTCAGCGTCGGCGATCAGTTTAAGCTGTGAAAAGATCGCTTCCGCCTGTTCAGCGATGTCACCCTGCTGTGCCGGGGTACCAAAGGCGGTCAGGCCGGAAACGTAGAGGGTATCGCCATGTTTCACCGCATGCACGTAAGGCGCTTTTACCTCGCCGAGCTGCGGATAATTGATGCGTTCAGGTTGCGGCATGCTATTTCCTTGCGGGTTTGAGTCAGTGCGGCTCTTTTGTTAGCGATTTCAGCGTTTCAGTAACTGCTGGCAGGCGAGGTTATCGGTTGCCGCCTGGCGTTGCTCAGCGGCGCTCAGCTGTTGCCAGTGGTCGATCACCTGACCCGCCAGCGCCGGTTTGAAGGTGATTTTCTGCAGTGCATAGTCAGAATTGCTGCCTTCGATAATCTGCTGCATTTGCGGCAGCAACTGTGAGTTATCATGATGATCGATGCCGCAGAATATCGCAACGTAGTACGCTTTATCCTCGCTGCTGAAATGCGGAATTAACCACCAGCCCGCCAGCGCCAGCACCGTCAGCAGCGGTACCA
Source organism: Pantoea sp. X-Soil-MYKO-1785 (assembly GCF_059730675.1). Classification (NCBI taxonomy): domain Bacteria; kingdom Pseudomonadati; phylum Pseudomonadota; class Gammaproteobacteria; order Enterobacterales; family Erwiniaceae; genus Pantoea; species Pantoea sp. X-Soil-MYKO-1785. The sequence goes on from NZ_AP036001.1 coordinate 310,318, forward strand.
ACCACCTGAGTTTACCCTTAACCAACGCTACCCCCGGTTATCTGCAGAAGAGGTCCGGCAGGGAATCGCCGGACACAGGGCGCGTATCCTGCCATATATCCGGCTCGGCGTTAACCGATGCTGTCAGGCGGTTGAGGTCAGGTTTACGCGCTGGCGGCGTCTATCAGGCGTGCGTCGATGGTGGCGTCCGGCATCATCTGTTGCAGACCGGCGATCAGATCGTCACTGGCCTGTTGCAGCGCCGTCAGCGGCATCGCTGGCAGGCTTTCAAGGATAAACCACATCTGACGCGCCTGCGCATCCAGCCGGGTGCGCACCCCCTGACGCCAGTTCCAGCGGCGGCAGGTTACGCCCCGATCGTCGCGCCAGATCACTTCTCCCGGCTCCGGCGACTCATACACCACGTCGCCTTGTTTGACCGTATCGAATGACTCGCTGCCATCGGCGATCGTCAGCCGCGGCGCGCCGACGTAGGCGGCAATGTTTTCACCGCCGACCGGCAGCGCATACTGAATGCTGATGGCGTTATACAGATCGACCACCGGATCGATAGCCGGCATTACGCCATCGCGCATTACCCGTTTGCGCAGTGCATCCGCCGAGCAGGGAGTCCGTTTCGCCTTCGCGCCAAACGCTTTGAACACCTCTGCCCACGCCGCGAGATGGGCGTCGGCCCACTCCACATCCTGCTCCAGCAGCTGGTGGCAGGCCCGTTTCAGCGCCTGTCCGCCAACCTCAGGTCGGGTGACTGGCGCGGCCTCCACCACAATGCTGATGGCACGAAAGCCGGGTGCCAGCGCAAATACGGCCGGGTCGATTGACGGATCAACAGATAACATTGGATAATCTCTCAGTGACTAATTTATTTCATAGTAATGACCGATGACCAAAAAAGTCAATATATCGACCGATGCCGGCGCTGACGTGTCGAGCGTCAATCAGGCTGTTTCTGACAGCATTAAAAACTGGCGTAAAAGCCAGAAACTGTCGCTGGATGCGCTTTCCCGCCGGGCCGGCGTCAGCAAAGGGATGCTGGTAGAGATTGAGAAAGGCGAAGCCAATCCCAGCATCGCTATTTTATGCAAAATTGCCGCCGCGCTGGGCGTGTCGGTGGCGGATATCGTCAATGTGACCCATACGCCCGCCGCGTGGCTGATTGATCAAAGCGCGATACCGACGTTGTGGCAGGGCGAACAGGGCGGTCGCGCGCAGCTGCTGGCCGGTACCCGCGGGCCTGACATGATTGAGCTGTGGCGCTGGCAGATGTTTGCCGGTGAAACCTTCCGCTCCGAAGGCCATCCGGCCGGTACGCTGGAGTTGCTGCACGTCGAGCAGGGCAGCCTGGCGTTAACCGTTGGCGATCAGACGCTGGTGGTCGGGCCGGGCTGCGCGGCGGTGGCGCGAACCGATATGCCGCACGCCTACGCCAGTGCCGATCAACAGCCGGTGATCTTCACCATGACGGTTGCTGAACTGCACCATTAATCTTGTTCTTCGGCTGCGGTAACCGCTTCACCGGCAAACGGCAGCAACAGCGTTTTCAGCATGCCTTCCAGCGCGCTGCGTTCCGCCCGCGAAAGCGGTGCCAGTATCGCGTTCTGGGTGGCGGTATGGACCGCCAGCGCCTGTTCAATACAGCGCTGACCCTGCGCGGTGAGTCCCACCAGCATACTGCGCTTATCATCGGGTGACGCCACGCGCGCAATCAGACCCCGCTGTTCCAGCCGCTTAAGACGATGGGTCATCGCGCCGGAGGTGACGAGCAGCGAGGTATACAGCTGGGTCGGTGACAGACAGTACGGCGTCCCGGCCCTCCGCAACGTTGCCAGCACGTCAAATTCTCCTTCATGGAAATCAAACTGCTCCAGCGCCTGACTGCGTGCTTTTGCCAGATGTTTCATCAGGCGCAGCATCCTGCCGACGATGCGCATTGAGGAGGCATCCAGCTCTGGCATCGCGCTGTCCCACTGGCTGACGACAAAATCGATATGGTCCTGCATCATTCACCTGTTCACTGTGTGGCTAATTTGTCGGGTTGTGCGCAGCCTATTAACGCCGGCCGCTATTTATCTTAACGTTAAGATAAGTGGTGACAGCCTGCCGCTGTCAGCGTTAATCCTCTCTAGGGAGTCGGCTATGCAAAACACCCGCTTATTACCCGCTATCTTCGCACCGATCGCCTTTCTTGTCGGGCTCAATCTGCGCCCGCTACTGGCGATTATCGGCCCGCTGTTTCCGGCATTGCAACAGCAGGCCGGTTTGTCGGCGACCACCTTTAGTCTGCTGACCACGCTGCCGGTGGCCATGATGGGGCTTGCCGCACTGGCTGGCCCGTGGCTGCTTAAGCGTCGCGGTGCGGCACGCGGCATTGCGACAGGGCTGTTCTGTCTGGCGATCGCCTCGCTGTGGCGTGGCTTTTCGCTCTCGCCGCTGTCGTTAATCCTGACCGCGCTGGCGGGCGGCGCGGGAATCGGCGTAATACAGGCCCTGATGCCGGCGCTGATCCGCCAGCGCTATCTTCACGCCGCCCCGACGCTGATGGCGTTATTCAGCACCGGGATTATGGCGGGCGCGGCGCTGATGGCGGCGGGTGCAGATCCGCTATTTTCGCGGCTCGGTTTACCTGCGGCGCTGGCGATGGCTGGCGGGCTGGCGCTGATCACTCTGCTGGTCTGGCGGTCAGCGAATCCGCACAGTCCGGCGGACCGCGCGCCGTCTGTTGGGGTAGCAGCGCTATCCGCGTCGCGCACCTTATTACTGTTACTGTTTTTCGGTATTGGAACCGGCGCCTATACCCTGGTGCTGGCCTGGCTGCCGCCGTTTTATATCCAGGCAGGCTGGAGCGCCCGCAACAGCGGCTTCCTGCTCGCCGGGCTGACGCTGACCGAAGTGGTTGCCGGACTGGTGATCTCTGCCGTTCAGCAGCGCTTTCCCGATCGCCGCCGGTTACTGCTGCTGGTGCTGACGCTGTTACTGGCCGGACTGATCGCGTTGATTGTTGCGCCGGGTGCCATGCCGCTGCTGTCGACGCTGCTGCTCGGCCTCGGGATCGGGGCGCTGTTTCCGCTGTCGCTGATCGTCACGCTCGATCATGCCCGCAATGCCACTGAGGCCGCCGTGCTGTTGTCGCGGGTGCAGGGCGGAGGGTATCTCATCGCCTCCATTATGCCGTTGGTGGCTGGCGGGGTGCGTGACAGTGGGGTATCGCTGACCAGCGCCTGGCTGATGATGAGCGTCGGGGTGGTGGTGCTGATGGCGATCGCCTGGCGGTTCAGACCGCAGGCAAACTGAATAATCAGTCGCAAGTGCTGACAAACTGATTGCTGATACCGCGCGATCTGGCATGCTGCTGTTTGGTCACATTTTCAGGAGCCGCAATGAAAGTCATTGGTCTGTTAGGTGGAATGTCATGGGAGTCGACCGCGCTTTACTATCGCATCCTCAATCAACAGGTTAAACAACGGCTGGGTGGCCTGCACTCGGCGCAACTGGTGCTTTACAGCGTCGATTTCCAGCCGATTGAGCAGCTGCAGGCGGCGGGGGAATGGCAGCAGGCGGGCGAAATACTGGCCGCGGCAGCGCAGAATCTGGAGCGTGCCGGCGCGCAGTTTATCGTGCTGTGTACCAACACCATGCACAAAGTGGCCCCGCAGATCAGCGCAGCGGTCTCTGTGCCGCTGCTGCACATCGCTGATGCCACCGGGCGACGGATTCAGCAGGCGGGATTACGCAAGGTGGGGCTGCTGGCGACCCGGTTCACCATGGAGCAGGCGTTTTATCGCGGCCGGCTGGAGCAGCAATTTGGTCTGCAGGTGATTGTCCCGGAGGAAGAGGACCGCGCGTTGGTTCATCAGGTGATTTACCACGAGCTGTGCCTCGGCACGATCAATCCGGCTTCGCGCCAGCGCTATCGGCAGATTATGCAGCAGCTGGTGGATCAGGGGGCAGAAGCGATCATTCTGGGATGCACCGAAATCACCCTGCTGGTGGATCACAGCGATGCCAGCGTGCCGTTATTTGATACCACGCTGATTCACGCCGAAGAGGCGGTGATCCAGGCGCTGGCTTAGATCTTTTCACCCAGGCAGCAGACTGGCTGCCGTTTCCCCGGAGCACGCATGAAAATTGATAATTTGCCGTTTGGACTGACGCAGTGGGAGCAGGTGGAAGAAACGGTTCATCCTGGCGATCGGGGCGAGGCGATTTGGCGAACCCTGCAGTTCAACGATATACGCGTCAGGATGGTCGATTATTCGCCTGGTTATCTCGCCGACCACTGGTGCGTTAAAGGCCACATTCTGCTGTGCCTCGACGGGGAGCTGCATACCGAACTGGCCGATGGACGCCGCTTTGTGCTGACGGCAGGCACCAGTTACCAGGTGGCAGACAACGCTGAACCGCATCGTTCTTCAACGCCGGTTGGCGCGCGACTGTTCATTGTTGATTAACCTGCCGCAAGCCGACAGCCGACAGCCGACAGCCGACAGCCGACAGCGCTGTCGGCGATGACGCAAAACGTTACGTTGACAGTTGTAGAGGTAAACTGAAACTGCTTTATAAAAATCAGCAAAATTAATGGCTTATTTTATCGGAGTAATCTGTTTCTGACAGGAAAATTTCTTATCAGCTTGTATGCTTGAAGCGGTTAAACCCGTTTGCATTCACCTGATTTGGGGAATCCTGTGCTGATAAAAAAGAAGAAAGTCAGATCGCATACTGAAGATCGCCTGCTGGCACTGGTGCTGGCCACCACCGCGGGCATCCTTAACGCCATGGCGCTGGGCGCGTTCGGTTTTTTTCCGTCGCACATGACCGGTAACACTTCCCAGATATCCACCGAAGTCACCACCAGCGATCTGCACCAGCTGTTGTTTCTGCTGGCGCTGATTACCGCCTTTGTTATGGGCTGTACCGTTGCCCGACTGGCGGTGATCGTCGGCCAGAAACACCGGCTGCGCACCATCTTCTGTCTGATTATTCTGGCTGAAGGCGTCGCCCTGACGGCGGCATCCCTGTTTGAGATCATGTTCTATACGCCGCGCTTTAACGGTGAAGTACTGGTGATGCTGGGTTTCCTGATGGGGATTCATAATGCTACCTCGACCCAGCTGTCGAACGGTCGCGTCAGATCAACCCATATCACCGGCACCTTAACCGATGCCGGTATCGCGCTGGGATCGTGGTTATCGTCGCATGTTTCGCACGATGAAAGCGCCGATCGCCGATTCTTCCAGAAGGTGCTGCATACCCACCTGACCACGGTGTTTTCATTCCTGGTCGGCTGTATTGCCGGTCTGCTGCTGTTCAAAACCTACGGCTTCAACGCCATGATCGGTTTAGGGCTGTTTCTGATGCTGGTGGCGCTGACCGCAATTGCCGTTACCGTGCAGCGGAGCCGCAGAAGCTTCTATTGATCGATGTTGACCGCGGCCCGATGCCAGCACGGCATCGGGCCGGGGCTTACTGCTGGGTGCGGGTTGGCCGCACCACAATCTCATTCACGTCTACCTCCTCCGGCTGTTCAATCGCGTAGCGCACCGCCCGGCCAATAGCATCTGGCTGCAGGGCGATGGCCCGATACTGCTGCATCGCCTGCGCCGCGGTCGGGTCAGTAATGGTCGCCGCCAGTTCACTTTCAACCACGCCAGGGTGTACACAGGTGACCCGAAGCTGACTGTTCTCCTGTCGTAACCCGTCTGAAATTGCCCGCACCGCAAACTTGGTGGCGCAATAAACCGCCGCAGTCGGTGATACTGCCAGTGCGCCAATCGAGGCGATGTTGATGATATGGCCGGACTGCCGGGCCAGCATCGGCGGCAGCACGGCGGCAATGCCGTACAGTACCCCTTTGATGTTGACATCGATCATCTGATCCCATTCGTCGACCCGCAGCGAGGCCATCGGTGAGAGCGGCATGATACCGGCGTTATTGATCATCACATCGACCCGACCCCACTGCGCCAGCGCAAACCCGACAAAGTCTTCCAGCCGATCGCGCTGGGTGACGTCCAGCGCTTTTACCGCCACCTCAGCGCCATTGAACCGCAGCTCTTCGGCCAGCGCGTTAAGCCGCTCTTCACGCCGGGCACCGAGCAGCAACCTCGCGCCGGTTTTCGCCAGTTCACGGGCGATGCCCGCACCAATGCCGCTGGAGGCACCGGTAATTAAGATTACTTTCTGCGTCATAACATTTCTCCTGTTGTGATGTCGCTGGTGATCTTACGACGGCTCGACTATAAAGATAATCCACCCACTGCTTCATAGACTGGCAACTAAAACTAACCAATGAATGCTGATAAAAATGCGCTGGAAGTGTTTGTAATCGTGGCGCAGACGCGTAATTTTCGTCTGGCGGCCGAACAGCTGGGCGTCACCCGGTCAGCCATCAGCCAGACCCTGCGACGTCTGGAGGATCGGCTCAACCTGTCACTGATGCAGCGCACCACCCGCACCATTCAACTGACCGAAGCGGGACAACGGCTGTATGCCGAGGTGGCACCGGCGATCAATCAGCTGAACCGGGCCATTAGCGATATTGCTGAACTGGCCGCAGAGCCGCGCGGGCAGCTGCGGCTGGCGATCTCCTCGATCGCCGAACGCATGCTCGGCGGAGAATTGCTGGCGGGCTTTATGGCCGCCTATCCGCAGATCGAGCTGGATATCACCGTCACCGATGAAGAGTTTGATATTGTCGAGCAGGGTTATGATGCGGGCGTGCGGCTGGGAGAGGTGATTGCGCAGGATATGATTGCGGTGCCGGTCTCCGCCGCGCAGCGTCAGGTTGCCGTGGCCTCGCCGGACTATCTGGCGCGGCACGGGACGCCGCAGCATCCACAGCAGCTGATTGAGCATCGTTGCATCGGCTGGCGAAAAGGACCGGGTCTGTCACCTTATCGCTGGGAGTTTGCTGAGCAGGGGCGTGAATTTGATGTGGCAGTCAATCCGCAGCTCACCACCAATGATATGGGCGTGATGATTCGCACCGCCTGTGCCGGTGGCGGGATTAGCTTCGGCATGGAAGAGACGTTTCAGCCCTACATTGCGCGCGGGGAGCTGGTGACAGTGCTGGACGCGTGGTTACCGGCCTTTGCGGGATTTTATCTCTACTTTCCCAGCCGCAAAAACCTCGCACCCAAGCTACGTGCGCTGATCGATCACGTGAAGCTGTAGTGCCTGGCGGTAGCGGCGGCAAGGCTAAGTGGTCATGTTGTAGCGGGTGATAATGTTAATTTTTGAGTAAGGCGCCAGTGGCTCCGAGGCGGGCAGAAAGCCGTGAAATTCCAGCAGCGTTCTGAAGGCATGCTGAGCATCAAGCTGTAAATTATGTTCGATCAGCGCATCAATTTTGCCCGCCTGCATCAGTGCGCGATTTTCGCGATCCAGATCGTGACCGATAAAAGCGTTAATGGGGCGGTTTTGCTCTTCAAAGGCGCGCAGAATGCCTGGATTACCGCCACCGACGGTGTAAACCGCATCCGTTTCGGGATGGGCCTGTAAAAATTGCTTAAGCGACTGATACATCAATGGGTCAATGCCGTAACCTCCCGCTACCACGCTGACCCGATGCTGTGGCGCAAACTGCTGCATCGCCCGTTCAAAACCTTCAATACGCTCCTGCTCACCGATAAAGTCTCTACTGCCGGTAATCGCCACAATGTGCGACTGCGCCGATCGCAGCCATTTGGTCATTAAGAAGGCGGCAACTTTACCGGCATCAAAATTATCCATACCAATGTAGCGCAGGCGCGCACTGGTCGGCAGATCGCTCATTACCGTCACCACCGGTATCCGCTGCTTAAGCAGCATGTCGATAGCCGGATTCAGCAACTCAGAGTGGGCCGCCTTGAGAATGATGCCGTGGCTGTGCAGCGCGCTTTTACTTAACAGCGCGTTAATCTCGCTGGCGGTTAACGTCTCGCTGAAGTGAAAGCGCAACTGGAGTTTAAAGCTGGCAAAGCTGGCTATCTGACTGCTGAACGCCTCCCGCACCAGCTCACGAAAGCGATCGGGCGTGTGCATGATGACATCAAAGTAAAGGGTTCTGCCTTTCGCCAGCGCGGTTTTCTGGAGCAGCTCAAGGTCGGCAATTGCCTGGCGGATACGATGCTGGGTTTGCGCATGCACCCGGCCACGCTGATGCAGCGCCCGGTCAATCGTCGCCAGGCTTAAGCCGGACTGGGCTGCAATCTGTTTTAAGGTGAACTTAGCCATGCGTCACTCGTGAGACGGGGAAATAAGCGTAGTTTTATCACACTGTTGGCGCGAAACCGCAGCGGCTTTGCCTGACAGGAAACTTTTTTTATCCGCCATCCGGCAGGTCAGTAAATGAAACCGGTGAACGGGAAGAAACTGGCTCCTGACGATGAGGCATCAGACAGTGCCGGTAAAGCATCCATCAGTCAACGGATCACCTCTGACTGCGCCGGTATGTTTCATAATATGAATATTCTGAGCTGTCTGCTTAAAGGGGGGGATAAATATATTGCAGCAGTTCCAGCGCGATATCTGGCGGTAATATCTTTGCCGTTAGCCCGGTAACGAAATAGTACCAGATATTATTCTGAGCCAGTATGAATAATAACCTTTTCTGCCGCTTCGCTTATATTTCCCTGAACCGGGTACTTTTGTTTTTTGTCTTTCAACGGTGTTAAACTGTATATGCATACACCGTCTGGAGGTCGTGTGAAGTACGATGAAGAAAAAGATATTCGCGCGCTGGTTGGCGCTATTGTCGGCGATCTGATTAAGACAGGGCAGCCTGTTCATTTTCATGATATTACCGACGCACTGTTTCGCCTCAGCGAAGAGACGCGCGATAGCCGGCTGAAAGCGCTTTGCCATGAAGCGATCGGCTTTTTTACCCGCAAGATGCACTAAGGCCAGTGGCGTTGAAAATAAACGCCCGCCTTGCTCAAAACCGCTTCTTTATTTCTCCCCCCTGGGCAGCACGGATTTTTACCTAAACTCTGCTTCGGTGTAGAACGGCGGGCTTAATAATGACGGTTATCAGCGGAGAATTATTCAGCGTGTCTGCCAGTGTGCTTATTCTCCGGACCACGCCTGTGGGCCTGTAGGCACATCGTTACCTGAAAATACCGCCCTTGCCAGATAAGACTATTCTTACTTAATCGGCTGCCAGCCTGTACGCTGAATATTACGCAGCATCGGTGACAGTCACTGATTGAGCTCCCTGAGTCGTTGCCGGACCAGCGCTGGAATAAGAGACGTGAACCGGCGCAGCACGGGAAAGCGACTCTGTGACCGGTTTTAACGTTCTGCGAGTAATGACGCCAGGCCAGTCTTTAGTGATGGCTGACGTCAACGGCGGCACGGTGAAACAGTTTCATTGCCGGGCGCAACGCGTTATAAAGAATCTTCACCGGGGTAACCCTGAACGGCCTGCCATCGGGCTGTTGACGCTGCGAGACCAAACCAGACCAAAGTACGCTGCATCACCTGTCTGTTAAGCAACAGCAGGTCGATTAACCGGGGTCAGCGCAATTAAGGATATGACCATGATCTTTTCGGATGTTGAAACACACTATATCAGCAGCAATCAGGACAGTCGGCTGGTGAGATACGATGTTATTAAAATTGATGATGATACTTTTGTGGTTAAAGTGATTGATAATAAAGCACATAATAACACCCAGCGTGACTATTTCACTGAAATTGCGACTCTGACCATTACCCGTGATGACTTCAACCTGGAAAATAATATTGGTTCTGCTTCAGTGGTCAGAAACCGTATGCCGACCACCTTCAATGGTCATGTGCTGGTGAAATGTCAGCAGCATCGTGATTCACTGGATTAACGGCTCTATTGGCTGACGAGAAGGGTGTTGTTCGGTGTGCCGGGCTGGCAGACCGGCTGAGCAAGGCGGGGAGGGGAGTGGGTATAATCGTTGATGCCGACGAGATGTTCCTGCGCAATCATCACCCTGACTGCGCAGGAAGCCTGCATCAGACTCCGGCGTCGTCCGGCGTGCGGCCAACAACGATTTCCAGCGTTTTACGTAATACATCCAGCTTAACCACGTCTGAGGTACTCTCCAGCTCGGCGATCAGATAAAGGATGATCGCCTTATTGGTTACGCGTCCCTGTTCGGCGACGATATTTCGGATGATCCCGCCCAGTAATTCGGTTTCCGGAGCAAGCTGGTCGCCTGCGCTGCGAAAATAGTCAATGAGAGTTGAATCTGAAGATGAGTGTTGCATGTTTTTCTTTCTCTGCGGAAAATTCGGTAGTTGCATCGACTTAAGTCAGAATCGAGTGTAGTCGCTATTACTGTTTTGCCCAGACGACCGGCAAACTTTTTTCTGATAAGCCTCAGCGCTTCGTTAACACGTAAATTATGGTAACAAGTTCCGCAAAAAACGGATCGTTTAGTGTTTTTTTGAACCTTCAGGCGGACCATCATTGTTTAAACGGTGTGAAGCATTTTCACGATCGGCAAGCGTGCTGTTGGTTCGCTTACGCGCTGCCACCATCCCATTACGCACTTCAGTAATCGCCTTGCGGATCGTTGTCACCTTAGCTTCTTCGTCCGTCTCGGCGGCCATCAGCTCCAGCTGATTGATCAGGGCATTGCTGGACACCGGTTTGTCTGACTTAAGCAATGTCAGTACGGCTTCGCCGATCATGACATCTGTCAGTTTCTCATCATCACTTCTGTACATACTGGTTTCTCTGATTTACGAATTAATGGCCACGTTGCGGCTCCTGATGTAGAAACAGGCGCCGTTGACGGGGCGCCTGAAACGGGACAGCAACACTGGGCTTCGTTAATGCGAAAAATAGTCCGATCAGAATTGCTGTGAGCTGAGGCGTAATGCATCTTCATCAACGCCGGGTATCAGTTTTACTCTTCCCGACGGAAAAGCAGCCCGATCAGTTCATGCAGATGACTCTCTTCCTCCGGCGTAGAGGCAAGTTCCAGCCGGCGCAGCAGTTTGCTGCAAATAGCTTTACGACTCAGATTATGACCTGCGCGCAGAATTTCAACCACAATCTCACCCAGCGTCTCCTGCTGTGAAGGCTGACTGGCTTGATTGAAGTAACGGGCAATGTCGCTGATGGCTTCCGGTGCATGTCCGTTCTGACGCATAGTGTTGTCCTCAGATGGTTAAAATGTATCGCGCTGTGGATGCGCAAGTTATACATCTTTAAAAAACTTGTACAGAATTTTGAATTCCCGGAATGATTTTTTTTGTGCAAAAAATGCTATGCTTTATTAATCAGGCTGTTACGAAGAGTTTACTGCGAGGTTAAAAGCGTGTTCTGGCGGCTTTTTCAGCGTTTAATGAATCCGGCCTGTACAACACCTGCACAGGCCGACAGTCTGGCAGACCGTTCAGGTCAGCTTTTAAATACAATATCATCAGCAGAATCAGTGCTCATTTTGTCAGCGTTCAGCGGATTCGATAACCAGCCAGCCTGCTCAGTGTTGCGTGCGCCAATGGTTTTGAAACTTTTTAACCATTGTCGTACCTGTTGCAACTGTTCGAGACGGTTCTCATCCACTTCTGATGCAGACATCGCTAGCAACTCACCCATCAGCAATTCTACATTGACCTCCTGACTGTCCTCGATCAGGTTCATTGCTGCTTCGCCAATGATGACATTCGCTTTTTCGTCGCTGGAAAAATACAAATTATCCTCCCTGGTTTTGTTGCGGTAAGTAACGTTCACTGTAGCAAAAAAATTCGCTGAATTTAATTTGTCCTGTCTATCAATTCGTGTCTTTTGATTGTTATCAGGCGCAAGGGGCAGCGTAACCTCCCGGCTGACCGGGCATTTCACTGCTTTCATCGCCCCACCTTTACCGGCTGCTGCGACGGTAAACAACGACTTTCAGGACAGTTCTGAGCGGACACTGGCGACCCGTCACACGGCATCTTTCCGCCGCCTTTACCGATATGCCTTCAAAAGCCACGCTTAAATAATTCAATTTATTCAATGAATAACAGTGGCTGTTTACACAACTTCTCATTCCGCAGTTGATGCTGAAGAAACTTCACAAAGGGAGCCTGTCGTAAAGTTATAGCCTGTGCTATAAAAAATAGCACAGGCTAATTATGTTTAATTTTAATCATATCCGGAGATCGTGCGATGGCCCCGATAAAAAAAAGCGTAACGCTCATTTTCAGCCTGCTGCTAAGCGCGCTAATGTCCACCAGCAGTTATGCAGCAGAAAAATTTAAGGTCGTCACCACCTTTACGGTGATTGCTGATATGGCAAAAAACGTGGCGGGCGATGCGGCAGAGGTGAGCTCAATTACCAAACCGGGTGCCGAAATTCATGAATATCAGCCGACGCCGGGTGACATTAAACGTGCGCAGGGCGCGCAACTGATTATGTCGAACGGGCTGAACCTCGAACGCTGGTTCCAGCGTTTTTATCAACACCTGGACGGCGTACCCGAAGTGGTGGTGTCGCAGGGCGTTAAACCGATTGGCATTGGCGAAGGCCCGTATAACGGCAAGCCCAATCCGCATGCCTGGATGTCTCCTGATAATGCGTTGATTTATGTTGATAATATCCGGGATGCGCTGGTGAAGTACGATCCTGCTAACGCCGAAACCTATCGGCAGAATGCCGTTGCCTATAAGCAAAAAATCACTGCGGCGCTGGCACCGCTGCGCCAGCAGGTGGCCGCGATCCCGGAAAATCAGCGCTGGATGGTGACCAGTGAAGGCGCGTTCTCCTATCTGGCGCGCGATCTCGGTTTGAAAGAGCTTTATCTCTGGCCGGTTAACGCCGATCAGCAAGGAACGCCGCAGCAGGTCAGAAAAGTGATCGATCAGGTTAAGAAACAGGCTATTCCGGCAGTTTTCAGTGAAAGTACCGTCTCTGATAAACCCGCCCGACAAGTGGCGCGCGAAACCGGCGCTTATTATGGCGGAGTGCTCTATGTCGACTCATTAAGTCAGGCTCAGGGTCCGGTGCCGACCTATCTCGATCTGCTTCGGGTCACCACCACCACGCTGGTCAACGGCCTTAATCATGGGAGGAGTGCGCCATGAGCGACACTATCGTGGTTTCCGACGTGAGCGTCACCTACCGAAACGGCCACACGGCGCTGCGTGATGCCAGCTTCAGCATTCCCGGCGGCTCAATCGCCGCGCTGGTCGGCGTGAACGGATCGGGCAAATCGACCCTGTTTAAAGCGCTGATGGGCTTTGTCCGGCTCTCCGCCGGCACGATTTCGGTGCTGGGTATGCCGACCCGTCAGGCGCTGCGCCAGAGCCTGGTGGCTTATGTTCCGCAATCTGAAGAAGTGGACTGGTCTTTTCCGGTGCTGGTTGAGGATGTGGTGATGATGGGCCGCTACGGCCACATGGGGCTGTTGCGTCGGCCTAAACGCCATGACCGCGACATTGTTGATGAGGCGCTGGCGCGGGTCGATATGCTGGCGTATCGCCAGCGACAGATCGGCGAGCTTTCCGGCGGTCAGAAAAAACGGGTTTTCCTTGCACGGGCGATTGCCCAACAGGGCAGGGTGATCCTGCTGGATGAGCCGTTTACCGGGGTTGACGTCCAGACCGAGGCGAAAATTATCGCCCTGCTCGGCGAACTGCGTGATGAAGGTAAAACCATGCTGGTCTCGACCCATAACCTTGGGTCGGTCACCGAATTCTGTGACTACACGGTGATGGTCAAGGGCACTATTCTCGCCAGCGGTCCGACCCGCACGACCTTTACCACCGCCAACCTTGAACGGGCATTTAGCGGCGTGCTGCGCCACGTTGCGGTCAACGGGCTGGACGATCAGATCATTACTGATGATGAACGTCCGTTTATCGCGCCGCGCGCCTCGCTTCACGACGGGAACTGACCATGAATCTGCTACTGGAGCCGTTCGGATACCACTACATGCTCAACGCGATGTGGGTTTCTGCCATGGTCGGCGGACTCTGTGCGTTTCTCTCCTGCTACCTGATGCTTAAAGGCTGGTCGCTGATTGGGGATGCGCTGTCGCACTCGATCGTGCCCGGCGTGGCGGGCGCTTATATGCTCGGGCTACCGTTTGCGCTGGGCGCGTTTCTGTCGGGCGGACTGGCGGCCGGCAGTATGCTGTTGCTCAATCAGCGCACCCGCTTAAAAGAAGATGCGATCATCGGACTGATCTTCTCTTCGTTTTTTGGCCTCGGCCTGTTCATGGTGTCGCTTAATCCGACCTCGGTAAACATTCAGACTATAGTGCTGGGCAATATCCTGGCGATTGCGCCGGCTGATATCCTGCAGCTGGCGCTGATCGGCGGCATATCGATGATCATTCTGCTGTTTAAGTGGAAAGATTTAATGGTGACCTTTTTCGATGAGAACCATGCCCGTGCTATCGGCCTGCGGCCGGAACGGTTAAAGATCCTGTTCTTTACCCTGCTGGCGGTTTCGACCGTTGCGGCACTGCAAACCGTCGGGGCGTTTCTGGTGATCTGTCTGGTGGTGACGCCCGGCGCCACCGCCTGGTTGCTCACCGATCGCTTTCCGCGCCTGCTGATGATTGCGGTGGCGATTGGCAGCATCACCAGCTTCCTCGGCGCCTGGGCGAGTTATTATCTCGACGGCGCAACCGGCGGCATAATTGTGGTGGCGCAGACGCTGTTATTCCTGCTGGCGTTTGTCTTCGCACCGCAGCATGGCCTGCTGGCGAACCGGCGTCGCGCCCGCACCGATCCGGATAAGGAGCCTGCCTGATGTGGATATTTGAACCTTTCCAGTTCGCCTTTATGCAAAGCGCACTGCTGATCGCGCTGGTGGTGGCGATCCCCTGCGCCTTACTGTCGGTCTTTCTGGTGCTGAAAGGCTGGGCGCTGATGGGCGATGCAATGAGCCATGCGGTGTTTCCCGGCATTGTGCTGGCCTGGATGCTGGGCATTCCGCTGGCGATCGGCGCCTTTGCCGCGGGACTGTTTTGTGCCGTAGCCAGCGGATTTCTGCAGGACAACAGCCGGATTAAACAGGACACGGTGCTGGGGATTGTCTTTTCCGGCATGTTCGCCGTCGGGTTGATTCTGTATATCGCGGTGAAGCCTGAAGTGCATCTCGACCATATACTTTTCGGCGATATGCTCGGCATTACCCGCGCCGATATCATCCAGACGCTGATTATCGCCGCGCTGATTGTCACTGTTATTGCGCTGAAATGGCGCGATCTGATGCTGTTCAGCTTTGATCCGCAGCAGGCACAGGTGTGTGGTTTGCCGGCCCGACTGATGCATTACGGCCTGCTGTGTATGGTGTCGTTAACCATTGTAGCGACGCTGAAAGCGGTGGGCATTATCCTGTCGATCTCGCTGCTGATCGCGCCGGGTGCCATTGCGGTCCTGCTGACCACACGTTTTTCCCACGCGCTGCTGATTGCGGTGCTGGTGTCGGTGCTGGTGTCACTCAGCGGCGTTTATCTCTCTTTCTTTATCGACAGCGCACCGGCGCCGACTATCGTGGTGCTGTTTGCGCTGGTGTTCATCGTCGCGATGATCGTCTCCGGTCAAAAAACGCGGCGGCTGGAGCGCCAGCCTCGGCCACTGCCGTAATCCTGGGGTGCGTTATTGCCGCTTACTCGCCGCGATAGCGCACCGCCTCAATCAGCCGGGCGAATGCCCGGGTATGCTGTTTGCGGCTGGGATAATAGAGATAGTAGCCGGCAAACGGTTCACACCAGTCGGCCAGTAGCTGCACCAGTCGGCCCGACGCAATGTGCTCAGCGACAAAGTCCTGCGGCACATAGCAGATGCCCATACCGCAGAGCGCTGCATCAATGCGTGCCGCCAGAGTATTAAAAATCAGCTGACCCTCGACCCTGACCCGAATCTCCTTGCTGTCGCGCATGAATTCCCAGCTGTACAGTCCGCCGCGCGTCGGTAACCGCATATTAATGCAGTTATGGTTTTGCAGATCGTAGGGGGTGGCAGGTACGCCATGCTGCTCAAGGTAGTCGGGCGAGGCGACCACGCACATATTCCAGTCCGGACCGATGCGCACCGCGACCATATCTTTTTCGATCTGCTCACCCAGCCGCACGCCCGCGTCGAAGCGGCCACTGACGATATCAGTCAGGGTGTTATCCACCGAAAACTCGATATTCACTGCGGGGTAGCGCTGCAGAAACGGCTTAGTCAGCGGCCACAGCGTCGACATCAGCGCATGTTCACCGGCCGTAATGCGGATGTTGCCAGCGATCTCCCCCTGGGTATCGGTAACGCTGACCAGCTCGGACTCAATCTCACTGAATAAAGGCGCGATGTTTTTGATCAGGCGTTCGCCCGCCTCAGTTGGGGCAACGCTGCGGGTGGTGCGGGTCAGTAAGCGCAGGTTAAGACGCTCTTCCAGTCCACGGATGGCGTGACTGAGCGCCGATTGCGATACGCCCAGCTTTGCTGCCGCGCGGGTAAAGCTGCGCTCCTGAGCCACCACCACCAGATACATCAGGTCGTTAAAATTTTCTCTTAGCATCGTCTTTCTGGCTCGCTAAACCTGCTGCTACTGCCTGCGCAGGTCGATTCCATGATAGTGCGGCCAACGTGCCGCGCGCTGGCCTTAACCTCAGCCTGCAACAGAATAGGGCAAATTCCCCCACAGCATTGATGAATTCTGTGCATTAAAGCTGTGAAGATGATTAATAAGTTCAGTTGTTAAATAACCTATATATATCATATCGATAGAACAGAAAAAGAATAAATTAGCCGCAGTGCAGGGGATCTGTCTGTCACGTCAAAAGGGGACTTTTTACCCGCTGCGCCAGCGGATGGCTGAAAAGCTGCTAAAACTAAAGACGTGCATACGCGCGCAAAGCTTAGGGTTATCCGGATTCTCCCCGATTTATATCCCGTCCGAAACAGACTAATAAAAAAATTACACTTTTTAGCCCCCAACAATGGGAAGCAGACAATGTCAGAAAAAATATCGCTAACAATGCAGGTCAACGGCCAGCCATACCCGATGCAAATCGATCCCCGTGTCACTTTGCTTGATGCGTTACGTGAGCATCTGAACCTTACCGGCACCAAAAAAGGCTGCGATCAGGGACAGTGCGGGGCCTGCACGGTACTGGTTAACGGTCAGCGGGTGCTGAGTTGTCTGACGCTGGCCGCTCAGGCTGACGGCGCTGAGGTGACCAGCATTGAAGGACTGCAATCTGCCAGCGGTGAATTACACCCGGTGCAGCGTTGTTTTGTCGAAAACGACGCCTTCCAGTGCGGCTACTGTACGCCAGGCCAAATCATGTCGGCCGTCGCCTGCATCAAAGAGGGCCATGCCGGATCGGACGATGAAATTCGTGAATACATGAGCGGCAACCTGTGCCGCTGCGGAGCCTATCCGCACATTGTCGATGCCATTAAACAGGCGGCAGCCGAAATGGCGAAGGAGTCCGCATGAACCCATTCCACTGGAAAGTCGCGCAGTCAGCCAGCGAGGCCGCAGCGTTAAAACAGCATTCTGGCAGTCAGATTCTGGCGGGCGGCACCACTCAACTCGATTTGATGAAATGTGGCGTGTTTAACCCGCCGCAGCTGATTGGCATAAACGGCCTGACCGAACTCCGCAGCCTGAGTTTTGATGATGACAAAATCAGCGCCGGCGCGCTGACCACCATGAGCCAGCTGGCCGATCATCCCGCCTGTCAGCAGCATGCGCCCGCTATCTACGGCAGCTTATGGCAGGCCGCGTCGCCGCAAATCCGCAATATGGCCACGCTGGGCGGCAATTTACGGCAGCGCACCCGCTGTGCCTATTATCGCGATCCGGCGACTTTTTCGGCCTGTAATAAACGTAATCCCGGCTCCGGTTGTGCCGCACGGCAGGGCGTAAACAGTAACCACGCTATTCTGGGTGCCAGCGACAGCTGTATTGCGGTCTATCCGGGTGACCTGGCGGTGGCGCTGGTGGCGTTTGATGCGGTAGTGATAGTACAGAATCAGCAGGGCGAGCGTCGCCGGATCGCCATTGATGATTTCTTCCTGCTGCCGGGTGAGACCCCGGATCAGGAACACGATCTGCGCGATGACGAGATCATTGTGGCGATTGAAGTGCCACAAACCGCTTCCCTGCAACGCTCACACTACCTCAAAGTGCGCGATCGCAGTTCCTATGAGTTTGCCGCCGCCAGCGCAGCCGCCGGGTTCACGCTGGAAAACGGCGTGATGCGTCAGGTGCATATCGCGCTGGGCGGCGTTGCGACTAAACCCTGGCGTGCCACGCGGGTTGAGCAGGCGTTAGAGGGACAGCCATTTAATGAAGAGACGGTATTCCAGGCCGCAGAGCTGATCAATCAGGAAACCCAGGCGCTGGAGCATAACGCCTATAAAGTGAAGCTGGCACCGCGCGTAATAGCGCGTGCGCTAATGGCAGCAGGAGAGATCGCATGAGTGAAGTAAAGCCTAACGACCGCCAGGCTCAACAGGCGCGGTCGGCAGCAGAGATCCCTGACGCTTCCACCGCCGACACGGCGACGGCACAAGCCAGCAGCCCGATTGAAGGATTGGGCGCGGCCCGATCGCGCGGTGACGGCCGGGTGAAGGTTATCGGTGAAGCGCGTTATGCCATCGAACATCAGCCAGAAAATCCGCTGTACGGGGTCGTACTCCAGTCAACCGTTGCCAGCGGTCGCATTTCCCGCCTGTCAGCCGAAAAAGCCTTGCAGGCTGATGGGGTGCTGGCGGTCTATACCCATCTGAATCCGTTAAAGATTAACAAGCCGACCGCGATTGCTGATGGTGGCGCAGCGCAGTCCACCTACACCCCGATCCAGGATGATGTGATCATTCACAACGGCCAGAATATCGGCATCGTGATCGCCGAAACCTTTGAGCAGGCGACCTGGGCCGCCTCGCTGGTCGAGATCGACTATGAAACCACGCCGGCGCGGGTGTTTGCCACCGACGAGGGCGTCGAGCATAAGCAGATGTCAGAGCAGGACATTGATCTGGGCGATGCGACCACCGCGATGCACAGTGCCGAGGTGCGTATCAACCAGCGTTATACCACCCCGCGCGAATACAACATGCCGATGGAGCCGCATGCGTGCATCGCGCACTGGCACGAAGGTCAGATCACGGTCTGGGAACCCAGCCAGTGGGTGGCGGGCGCGCAGGTTGAAATCGCCGAATGGCTCGGGATTGAGACCGAAAAAGTACGCATCATTTCACCGTATGTCGGCGGGGGTTTTGGGTCCAAACCGGTGCCTTATACCCACGTTGCATTAGCCAGCGTCGCGTCGCGCGCCCTGAACCGTCCGGTTAAAGTGTCGCTGACCCGACCGCAGACCTTTACCGGCCTGGGTGGACGTCCGGCGACCTCCCAGCAGCTGGAACTGGGCGCTTCACGTGACGGTAAAATTGAGGCGATTATTCAGCGCAGCTTCAGCGAAACCTCGCTGATTGATGTGTTTGCCGAAAACTGCAGCAAAGTGACCGCCCGGATGTACGCCGTCAGCAACGTGTCGGCACAGCATCAGGTCCGGCCGATTAACACCGTCACGCCTGGCTGGATGCGTGCGCCGGGCGAGAATCCCAGTGCGTTTGGCCTTGAAGTGGCGATGGATGAGCTGGCCTATGCGCTGGACATCGATCCGCTGGAACTGCGTCTGCGCAACTGGGCAGATAAAGATTATCAGCTCGATCTGCCGTGGAGTTCGCGTCGGCTGAAAGAGGCGTACCAGAAAGGGGCAGAAGCGTTTGGCTGGGATAAGCGCATTATGACGCCGCGCTCCATGCGTGAAGGCCGTGAGCTGATTGGCTGGGGCATGGCCTCCGGCACTTATCCGGTCAACCGGCTGCCGGCCGAAGCGAAAATCATCCTGACGCCGCAGGGCCGCTTTGTGGTGCAGTGCGCCGGCGCAGATATCGGAACCGGCACTTATACCATTCTGGCGCAAACCGCTGCGGATCATCTCGGTGTCCGGTCGGAAACCATTGAGGTTGAGCTGGGTGATACCGCGCTGCCGCGCGCAGGCGTGGCAGGCGGATCGCAGCTGGCGGGTAACCTGACGGCGGCGGTGAACGATACCGCGCAGAGAATGCGCGAACGGTTGCTGGCTCTGGCCAGTGAGCTGCCCGCGTCGCCGCTCAACGGCCTGCCGGTTTCGCAGTTTACCCTGCAGGATGGCGCGATTCAGCACAGCGGCGGTACCCGCATCTCTCTTACCCAGCTGGCGACGCTGGCTCCGGCCGACAGCCTGAGCGTGAAAGGCGGCACCTTCCCGGACGATATGCCGCAAAGCGAGCGCGACAAAATCGTGCGTAACCTCAACGACATGAGCCGGCCAGAGGCGTTTTCTGCCCACAGCTGGAGCGCACAGTTTGTTGAGGTGCGGGTTGATGAAGATTTCGGCACCATTCGGGTGAAACGCATGGTGGCGGCACTCGACAGCGGTCGGCTCTATAACCCTAAACTGGCGCGCAGCCAGTGGATCGGCGGGATGATCATGGGCGTCGGTCAGGCACTGATGGAAGAGGGGATTATCGATCCTCGCAACGGTCGGGTAATCAACAATAACCTGGCGGACTATCTGGTGCCGGTTAACGGTGATATTCCCAGCATCACCACCATCAACGTCGGCGAACCTGACTTTGAGGCGACCACCATGGGCGGTAAAGCGGTCGGTGAGCTGGGCATCGTTGGCGTGGCGGCGGCGATCAGTAATGCGGTCTTCCATGCTACCGGCAAGCGGGTACGTGACCTGCCGATCACCCTCGACAAAATCATCTGATTACGGCGGATGCCGGGCCGGCTGCAATTGATGCCGCCGGCGTTGAGATCAGGTTTACGGGCGCAGGGCCAATCCTGCGCCCGTTTTTATCGCCAGCGGGAGAGGCTGTTTTGAAGATAGCGATTGTGATGATGGCGGCGGGCTTCAGCCGCCGTTTTCGTCAGCAGAGCGGTGAACACAAATTGCTGGCTCAACTGAACGGCAAGCCGCTGTTACAGCATACCCTGCAACAGGCGGCGGCCAGCGGTCTGGATCTGTTTGTGGTAACCCGTCCGGAGCAGGCAGCGATTCGGGCGTTGATCGATCCGGCGACGGCGGTGCTGTGCGACAGCCACGGGTTGGGTGATTCCATTGCCGCCGGTGTTGCTGCCAGCAGCGAATACGACGGCTGGCTGATCGCACTCGGTGATATGCCGTTGATCACCGCCGACAGCTATCGGGCCGTCAGCGCAGCGCTGGCCGATGCGGCGGTGGTCAGACCCTGGGTCGACGGCATACCGGGCCATCCGGTCGGCTTTCAGCGGCACTATTACCCGCTGTTAACCGGCTTACTGGGTGATGTGGGCGCGCAGGCAATAGTCAAACGTGACGCGGTTCGCTTGCCCCTTAGCGATCGCGGCTGTGTTTATGATATTGATCTGCCAGCTGATTTGCAGGCGATAAAGGAATTTTCATGATTACGCTCGATCAACGGGTGATTAACGCGGCATTAAGCAGCTGCGAAGCGGGGCAATCCGTCTGGCTGTGTACGGTGTTACGTACCTACGGTTCGTCGCCGCGTGCGCCCGGTACGCTGATGACGGTCAATCAGGCGGGCGCATACTGCGGTTCGCTGTCAGGTGGCTGCATCGAAGAGGACTTTTTAGCCCAGCTGGCGACCGGCGCTTATCGTGCCAGCAGTCAGCAGGTGCGTTATGGCGAAGGTGGTATGCGGCCGAATGTCAGTTTGCCGTGCGGCGGCAGTCTGGAAATTATGATTGAATATTTGCCGCCCGATACCGCCAGTCTGGATCTGCTGCGCGCGATGCAGCGGGCGCTGAGCGGCCAGCAGCCGATGGTGAAGCTGATCCGGCCCGGTGAGCGCGCGCAGTGGGAAGCGATGGCGGCGGATCGGCTATTGCCCGCACTCAGCGTCAGCGACCAGCTGGTACGCTTACCGGTCGGCGCGATCCCGGAACTGCTGGTGGCCGGCTACTCCAGCGTGGCGTTTGAATGCATCCGGCTGGGCCAGATGCTGGGATTTCATGTGCGGGTTTGCGAGCATCGTCCCGGGATGCTCGATGAACTGGAGCGGCATTTCGGCGCAGCGGATAACGTTACGCTGGTGCGCCAGCATCCGGCGCGCTGGCTGGAGCTGAACGGGGCGCATGCGGCCGTGGCGATCGTGGCGCTGACCCACGATCCACGCATTGATGACCTGACGATGATGGAAGCGATCGCCACACCCGCCTTTTATATCGGCATCATGGGATCGGTGAAGAACAGCGAAAAGCGTCGGGCGCGGCTGCAGCAGATTGCGGGGATGGATCGCAGCGAGCTGGACCGCATCCATGCCCCGATTGGCCTGCCGATTGGCAGTAAAACCCCGGCGGAGATCGCGCTATCGGTGATGGCTGATATCGTCCGGGTGAAGAACCTCGGGCGTTCGCTGCCGGCTGCCTGACGGCGGGGCATTGATCGGCGCCAGCCGATAGAGGTAGCTGCCTGACAACGGAATCGGCAGAAACTCCTGGAACATCTGCCTGAGCGTCTGCTGCGGATCAACATCCTGGAACAGCTCAGGATAGAGCGTGGCAGCGAAAAACTCGGTTGCGACCACATGCCATGGGCTGAGATAGAAGTTGTGCCACAGCGCACCGCTGTGTCCATCACGCAGCGCCCGCAGCTGCTTCAGGCCATTTTGCTGTTGGGTCAGTCTCAGCAGGCTTTCGCGGGTCTGGGCGGCTGAGACGGCCGGACCCAGCGTTAAGGCTCCCGGATCATCAGCGTTGCCGATCCCGGTCGCGAAATAGTAGTCAGGCTGGGCGGCAATCACCTGCTCCTCACTCAGCCGTCCGAACACCCCTTTAACCTGCTGGCTGGCAATGTTCTCGCCGCCGGCAAAGCGCAGCAGTTCGCCAAGGTTGCCGTTTACTGAGGTGACGCAGCATTCGCTGCGCCGTCCGAGATGCAACTGTAGCAGCACGGTCGGTTTCGGCCCGTGATAGCGTGCCAGCCGGTTGGCTATTCGCTGCATGTGGCTGCGATAAAAACGATTGAAGTCGGCTGCCCGCTGCGGCTGATTGAACACTTCGCCCAGCAACGTCATGCTGCGCTCACTGTTTTTCAGCAGATGAACCCGCAAATCAACCTTCAGCACCGGAATCTTTGCCGCTTTCAGCATCGTTTCCAGCTGCAGCCCGGCATCGCTGTTGCGTGCCAGCTGCGGCAGGATCACCAGATCGGGCTTCAGCGCGATCACCTGCTCCGGATTGATGTCATTCACGCCCTGCTGGCCGAGGGCCGGAATCGTCAGCATCTGCGGAAACTGGCGGGCAAAAATCTGCCAGGTCTGCGGATCGTACTTCTTCAGATCCTGCGGCCAGCCGACAATCTGCTGAAGCGGATTACCGGGCGTCAGCAGCGCGATGCTGTACAACATCCGGCTCTCGCCCAGCACAATCCGCTGTGGCCGATCCGGCACGCTGACCGTTTGTCCGGTGATATCGGTCAGGGTGCGCGCCCCGGCTGGCGAACTGGCGCAGGCCAGGCCGATCAGTAACAGGCTGTTACGCAGCAGACGGGCGAGCGGATTAAAATTCAACACTGGCTTGTACCATCAGATTACGGGTTTCGCCTTCGCGGACGCGCAGGTTGCCGCCGCTTGAACTGTAATAATGTTTATCGAACAGGTTATTCAGATTGAGCCGCAGCTGGGTTTTCTGCCCGAACAGACGATGATTCCAGGCGACAAAGCTGTCGGCCACCACATAATCCGGCAGGGTGAAACTGTTATCCGGATCGCCCGCACGGCTGCCTGTATAGCGTGCACCGCCGCCCAGCCGGAAGGTGCCGGGCAGGCTACTGAACTGCAATTCATGGCTCAGATAAAGCGCCCCGGCCTGACGTGGCGCATTTTGCAGCCGGTTACCGTTGTTATCCGGATTGACCCGATCCTTAATGATTTCGGCCTGGTCATAGCTGTAATTAGCACTGAGATCCCAGCCGGGTGCGATTTCACCATTCAGCTCAAATTCAGCGCCGCTGGAGCGGGCTTTATCAATCGCGCGGGTGGTGCCGTTAATGCTGAGCGACATCGATTTTTCATCAATGCGATACAGCGCGACAGAGGCAAACAGTTTCGGTGAGACTTGCCATTTGCTGCCGATCTCCCAGCTGGTGCCCTGTTCAGGTTTGCCGACGTTGCCCGCGTCGTCCACGTCGGTGGACGGCGTGAAGGATTTACTCACGCTGGTGTAGAACGATAACGCGGGCGTGAGTTTATAGATGATCCCGGCCTGTGGCAGAAACGTGTTGCCCTCATCGTTAAGCGTTTCGACCTGCGGATCAAAGCCTTTAGAGGCGCGCTGTTCATAATGCTGATAGCGTCCGCCAAAGACAACGGTCCACTCGGGTGACAACGTCACGCTATCCTTGGCGTAGATCGAACGGCTATGAATGCGGTTAAGGTTGTTAGCGTTAGCGCTGTTTTCTGTGCTGCTGTCAGTCAGCGGCGACAACTGGTTATATTCAGGCTGGAAGAAATTGAAGTTACTGGTCGCCTTGCCCTGATACTGGTGGGCGCGATAAGTCTGGTTCATCTCATAGTCGGTGCCGACCACCAGCGCGTGCGACAGTCCGGCGATCTCCGGGTTGCCCAGCAGATCCCAGCTCAGGTATTTGGTCTTGTGGTTGAAGCCTCGATTGGCATCGGCCCGACGGGTCACCGCACCGGTGGTGACATTGACCGCCGTCACCCGGACTTCATTGTTGTCATAGCGACGCTGGTTCCAGCCGAGGGTGAAACGGGTACGCCACTCATCATTAAATTGCCATTCGTAGTGCGCATTGAGGGTTTTGTTGTGCCCCCAGGCGTGGTTAGCGGTGTCATCCAGACGATCCTTATAACCGATGTCGATCGGCTTGCCGTCAATAAACGCAGTGCCGCGATCGTAAGGAATGTCATAGCGGTAATCGGCATAGCTTATTAAAAAACTCGCCTGATCGCCGTACCACTGTAAAGACGGGGCCAGCAGAGTATGTTGCTCACTGCCAAAGTTACGCCAGTAATCCTGCTTCTGCTGCTCAGCGATCAGTCGAAACGCAAAGCCGTTACCCAGCGGGCCGGTCACATCCAGCGTACCTGCGCCGCCACCCTCGCTGACATATCGGCCGCTGACTGTGCTGTGCCAGTTATATTGCGGTTTTTTGCTGACCACATTGATCACCCCGCCGGGATTCTGAATACCGTACAGCAGCGAGGCCGAGCCTTTCAGCACCTCAACGCGTTCGGTGGTGGCATCGAAGTTGAGTCCCTGACTGCTGCGGATGCCATCACGATAGATCGATCCATCGGCATTACTGCCAAATCCGCGCCGGACAAAACCATCTTCGGTGCCGGCCAGCGTATTCGCTTCCGCTACGCCACTGACAAAGCGCATCGCATCCGCCAGCGAACTGGCCTGGTAATCCTCCAGCTGCTGCTGGGTGACCGTGCTGATCGATTGTGCCTCATCCAGTCGCGCGGTGGGCATTTTGCTGGCCACGCTACTCTGGCTGTTGGTGTAACCCGTTTGCGGATTGTTGTCGGCGGTTACGGTGATATCCGGCGTGCCGGCAACGGTTGCAGCCTGTGCCTGCATCACAAACAGCGCGCTGCCGATCGCCATCGCCAGCGCCGAATGGCGTGCCGGAGTTGTACTTTTATCTGAACGGTTGGTCATTTTTTCTTTTCATGTCTGAAGCGAGTCATGCTTTACGGTTCAGCACAGCGCGGGCTGCTGCTGACCGCCCTGGCGGTATTCTGCAAAACGCAGAGAATAAACAGTGATCGGACGGCGATAGCGGCGCGGATCAGAAGGGCAATCTGCGGCGACGACAATACTTCTCATCTGTAATTGAGAATCATTCAAACATTGGCTGGTGTAGTAGTAAACATAAATAATGATGAAAACACTACAGAAAATCGGAGCCGGACCTGGCCATTAAATGGCGGGATGACAACGTTTAATACGTTGATATATAAATTTAAATAATAAAATCCTGTATTGATGACCGACTAAATCCCCAGTATTGTCAGGTCAATGACAGCGTGGATTATCTTGCTAACTACAGCGTTCAGGTTAAAATCAGCGCGCTTCAGCGCGGGTGAACCCTATTGCCCGACCGACCACTCACCCAGCAGGATTAAAAATGAAACAGGCAAGGACCGGCAAAAATCGGGTCGATGTTTTTGGTGAGCGCCTGCGTTCGCGGGAAAAGCAGCTGTCGCCCCGGCTGCTGGCGGTGGCCCGTTACATCGATCAACAACGGGAAACGGTGCTGGAAAGTACCGCGATGGAGATAGCGCAGGCGAATCAGACCTCCGATGCCACGGTGATCCGGGCGGTTCAGGCGCTGGGCTTCAGCGGCCTGCGCGACCTGAAACAGACGCTGCAGGCGTGGTTTGGTCCGTCGCTGACCTCTGAAGATAAGATGATCACCACCGTCAGCGAAGTGACCAGCGACGTTAACAGTTCGATTGATTTTGTACTGGAGGGGCACCGGCGCGCCTGTGAGGTAATGTCGCTGCCGCACAACCGGGTCGCCGTCGCCGATGCGGTGGCGCTGCTGGCGGAGGCGCGTCAGGTGGCGATTTTTGGCATTAACGCCTCCGGGATTCTGGCGGATTACAGCGCCCGCCTGATGAATCGTATCGGGCTGCCGGCGTTTTCCCTTAATCGCGCCAGTATTGCGCTGGCCGAACAGATGCTGGCACTTCAGCGCGGTGACGTGCTGGTGATGATGGCGCAACAATCGGCGCACCGCGAAGGCACTACCGTGGTCCGCGAGGCAAAACGGCTGGGAATTCCGATTATTTTGCTGACTAATGCCACCGAGTCGTTTTTTGCCCGCGAAGCCGATGTGGTGATTAACGTTCCGCGCGGCGGTGAAAACGGCCGGATTCCGTTGCACGGCACTATTATGGTCTGTCTGGAGATGCTGATCCTTTCGGTGGCGTCCACGCTCCCGCAGCGCACGGTCAAAACCATGAAACGGCTGCAGGATCTCTATCGCGGCCTGAAACCTGCCGGTAAAAAATAGTCCCTGCAGTGCCCGGCGGTCGTCATCTCTGCCGGGCGAGACACCGCAGCTGACCAAATTTTCCCGCTTTGAGATCCCGATCGCGGCTTTTCTGCTGCCATTTTCTGCTGCCGACTACGCTTACTTTGCTTTGCGAGATTGAGCCTCTTTTTTGCTTCTTTTAATCCCTGTTACCTTGTGCGGAGCCGAAGATGAAATCCTTTCACGCGCGACACCAGCTCTCCAGTGCAGCGATAACCACCCTGAGTCTGCTGTCGCCGCTGCCGGCAGCGGCCTGGAGTCAACTCACCGTGTTTGGCGATAGCCTGAGCGACGGTGGCAATGTGGGCCGCTTCACCTACGATGCGGCGTCCCATCCGTTATATGACGAGATACTGGCGCAACAGCTGAATCAAACCCTGCAGCCGTCGTCCCAGGGTGGCAGTAACTATGCTGCCGGAGGAGCGGTGGCGGTGCCGGCGCTTAATCCGCAGTACAACAGTCAGGATCAGGTCGACCGTTATCTGGCCGCCAGTGGCGGTCGCGCTGACGGCAACGGCCTCTATATTCACTGGATCGGCGGTAACGATCTGGCTGCAGCCGCCGCCGATCCGCTGAATGCGGTGCAGGTGATCGATAACAGTGCCCGCTCTGCGGCCGACCAGGTCAGCCGGCTGCTGGCGGCCGGAGCGGGAACCGTGGTGGTGCCGACGGTGCCAAACGTTGGGGCGACGCCGGCTTTGCTGCAGGCCATCCTGCAACCGCTTGGCCCGGTGGCGGAACCGGCTATAGCAGCGCTGTTCCAGTCGTTAAGCAGCGTCACAACGCCCGATCGGGCGGCGCGTGAGCAGGCTATTGAGGCGGCATTCCGCCAGGCTGCCGATCAGATCCCGGCCATTCCGCTGGTGCGTGAAGCGATCGCCCGACAGTTGTTTGCCGCCTGGCAACTGTTAAGCGACACTGCGGCGACGCTGACCGACCGTTATAACCAGCTCGAAGAGCAGGGGCTGGTGGCGACCGGCGGCAATATCGCGCGGGTCGATATCAACGGACTGTTCAATGAGGTGATCGACAATCCGGGCCAGTACGGCATCAGCAACAGCGCAGGCATGGCCTGTCCGCCTGGCGTCTCGGCAATGGATTGCACCTCGGCCACGCCGGGCTTCTCTCAGGCGCAGCAGTATCTGTTTGCGGATCGTCTGCATCCCAGCCCGGCGGTGCATGCCCTGATCGCTGACTATATTCAGTCGGTGCTGGATGCGCCGTTGCAGGTGGCGGCGCTGAGCCAGTCGCCGCTGATGCTGGTGAGGGATGCGCGGAATACTCTGGAAGGGCATTTGCAGCAGCAGCGCCAGCAGCCCGCCGACGCTGGACAGTTTACCGTTTTCGGTGGCTATGCCGGTCAGTCACGGAATTTCCGCGGCGACAGTTATCAGGATGGCGATGCCACCACCGCCAATGGCGCGGTCGGTATCGGTTATCAGCTAAACGACAGCTGGCAGGCCGGGGCGATGTTTTCCGCGACGTCGCAGCGTCAGGAGCCATCGTCACGTTACGACTACCGACTGCGTGGCAATCTGGTGGCGCTGTGGAGTCAGCTGCGGCTGTTTGATCAGGGCTGGATTAACGCCGATCTGCACTATGCCGATCTCGATTTTGATGATATTGAGCGTCAGGTCAGGCTGGGACCGGCCACCCGGACCGAGCAGGGCAGTACTGATGGTAAGCTGCTGGGAATGCGCATCGAAACCGGCTGGGATCTGCCGCTCGGCCAGTATGTTTCCACCGGTCCGGTTGCCAGCTATGCGCTGGATTATAGCCGGGTCTCAGGCTATCAGGAGCAGGGCAATCGCAGCAGCGCCATGCGCTTTGGCGATCAGACGCTGCACTCGCAGGTCGGGTCTGTCGGCTGGCGCATCGACAGCAGGCAGCTGTTGATCAATCCGTGGGCGCAGGTCAGTTACAACCATCAGTTTGGCGACAGTGACTCTGCGGTGACGGCCGGACTGAAATCGACCCGCACGGCGTTTACCCGCACCCGCGAAGCAGGCGATGATAACTGGCTGGATATGGCGGTCGGGGCCAGCGTGCCGCTTGGCACGGCGGTGACCGCGTTTGCAGGCGTCTCTGCGGTGGCGGGCAACAGCGAATATCATCAGGTGAGCTGGAACGTCGGGCTCAATGCGCGCTTCTGATCGGCGGCGATCGCACTGCAGGGAAGCGGTGTGATAACGTAGCGAGACGGTGCGCATTAATGAGGCAGGAGAGGATGATGAAGGTCAGACGGGCTTCACCTGAAGAGGCAACAATCTTGTGGGATATCAGAAACCAGGCGATTCGCCACGGCTGCCAGTCGGTGTATGCAGCCGAGGTGATTGCCGCCTGGACGCCGGACCGGATGCCCGTCAGCTTTCCGGCGATGATCCGCGAGAATCCTTTCCTGGTGATCGACGGTCCTGACGGCCAGCCGGTGGCAACCGGCTCGCTGGATCTGGCGGCCGGCAGCGTTGAGGCGATCTTTACCCTGCCTGGCTTCACCGGCCAGGGGCTGGCGGGCGAGATTATTGAGACCATCAAAGCGGAAGCACAGCGCCGTGGCTACCGGCGGCTGACGCTTGCATCCACCCCTAACGCCGCCAGCTTTTACCTGCAGCATGGCTTCGAGTTGCTGGGAGAAAGTGTTTATCCTTCAAAGCTGGCCGGCAGTGGATTGCGCTGTATGGATATGGCCATTGACCTGTCAGCGCCGTCTGACTGAGTCACGCCGTTAAGCCGGGCCGGGCCGCGCTTCAGCAGCGGAAAAGTTTCGCGCGCAAACACTTCGCAAGCCCACGCCGGTAAGGTATAGTCCGCGTTTTTTGGAGGAACCATGCTGACTCACTCATCAACTCGTCTCAACAAATACATCAGCGAGAGCGGAATCTGTTCTCGTCGCGACGCCGATCGATATATCGAACAGGGCAACGTTTTCATTAACGGCAAACGCGCCACTGTCGGCGCGCAGGTTTTTGCAGGCGATGTGGTGAAAGTGAACGGTCAGCTTATCGAGCCGCGTGATGAAGATGATTTAGTGCTGATTGCGCTGAACAAACCGGTCGGCATTATCACGACTATGGAAGAGGGTGAGCGCGACAACATCAGCGATTTCGTGAACCACAGCAAGCGGGTCTTCCCGATTGGCCGTCTGGACAAAGATTCTCAGGGGCTGATTTTCCTGACCAACCACGGCGATCTGGTCAATAAAATTCTGCGTGCCGGTAATAATCACGAAAAAGAGTATGTGGTTACCGTTGATAAGCCGATTACCGATGAGTTTATCGCCGGAATGGGCGCGGGCGTGCCGATGCTGGGTACCGTGACCAAAAAGTGCAAAGTTAAAAAAGAAGCGCCTTTTGTGTTTCGTATCACCCTGGTGCAGGGGCTGAATCGCCAGATCCGCCGCATGTGTAAGCACTTTGGTTATGAAGTGACGAAGCTTGAGCGTACCCGCATCATGAACGTCAACCTGAAAGGTCTGCCGCTGGGGGAATGGCGCGATCTGACCGATGACGAACTGATCGAACTGTTTAAACTGCTGGAGAACTCTTCTTCAGAAGATAAGCCGGCAAAGAAAGCGCCGGCTAAAACCGCCGCAGCAAAAAAAGCGCAGAAAAGCCCGGCCCGTCCGGCTTCTGGCAAAGCCGAGCCTGACAGCGCCTCACGCAAGCGTTTTGCGCAGCCGGGACGCAGGAAGAAAGGGCGCTAATCGATATGCCGCGCAGCCAGCCAGGCTTTCCGGCCGCGCTGTCTGCGTTCGCCATTGTCACTGAGGCGCTCAGGGAATAATTCTGGCGGCGCGAAAGCGGGCAAACAGATCGCAGAACATCCGGTCGGTTGCGCGGTATTGATGAAACCCCGCCTGACGGATTTTGCTGCCGTCGCCAAACATATCGTAGTGCCAGCCGAAGACGAAATCGGCAAAGCTGCCGTCACTGAGCGCCAGAATATCGGGCTGAACCAGTTGGTTAGCCGCAGCGATATCCCGCCAGCTGTGCCGATAATCGCCGAACAGTTGCTGCAGGGATAAGCAAACGGGCGGCGCGATCTCAAGATCAAACCACGCCGCGATCACCGGCCACAGCTCACTCCAGCGCCATAAATCACCATTATTCACGTTAAACGCCTGATTGCGTGCGTCGGATGCCTGTCCGGCCCAGATCGTGGCGTCGGCCAGTAATTCAGCGTCGGTAAAGTCGACCAGTCTGTGCCAGGTCTGCGCTGAACCCGGGAAGCGCAGAGGCAGCTTTTCAGCGCGACAGAGTGAGGCATAAAGCGCCAGACTCAGCGCCAGGTTCATGCTGTTGCCCGGGCGGTCGCTGCCGACCACGCCGGGACGCAGCGCGCTCCAGTGCCAGGCTTTACCCTGTTGCCGGTCGGCCAGCCAGCGAAGCTGTTCGGCATTAAATTCAGCACCCGGTACGCCAGCATCGCTTTCTCGCGCCGGCGTTTTGAACGGTCCGAGATGAGCACCGTAAACTTTATATCCCTGCATCAGGCTGACATGCTGTAGCGGCGCGACCGGCTCTATGCTGCTGACCAGGTTTTGCAGCATCGTCACGTTGGGTTTCACCATCGCGGCCCAATCTGCGGCGTTGAGCCAGGCACTGTAAAAAATATGCGTGACCTGAGTCAGAGCAGAGAGCCGCTGTTGACTCTGCTGCTGATCGAGCAAATCAACCGACAGCAGGTCAGCCAGAGCCTGTTCTGACTGCTGCTGGTCCGACTGTCGCTGGCGGCTCAGACTGATGACCTGCCAGTGCTGCGCAGTTAAGGCACGAATAAGTTGCTGGCCCACGATACCGGTCGCGCCTGCCACCAGCGCGACGTTTTTTTTCTGACTGTTAATCATGATAGCGATCTCATCTGGAGTGAAATCACAGTCTCACCTGGGCTTCTTTGTGATTAAATCCCCTCTATACCGATAACACTTATTAAGAAATCCACTAAATGCAGAACAAACTGACTGCGAATCAGTCATTCATTCGCGTTGCCGAAGCGGGATCGTTTTCAGCAGCTGCGCGACAACACGGGATGAAACAGTCGGCGATAAGCCAGCAGGTGGCGGCACTAGAAGCCGATCTGGGCGTGGTCCTGCTGCACAGAACCACCCGCGCGATGGCGTTAACCGAAGAGGGACAGCGTTATCTGCAGCAGGTCAGGCAACTGTTACACGCCATGGATGAACTGGAGCAGCAGTTACGGCCGACGTCGCAGCCGCTGCAGGGGAAATTGCACATTCAGTTACCCAGCGGGCTGGGCCAGCGCTTTATGCCGCAGCTGCTGGCGTTTCAGCAGCAACATCCGGCATTACGGCTGGAGGTGGCGCTTGACGATCGCTTGTCCGATCTGATTTCTGAAGGCGTCGATGTCGCCATCCGTCTCAGCGAAGCGCCGCCGGCCGGCCTGGCTGTCCGCATGCTGGCCACGATTGAAACAGTGCTGGTGGCCGCCGCTGACTGGGTAGCGCAGCATGGTCAACCGCTGACGCCCGCCGATTTACAGCGTCATCCTCACATTCGCTTCAGTGGCCTTCAGCCGGATGCGCCGTTGCGCCTGGTCTCAGCACAAGAGAGCGTTTCGCTCGCGGTAGAATGTGTCTTTCGCTCGAATAACAGTCACTCGCTGACAGAGGCTATTGAAGCCGGGCTGGGGATAGGCGGCATACAGACGTTAATGGCCAGTGAGGCGCTGGCGGCCGGTAAGCTGGTCAGAATTTTGCCTGACTACCGGCTGCCGGATCGCTATCTCTATGCCATCTTTCCCGATGCACGTTTCATTCCGCACAAGGTACGTTTGCTGGTGGGCTGTTTTGAACAGAAGCTTGCCGCTTTGCAGCAGCAAAGCCTGCAGCGGCAGGATTAACCCCTGCCTCAGCACCAACGCCGCATAGCCGACACATTCAGAAGATGACCCCTTTTCAGGGTTCAGAGGGCGTGGCAGGATAAGCGCAAAATGTTAAGGAGAGTGCCTGATGTTGCTGAAAGGTATGAACGATCCGCTGTTGAAAGCGTATCAGCATCCTAAATCACGGATGATGATTAGCCGCTTCAGAGGGCTGGCAGGCGATCGTAAACTCAGTGACTGGCAGGTGTTTTGTATTCTGGTGACCGGATTTACCAATTACTGGTATGTACAGGCGGGTCATTTCAACATAAACGTCAGCTGCAGCAAAACACGGCAATTTGATTTCATGCAGGATTTCCTGCATGTTTCGGTGACGCTGGAAGGACTGATTTGTGATGATAACTTCCGCTGTCCCGACTTCTTTTTGCCGCGTTACGATGTGCCCTATGAATTCTGCCGCTGGCGCAGCAAGCGTGGCTACGACTCCTCTCTGACCTATGTCAGTAACCACGGTGTGAAATCGCATAAGGCGATTTTTGTCGCTTCAGATGACGCCGCACGTGAAGAGCGGGTGATGAAGTGGGAAGGAATGGTTAACGTCTATGATAAAACCTTTTTCACCGTCGCCAGCTTCAGCACCACGCATGACTTCCTGGTTAAAGACATCACCAAAACGATTCACGAAGGGTTGGTGAAACATCTCAACTTCTACCGGGATTTATTCAGCTATATCTTCCCGTCACCAGCAGCAGCACGGCTGCAGGCGCGAGATGACCGACGTCTGCTGAACAAAATGTAGCCTGCCGTTTTCACCGCTGTATTGCGCAGCCAGCGGGCTGGGTATCTGGCGCTATGATCTTCGCCGAATGGTGGAGTTCAGCGCTTTAATCAGCGTATGGCTCGCGGCTTGCCTGGTAATTTCGCTCTGGAATTATTAACGATGTAATTTATTGCTGTAATTTATTGCTGTAACTGATTGGGACGATTATTTGATCGTTCGTGATTCAGAGCGTGGCTTTCTGCCGGGTCATTATGGCTATTGCAGGTCAGATGAATTTTTCCGTAATTGATAGCGGCTTAACGCCCGTTAACGGAAGCGGTAAACATAATCTCTTATCAATTGTCTTCAGCATTTACCTTAAACTCACATCAATCACTGCGGGTCAATGTGCCTCAGCAGCCTTTTTCAAATGAAGTCCATAGCAGTGACGGAAAACCGCCTCAAAAGATCTAAGCCACAAAAGTCGATGATAAATTCCAGTTCGAACGGGAAGATACGGTTACCGGTGAGCATTACCAGTTCATCGTAAAGAATGTCAGTCAGACAGAACTGCCGTTTATGCTCGCGTCGGGCCCGGACGGCGTCTTATATGCTGATGAATATGACGCCGCTGGCGGTTTTTATTCGCTGACCTCAGATATGGTTGAAGCTGCGGGTATCGATAATATGCTGATTGCCGGCGACGCGCTTGCGGGTGGTGCGGCATTAGCCGGTATTGCCATCTTCTTTCCTTAGGGCGGCAAACATCACAGCTCTTTCTCTTCAGCCGCAACGAACCCGGGTGACAACACCGGCGCTGTGGTTGATGACAACAAAACCAGCGATCCAGCAGGTGTGACAGTCACCCAACTGATGCTGAGTGACGATGCCGGCAACCCGATTGCCGATCGCCCCGCGTGATGTGGCCTTTATCACCCCGGGTCAGCGCGCCGTGGTCAAGCTGACCGCGTATGACTTTAATATTTACGGCGGGCTGGAAGGAGAGGTTGCCTCAATATCACCTGATACCATTCAGGATGACGTTCATCGCGATCAATATTTTTACCGGGTCTACATCCGGACTGATAAAGATTCTCTGGTCAACAAAAAAGGGAAACACTTTCCGGTTTATCCAGGAATGATCGCCATGGGAGAGATCCACACCGGCAGCAAAACCATTATGGAGTATTTACTTAAGCCGCTTAACCGGGCCCGGGAAGCGCTGCGTGAACGGTAAGCAAATCCGTCGCGGGTGAATCCCTCACCGCCCTGGCGGTGAGGGTGAGTAAAGCGCCAGGGATAGCGTCAGACCGCAACCTGGCGCTTAAGCCGGCAGCAGACCAGCCACCTGATAATCGGTTATCAGCGCATCAAACAGCGAAATGTCGGAACGACTGCGGGCCAGCAACTGTGCCCCGGCCACGGCGGCAAAAATGGCCCGCGCCCGTGCCTGACTCTGCTCCACGTCAGTCATGCCGGTTTCCTGCAGGCGCGCCGCCAGCCAGGCAATATTCACATCGGCAAAATGCTGTACCTCGGTTTTCACCGCCTCGGGCAGATCGTCATATTCTGCTGACATAAAGCTGCCCATGCAGAGCCGATTCTCGCTCTCCAGCGAACGGCGGAAAATATGCGGATAGCGGTGCAGACAGGCCGCTGCCTCCGGGTTTGATTCACGCAGTGCGTCAAGATCGGCGGCGGTATCTTCCCAGTAGCGTCGGGCGACCGCCGCCCCTAATTCCGCTTTGCCTGGAAAGTGGTGATAAATGCTGGCGGCTTTGATACCGACTTCACTCGCCAGCTGGCGGAAATTGAGGCCGGTATAGCCATGGGCTTGCGCACTTTTACGCGCCGCGGACAGGATCGCTTCTTTTGCATTCTTACTCATTGTCTCTCCTCCGGTGAAGCTATCATCCTACCATTTGGCAGGTAGTTGTTGACAGTGGAAAATAAGCGATCTACTGTTTACCTACCAAATGACAGGTAGGTAAATTTAACATGCAAAATCCACTCTTTTTTAACGATGCGACAGAACTGGCTCAACGCATTCGCAACGGCGAGGTTTCACCGGTCGAAGTGGTTAAGGCGCACCTTGATCGCATTGAACAAACTAATCCGCAGATCAATGCGATTGTCACGCTGGCAGAGAATGCGCTGAGCGAGGCTAAAGCGGCCGAGCAGGCTGTCCGTTCAGGTCAGGCGCTGGGACCCCTACACGGCGTCCCGTTTACCGTTAAAGATTCGATCGACACCGCGGGCGTGATGACGCAGCGCGGATCGCCAATCTTCAAAAATCGGATGCCGACTCAGGATGCCACCAGCGTGGCGCGGATGAAAAAGGCCGGCGGCATTCTGCTGGCTAAAACCAATCTGCCTGAATTTTCATACTGGATTGAAAGCGACAATTTACTCAGCGGCCGCACCAACAATCCGTGGGATCTGACGCGCACGCCTGGCGGCTCAAGCGGAGGCGAATCTGCCGCCATTGCCGCCGGGATGTCGCCGCTCGGCCTCGGCACCGATCTGGCCATTTCGGTTCGTGGTCCGGCGTCTCAGACCGGTATTACCTCCATCAAAGCCACCCATGGCAGCATACCGATGACCGGTATCTGGCCGCGCGCACCGCGTCGCTTCTGGCATGTTGGTCCAATGGCGCGTTCGGTACGCGATATTGCGCTTGCCTTCTCGCTGCTGTCGGGTCCGGATGGGCAGGATGCTTTTGCGACTGCTGCTGCCCGCCCGCAGTCGGGCGAGGCCGTTGGCGATCGTCCATTGCGGATTGGCTGGATGACCGGACCCGGCTTTGGTCCGGTTGATGCGGACGTGGCGGCAGTGGTGAAAGCGGCGGCGGCGGCGCTGCAACAAAGTGGGGTGCAGGTTGAGGAGGTGGGGATTGCAGCGCTGGAACGTGATTTTGCGCTGGAGGTGTTCAACCGTCTGCACGTGATGGAGATGAAGCCTGCGTTTGCGGCAGCTGTAGCGGGCCGGGATCCGGCGGAAATCTATAAAATGGCCACAACCATGCTGTCACTGCCCGATACGCCGCTGCAGGCGTACATCGACGCGGAACAGGCAGCCGAGCGAATCCGCGATGGCTATGCCGAATACTTTTCGCGCTATGATGCGCTGATTACCCAGGTGCTGCCGACACCGGCTCACAAGCATGGAGTTGAACAGCTGGTGATTGATGGGCAGACGGTGGATGTCAGCTGGCTGCAGGCGGCCACGGTCCCGCTTAACGTCACCGGATTGCCAGGGATTGCCTTACCCTTTGGTCAGAGTAGCGAAGGTTTGCCGATCAACATTCAGATCACCGGGAAATGGCACGATGAAGCGACAATTCTGGCTATTGCCGCGCGGCTTGAAGCGTTAAGTCCGGTTAAAGGTCTGCATCCTGCACTGCTGACTGGCGAGTAATTCGGCAACATCTGTTGCAGCTGACGACTCGCCGCCCGGGAGAGCGGCGGGTCAGGGCAGGTGAATAATGCGTTCAGCTTACCACTTCATCTCGCCGGTATTCACTTTGGCACTCAGTTCCAGTGACCCTTCTTCTGCCAGCTGTGGCCAGGCGGCTTTGACCGCGCCGATCACCTGCGATGAGGTTTTATATTGCGCCAGGGCCGCGTCAAAGCTTTTGAGGTAATTCAGGGTGAAGTCTACCGCCTGACTCCCGGCCGGGCGTTCGCCGAGGTAGTGACCTGGAATGACATTTGTCGCTTTCAGCCCCTGCATTTCAGTCAGCACCTTGCGCCAGGCGGCGCGGCTTTCTACCGTCTGCGTATCGGCGGTCCAGACATGAATGCCGGACGAAATCGCCGTTCCACCCAGGATGGTTTTTTCTGACGGGACCCAGACGTAAGCGGCGTATTCATCCGGATGACGCAGCTCCAGCACTTCTCCATCGATGCTGAAGCGGGTTTGATCGGTGACTTCAGGCAGGGTCAGTTTATCCGGCGCGCCCTTCTTCATCTGCGGCCCCCAGTACTGCAGCTTGGCCTGATGCGTCTGCTGAATATGCTTCACCACGCCCGGCGTCGCAACCACCTTCACGTCAGGATAGGCCTTCACAATCGGTTCCAGACCAAAGTAAAAATCAGGATCGCCCGAGGTGATGACGATCTCTTTCAGCGTTTTACCGCTACGTTTAATCATCTCAACCAGTTTTTCACCGTCGATGGTGCTGAACTGCGCATCGAACAGAATGGCTTCTTTCGGTCCGCTCACCAGGGTTGAGGAAACGGCAAAAATACCGTTGTGCTGCGGGTTGTAGGTTTCGAACTGCA
This sequence comes from Pantoea sp. X-Soil-MYKO-1785, assembly GCF_059730675.1. NCBI lineage: Bacteria > Pseudomonadati > Pseudomonadota > Gammaproteobacteria > Enterobacterales > Erwiniaceae > Pantoea > Pantoea sp. X-Soil-MYKO-1785. Next base: position 348,220 of record NZ_AP036001.1, read on the forward strand.
GCGGGGCCGCCGTGGCGGCGGTCGAGGCCAGAATTAGCGTTAACGGTAACAGCGTGGTTTTCATTTTTAATCCTCTGAGTAGCGGGAGTCATTTCCTGACCAACCTCTGCAAAGTCGTCAGGAGAGAACACCGGCGTCGCCGATGACTCAGCCGCCTGTGTTCTCTGCAGATCACAGCGCTATTTTACGGCTTTTGTTATCTGATAGAATTCCCGCAATCAGAGATGCTGAGTTTCATAAATCGTACAGGTGATGAGATGGATCGCGTGACAGCTGCGGCGGTGTTTAACCGGATATGCGAGTTGGGCAGCCTGAGTGCGGCGTCACGGGCGCTGGGCATTTCGCGGCCGATGGTCAGCCGCTATCTGGAGGAGATGGAAAAGTGGGCCGGGACCCGCCTGCTGCACCGTTCATCGCGTCGGTTAACCATCACCCCCGCCGGCGAGGCGATATTGCTGCGAACCCGTCAGCTGGCACGGCTTTCGGAGGAGATTGAGCAGGAGTCGACGCAGGCGATGCCCGCCGGTACGCTGCGTATCGCCTGCGCGCATTTTACCGCGACTCACCTGGTCGGTCCGGCAATTCCCGATTTCCTTAGACGTTATCCGGCGCTGCGTATTGAGCTGGAGATTAACAATCAGCCGGTCAGCCTGATCGGCGAGCGCATCGATCTGGCGATCCGCATCACAGACGCACCGGAGCCGGGTGCGATTGCCCGTCGGCTCGGCGAATGTCGCTCGGTTCTGTGTGCCTCGCCGGGCTATCTGGCGAAACAGGGAACGCCACGGACGCCAGAGGCGTTATCGTCGCACAACTGCCTCTATTACAGCCGATTTGCCGGACAAAGCTGGCATTTTACCGCCCCCCAGGGTGAAAAGATCGCCGTGGCGGTCAGGGGAAATTTCAGTGCCGGCATCTCATCGCTGTTGTGTGATGCGGCTATTGCCGACTGCGGGGTGGCGATGGTGCCCGAGCAGGAAGCCCGCAGCAGCCTGGCGAGCGGCAAGCTGGTGCAACTGCTCCCCGACTACCGGCCACAAACATTCGGCATCTGGGGACTCTATCTGTCGCGCGAGCACCAGTCCGCCGCGCTGCGGTTGTTTCTCGATGAGCTGCAGGGCACTATCGCTCAGATAAGCTGATCGGACCGATTCCGGTAGTTAAAAGACAGGATAAAAGGCGCTATAAATGATTGATGACAAGCCGATCTACTGGAACCCGATGGTGCCAGAGCTGACCGTGAGTGATTTCGCGGCTTCATTATTTTTCTATGTCGATATCATCGGTTTTGCGCTGAAGAACCGGCGCAAGGATCCGGATTTCGCCTATCTCAACTTCGGCGACGCACAGTTAATGATTGAGCAATATCACGCGCAAGGCTGGAAAACCGCGCCACTGGAAAAACCGTTCGGACGTGGAGTTAATTTTCAGATTGAGGTTGAGGCAATTGAACCGATACTTTTACGCCTTGAGCATAAGGGCATTCCGCTGTTCCGGCCGGTGCAGGACAATCATTATGTGACAGGAAACACAACGATGTGCCAGCGGGAGTTTCTGGTGCAGGACCCGGACGGTTATCTGCTGCGTTTCAGCCAATACCTGGCCTGAGACACCGACTGGTGCGTTGAACAGATATCGCGCGGCTGTTATTTCCTCTGTCTGCTTGCTGGCGCGGCTTAGCAAACTGCCCCGGCTGCTGTAATACATTTCCGGATAATATCGATAATCATGTCAGCGTTAAACTTTCAAGCCGCCGTTAGCGTTTCTGCCGGGTAACAAGCGGATATTATTTTATTCGCATTAGACGGTTGCCCGTCAGGCCGGAAAGTTTGTGCTCAGGCTGAATAAAAAGATCGCCAAAGAACTTTAAATTTTTGCGGCTTAGCTATACTCACTTTTGACTGGCCCTGTTCAATTGCATGGCCGATCTGCCTTATTTAGACGCTGTTACAGTGAATAAATCAGCGATCGCATCTGACGCTGATGGTGCCTGTCCGACTCTTTGTTATCGCTGAACTTTATTGATGGGTGCCGCGGCCGATAAGGGTTAACGTCACCCAGGAGAATGCGTAATGAAAACACGTTTAATTGCCTGCCTGGCCACGCTGCTCTTCACCCCAATCGGACACACTGCCAGTGCAGAGAGTCTGCCTTCTTCAGCCTCGATCAACTTTAGCGGCAGCATTTTCAATGGCTCCTGTAATATGGATGTGAAGCGCAATCCGGTTGGCTTTATCTGTTCTGATCCCCAAAGTGGAAAAACGGTGGCGCAATATGTCGATGTGCGGAAAGCACAGACGCTCGCTCAGCTGCCAGTGAGTGTCAATACGGCGTGGCTGGATGCTGGTAAACGTAAAGGCATTGTCTCAGTGACCTATCTGTAAAATTACCGCCTCTGTTGCCATAAACCGAATCATAGGGCCGCGGTGTGATTGCCGCTGGCCCACTTTTGTCGTGAAGCTGTACGGGGGGATTTAGTGCTGGTTTATTTCTGGTGAAATTAGCCCGCAGGCGTTATCAACCTCGCAGCTTTACCGGCGTGAACGGTTTAATCCGGCAACAGGCTGTAGGAGATAGCCGGTTACTTTTTACAGAGCGTCTGCCGTGCCTGGGATGAATCGGCGAATCACGCCCCTCCCTGGGCGTGTGGATGGAGAGAGAATGATCAGGAGTGATCGGAAGAGTGCAGCGGGAAAAACTTCGCGCTCTGCCGTTTTTCTCTTTTGCGGTGCAAAAGATAGCTGGTGGCAATGATCACCAGCGTTAACCCGCCGGTTGCCAGCAGCTCAGCCTGATGATCGGCATCAAACAGCATCACCACCAGCACCGTAACGATAAACAGGATGGTGAACCAGGTGAGGCCGGGAAAGAGCCACATCCGATAGCTCAGCACTTCACCGGCTTTTTCACGTTTTTTACGCAGCACCAGATGCGATGCAGCGATCACCAGGTAGACCAGCAGCGCAATAGCGCCGGAACTCGCCAGTAAAAACTCAAATACCGCGCTCGGAGCCAGATAGTTGGCGATCACTGCCAGGAAGGCCGCGCCAGTAGAGAGCAGTACCGCAACCCACGGTGTGCCGCTGCGGTTGGTGCGGGAGGCGGCGGCGGGCGCATCTTTACGGCGTGACAGTGAATAGAGCATCCGCGATGAAGTATAGAGCGCCGAGTTGAGGCAACTGCACACCGCCATCAGCACCACCAGATCAACGATCAGCCGGGCATGCGGGATGTTCATCGCCTGTAGCACCGTCTGCCAGGAGCCCTGTTGCACCAGGCCCGGCGTATTCCACGGCACCAGCGCCACCACAAAGAAAATCGACAATAGATAAAACAGCGCAATACGCCAGATGACCGAGTTAGTTGCCTGGGTGATCTGCTTACCGGGATTCTTCGACTCTGCGGCGGCGATAGTCACAATCTCGGTGCCCATAAAAGAGAACATGGTAGTCAGGATCGCGGCCATCACCGCACCCATTCCGTTCGGCATAAAGCCGTGGGTATCATAAAGATGTGACAGTCCCTGAGTTCCGCTGCCCGGCAACCAGCCCAACACCGCCGCCGCCGCTACCCCGAGAAACAGAATGATTGCGGCAATTTTAATCAGCGCAAACCAGAATTCAAACTCGCCATAATTTTTCACACTCAGCAAATTGGTGACGGTGAGAATAAGTGTGATGGCGAGAGTGAACTGCCAGATAGCCACCTGCGGATACCAGGCGTGCAGTATGGTTCCGGCCGCATTGGCCTCCAGCGGGATCACCAGCACCCAAAACCACCAGTAGAGCCAGCCGATGGTAAAGCCAGCCCAGCGGCCGAGCGCCTTGTCGGCATAGGTCGAAAACGAGCCGGAATCAGGCGATGCGACCGCCATTTCGGCCAGCATCCGCATAATCAGCACCACCAGCGCACCGGCTGCCGCATAGGAAATCAGTACTGCCGGTCCCGCCTCTGAGATGGCGTGGCCGGAGCCAACAAACAATCCAGCGCCAATGACCCCGGCGATGGAGAGCATCCGCACATGGCGCGGTTTCAGGTTTTGCGCCAGCGCATCATTATTCGCAGTCTGCGTTATTGTCATATCATCGTCTCCGACGCTGCGCCCGGGGGGACCCGGACGAGCAGGGGAAAGAGCCCGGCTGAATCAGCCGGGGGAATCAGGCCGGAACGGCACCTTGTGTCGCGGGTGCCAGAGACTGGCTGAGCACCGCGCTCAGAATATCCAGCGCCTGGCTGAACTGCGCATCGGGAATAGTGAGTGGATAAAGGAAACGGATCACGTTGCCTTTTGCGCCACAGGTCAGCAGCAGCAGGCCACTCGCCATTGCCGCCTGCTGCACCGCCTGTGCATCGCCGGGCTGATGAAACTCCATCGCCACCATCGATCCCAGCGCGCGGACGTCGGCAATCGCCGGATAAGTGGCATGATGTTTTTGCAGTTCCGCCTCCAGCCTGGCGCCTAATGTCACGGCGCGCTGACACAGCTGTTCCTCTTCAATCACATCCAGCACCGCATGCGCGGCGGCAATCGCCAGCGGATTACCGGCATAGGTGCCGCCAAGGCCACCGGGTGAGGGCGCATCCATCACGCCGGCCCGACCGGCAACGGCGGACAGTGGCATCCCGCCTGCCAGGCTCTTGGCCAGGGTGATGATGTCCGCTTTCACCGGATAGTGCTCCATGGCGAACAGTTTGCCGGTACGGGCAAAGCCGCTCTGGACTTCATCCGCAATCAGCAGGATGCCGTGGCGATCGGCCAGCTCGCGCAGTGACTGCATAAAAGCCAACGGCGCAGCGTGGAATCCGCCTTCGCCCTGCACCGGTTCCAGCACAATGGCGGCGACGTCGTGCGGCGCAACGTCCTGACTAAAAATGTCGTCAAGGCTGCTGAGTGCCGCTGCAACACTGATCCCTTGTACTTCGCTGGGGTAGCGGGCGTGCCAGACTGAGGCCGGCATCGGACCAAAATCTCGCTTGTACGGGGCCACTTTGCCGGTCATCGCCATGGTCATAAACGTCCGGCCGTGAAAGGCGTTGCCGAAGGTAATGATGCCGTGACGACGGGTATAGGCTCGCGCCACTTTGACGGCATTTTCAACCGCTTCCGCGCCGGTGGTGAAGAATGCCGTCTTCGCCGGCCCGGCAATCGGTATCCGCTGATTGATGCGCTCAGCGAGTGCGATGTAACTTTCATACGGGGTGATCTGAAAAGCAGTATGGGTAAACTTGGTTAACTGATCGGCGACCGCCTGTTCAACGCGCGGATGACGATGACCGGTGTTCAGCACCGCGATGCCGCCAGCGAAATCTATCCAGCTGTTGCCAGCCTGATCCCATAAGGTGGCATTCTCCGCCCGGGCAACATACCAGTCGCAAAGCGTACCGATACCCTTAGGCAGTGCCGCGGCTTTGCGTTGTTGCATCAGACTGTTTTTTTCGCTCATTTGATCCACCTCGCTGTATTGCGTATTTACAATTCCCGACAAACACGCTTATTTAGGCGTGTGGCGCGGTGAGTTGCCAGAGCCAATTGTTGAAGCAGGGGTGGAGCCAATTGCAACTGTTGTACGCAGATCATCTATTAGCGCGGTTACAGTTTGAACCCGCCGGCTCATTGCATCAGCGCCTGCTGAATTGTATGCAGGCGGCGATTATTGAAGAGGTGTTCCCGCGCGGCGGAAAACTGCCGCCGACCCGCGATCTGGCGCGCGAGCTCGGGGTGTCGCGCAATACGGTGATGCATGTTTATGAGAGCCTGATGGCGCAGGGCTACGTCACTGCACGAACCGGCAGCGGCACCTGGATTGCTGAAACGCTGCCAGAAAATTGCCTGCAGAGTGATGCGATGCTCGATACCCAGCCGGTGGCGCTGCCACTGCCGGCGACGCTGTCAAAACGTGGCGCAAGTTTGCTGGGGCATGCTACCGCCTCACCCTATCAGTGGGGTGCATTTGTACCCGGCGCGCCGGACGTTACCGAGTTTCCCCATAAATTATTCAGTCAGATTCAGGCCCGTCTGAACCGGGAACCGGATGTTCACCGGCTGGTCTACAGTAGCGGCGGCGGCTGCCCCGATCTGCGTCATGCGCTGGTGGACTACTTGCGCGTGGCACGCTCAGTTCGGGCTGATGCCGATCAGATATTGATCACCGAAGGGGTGCACCAGGCGGTGGATCTGGTGACGCGGGTGCTGTGCGATCCGGGCGATCGGGTGTGGATGGAGGAACCAGGCTACTGGGGCACCCGTAATCTGTTGCGGATGAACGGTCTGGATATTCGGGCGATGCCGGTTGATGAGCAGGGGATGGTGCCGGACAGCGGACCGGCGCCTAAAATGGTGTTTGTGACACCGTCACACCAGTATCCGCTGGGTGTACATCTCAGTCTGGCGCGGCGTCAGGCGCTACTGGCGCTGGCCCGCCGTCATCACAGCCTGATCGTGGAAGATGATTATGACAGTGAGTTTCGCTTCTCCGGTCAGCCTTATCCTTCGTTGCAGGGGCTGGAAGCGGACGCGCCGGTCATCTACATGGGTACCTTCAGCAAAACGCTTTATCCGGCACTGCGGATTGGTTATCTGGTGGTGCCTAAGCCGCTGGCGCAACCGTTACGCATCGCTGCGGCAGAACTGTATCGCGGCGGGCATTTGCTGATTCAGCGGGCGCTGGCGGAGTTCATCCGGCTGGGCCATTACATGGATCATATCCGCCGCATGCGGTTGCTCTACCGTCAGCGACGTCAGTTTTTATGTAAGCTGATTGAACGCTATCTCGGCGCGTCCTTCTTGCCGCCGATCAATCATGACGCGGGCCTGCATCTGGTGATGCCGCTGCCGCCCGGAACAGATGATGTGGCTATTGCGGCTCAGGCGTTAACGCGCGGCGTCAAAGTCCGGCCGTTATCGCAATACTATATGCATCCGCAGCACCAGCGCGGTCTGCTGCTCGGCTATGCCTGCGTTAACGAACGGCAATGTCAGGATGCGTTCGGCACGCTCAAAGCCTGCCTGACCTCGGCGGGTATCGAATTCACTCCGCAGCGCTAAAAGCTCTGTAGCGCTTTCAACGGTCGGCAGGTTGCCAGATGAGCGATATCAGGTTAAACGTGCCAGCCTATCTTTTTACCCGATAAGAGGGTTGTCTGGTGCTATTACCTGCTGCATAGAGGGCATCACACATTGAATTTGATTATTAAATGCTACAGAATGATGGGAGAGCCACATTCGGGTCTGCATTTAATGGGGAATGTGAAATTACGCACATATCTTTAAAAAGCATCAAGGCATTTCAGCTTTATTTATTGTTAATTCATTGCCAATCGGGCCTGCTTTATCACAATCTTCTTTTGTTTCAACTACGTTAATTTAAAATATTGGCTGAGACACGTTTTGATTATGCTTCACTTAATTGATATGCCTGTTCTGCAGTACAGTTCTCTTCAGGTAAGAATAAATATTGAAGAGGATTAAAAATGGAAATGTTAAATAAAATGCAGTTGACGTTTATCGCAGGTGCAAGTGGAGCTTATGATCCTGCTTATGCTGGCGCAGGCACCCGAACCAGTCAGTACGGTAGCCGTTCTGGCAGTCACCATAATATCTTTGTTCCAGACAATGGCTTTCTTCAGCTGGTCGCCGCTCATCCTGAACTGAAAGACTGTCTCAATGGTATTTTGGGCGGAATGGTTGCGGGTTCGGTAGGTGGCGCAGGTACGGCCGTAGCCAGTGCTATCGGTGGTGGTATCGGTTCCTGTAATAACAATACCGGCAGAAATAATGCTCGAGGAAGTATTGGTGGCCAGTACACCTGGTAAAATACTTAGCAGCAACGATAGCTGAGGGAAAAGATGGCAAAATTAATCTGCGGTTTAGCTGCAATGGCAGCAGTGCTTACAGGTGCCGCTTTCCTTAGAGGCGCTGGCGTAACATATTTAGAGTGGTATTCTTTGCCAGCAACAATTTCAAAGGCAGTGGTAACAGTCGCAACGCTTGCAGCGTTTGTTAAGGTGTTTTTATTTTTAATATCACGTTTTTTCACCAATCCGAACAGTAGTAAAGAAAGTAAATCTTGGTTTCCGCATTAAAAGTAAATAAAAAAGCCCGCATCGTCGGGCTTTTTTATTTCCGTCATAACAACGGTAGCGGACACTGACCACGAGGTTGTAGCAATAGCGATTGTCATTCATTGGTATCTGTAACGGTCCAAAGGAGTACAGCATTTATGCCAGCTAAGCACTTTTATCGTCTCTGCAGGGACCATAACTCGCCGATGGAACGGATACCCGGAGCTGGATTAATCACAGTTTAGGCGCTAACCGTCCCGTTTAACGCTAGTCTTGAATAACGCTCACCCTCTTCAGGAAGAAAATCATGACAAGCCGCTGGCAGGACCGGACGCTGAACGCTGATGAACGCGCGCAAAGTGTAGTAGAACAGATGACGATGGATGAAAAAATGCGCTGGCTGAGCGGACCGATGGCAATTCCGGCGCCAGGTGAGGCCCGAATCCCCGGTGCGTTAGGCTCGGCTGCCTGTTATCCGGCGATTGAGCGGCTGGGTATACCGGCGATGCAACAATCTGATGCCAGTCTTGGCGTCGGCAATCTGGCTAACGTACGGCCCGGCGATAATGCCACCGCGCTGCCTTCTTCGCTCTTACTGGGCGCGGGCTTTGATCCGGCGATGGCGGAAACCACCAGTAATATGCTGGGGCGGGAGGCTCATGCAAAAGGATTTAACGTGCAGCTGGCGGGCGGTGCCAATCTGATCCGCGAACCGCGTGGCGGGCGAAATTTCGAGTATATCTCCGAAGATCCGCTGCTGACCGGCATCATCGCCGGACACGCGGTAAAAGGTATTCAGTCACAACATGTGGTCTCCACCGTGAAACATTTTGCGCTCAATGCACAGGAAACCGGACGGGTGCTGGTCAGTTCCGATCTTGATGAACAGGCGATGCAGCAGTCGGATCTGCTGGCGTTCCGGATTGCTATTGAACTTGGGGAGCCGGGTGCGGTGATGCCGGGTTATAACCTGATCAACGGCGAGTGGGCCAGTGAAAACCGCCATCTGTTACAGCAGGTGCTGAAAACCGAGTGGGGCTTCAAAGGCTGGGTGATGTCCGACTGGGGCGCCACCCATTCTACCGAAAAAGCGGCGCTGGCCGGACTCGATGTTCAGTCCGGCAGCAATCTGGACCCAGAGCCATTTTTTGGCGAGCCGCTGCGGCGGGCAGTAGAGCAGGGACGGGTCCCGGCTGAGCGGCTGGATGAGATGGTGAGACGGCAGTTACGCAGCCTGTTTGCGGTCGGGGCGATTGACTTCCCGGCCCGGCCTGGCGTGCCAATTGATTACACCGCGCACCGGCTGATTGCGCAGCGGGCGGCAGAAAATGGCCTCGTGCTGCTGAAAAACCACGCTCGCTGTTTGCCGCTGGCACTCAATCTGCCACGACTGCTGGTGATTGGCGGCCACGCTGACCAGGGCGTGTTATCCGGCGGAGGCTCCTCTTCAGTCACGCCGATTGGGCATTTTGCGGAGCAGGGTGCTGCCATCATGGGCGTGCCGGTGCCCAAAGTTTATCATCCTTCCTCGCCGCTGCACGCCATCCGCTGCCAGTCGGGCGCGGCCCGGGTGGATTATCTCGACGGCAGCGATCACGCCGCGATTGCCTCGCAGGCCGCCGGAGCTGATGCAGTGATTGTGTTTGTTGAATCGTGGAATACCGAAGGACAGGATCTGCCCGATCTGGCCCTGCAGGATCAACAGGACCGCCTGATTAGCGCGGCGGCGCGTGCCAATCCACGAACCCTTGTGGTGATTGAGTCAGGCGGTCCGGTTAAGATGCCCTGGCTGGAGGAGGTCAGCGGCGTGCTGGCGGCATTTTATCCCGGCTCGGGCGGGGGAGAAGCGATTGCCGGAGTGCTGTTTGGTCGGGTGAATCCATCAGGTCGCCTGCCGGTCACCTTCCCGCGTGATGAAAACCAACTGCCGCGCCCGGCGATGAGCGATCCCGCAGTGACTACCTCCAATCCGGGTGAACCGCTGCGCGGTGGCGTGTTTCACATCGATTACAATATTGAAGGCGCTGATGTGGGTTACCGCTGGTTTGAAAGGCAGCGATTGAGCCCGCTGTTTCCTTTTGGTTACGGCCTTTCCTACACCTCCTTTTCGGCCGACAGCCTGCAGATCACCCAGCAGGATGAGCAACTCCACGCCAGCGTAGGGGTAAAAAACAGTGGCGAGCGAGCTGGCGCAACGGTGGCTCAGCTGTATGGCCGACGGATTGATGACCCAGGCCAGACGTGGCGTCTGGTGGGTTTTCACAAAGTGATGCTGGAGGCAGGTGAAGAGCGGACGATACCGATTGGGATTGAACCTCGTTGTCTGGCGGTGTTTGACCCCGCAAGCCGAAGCTGGCAGCTCGCCGCTGGCGATTATCAGTTCAGGCTGGCTGACCACGCGCTTGATGACGGCATCAGCCAGATCATCACCTTGTCAGCGTGGCGCAGCCACTAGCCAACCGGTATCAGTCGGCGGTAATGACGCAGCCAGCGGGGGGACGGGAGAGAGACGGTTTCATCGTCGTAACGCATTGACTTTTAATCCCGGTCATCGAGAATGTCCCTTTTGCGACCTGACCAGAGTTTACTGGAGTTCATCATCGCCGTTTATTACCGTCCCGGCCCGACCCGGACCTTTATCAGGCGAGGCGTGGCGCTGGCTACCGCACTGCTGCTGATCGGTTGTGCCTCGCAGCCGCCGCGCTCGCTGGTCACCCCGTTCCCACCGGTTACCAGACAGCCGTTGCCGGTGACCCCACAGCCGCAGAGTAAACAGCCGGTGCGTGGCGTCTGGATAGCCACCGTTTCGCGTCTCGACTGGCCGCCGGTCGAATCGGTCAACGGCAGTGCGCCTGCGTTGCGTATCAGCCAGCAGCAGCGCGCGCTGATCGCTAAGCTGGATAATCTGAAAAGTCTCGGCATCAATACGGTGTTCTTTCAGGTTAAACCTGATGCCACCGCGCTGTGGCCATCAAAAATTTTGCCGTGGTCAGATATGCTGACCGGCAAAATCGGTGAGGACCCCGGCTACGATCCGCTGCAGTTTATGCTGGATGAAGCGCATAAGCGCGGTATCAAGGTACACGCCTGGTTTAATCCCTACCGCGTCGCGGTGAACACCAAACCTTCCACCGTCAGTGCGCTGAATCGCACCCTCTCGCTGCATCCGGCCAGCGTATTTGTGCTGCACCCGGACTGGATACGTACGGCCGGCGACCGTTTTGTTCTTGACCCTGGCATACCGGAGGCGCGTGACTGGATCACCAGCATCGTAGCCGAAGTTGTCGCACGTTATCCGGTCGATGGCGTGCAGTTTGATGACTACTTTTATGCCGAATCGCCCGGCTCGATGCTCAACGATAGCCAGACTTTCCGCCGCTACGGCGAGGAATTTGCTGCTAAAGCAGACTGGCGGCGACACAATACCCAGCTGCTGATTGAGCAGGTATCCCGCACCATTAAACAGCTGAAGCCAGAGGTCGAATTTGGCGTCAGTCCGGCCGGCGTCTGGCGTAACCTGTCACACGATCCCGCTGGATCGGATACCCGAGGCGCAGCCGCCTATGACGAAGCCTATGCGGATACCCGTCGCTGGGTGCAGCAGGGACTACTGGATTACATCGCACCGCAGCTCTACTGGCCTTTCTCGCGCCAGGCCGCACGGTATGACGTACTGGCTAACTGGTGGGCTGAAGTGGTGAAACCGACCAAAACCCGGCTTTATATCGGGCTGGCGCTGTATAAAGTGGGCGAACCGTCAAAGATTGAACCTGACTGGACCCGACTGGGTGGCGTGCCTGAGCTGAAAAAGCAGCTCGACCTGAATGAATCGAACCCCAATATCGATGGCACCATTTTGTTTCGCGAGAATTACCTTAATCAGCCTCAGACCCGCCAGGCGGTGGAGTATCTCAGAAGCCGCTGGGGCAGGTAGCAGAAGGCGCAAGTGTAAGGCCAGTGCGGTTAAGATTTTCCCCGCAGTTAACTGTTATTCTTGGGCTTTATAAGGGGAGAACTATGAGCAACCTGATCGATATTTTTACCAGCCACAAAAGTGAACGCAGTTTTACAGAGCAAGCGGTCGATGATGCGGTTCTGGATCGGATAATCAGTACCGCCTATCGCGCGCCGACGTCGGTGAACTCGCAGCAGGTTTCAGTGGTGGTGACGCGTGACGCCAGCCGACGCGCTCAGATCGCCGCGATAGCCGGCGGCCAGCCGTGGATTGCCAAAGCACCGGTATTTATTACCTTCGTGCTCGATATGCATAAATCGGATCTGGCCATATCGGCCATCGATCAGCAGCAGATTGCCCATCAGAGCATTGAAAGTATTGTCTCCGGCTCCACCGATATCGGCATTGCGCTGGGCTCGGTAATGGCAGCCGCGCGAGCGGAAGGATTGGGTATTGTCCCCATCGGCGGTATTCGTCGCGATCCGCAGGCGATGATTTCGCTGCTGGAGTTGCCGCCTCTGACTTTCCCGATTGCCGGTGTGGTTATCGGCCACGTTGATCAGCCTGCGCATCAGAAACCGCGTCTGCCGATGGCGACCTTCCGCCATGAAGAGACCTATCGGACTGAGCAAATGGCGCAACACATCGCTGCCTATAACGATGAGATGGTCCAGCACTGGAAAAACATCGGACGCAGTGATGGCGAAAGCTGGAGCGAAAGCGTCAGCGGTTACTATAAAAACATCTACTTCCCGAACGTACTGCCCGCGCTGCTTAAACAGGGTTTCGGCAACGATAAATAAGCTGCTTAGCTAAAGCGTAGTTGGCCTGCGCCAGCTCTTCTCAGGGCCAGTCGTAACGTGGTATACGGCTGGCCTTTTTCATTTTGTTACGATAACTCGCCGTAACCTTCCTGGCGCTAAACCATAATTCCTCTTTTAAACGAAGCGCAAACGCATGACTTCGCTTTCAGGGAAATTTTATGTCTCAGCGTTCTCTCACCGCTCTCTGTCTGATGAGTTTTTTTCTGGCCGACGTACGTGACGGCCTCGGGCCGTTTTTGGGTATCTTTCTGACCCAACGCCACTGGCGGCCCGACGAGATCGGACTGGTGATGACCGTTGGCGGCATCGCCGGACAGCTGGCCACCTTGCCTGCCGGCATTATGGCGGATGCCACCCGACATAAAAAAATTATCGTGCTGTTGGGTTGCCTGGTGATTACGTTCGCCACGCTGCTGCTGTGGTTCAGCAATCAGAGCTGGGTAGCGATGGTGTCGCAAATCGTGGCGGGCATTGCTGCGGCGTTTATTGGCCCTACGGTAGCAGGTATCACTCTGGGATTAAGCGGCCAGCCTGGTTTTAACCGGCAGATGGGGCGTAACGAAGCGTTTAACCACGGCGGTAATACCGTTGCCGCGCTGCTGGCCGGTTTTGCAGCCTGGCACTGGGGAATGGGCGCGGTATTTATTCTGATGACAATGATGGCGATATTCGCGGCTGTCGCCACGCTGGCCATCCGTGGAGATGAGATCGACCATCAGGTGGCGCGCGGTTATGAAAAGCAACAACACGCGGCTCCGGCTCAGGGGTTGTGGGTGCTGATGCGACAACCCGCGTTGCTGATGGTCGGGATTACCCTGCTGCTGTTTCACCTTGCCAATGCCGCGTTATTACCGATGCTCAGCATGCGTGTCGCGTCAGCGGGCACCGACGCGGCGGTCAGTCCCGGCCTGTATGCGGCCGCAACGGTGGTGATATCACAACTGGTGATGATTCCGGTTGCGCTGTGGGTGTCAAAGCGAATTGGGACGCACGGTTATCGTCCGCTGATTAGGGTGGCGCTGTTAATTTTGCCGCTGCGCGCGCTGCTGGCGGCCAGCTTCTCCGAACCGATATTCGTGATACCGGTGCAGATGCTGGACGGTATTGCCGCCGGAATACTTGGCGTGGCAGTTCCGGGCTATATCGTCTGGTTGTTACGCGGTACCGGCCATGTTAACGCCGGGCAGAGCGTGATAATGCTGATGCAGGGAGCCGGTGCTGCGCTCAGTCCGGCCCTGACTGGCGCCATCGCCGCTCGCTACTCCTACAGCATCGCCTTTTACGTACTGGGTGCCATCGCACTCTGCGCACTGATTCTCTGGTGGCGCGGTGGGACAGATCCTGAAACTCGCCTTGCCTGATTCAGCCACAAAAAAGGCTGCCCGGTGGGCAGCCGTTTCTGGCAAATCCGTTTGCGACCATCCGTTATTTATACAGTTCAGCGGTCATATGAACACGATTATTGGTGTTCGCTTCGGTGATTTTGTACTGTGCGCCCTGTTCCTGAGCCTGAGCGGCGATTTTCGCTTCTGCGCCATCCAGAGTGGAAGAGGTAACAGAGACACTTTGTGCGAAGCTGCCAAATGAGATCAGCGAAAGAGCGGCGAGGGCGGCGATAGAAGTCGATTTAATGGTTTTCATGGTCATATTCCTGTTGGTCAGAGAGGAGGTTACTGCCTCCGATAGGAATAATGATAACCAAGGTTACTATACCAATATTGATAATTAGTGCGGTTATGATGATCGCGCTAATCAAGTTGCTGACTGGAGGAGAGCGTCTGCGCCACTTCAATCATTAAGCCGCGCAACCAGCGGTGAGCCGGATCGTCGCGGTAACGCGCGTGCCAGCCCATTTCAACCGGAAAGGTGCCAAGGTCGACCGGAGCCGGTAGCACCTTCAGCCGCGGATCTTTTGCCAGCTGCTGACAGATCAACCGGGGCAGCGTCGCGCAATAGTCGGTCACCGCTATCATCTCCGGCACCGCCAGAAAATGCGTGACTGATACTGCAACCTGACGGCGCAGCCCGCGCTGCTCCAGCGCCTGGAACAATCCGGCTCGCATCCGGCCGGGCGGCAGCACATTGACATGCCTGAGCTGCTCATACTGTTCCGCGCTCAGCTCGTCAGTAACCTCAGGATGATCGGCCCGAACCACGCACGCCAGCCCTTCATCCATCAAATGCTGTACCACCAGGTTATCGGGCGGCACAACGATGCGTCCCAGCACCATATCTGTGTTGCCGGAGATGACGCCGGTTTCGGCAATGTCGTTGCCAAACGGCGTCAGCCGCAGACGAATGCCTGGGGCAGTGGTGCGCAGGCGCGCCACAATGGTCGGCATCATGACGAATTCAACGTAGCTGTTAGGGGCCAGTGTAAAGAGCCGGGTGGCGTGGCGTGGGTCAAAATCCTGCTGGCCGAGGATAACTTTGTCGATCGCGCCGAGCGAGGCTGCAACCACTTCGGCGAGCTGTTCCGCCATCGGCGTTGGACGCATGCCGTAGCGTTCGCGAATAAACAGCGGATCGTTAAGCGTTTCCCGCAGCCGGTTTAACGCATTGGAGAGCGCCGGCTGGGTAATCCCGAGCCGCTCCGCAGCGCGGGTGACGTTGCGCTCCTCCATCATCACCAGCAGGACAGGCAGTAAATTCAGATCGTATTTCATTGAGCTATAATGCTATGTGAATAGCTGAAATTGAAGAAATAAATTTCAGAAATATGTCCAGCCAGGTAATGATGGCCCGGTCAACAGAGAATACGGCTGAACAGCAGCCGGTTCCGAACCCTAAACTTTAGCCTGAACCGATACACAGAGACGGAGCAAATATGAAAATTTTAATGGTACTCACCTCGCATGATCAACTCGGCAACACCGGCAAGAAAACGGGCTTCTGGCTGGAGGAGTTTGCCGCCCCTTATTACGCTTTTACCGATGCGGGCGTTGAAGTAACGCTGGCGTCACCAAAAGGCGGCCAGCCGCCGCTCGACCCGAAAAGTGATGAGCCTGGTTCACAGACTGAACAAACCCGTCGCTTCCATGGTGACAAAGAGACTCAGGCAGTACTGGCTGCTACCGTCCGCCTCGATTCAGTTTCACAGGATGCGTTTGACGCTGTTTTCTATCCTGGCGGTCACGGTCCATTGTGGGATCTGGCCAACGACAAAAACTCAATTGCATTGATTGAACAGACTCTGCAGGCGGGTAAACCGGTAGCGCTGGTCTGTCATGCGCCGGGCGTACTGCGCGATGTCAAAAGCGCCGATGGCGAGCCACTGGTAAAAGGTAAGAAAGTGACCGGCTTTACTAACACTGAAGAAGAGGGCGTTGGCCTGACCAACGTGGTGCCTTTCCTGGTGGAAGATGTGCTGAAACAGAATGGCGGCATCTATTCTCGCGGTGATGACTGGCAGTCTTATGCGGTGCAGGATGGTCTGCTGATTACCGGTCAGAACCCAGGTTCTTCGGTTGAGACAGCTCAGCTGCTGATGAGCCAGCTGTCGAACTAATTGGCTGATTGTATTACCAAAGCTTGACCGCTACTTGACCGCTAAAAGGCACCGGTAAGGTGCCTTTTTTCGTGTCACGCGGGTCGCTTCTTTATTCAGTGCTCTGTTCACTTCGCTGCGTACCAGGTGGCTAAGCGCGCAGTCCCGGTAACGGAGAATGTATCGACGGTTCGTACCCGAAGGCAAGGGGGCAATAATGATATAATCACCAGGCTAATTATTCAGTATAAATAGATTAGAATTCTATTTTTATTCGTAGTGATAATAAAACTGCGGGGGGTCTCATCCTGCCTGAGAATGATTATTAACGCTATTGCTAAGCTACTGAAGATATAAACATGTTTTTAAAAACAGTGTTGACTTTGAAATTTAAAATCGTAAAGTAAGACACATCAGCGGCAAACAAGACGTCTCTGATAAAGTAAGTTGAAGTTTGAGTTAAATTAGTAAGCACTCCTGTTAAATTGAGTTATGTATTAATAGCACTGTTGAATGGAGTATCGTTAGTAAAAAAGTAGTAACTAGTAGTCAGTAAAGTAGTTTTAGTAAGTTGATGTTATTGCAGTAAAAAGTATTCGCGATGATGTAAGGCCTCGTAGTTCTGAACGTTTACGTTACGACAGGATACGATTGCGGTTTAAACGTCGTAATGAAAGTAAGGCAACGCATCAAAGAGTATATATCGCGATGGGGGTGTGCAGGTTTATCCGGGCCTGACCTGTCTTTGTCTCATAAAAGACTATCAGGTGGTGAAAACCGCTAATGATAATGAGTGACTTCAGGTGTTCATTATTATCCGCAGGACCTGTTCATAAATAGCAGTACCGAAGCAGTAAATCTCAATTAAGTTCCTTAATGGTAAATGTTAAATCGGTAGTACCTTAAAAGCCCTGGCTAACTCAGTCAGGGCTTTTATCATTGCAGGCAGGACAGAAACAGCAGGGCAGACGATCTGTTTTCGATTGCAGGGTTACCGACTGACCCGCAACACAAGCAATCCGCCACTCCACCGCACCAGCCCGGCAAAGCCATCGCTCACTTTTCAAACTTACCAGCCTGAGGTCCCAGCGCGGTAAGCCTGCCAGCTAACTCATTGATCACACCAAACCAAAGAATCAGTCTGGCGCTCCCTGCAATTGAAAAATCAATCCAGCAATCCAATCCAGCAATGTACTTCAGCTCAACCCAATCCTGCATAACGCCACTGGTCTGCTATCAATTCTTTGTAGACAATCATGTCTGCAGAGGTGTAATCAGCCAAACCCTTTTATCGCTGCCTGACCTGACAGCCAATGCTTGTTGCGATGAAACATCTGAATCAGTAATCGCGCATAACAGGACGTATAGCGAGTCATGGCACTATTGCCTGCCGGGAAAAGCGCGTCAGAACAGCGTTTATCTTCGCCTTGTTAAGTGGGTTCATGCTGTCGATTTGCCAATTAACATTCTGATGCCGCAGTAGAGTTGCACGCTTCAGGACTAAGCCAAACGCTGAACATTAAGCCGCTGCGTTTTACATGCCATTTAACTTTTTAAACAAAAGTAAAAAAGTATTACTCAGCGAAAAAAGGATGATAACCGATCGATTTGGGTAAGTGATTAGCGCAAATATATTTTTCTTGTTTACCGTCTTGCTTATTATCCGCGCTATCTCGCTTCGGCTAAATATAAATCAGGGCCAGGAAGTTGTAATAGGCTTGCAGCGCGAAAAAGCCCGGCTAGACTTATCACTGCAACACGAAAACGGCTGGCGTAATAGAATTATGCTGGTTGCCATTAATCAAATGACAATATGTTCAGGAGGAAATTATGGCCGAACATCGTGGTGGTTCCGGTAACTTTGCAGAAGATCGTGAAAAAGCATCTGAAGCAGGAAAAAAAGGCGGACAAAACAGCGGCGGTAACTTCGCTAATGACCGTGAAAAGGCTTCAGAAGCCGGTAAGAAAGGTGGCCAAAACAGCCATGGTGGTGGACGTAAGTCCGAATAAGAAGGCACCATTGAGTGCTTTTTAACCACCAGCCCCGGCTTTCTGCCGGGGCCTGTTATAGTCCCTGTTGTCATCAAAATGTTGTCATCAAAATTAAGTTTCAATTCTTCCAAAATTGATATCCAATCACTTAGCCTTAAATTCTTTTCCTGCTTTCAATTGCTGATGTTAAATTCCACTGGCTATCCCCGCTAATTTCACTCTGAATAATTCTGCATAATAGAGAACCGCTGCAAGAGAAAAAATGTTGTGCAGCTTTGCTTATCTGAATTCGTGATATATATATCGCCATAACGGCGCTTCATTTTCTCTGTTCGCTGATTATTGCCAGTGGCCGCATTGAGTGACAAAAAAACGGGCTGGCCGATCAGCCAACCCAATCGAGGTAGTCATGTAACAGAAAGTGTCGTCTCATCAGCAACAGTGATTAATAACTGCCGTAGCCATTGATGACCTTTGTGCCGATGGGTTCGTTGATGCCAGGCCAGTGTTTTGCTAAAGCCAGGCAGGGTAAGCGGCGGCGGCAGTTGGGTCAGACCCGCGCCAGGGATCGCCAGTCGACGTGGCACCACACTGATTAAATCACTGAGACGCAGGATCTCGGGCAACACCAGAAAGCTGCATACTGACACCGTGACCCGCCGGCTGCGGCCCAGGGCAGCCAGCGCCGTATCTGTTACTCCGCTGAAGTTACCGCCAGGATAGGAAACCAGTGCATGCTCCAGCGCACAAAAAGCATCCAGCGTCAGCGGTCCGGCGCTTGCCAGCGGATGATCGTCGCGTAGCAAACAGACATACTCCTCATCAAATAAGTGACGGGTATGCAACTCCTGCGGCGTGGTGTCAGGCGTCAGCAAGGCCAGATCGACCGCTCCGCGTTCAAACTGCTCCTGCAAGATCTCATTATTGACCGGGACCACCGCCACCCGAATGCCGGGAGCCTCGCGCCTTAAACGGGCTATAAACGGGACGATTACCGCACGCAGCGCATAATCTGTCGCGGCGATCTGCAACGTCATCTCAGCCGTTAACGGATCAAACTGTTGTGGCTGCAGCAACTCCTCCACTTCCGCCAGTATCGCTTTAACCGGCGCAGCCAGTTCAAGCGCCCGCAAAGTTGGCACGATACCGCGCTGAGCTCGGGTAAACAGCGGATCGTCAAAACTGTCTCGCAGCCGGGTTAACATGCCGCTCACCGCAGGCTGGGTCAGCGATAATCGCTCGGCAGCGCGGGTAACGCTGCGCTCATCCAGTAAAGCATCCAGCGTTTTCAACAGATTTAAATCGACGTTGTGAATGTTGCTGCGCATTTTCTTCTCGCGGCTGGTCAGTCAGACAAGCAGTTTTTGATATTAGTTACGATGATATCATGCATTAATTATCACGATTGGCGTTATTTCAGCGTCGCCCTGATACTGCCTCGGTTCGCTGCATAAGCGCATTGTCACCTCTAAAGGCAGGATAAAATGAAAATGAATGCAATTAACTGGCCGGAAGCTTTTGTACCGGGCTATAGCGATAATTTTTGCTCAAATGAAATGATTGTCGCCGAACTGACGGTGCAGCAAATCTGGCGATTGCTGAGTGAACCCGCACGCTGGTCCGACTATTACGCCAACTCAGCTAATGCGCGTTTTTATGACAATAAAGGTCCGGTACTGGAGCAGGGAGTACGCTTCTATTTCGAGACCTTTGGCTTCCCGGTTGAGGCTCAGGTGACAGAGTGTATTGCACCGGCAGAAGGCGAGGCTGCACGCCTGACCTGGCACGGTTGGGCGGGTGAAGCGGGTGCCGCCGATCGACTGGATGTCCTGCATGCCTGGCTGATTGAGGCTCTGCCGGGTAACCGGGTTCGGATACTGACTCAGGAGACGCAGAATGGACAGCCGGCACGCCAGCTGGCGGTCACCAAACCTAACCCGATGATCAATGGCCATCAGGACTGGCTGGATGGACTGATAGCGGCTGCGAAGGCGGCCAGAGCCTGAGGCGAGTGGTCTGGCACCAGTGGTTGCCAGACCGCTAACTTTGCCCGCCTGATTGATCACTCCGGCACTGAGTACGGGTCTGCTCTTTATCCCGCACGCTGAACGGGTCGTGGTAGCGCTGCATCATTTGCCGGCAGGCTTTATCAATGGCCGCATCATCATATTCGTTGAGGTTAGCCAGTAAGATCCAACCCGCCAGCGCTGTGCTGCCTTATCCGGTCGCGTGTAACATCACGATGCCATTTCCCTCAGCAACATGAAAAGTTGATCGATGTGATTAAGTCTGGCTAACACGGGGCTGGCAGTGTCGATAATCGCTCGCCGGGTGGATGTACCCGCGGCAATCCCCTTGTCCAGCGTGAGCAGCCGTGTCATCACTAACAGCGTTGCCAGAGAAATGCATCCCCGGAATCAGCCCAGTGCAATCAGGCGTAGCGTAAGGCGTTCCAGCGAGGAAAAAATCCACGCCCGCTGTCAAAATCAATCAGATAAATCAATGCCGCAAACAGCAGGTTTATAATTTCACGGTCGACTTTTTCGCCTGCCCGACTCTTTATATAGCAATCAGTCGCGCGTCTGCTACACCATCCTGTCTGGGCGTCAGATTGAGCGGCCAGCAAATTCTGCTGCATTAGAAAGAGAATTTTGCAGGCATCATTCAGGGAAAGATCATAAAAAATCTGGTTATAATCGTGGTAAATGCAAACGCAAACCATAACTCCCTGAATTGTATATTTATTTTAAAAATAGCAGTGGCGAGATGGTTAGCGACGAGTAAGAGCATTAAGATGTGGCGTAATAAATACCCGATTTAAAACAATCACCTAAAATGGATTGTTCACTGCGAAACAGGTTTGCAGAAATAATGTGACCGCTGTTTTTCAGCGGTTTTTACGGTTTCGCATGGTAAAAGAAAATTCCTGGTCCATATTAATTACTTCGGCCAGACGGCCAGATTTATGACGTATGCTTTATTCTTTCCTTTTATTTTCACAATGCCTGATGACATAAGGAACTAAGATGTCCACTGAATCTGTCAACGATATATCCAACGATTTATCACAGTTTGTCGGTACACATTTTGTTTATACCTATGATAATGGCTGGAAATATGAATGGTATGCGCGTAACGAAACCACCTGCGATTACCGCATTCATCAGGGGCTGGTAGGGGGGCGCTGGGTCACTAATCAGAAAATGAACGCGGTACAGTTTGCACCGGGCATTTATAAGGTCGACTGGCACGAACCCACCGGAACCTGCGTCAGCCTGCTGTTTGATCTGTCACGTAAAATCCTCCACGGCACCATCTTCTTCCCGCAGTGGATTGCCGGTGAAGGCCAGCATCCGGAGAAGACGATTTGCTATCAGAACGATTTTATCGAGGATATGCATCGCTTCCGTGATGAAGGACCGGCCTATCCGTACGTCATCATTCCTGAATTCGCCCAGGTCACTTATATGAAAAATGAGGGTGCGGATAACGACGCGGTAATCGATAAAGCGCCGGGCCAGTTGCCCAGCGACTTTTTTGACGGAAAATAACCGCTCAGGTTATCCGCCCTGCTGTGGGCGGGTAACCTGTTGCTGGCGTGCCAGGGTACGGGCGAGGATTGAAGAATAGAGCGGTTTGCCACCCAGAAACTGGGCCAGCAGCGTGGCACCGAGGCAGGTAATGATCATCGGCAGGATCAGCTGATAATTATCGGTCATCTCCAGCACCAGTACGATGCCGGTCAGTGGCGCACGCACCGATGCCGCAAACAGCGCCCCCATACCGGCGATAGCGAAGGTGCCTGGATCAAGTTGATAGAGCGGAAAAAGCTGGGTCATCGCCACGCCAAATGCGGTACCCAGCAGCGTGCCAAGTGCCAGCATCGGCGCAAATATACCGCCAGGCGCACCGGAGCCGAAGCAAAGCAGGGTGGTTATCAGCCGGACGATAAAGATCAGCAGTAGCAGGGCGAGAGGGAACATCCCGTGTACCGCCTGCGGTATCAGTTCTGACCCGCCGCCCGCTCCGGGCGCAAACACCAGCGACAGCACCCCACATCCACCGCCGAGCAGGGCGCCTGCCAGTACCACGCGAGCCGTTTTACCGGCATACAGGCGGGCAAACAGATCCTGAGTCAGGAATATCAGACGGTTAAACAGCACCCCTACCAGGCCAATAATCATCCCCAGCACCAGATAAAGCCACAGCGTCTGCACCGGTGCATCAGCCAGTTTACCAACCGAAATAACCGCCTGCTCACCGTTGAAACAGCGATAGACGATGCTCGCCATGATCACGCCGGTGAACACCGCTTTTATTGAAATCAGGTTGTAGCGGAATTGGGGACGCATCTCTTCAATGATAAACAGGATACCGGCCAGCGGCGCATTAAATGCCGCGGCCAGCCCGGCGGCGGCCCCGGTCGCCAGCAGCGTATGGCGCGACTCGTTGCTGCGCAAGCCGATGATATCAATCACCATGCGGCCAATATTCCCGCCCAGCTGAACGGTAGGACCTTCCCGCCCCAGCACCATACCGGCCCCGAGCGTGCCCATGCCGCCAAAAAACTTAACCGGAATCACCCGCCACCAGCGCACCGGCCGCAGCTCTTCCAGTGCGCCTTCGATTTCCGGAATCCCTGAGCCGCCCGCTTCAGGCGCGAAGCGCTTCACCAGCAGATAGCCGACCATCGCCAGCAGGGCAGAGACAGCAAACGCAGCAGCATAAAGCGGCCAGCCCTCGATTATCGCCGGAGAAATTGTGGTGGCACGCCACTGCTGGATCGCCTCAACGGCGCGGGCAAACGCCACACCAGCCAGGCCAACCAGCGTCCCGACCAGTGCAGCACACAACAGCACCGCCAGCGGGGTTTTATCACGATAGAGGAGCGCACGGAACATTCGGCTGCGCGCAGCCAGCGTGCGGGGAACATACACCGATTGCGGTGATTCTTCATTCATGCGGGAGAGTTCTTGTTTGAATCGAGCCAGGCCTGACAGTTTACTGAGGCAGGCCTGGAAAACAAAATCTCATATCAATGAATATGTAAATGCTCAGGCGCTGAAGACTAGCCCGCCTGCGGTGGACATACCACTTGCGCCATCCGTTCGCGGTAGGCTGAGTTATCGTTATTTTTGAGCGCCTGTGCCGCAGCAATCAACGGTGCTTTATCATTTTTATCGTTCAGAAAGGTCTGGCGCAGCGCTTCATCTGACAGAGACGGCGGCAGCTGGCATTTTTCACGCAGATCGTCGGTGATCTGCTGCTGTCTGAGGGCAAATTGCAGCGTTTGGTAAGCTGAGTCTGCCAGGGCAAGCGGGCTTAACAGCAGCGAAATAACCAGGGCACTGCGAACCACATTAATCATGATGATCTCCGGCGACCGGTAACCCACAGCGGGCCCTGAGTCGTTTTCAGTTAGAATTAATCGCGATAAATGCGTAGCCTGACAGCTGAATCGTTACCAGCTTACGGCTAAAGCGTCGCGAATCACTGACTAATCATAGCAATACTGGTGCCAGAGGGAGCTGAGATGCAGCCACATTCCACTGAAATTCTCGCCGCAGACTGTTGTATTGTCGGCGGCGGCCCGGCCGGACTGATGCTGGGATATCTGTTCGCCCGGTCAGGCCTGCGGGTGGTCGTCATTGAAAAGCACGGCGATTTTCTGCACGATTTTCGCGGCGATACGATTCATCCTTCGACGCTGGAGATCATGCATCAGCTGGGGCTGCTGGAAGAATTGTTGAAACTGCCGCACCAGCGCGCGGAAAAGCTGGAAGCGGAGATCGCCGGTCAGAGCATTACCATGGCAGATTTTTCGCGGCTGCCGGTGCAGTGCCGGTTTATCGCCTTTATGCCACAGTGGGACTTCCTTAACTTCCTCGCCGGGCAAAGTGCCCGCTATGCTGGCTTTACGCTGCTGCAATCGACGGCGTTTGAAGACTTTATCTACGATAACGACAGCGTCAGCGGGGTTATTGCCACCCGCGGCGACCAGCGACTGCATATCCGCTGCAAAGTAGTGATTGGCGCGGATGGCCGCCACTCGCAGGTCAGAGCGCGCGCCAGCCTCACCAGCCAGACTTTCGGGGTGGCGCGTGATGTTATCTGGTTCCGGCTGAGTAAGCAGCCAGACGATCCGGTGTCAGGCATGGGGCATAAAGGCCCGCGGCAAAATTTCATCGTGATCGATCGCGGTGACTACTGGCAGTGCGGACTGACGATCCCGAAAGGCGAATTCGAGGCGCAGAAAGCGGCAGGGCTTGAGGCTTTTATTGCGCAGGTTGCCGCCGTCTCGCCGTTTGGCGCACCGCGTCTGGAGGAAATCAGCAGCTGGGATCAGTTTAAGCTGCTGTCGATACGCATTGACCGGCTGGATAAATGGGCGAAACCGGGCGTGCTGTGTATTGGTGATGCTGCCCATGCGATGTCGCCGATTGGCGGCGTCGGGGTCAATCTGGCGATTCAGGATGCGGTGGCGACCGCCAACCTTCTCACCGGGCCGCTGCTGGCCGGTGAGCTGAGCCTGCGCGATCTGGAAAAGGTCCAGCAGCGTCGGCAATTCCCGACGGTGGCAACGCAGTTCCTGCAAATCAAAATGAGCCGTAATAAAGCCAGACGAAAATCACCCGGCGGCAGCAAAATTCCGGCTATTATCCGTCGGCTTCCGTTTCTGCGCTTTGTCTTTGGCCGGCTGATTGGGTTGGGGTTTCGCACCGAATCACCGGTGTTGAATAAGTAACGGAAAGAGGTAAATGATTTCGACAGCGATTAGATATCATGCGACACTGTTTCACGCTGAAATTAATGACAGCCAGCATCGCTACTTATCTGAAATTTGGGCGCTATTTACATCTTTTTAAGCTAAATTATTTTCGGTTTTTGCGCCTGTATAGGGGAGATTTCAGTGCATAACGAACAAAATGGCCGTGACGAGAAACGTCTTAATGCGGTTAAAGCACTCCTGACGCCTGATGAAGCCAGGGATGAAGTGCTGGAGAAGTTTGTGCATCTTGCCAGTCAGGTATTAGGGATCTCGGGCAGTTTTATTTCGATTATTGACGACCATAAT
This sequence comes from Pantoea sp. X-Soil-MYKO-1785, assembly GCF_059730675.1. NCBI lineage: Bacteria > Pseudomonadati > Pseudomonadota > Gammaproteobacteria > Enterobacterales > Erwiniaceae > Pantoea > Pantoea sp. X-Soil-MYKO-1785. Next base: position 373,614 of record NZ_AP036001.1, read on the forward strand.
CAATATATTAAGGCTTCACGTAACTTCGATCTTAAACAGTCGACCCGCGATGAATCCCTGTGTCGCCACGTGATTGATGGTGAGGGCCATCTGGTGGTGGTAGATACACTGCTGGATTCACGCTTTGCCGTGCACCCGTTTGTTGAAGGCGAACCGCATATTCGTTTTTATGCGGGTGTGTCACTTGAGAACCTCGACGGCGCCGTGCTGGGCACACTCTGCGTGACCGATACCCAGCCGCACGCTTTCTGCTCAGAGAAACTCGCTACCCTGAAGTTGCTGGCCAGACTGGTGACCTCGTTTCTGGATGCCTGGAACAATGCCGGTTTCGCCGATGTGATTACCCATCTGCCCAATCGCCCACGGCTAATCCGCGATATCCAGCAGCTGATGGTCACCGCACCGCACAGCCGTTTCCGTCTGATCCTGATCGACTGCATCGATATTCCGCGCGCTTATGAACTCTCCCGCACCGTCGGCATTGCGCCGATGGAGAAGCTGCTGCGACAGATGGCCGAACAGGTTGCCGCCCGACTCAATCTGCCTGCCGGTGATACGCTTTATTCCTTTGCCCCCGGTCGTTTTGCGCTGATTCAGCCGTGGTCGGGCCGCTACACGGCGCACAATATGATCGACGTGCTGCAGGGAATGAAAGCCGATCTGTCGGAAAACATTACCCTCGATCTGGCTATCTTTACCGGCGAAACCGGGTTCGTGCCCGGCCAGATTAACGCCAATGAGATGGTCCGTCAGGCGGTCAGCGCGCTGCATGAAGCGATAGATGAAAACATCAGCGCGATGTCGTTTGATGAAAGTTACGACACCCGTCGTACCGACGACTTTATGATCATGAACGATCTGGCGCAGGCGCTGAAAAAGGATGAAGGCCTCTATCTGGCGTATCAGCCGAAAGTCTGCCTTAAAACCGGTAAAACTGTCGGGCTGGAGGCGCTGATTCGCTGGCATCATGCCGAACGTGGCGAGCTGTTCCCGTCTGAGTTCGTGCCTTTAGCCGGCAAAACCAACCTGATCTCTGACCTGACTAACTGGGTCATCGATCATCTTATCGAGCAGCTCGCGCGCTGGAATCGCGAGTACAGCCTGATTCCGGTGTCGATTAACGTCAGTGAGCGGGACTTCTCCAAAGTGGAGTTTGCCGATTCGCTGCTGGCGAAACTGCAGGCGGCACAACTGCCAGCTTCGGTTATTGGCATTGAGTGTCTGGAGAATGAGCTGATCACCGAGAGCAACGTTGCTATCCGCGGTCTGGAAGCGCTGAAATCGCACGGGTTTGTTATTTCGCTCGACGATTTTGGGACCGGCTACAGCAACATCAGCTATCTGCAGGATATCCCGCTGGACGTGATTAAAATCGACATGTCGCTGATATCGCGTATGGCTGAAGATGACTCATCAAAAATCATCGTTAAGCGGATTATTCAGATGCTGAAAGAGCTGAATTATACCGTGCTGGCGGAAGGGGTGGAGACCGAGGCGACGCTGTCATTACTGAAAGAGTACGGATGCGATCAGATTCAGGGCTATTTCTTCTCTAAACCGCTGCCTGCCAGCGACATCGAACACTGGCTCTATCAGAAACCGTTGTGATACTAAGCCCGCAGCAATCGCTGCGGGCTTAGCCGATCACTGCCCGTCGATAGCGTAACGCTCAACCGGAGTTATCTTTTTAATCAGCCGGTTATCAAACAAAAACTGCTCGTAGGCCTGATAACGGGCTCGGTCCAGCTTCGCCGGATCGGCAGCAAACAGCGGCAGCGAAGCCTGCCACGCCTGATGGTTGAGCGGCGTATTCAGTTCAGGATGCCGGGCGGCAAAAGTCTGCCAGCTGGCTTCAGGATGGGCCTGCAATTCCGCGTTGCCGCGTTTCAGCGCCCGCAGGAATTTTTTGATTTTCTCTGCCTGCGCGTCATCGCGGTTCGCGACAATAATCAGCTCGTCATAGGCGGGCACGCCATAATCCTCGACCTTAAACACCACCGGATCTTTACCCTGCAACCTGATCTCCAGCGCTTCAATATTCCGATAACCGCCAATCACCGCATCCACCTGGCCGGTCAGCAGGGCGCTGGTCAGCTGGAAATTGACGTTAACCAGTTTAACCTCGCTGGCCTTCAGACCGTCATGTTGCAGCATCGCCTCCAGCGTGGCCTGCTCTATCCCGCTGACCGAATAGCCGATCCGTTTGCCCTTTAAGTCTGCCGGTTTTTTTACCGTCTTATCCAGCGTAATCAGGGTATTCAGCGGGGTGTTTATCAGGGTGCCGACCCGCATCAGCGGTAATCCCTGATCAGCAAAGAAATGCAGCTGCGGTTGATAGGTAATGGCTAAATCTGCCTGCTTCGCCGCCACCAGCCGCGGGGGCAGAGCTGGATCGGACGGTGGAACCAGCGTGACATCCAGACCTTCCGCCTTAAACGCGCCAATTTGCTGCGCCACCATTATCGGCGCATGGTCTGGGTTGATATACCAGTCGAGCATCAGCGTCAGTTTTTCTGCTGCATGAAGCGGGCTGGCGAGTGCTGCGCTGATGATCAGCGCCGACAGAACAGGTTTACGCATCGGATTTTCTCGCAGGATAGAGGTCATAAGGAATTATCGGGCGCCCAGGCGATCAGGCGGCGAAGCAGGGCATCGACCGCCAGCCACAGCGCCAGCGTCATCAGCACCAGAATAAACAGCGCGGCAAAACAGATATCACTTTGCATCCGGGCGTTGGCGTTAAGCATGACGTAACCCAGACCTTCGGCCGAACCGACCCATTCGCCAATAATCGCGCCGATTGGCGCGATGGCCGCGGCCATCCGCAGCCCCGAGCCGAGCGCTGGCAGGGCGGCCAGCAGCCGGACATGGCGCAGTTGCGATCCTCGTGAAGCGCCCAGCGTGCGAGCCAGATCGAGATAACCCGGACTGACGCGGCGCAGGCCATCATAAAAGGCCGAGGTCACCGGGAAGAAAATCACCAGTACCGCCATCGCCACTTTGGCGCTCATGCCGAAGCCAAACCACAGCACCAGCAGCGGTGCCAGTGCAAAGACCGGAATCGCCTGGCTGGTGAGCACCAGCGGCATCATCCAGCGCTGCAGACGTGGCGAAAACGTCATGCCGAGCGCCAGCAGGCAACCCAGTACTACGCCAATCGCCATTCCACTCAGGATTTCAGTGAAGGTGATCAGGCTGTGATAGCCGAGCCAGCTCTTACTGGTCCAAAGCGCCTGCGCAACGGCCGCCGGTGAAGGCAGCAGAAACGCCGGCACCGGCAGCAACGTCACCAGCCACCACAGCGCAATCAGGCCGCTGCACAGCGTGATGCCACGCCACAGCGGGGCAAAGCGGCTGAGCTGTTTCATAGCGTCACCTTAGCCAGCTGTTGCAGCAAAGCGGCCTGGCTGCGAATCACGCCAGCATCATCAGGCGCGCGCGGCGGCTGACCCGCTAATGGCGGGCAGGGTTCAATGCCTGAGCCGGTCAGCACCCGCATATGATGGCTGAGTCGGCAGGCTTCCGCCGCGTCGTGAGTGATCAGCAACACGGTATGTTGCGCCAGCACCCCGGCGGCCAGGGTCTGAATCTGGCTGCGGGTCAGCGCGTCGAGCGCGGAAAAGGGCTCGTCCATCAGGACAATCGGCTTTCGTGCATATAAGGTGCGCGCCAGTGCGGCCCGCTGCCGCATGCCGCCAGACAGGGTGGCGGGCCGGGCCGTTGCGTAGCGAGTCAAACCAACCCGCGCCAGCAGATGCTGCGCCCAGTCGCGGTCCGGTTTTTCGCCGTGCAGACGACTGGCCAGGCAGACGTTTTGCTCCACGCTCAGCCACGGATAGAGCAAATCCTGCTGGCCCATCCAGGCGATCCGCCCGGCCAGCGGCAGGCCATCACTGCCGCTGACCAGCCCGGATGTCGGCGGCGTCAGGCCAGCAATGACGCGCATCAGGCTACTTTTCCCGACGCCGCTGGCACCCAGCAGCGCAGTGAAGGCCGCGGCGGGGATCTCCAGGTCGAGTGAGTCGAACAGTCGATGCGAACCGAAATCCAGCCTGAGCTGACGGACAGAGATGCCCGGTGGCGATAACCGCGTTGAACCGTTCATCGGGATGCAGTCAATGAGTCATTCAGGCCCATCTGCTGCTGGTCGAGGCCCATCTGCCAGAAGTCGGATTCCAGCCGGGTGGCGGTAGTGAATATCGTCGCCAGTTGGTCGAATCGCTCAGCCCCGGCGCGCTGTTGGGCCAGCGTTTCAAACAGATTCAACGCCGCGCGAACACCGGCCAGATAATCGGCATCGCCGTAATTCTGAATCCAGTCGGCGTAAGGATTGCCTGCGATCACCGTCGCGGGATGGTGTAACAGCGTCAGGCCGATTTCAGCATAGCCGGCAACGCACGGCATTAGCGCGGTCATCAGCTCAAGCGCATCTCCGCTGTGGCCGACGTCCAGCACGTAACGGGTGTAGTTGATTGTTTCAACGGCTTCGGCCTGGCTGGCCAGCACGGCTTCGCTGATCCCCCACTGCTGGCAGTAAGCCACATGCAATGGCAGTTCATTGACGATGGCGTTGAGAGATGCCGTTGCTGCACGTAACGCTGCCGGGTCGTGCAGTTTACTGACCAGCAGCCCATAGGCGCGGGCAAAGTGCAGCAGAAACAGATAATCCTGGGTGAGGTAATGACGAAAAGCGGCAGGAGGCAACTGGCCCTGGCCGAGCTGCTGCACAAAATCGTGCGACACGTAGGCGTGCCAGTGATCGCCCGCCTGGTGACGCAGGCGGCCATAAAAGCCGGTGTCGAAAAGCGCAAGTGACATAGGATCTCCATTAACGGTTCGTTAACATAAGGAGATCCGGGCATACGATGAAGAACAGGCAAAAACGCAGAAGATGATGCAGAAACGTTGCCGACCCGTCCCTTCGCTGGCATGACCCAGATCAGGTTCAAAGGGTTCGGCTTGCGCCATCTCAGCCCATTACAGGACACCCCTCGGAGACGTTTGTTATACGATAATTATCTGCTGAATACAACGGCACGCCGCAGTCCAGCTCAACCAGTCGCCCGCTTACTGCTGCGGGTCGGCTGACCAGAATAGCCTGTTCTGTCGATACAAGGTGACAGCGTCACTCCAGATCTTCACCATTGCTGGCGATCACTTTTTTATACCACCAGAACGATTTTTTCCGGCTGCGCGCCAGCGTGCCGTTGCCCAGATCGTCACGATCGACATAAACAAATCCGTAACGTTTACTCATTTCGCCGGTCGAGGCGGCAACCAGATCGATGCAGCCCCAACTGGTATAACCCATCACCGGCACACCGTCCGCAATCGCATCGCCCATCGCCCGGATATGTTCACGCAGATAGCTGATGCGGTAATCATCTTCAATCTCACCGGCGTCATTAAAGGTATCCCGTGCGCCCAGACCATTTTCGACCAGAAACAGCGGCTTCTGATAGCGGTCATACATCATATTCATGGTGATGCGTAAGCCAAGCGGATCAATGCCCCAGCCCCATTCACTGCGCGTCAGATGCGGGTTGGTCAGAGATTTCACCACGTTGGCGGCGCTGCTGTTAAGCTCGTTCATCTCTGCTGACGCGCAACGCGAGGCGTAGTAGCTGAACGAGACAAAATCGACGCTGTTTTTCAGAATCTCAGCATCGCCGTCGTCAATCTGCAGGCTGACCCCTTTTTCCCGAAACAGGCGGGCCGCGTAGGCGGGATAGTATCCGCGCGCCTGCACATCAATAAAGAACAGGTTTTCGCGGTCTTTTTCCAGCGCCGCCCAGACATCTTCCGGTTTGCTTGACCATGGATAGAAGTTGCCGCCCGCCAGCATGCAACCGACCTGATTAGCCGGATTTATTTCATGGGCGATTCTGGTCACCAGCGCGCTCGCCACCAGCTCATGATGGGCCGCCTGATACTTAACCTGCTCATGATTTTCACCTGCTTCAAACACCAGCCCGGCACCGGAGAACGGACTGTGCAGCAGAATATTGATCTCATTAAAGGTCAGCCAGTACTTCACCAGACCGTCAAATGCCTCAAAGCAGCTGCGGGCATAGCGGGCAAAAAAGTCGATCATCTTGCGGTTGCGCCATGAGCCATATTCAGTAACCAGATGCATCGGCACGTCAAAGTGACACAGCGTAACCAGCGGTTCGATATTGTATTTACGGCACTCTTCAAACACCGCCCGGTAAAAGGCGATCCCCTGCGGATTCGGCGTCAGCTCATCCCCATTCGGAAAGAGACGGCTCCAGGCGATAGAGGTGCGAAATACGCTGAATCCCATTTCCGCCATCAGCGCAATGTCTTCCGGATAGCGATGATAGAAGTCTATTGCGTCGTGGCTGGGGTAAAACTCATCGTCACGCAGGGTGAAACGTTGCTCCAGGCCTAACTTCACCGGCATCCGGTGCGGACCGTGGGGGATCATGTCAACGGTGGTTAAACCCTTTCCGCCTTCACGATAGCCTCCCTCAGCCTGGTTGGCGGCTAACGCGCCGCCCCATAAAAATCCTTGCGGGAATCTTGATTCAGACATGAAATCCTCTGTTTTGGGTCAGAATTGCCGGTTAGTTGGCGTTAATCGCGTTGGTTCGTTCGGTCACCGAAGCCGATGATGGCGCAGCCGCAGTCGTAGAATCCGGCTCGGTTTCAGGAATGTCCTCGAAACCTAAAATCAGCGTCAGCACAAACGACAGCACTACCGACAGCACCATCACCGCCGCCACCCAGACGATGCTCATCGGATTAGCGGGGTCGAAAAATTGTACGCTGGTGAACAGGCCGGGTGAGGCCATCGAGTGACTGGCCAGCCCGCCAATGCCGGCTACCGCGCCACAGATAAAGCCGCTGATTAAACAGGCGATCAGCGGACGTTTCAGCCGGACCGCCACGCCATACAGCGCCGGTTCTGAGATGCCTGCGATAATCGCTGATGCCGCCGCGGCCAGAGCGGTCTGGCGCAGTTCACGGTTTTTGGTTCTGAACGCCACCGCCAGCGACGAGCCACCCAGCGAAAGGTTGGCGCCGATTTCAGACGGCATGACCATTCCCTCTTTGCCGGTTTCAGCAATGGTCTGGATGATGGTCGGGGTAAATACCCGGTGCATCCCGGTCATCACCAGCAGCGGCCAGATGGCACCCATAATCGCCACTGACAGCCAGCCGAGATAGCCGTGAACGGTATACACCAGCGCCGAAATCCCGCTGCCGATCCAGATACCAATCGGCCCGATCAGGACGATGGCGATCGGTGCAGCAATCAGCACAATCAGCATTGGCTTAAGGAAGTTTTTTGTCACCGCCGGGGTGATGCGATCGACGCCGCGTTCGATGTGCGACAGAATCCAGGTCATCACCAGCGCCGGAATAACCGTGTAGGTATATTTCACCGCGGTCACCGGAATAAAGGCAAATTCCACCGGCTGGCCCTGTGCCGCTTTCGCCATCAGCTCAATGAAATTGGGATGCACCAGTACCCCGGCAATGGCAATCGCCAGCGACATGTTGGTTTTGAATTTCAGCGCAGCCGACGCTGCCACCATCACCGGCAGGAAGAAGAACGCTCCGTCGCCAATTACATTCAGGATCACCAGGGTTGATGACCCTTTTTCAAACACCCCAGCCATATCAAGAATCATCGCCAGCAGCTTGACCATCGATCCGCCGATAATCGCCGGAATTAACGGGGACATGGTGCCAACCAGCGCATCGAGAATCCCTGCGCCAATCCCTTTTAAGGTCAGTTTGCGCTTCACCGGCGCAGCGGTGCCGCCGCCAGGCGAACCTAACGACATCACCGCCTGATAAGCCTGCGAGACATTATTGCCAATGATCACCTGGCACTGGCTGTCGTTATGCACCACACCCATCACGCCATCGATGGTTTTTAATCGCGCAATATCGACCTGCGTCTGATCTTTAACCACAAAGCGCAGGCGCGTCATACAGTGGGTGAGCGCCTCAATATTGGTGAGGCCACCTAACGCGTCAACGATAGCGCGTGAAACCTCGTCATAGTTTCTGGGCATGATGGATCTTCTCTGTAGGGTAATCGGTCAGTGTTATGTTTTGTGCCCTGACTAAGCGGCAAATAGGAAACCGGTTTCACAAAATCATGAAGATGTTTATTGCATGCGACAAGCGTTAAAAATAATCAGTTTTTGATTCTGTGATGTAAGTCACCACCAACGATAATGAAATGCGATGCCGTACCGGTGAAAATATTTCCAATAATGAGAGGCTTAGGTAGACTGCTAACAGGCGCAGTGAAGGAGCAGTGAAATGGCAACGATTCAGGAAGTAGCAGCGCGGGCAGGCGTATCAAAAGCCACGGTATCGCGGGTGTTGTCAGGCAACGGCTATGTCGGGCAGGAGAAGCGCGAACGGGTACTGCAGGCGATAGCCGAAACCGACTACCGGCCGAATCTGCTGGCGCGTAACCTGGCGACCAAATCCAGCCAGACCATCGGCCTGGTGATCACCAATACGCTCTATAGCGGCAGTTACTTCACTGAACTGATGGCCCACTCGGCGCGGATGATGGAGCAGCAGGGGCGTCAGCTTATTCTGGCCGACGGCAAGCATACTGCGGAGCAGGAGCAGGCGGCGATCCAGTTCCTGCTCGATCTGCGCTGCGACGGAATTATCATCTACCCGCGGTTTCTCTCAATCGACGCGCTTGATGCCATCATCTCCCAACACCGGCAGCCGATTCTGGTGATTAATCGCCGCTTGCGCATTAACGCCAGCTACTGCATTTACATCGATCAGCAGGCCACCAGCACCGATGCTGTCAGTCAGTTGCTGGCTCGCGGACATCGTGAGATCGCCTTTATCACCGGATCGCTGGATTCACCGACCGGCATGGAACGCTTGTCGGGGTATCAGGCCGCGCTAAAGGATGCGAAGATTGCGCCTGAGCCGCAGCGGATTGTGCAAGGGAAGTGGACCGCGCAGAGCGGCATGGCAGCGGTCGATAGCCTGCTGGCGCGCAAGGTGGCGTTCACTGCGATTGTCGCCAGCAACGATGAGATGGCGATCGGTGCCATCAAGCGCCTGACCGAATGCGGCATTGCGGTTCCGCAGCAGGTGTCGGTGCTGGGCTTTGATGATATTCCGCTGGCACCCTATATCACGCCTTCACTGTCGAGCATCAAACTGCCGGTCACCGAAATGATCAACGAAACCATTGGCCGGCTGATAACCATGCTGGATGGCGGTGAGTGGCGACCGCGGCCGCCATTTAACGGCAGCCTGATCCTGCGTGATTCAGTGGCTGACGGCCCTGCGGCGTAAAGCTTAGCCGGTAGTGATCTGAGTCACCTCAACCTGCTGCTCCTTCAGCTGCTGCAGGGTAGCGGCATCGAGCTGATCATCAGTTATGACCCAGCGGATCGGGTAACCTGAGGAGAGCGGATAAGGCTGAATCTGGCCAAATTTCGAGCTGTCGGTTAGCGCATAGCTAGCGGCTCCTTTTGCCAGCACCGCATCAACCACATCACAACGCAGCATATTGCGACCGGTAAAACCGCTTTCCGGGTGCCAGCCATCGACCCCGACAAACGCCTTATGGAAATGGGTCTGCTGAATACAGTAACGGGTGAGTGGACCGACCATCGACTCGCTGCTTTTTTGTAGCAGACCGCCCAGTACGATCACTTCGCAGGCGGCTTCGCGCAATAACTGGGCGATGTAGTGACTGACGGTGATCAGGGTGATATCACTGCGTTGCGCCAGCGCGCGCGCCAGCAGAGCATTGGTGCTGCCGCCTTCAATAAATACCGACTCGCCGGCATTGACCAGGCGGGCGGCGTGATCGGCCAGCGCCTGCTTAACCGGATAGCGGGTATTCATCCGGGTGCCCACATTATCGCTGTCGATCGCCAGCGCAGAACCGTGGATCCGCCGCAATAAGCGATCGCGCTCCAGCAGGGTAAGGTCCTGACGCACCGTCACTTCTGACACGCCCGTCAGCTGCGCCAGTTCGCTGACCGCAATGGTGCCGCGGGTATTAACCAGTTGAATAATCTGATGATGTCGTGGATTCATAAGCCAGCTTCGCAGAACAATAGTCGCTGCAGTTTAACAGGGAAAACACCGCGCCGGAGCCGACGCGGTGATAATTCAGGCTAAATCCAGCGCCCGCCGGCCATTCTGATTCAGATCGGCCAGCGTGAAGCGCTGCTGCCAGTTCGCTTCGTAATCTTCAGGCGGAAAATCTGCGGGCGAACGCCCCTGTTCCAGCGCCCCGGCAACCTGTCGGGCATAAGCCCGGTTCTTGTCGCACATCGGTGCGGCCGGAATGTACATCACATTGCCCCAGCCCTGCTGATCTTCTACCGGTGCCACCGCGTGAATGACATCGCAATGCCACCAGACGGAATCCCCCGCCTGTAAAGCAGGGATTGAACTGAGTCCGGCGATCAGATGAGGATGCCATTTTTCATTGATCGGCAAGACCCGCCCCGGTTCTACCCCGCACAGTTCATCGTCCGGGACATCGGATAACAGCGGACGCAGCAGCACATAGGCCATCGCCTCCGGTACCGGTACCACATGCAGCAAACCCTGGCCGGGAATCATATCTGACAGGGCGGTCCAGCCCTGGAAAGTGCGGAAAACCGAGCATTTGGTGGTATCAGGCAGATCATATTCATCGACTTCAGTGCGATGCGCGGCATCCCACGGATCGTATGCGGCAAAATCACCGCTAAACAGTTTGCCAAATACCTGCTGATAAGCGGGCAGCAGCCAGCGTTCAAGCGCGCCGGAATCAGTATGCGCACCCAACCCTTTTGAGGTGGTGCCCGGCAGCCGGCGACGGATACGATCGGGATAGATTACGCTGACATCCGGATCAAACCACTGCTGTCCCTGCGAATCGAAAGTCCATAGCCGATTGAGGAAGGATTGTACCTGGGTCATGGCGTCACTCTGACGCGCCTGCATTTGCGCCTGCGACCAGTAGATCGGGTATATTTCTGGCCGTGACGCTTCCAGGCTGCCAAAGAAGTTATCGCCAGGACCGCGATACTGCTGGTCAAAGTCATTCAGTTCGAGGTAATCAAGCATCGACTTATCCCACGCCAGTGCCTGCTCGCGATCAAAATTCTGTTTGATGACCACGCAGCCGCGTCGTTTGATCTGCGCCCGGGTTTCATCTGAAACCTCACCTCTGGCCAGAGTTTGCATCTCCACGATGGGCCAGGCGCTGCCTGTTCGCTGCTCATCAGCCTTTGCTTCGGCAATCGCCGCTTCAATTTTGTCACACACCTGACGGAACAGCGCTTCCACGTCACCAATCTGGCTACGCAACTGCTGTTTCATCTGGCGAATCGCTGCTTTGACGTCAGCAGGCAGTGGGGTAGACCGGGAATTAATTTTCATCTCAGGCTCCTTAACGTGTCAGGGTTGAGTTACGATTGAAATTTATTTAACCTTCATTCGTAAGTTACGGCTGAGATTAACATCCTTGTAACCATGAAAAACGTGCGCTGTAACACAAGTTTCTTACCGGAACGCTCTGAAAGCCGTTAACAAACTCACTATTAACATTCTCAATAATCCACACAGCGAGTAAGCTTTATGAATCAATTCAATCAGCCGAAAGGACACGACGGCGCAGGTATAGGGGCAGGAAAGATGGCGGTTAAGATGATTGCGGTGGATATGGATGGCACCTTTCTGGATGACAACAAGCAGTACAATGTCCAGCGGTTCTCACGTCAGTATGCGTTGCTGAAGCAGAAGGGCATTCGCTTTGTGGTCGCAAGCGGTAATCAGTATTATCAGTTGCAGCGCTATTTTCCCGAGATTAAAGATGAGATTGCCTTTGTGGCGGAAAACGGGGCATGGGTCTCTGACTGCAACGAAGAGATTTTTTGTGGCGAGTTAGCCAAAGAAAAAGTCCATCAGATCCTCGATATTCTGGCGCACGAACCGGATATTGCGGTGGTGGTCTGTGGTCGAAATGGCGCTTATGTGCATTCATCCGCCTCTGATGAGGTGCTGGCGATGCTGGCGAATCATTATCACCGGCTGGAAAAGCGTGATGATTTATATGACATCGACGACACCATTTTCAAATTCTCCCTTAATCTGGCGCATGAAGACGTCGATGCGCTGCTGCAACGACTGCACAACCAGCTGGGCGAACTGGAGAACATCATGCATCCGGTCTCCAGCGGCTTTGGCTTTATCGATCTGATTATTCCCGGCTGCCACAAGGCGCACGGCATCGCGCTGCTGCAGGAAAAATGGGGCATCAGCGATTGCGAAGTGCTGGCAATTGGTGACAGCGCTAACGACATTGAGATGTTACGCCAGGCCTGTTTCAGTTTTTCAATGGCGAATGCGGTTGATTCGGTGGCTGCGGTCGCGCGCTATCAGACCCAGAGCAACAATGACGAAGGCGCGCTGAATGTCATTTCCCGGGTTCTGGCCCGCGAATTCCCCTTCGACTGATTCTTCACGCTTAACAGCAGGGCGACGGGCAGATCGTCACCCTGCTGTCTGCTGGCTTTCGCGCGCATGGCGCTCCATCTCATCCAGCGCTGCCTGATTTTCCAGTCCCCACTGATACATCTGTTCAATCGGTTCCGCGAACCGATGACCCAGCGCAGTCAGGCTATATTCCACTTTTGGCGGCACCACCTGATACACCTGACGTGAAACCAGCCCTCGCTGCTCCAGTTCCCGCAGCGTCTGAATCAGCATCTTCTTAGAAATACCCTGCAGGCTGCGTTCCAGTTCACCGGTCCTGGCACGGTTTTCTGGCCAGTGATAAAGCGCGTGCAGCACCATAGTGCTCCATTTTACCGCAAACAATTCCAGCAGGCGGCGCGGCGGTGAATCAGCATAAAAGCAGAGTTTTCCCTCAACCCAGACCGGCATAACCTTTCTCCCTTTGCATGGTTACCAAAGGGTAACTACTACCAAAATGGTGACCTGGTGTCTATAGTGTGCCGCTTTCTTTACCGCTATAAGCCACTACGAGGCGACAGATGAAAATTAATGCACTGGTTGCATCACAGGCCACCCAACCGTTACGAGCCGGGCAGGTTGAGATTCGCGATATACAGGCGAACGATGTCATGATTGAGGTGCTGTACTGTGGCGTTTGTCACTCAGACCTGCACATGGCACGCAATGAATGGGGCGTCAGCCGCTATCCATTAGTTGCTGGCCATGAAATTGTCGGCCGGGTAGCCGCAGTGGGTGACAGCGTCACGCAGTTTACGATGGGGCAGACCGTTGGGGTTGGTGTGATGGTTGACGCCTGCGGGCAATGTCATTTTTGTCAGCAGCAGGAAGAACAGTATTGTGAGACGGGCTTCACGCCGACTTACAACGGCATCGATAAGTATACCGGCGCATCAACCTTTGGCGGTTATGCCAGCCAGGTAATCGCCGACCAGAATTTTGTGGTTTCGGTACCCGATAACCTTGCATTGAACGCGGTGGCTCCGTTACTTTGCGCCGGCGTTACCGTCTGGTCGCCGCTGCGTCATTTCAATGTCAAAGCCGGCAACCGGGTTGGCGTGGTAGGTCTGGGTGGGTTAGGGCACATGGCGGTTAAACTGGCCAGTGCGCTGGGCGCAGAAGTCACTTTATTTACCACTTCGCCAGAGAAAGGGGCTGATGCACGTCGTCTCGGCGCCAGCCAGGTGGTGGTCTCACGTGATGCCGCCCAGATGGCAGAGTGCCAGGCCTCACTGGATATCATTCTGGATTGTGTTGCGGCTCCGCACGATCTTGATCCTTATCTGGCGACGTTAAAAACCAATGGTCAGCTGGTACTGGTCGGCATTCCCGATCAACCGCATCCCTCGCCGAATGTTACACCGATGGTGTTTCGTCGGCTCAGCATCAGCGGCACCTCGATTGGCAGCATTAAAGAGACGCAGGAGATGCTCGATTTCTGCGGCCAGCACAATATTACCGCTGACGTTGAGATGATTAGCGGCGAGGAAGTTGAAACCGCCTTCGCGCGTATGCTGACCAGCGATGTCAAATATCGCTTTGTGATTGATATGCAGAAAACCGGCTGGTAACAGCACCACGGTCTGCCTGTGGGCAGACCGCAAATTCGGGGTCGTCAGCTCGCATAGTGGGTTACAGACCAGCACTCGTGAAGGAAAGGGCAGTGAATGGATTTGAATCGTTAGTGCATGTAGTTACAACATACTATTAATCGAAACAGTAACGCACACTTCAGCTTCAGCGCTGACATCTTTTCAACAGTAATACAGCCCGCTCACTGTTATTGATTCAGCACATCAACCGCGGGCAAAATCAAATCTGACCTGCCCGCTCCGCTGCTTACAGGGAAGAAATATAATTTCGTTCACACCGACATCGTCAGGCTCGTTTATCGCAAATGCGACCATTCGGGCATAAGTCTCTGCGGGAATACCGACTTTACCAACGCAGGCCAGATTTGCCGACTTAACGTCTTTGTCGCTGATAGGGTCAGGCAGTTCTGCAGAAACCGCCCCCGGAGAGAGGAGAGTTGCTCTGACGTTATGCTCACTGGCTTCTTTACGTAATCCTTCAGTCAGCGCACGAACGGCATATTTAGTCGCCGGGTTAACTGCCGATCTGGGGGAGATGGTGCAGGGTACTAAAACCATCATGCTGACGCTCGATTCACAGAACGTTATTCACACCGTAGCATTGATGGTGCCTGTTAAACCTGTCAGAGCAGCTCAATCAATCCACTTTCGGTTGATTCACTCGATGACGCAGTGACAGATGCTTTATGTCGTCTGGTCAAACTGCTTGCTGATCCAGCTGGAGACCTTTATTCGTTGATTAGCCAGAAACTTACAGGGTGAATAAGCCTGGGTGATCTCACCAGCAGTCGACTCAGCAAAAAAAAGCTACCCGGTGAAAATGCCGGATAGCCTGTAGTGAGTCAGCCTGAGGAGGCATTACTCTTTGGATTTTTGCTCTTTTTCCTTCTCCGCATCCGCTTTATCTGCGTCATCATTGTCTGCGACGTGGCTGAACGGCTTAAGTAACTGGATATCCAGAATGACGTACACCATAGTGCTGATAAACAGTGAGATCACACTACCGAACACGCCGCTGGTGGTGAAGGTGAGATAGTTGTAGATCACCAGCCAGGTGAGGCAAATAAACAGCGCCAGCGAAATGGTCAGGTTAGCGACGGAATAGTTACTGGTGCCTGCGCCCTGGGTGTGTGTCACTTTAAACAGGTTGCCGATGGAGTATTTTTCCAGCACCAGAATGGTTTTTTCCCAGTTGCGCTGCTTACGGGCGCTGGCGCGGGTCAGAAATACAAACAGAATCGAAATAAAAAAGCCGGAGAAGGCGATCAATACCGGAATCGCCTCCAGAGCATATTCAATGCTTTTATGTCCGCTGCTGCTACTGAGATCCAGCGTTAACGAGGCACCCAGCGCGGCATAGAGAAAGATAAACAGTAACAGAAAGGTCAGGCTGCGCTTCCAGTCACCTTCGGCTTCGATGTTTTTTTGTTGGATGGCTAACTGCAGTGACTGCTGGATTTGCCCGGCCTGCGGCGAATCAGCGTCCAGAGTCTGGCAGGGCGCAGCAAAGAAGTCGTTCATGAACAGCTGATCTTCTTTGTGGATAGAGATTTTCATCGGATACCTGTGTCAGAAAGGATGTCCGGTTATTCTAATCAGCCTCGCCTGAATTAACAGGAACTTTGTGCTGAAACCCTTTCGCTGATTTTTATTTATCAAGCCAGGCCAGCGGAGCAGGCAGATTTCCACTGGTTATCCGCTCTTATAATCTGAAACTGTATCTCTTTTTTGCTGTGGCTGCCCCTCAGCAGTGTCATTATGACTTAACCGGCTAACTTTCTGTCTGATTTAATAAAAAATCAATCAGCACCTTCACTCTGTTGGTTTTCCCCGCGCTTTTCGGGTAATAAACATACACAGCCGGGTAGGTCTTCCAGTAGCGCTCCATAACGGGAATCAGCTTCTCACGGTCCGGTTGCAACCGGTGAACCGGTTCAAATAGTCTTCCAATCCCCAGTCCGTGACGTATCCCATCCGCCATAACGTCAATATCGTTGCTGATTAACTGGCCGGGCATTTCAACTGTCAGTTGCTCGCCATTATCATTCAGTAGCAGCGGAAGGATACGATTGTTGGTGATGAAGCGATAGCCGATAAGCTTATGCTGATAAAGGTCAGCGGGCACCACAGGCGTACCGTATTCTGCAAGATAGGCCGATGAGGCATATAATCCTTCCCGAAAGGGTTTCATTAGCGGGCGTGCCACTACGCCCCCCTCCAGAATATCGCCAAAACGGATACCCAGATCGAAGCGATCCTCAATGATATTTACGGTGCCATCAAAAACCGAGATTTCGAGCCGGATAGCCGGATACCGTTGGCAAAATGCGGCCATCACCGGCTTAAGTAGCAGCAGATAAGCAAAGCGAGAGAGAGTAATCCGTACCAGACCTGACGGTTCCTGATTCTGCTCCCGAATACTTTCCAGAGATTGCTCCAGCGTTTCCACCGCTCCAGCGGTTTGATCCAGCAACTGTTGCCCGATATCAGTCAGTTCAATGTGCCGTGTAGTGCGGACAAAAAGCGGATACCCGATATGTTTCTCTAACAGCTTCAGGGCGTTGCTGACCGAAGGAGGGGAAATTTCAAGCTTCCGGGCGGCAGCCGTAATGCTGCCTTCACGCGTAATAGTTTGAAAGATACGTATCTGGTTATAAAGGGCGTTATTCATCGCGTCATCCTGAAGCATTATCCGGCTCATTATTAAGTACAGGCTAAATATCATCAAGTCAACGCCCCCCTGATTTGACTCAAAGGTGAACCCGGCTTTCCGTGGATGCAGCGGACTGCTGAGTTCAGGAGATTAAATGGGCTTTCATGGCTGGGTAGGGCCGCTTTCGGCGCCATACTGAACATAATTGCCCCTCTGTCACTTCGTTTTCGCTGCGTTTCGAGCGTTTCCGTCAGGAACATTCGCGAGGATAGCTTCCATCAAAACTGACCGGATAAGGCTTGTCGCGCTGGCGAAGCCGTCAGCACCATCGGCAATTTAGCTGTTACATCAGCCTCGAAGTGAAGTGTGAAGTGATAGCCGCGATTAAATCAGCATCATCAGCTATCCAGTGAAAGGCGAACCGGATTTAGCGTCCATATTTATTCTGACTGGACCGACTCGTCTCTGTCGGCTCTGAAAGATGCCGTTATTAACATGATGATTTTCAGCGGCGTGAAGTACGGCACCAGAATACCAGGTAAAACAGGCGGCGATTGTTAGTTACAGGCTAAAAGTTATTAAGCCAGTACTGCTCTAAAATAAATCCTCACACCGACCTATACTGAAGCCACTCAAGTAAAAATATTAAGTCATTGAAAATGAATAATATCCTGATTATCTCCGGCCATCCCGATCTGAATGCATCCATTGCTAATGCCACCATACTGGAAGAACTTGCTGCTGCACTGCCTGAGGCTGAAATCCGGCGTCTGGACGGGCTTTATGCTGACAGTAAGATCGATATCAAATCAGAGCAGGAGAGTCTGTTGAAAGCAGATGTGATTGTCTGGCAGTTCCCATTTTCCTGGTATTCGCTGCCGGGGCTCATGAAGCTTTGGCTTGATGAGGTTTTTATTCACGGTTTCGCGCATGGTTCAACAGCAAAACTTGGCGGTAAAAAGCTGATTCTTTCATTCACAACCGGCGCACCGGATGCACTGTATGCGCCAGAAGGGTTATTCGGGCATCGCGTCGAGGATTACCTCCTGCCGTTAGAAACGACGGCCAGGCTTTGTCATCTGGAACTGCTTGAGCCGGTTTATACCTGCGGCATCAGTTATGTCGGCAGGGACCACCAAAAAATCATGCAGCAAAAAACGCTCGCCCGGCAGCACGCATTAAGGCTGGTAGCAGTCATCAATTCGCTCTCTTCTGATATGCAAGCAGCCAGCTAAATGAGGAACTGAGATGTTCATTATCACGATTACGGTAAGCGACGCGATTTCAGCTGAACAATATGAATCACTTTTCAGCGGGCATGCCAAATGGTTCAGGCATTATTTCCAGACCGGAATATTTGTGGTTGTTGGTCCGTATGCCGATCGTGAAAGATCGGGGGTCATTATTGCGAATGTTGAGAGTCTTGAGGCCCTCACGACAATCCTGAAAGAAGACCCCTTTTATCCCGACCTGGCGACCTATGAGGTACGGCCGTTCATTGCCAAAATGATTGCAGAAAACCTGCATCAGCTTCAGCAAGGGTAAATCAAAGTCTGCCACGGAATGATCAGCGAGGATTTAACATGATGCAGTACACCACTCTGGGTAACAGTGATTTACGCGTATCCCGTATCTGCATGGGATGTATGGGCTTTGGTGATCCTGCCACCGGACAGCATCGCTGGACGCTGGGTGAAGCGGAAAGCCGCGAGATTATCCGTTACGGACTTGAGCAGGGCATCAATTTTTTCGATACCGCCATCGCCTATCAAAACGGATCCAGCGAGCGTTTTGTGGGGCGGGCGTTGCGTGACAGTGTAAAACGCGAGGAGGTAGTGGTAGCAACAAAATTTCTGCCACGAACGCCCGAGCAGATTACCAGCGGCATCAGCGTTAAACAGGCAATGACACAATCGCTCAATCAGAGCCTGCGCAATCTCGGCATGGACTATGTCGACCTCTATATCTACCACATCTGGGATTATAACTCGCCGGTCATTGAGGTGCTGGAAGCGCTGCATGCGGCAATCACCGGCGGTAAAGTGCGCGCCATTGGGATATCAAACTGCTATGCCTGGCAGCTTGCGAAAGCGAACGCGCTTGCCGGGCAGGAAGGGCTGACCCCGTTTGTTTCCGTTCAGAGCCACTATAACCTGATCATGCGTGAAGATGAGCGTGAGCTATTTGGTCTGTGCGCAGAGGACAACATTGCGTTGACGCCTTACAGCTCTCTTGCCAGCGGACGTCTTGCCAGACCGGCTAATACCCTTACGCGACGGGCTGCTGAAGATGATTATGCCAAAGGAAAATACGACAAAACTGCTGAGCAGGATCGGGTGATTATCGATCGGGTGGCTGAACTGGCCAGGCGATATGATGTTTCTATGACCGAAGTGTCGCTGGCATGGCTGCTGACAAAAACAACTGCGCCTGTGGTGGGCGCCACCCAGAAACATCATATTGACGGTGCCGTTAATGCCGTAAAACTGCAGCTTAGCCCGGAGGATATTGATTATCTGGAGGCGTGTTATCAGCCACATGCTTTAACCGGGATTATGGCTCAAAACAGCCCGAAAACTAAAGACACGAAGCAGGTATGGACGCGATAAATAACCGAGCGGCAAATTTGAACAGGAGAGAAAGGGTGAATAAAATAATGCTGGCGGCGCTGGCGACGATGTTGAGCATGACATCCGCGCTGGCGGCAACACCTGCTTTTTATGTCGCAGAGTTTCAGGCAACAGATCGTGAAGCAATAAAACCCTACAGTGCTCAGGTCGAATCGACCTTCAGGCATTACGGCGGGCGTTTCATCGTACGTGGTGGGGAACCTGATGTTAAAGAAGGTTTTGGCGCACAGGGTAGGCTCGTCATTATCCAGTTTGACAGTCTGAAAAACGCTCAGGACTGGTATAATTCGCCTGAATACCAGCAACTGATTCCCATACGCCACCGCGCCGGCAATTCAAGAACCTATATAGTTGAAGGTCTGCCGGGACAGCCGGATGCTAAACCTTAGCGAGGTTAGCCTGCAGGGAACATTACACACCGCAGCGGCAATAAAATTGGTATCAGATATGACAGAAGGAAGGGTTAAAAATATCTATCACCGCAAAGCTTATACGGCTGATATTTATCTCGCCACTTCTCGATTGATATTAAGTTCCGGAGCAAAATAATTACCACGGCGCGCTTCTTGTCTCATCCTGATGATACCCATGCGTTGCAATCAACGCTCACAGGTATCAGGGCAGAACGGCCGAGACGCCTGAAGAGTCATCCTATGATATAAAGGTATTCCGTGAAAAATATAAGCGTAATTTTCGTTAGTCTGATAATGAGCGGGGCCGCCATAGCGAAAAGCCCTTATTTTCCAGACGGCACCATAATGAATATTTTTGAGTTCAGCATCAAAGCTGATAAAAGCCAGCGATATGATGAGATCGCAAAGGAGACCATTACGAAATCAGTTGACCAGGAGGAGGGGACGCTGGCCATGTATTCCCTGAGGCATAAGGAGGATGCGCGACACGCTTATATGATCGAACTGTATAAAAACAATCAAGGTTATCAACAACACATTAATGCCGAACGCTATAATAACTTCGTTGCCCTGGCGCCTGAGATTATTGAGAAGAAAAGGCAGATAAGGGTAATACCACAGTTTCTTGGTGATAAACACGTGGTCCGGAATGCAGAAACCATAAACAATCTGGTGATAGTCGATGTAAAACCTGAATTCCAGCAGGCATTCAAAAAAATCGTCCTGCCGGAAAT
This sequence comes from Pantoea sp. X-Soil-MYKO-1785, assembly GCF_059730675.1. NCBI lineage: Bacteria > Pseudomonadati > Pseudomonadota > Gammaproteobacteria > Enterobacterales > Erwiniaceae > Pantoea > Pantoea sp. X-Soil-MYKO-1785. Next base: position 394,137 of record NZ_AP036001.1, read on the forward strand.
GGCGGAGTCAATCAAAGTAGAACCGGGCGTGCTGGCTATGTATGCCGCTACTGAGATCAAAAACCCTTTTCGCTGGTACTTCTATGAAATTTACGCCAGTGAGGCCGATTACCAGCGGCACAGAGAAACGCCACACTTCCGGACTTACATCAGGAAAACGGCAGAGATGACCCGCCTGAAATCCGCCATACCAGTAAGGCCGGTCTTGCTCAGGAATAAAGGTGGACTCAACGCGGCGCAATAGCGGGCGGCTCTGGTTAACAACACTTGTTTTGCAACAGCTGGCTGTCACTCCCCGGTTACAGCCAGAGAGGCGTTGGTTAGGTGATGACGTAAAATCAACGAAAGTGTTGCCCTGAATGACCGGTCGACCAAAGCGTGTAGTACCCGCCCGGCGTGAGCGACATCCCCCCCCGGGATCCGGTTCAATCAGGCTGAAAATGACTTCTCTGTCGGTAAGATACTGATCGAGACCTTCAGCGAACCCAACACGATAGCTACAAATTGCGTAATTTGAACTGCTTTATAGCATCATTAATGTTGTTGGTGTCGAGAGTGGCAATGCATTGATTACCATTGAACACTTCGTAATGGGCGTTGTGTAACTGAAACAGCAAATCTTTGCCGCGAAAATGGATGCGTTTCTGTTTTACGCCTATCCCATGCCGTCGCAACAAAGCCTGCGACAGTCGGTCGGTCTCTTTTGCCATAGCCTCAGCTCCCCGGCAGTACGTGGTCACTGCCATTAAACCTGATAAAGATGAGTTTTATATTAAGAGATGTCCTTATTTTTAACAGGGTCAACGCACACATTTTCGGTGAGAATCGCGCTGATAATAACCAGCCCGGCAGGTATAACCTGACCGATAGCGGATTAATGCTAATCAGCCCACTGAAGCAGCCGCGGATGCGGTACACTTGGCCGGTGAATTCACCACTGGACACGATGCTATGAACGACAAGAAGATGATCTCGATTGATCAGTTCAACGCTGATGAACGACTGGCTGTAGAGGAAACGTTCAACGGGCTGGTGCAGAAGTATCGCCAACGGACCGGCAAAGAGCCTGATAGTAAAAAAGAGAAAGAATTCAATACCGAAGCGCGACAGCTCATCATGTCGAACAAGCTTGAGAAAGAGAGAGTACAGGCAGAAAAGGAGAAGAAAAAACCGCTGCGCCGGAAAAAGCCATCATCGCTGGCAGCAAGTGAAGTGGGTGATTTCAACTGGGCAGCCTCAGTGGTTAAAGGCCGCAGATAAACGATCTCTGCGCTATCAGGTCAGAATGAGCCTGAGGTCTTACCCTCAGGCTGCAGGCTCAGATCGGCGCATAGTCGCCGGTACCCTCGGGCCATGGCGTTAACAAATCAAATCCATCTTCAGTCACCGCCACGGTATGCTCCCATTGTGCTGATAAAGAACGATCTTTGGTCACCACCGTCCAGCCATCCGACAGCACGCTGGTGCCGGCTTTACCGGCATTAATCATCGGCTCGATGGTAAATATCATCCCGGCTTTAAGCGGCATGCCTTCTCCCGGCGTACCGTAATGCAGCACCTGTGGATCGGTATGATAGATTTCGCCCACGCCGTGGCCGCAATATTCACGCACCACCGAGAAGCCAGCCGCTTCCGCCACACGCTGAATTGCCGCACCGATGTCGCCCAGCGTCGCGCCCGGACGAACCGTTTTAATCCCGGCTACCATCGACTGATAAGTGATATCAACCAGGCGTTTAGCGCGTACTGACGGCGTACCGACGAAATACATCCGGCTGGTATCGCCGTACCAGCCATCTTTAACGATCGCTACATCGATATTCACGATATCGCCATCTTTCAATTTTTTGCTGGCGGGAATGCCGTGGCAAACCACGTGGTTAACCGAGGTACAGGTGGTACGGGTATAACCGTGATAACCGATGTTAGCCGGAATCACCTTCAGCTCATTCACTATGAAATCGTGGCAGATATCATCAAGCTCTTCGGTGGTGATACCGGGCCGAACGTGCGGCGTAATCATCGCCAGCACCTGCGCGGCGGCATGTCCGGCCGCGCGGGCCTTTTCAATCTCTTCCGAAGTATGAATTTTAACCGTGTTCATGACACATCTCCTTGTGAAGTGAGACTTTCTTGATGAAGTAAATGTCGGATATCAGAACTGCCTTCCAGTTCTAATCGAATCAGCATCTGTGCGAGCTGCTGCTGGGTCAGTTGCGGATAGAACTCCGCCAGCATTCCCAGCTTGAGCCAGTGCTCTGCCTGCGCATTGATCGATCGACTCATCGCCTGGCTGGCAATGCGCAGATTTTCATGCATCAGGTCGGAAATTTTAACGATGCCCATGTAAACCCTATATGAAACGTATATGTTTTATATATAGCTTAATGACAACGATATGATTTGCAAGGAGACTTTCTCACCGGTGTGGAAATGTCTGGAATTCATATGAAAATCAAGAGCATGTCTTATACCAACAGATATTCATCTGCGCATGAATCGGAATACTTTTTGGACATCGAAAGATCTTTGATTTCATGCAAGGTCGGCGGGGCCGCCTCCTCACTTAAACCGTACTGCGCCTAAGCTCGTGTAAATGCCTGCGTCAGTTTGTCCGAACGCACAGGGCAGGGATAACGCCCGTGACGGTGGATAGCTGAATAAATGAGGTGCTGAGAAAGGTAGTCCTGGCGGCAGATTCCGATGACGTCACTCAGCCTCATAGCGAGTAGAGTATCATCACCTCATCGATGCGTGTGATGAGGCCATTTGCCACTGTTTCAGCAGGCAGAAGTAGCCTGGTTTCGAACATTCGATGATTCCGGCGTGTCTGCTGATGCGTAAAGCTGCTGCCCACTACCCCAAAGCAGTTTACTACGGGTTTATCAAAGCGCTGCTGGTGATATGGGATGTGAACAGCCGCTTAAATTTTATAGCAGACACAGGCGGTCATGTCCTGGTGTCAACACAGTGGCGATTAAGACCTGAGACAACCCCACTAAACACTTCAGGGCGCATTCTGGTTTAATTGTTATTGTTTCACCTTTTACTCTTTGACGCCTGAATCAGTCGTGTGTTTTTAGGTCGCATGACGATATGAACAATGCCCATCTTTCCGTGTGCATCAAGTAGATTTTGATAAAGGTTGTCAGGAAGTTATGCCAGGCACGAGAAAAAATCCTATAAAATTCGTTCGTTTCCTGAAATTTTCATCTGCTCTGTCATAATGGCTGTTACATTCAGAAATGGTCTAGCAGAGAGGTTATATGTCTCAACCAAAAATAACAGAGCAAACTCAGCGAAGTAAAATCAATCCTCCGGTGTTTTACAGCTCCGCCATACTGATATTTTTTATCGTTGCTTTTGCCGCAATTTTTCCTGAACAAGCTGACAAGCAGCTCAGCGCGCTGCAAAGCGGCATCTTCGCCAATGCCAGCTGGTTTTATATACTGACGGTTGCTCTGATACTGATGAGCGTCGCCTATCTGGGCATGTCCCGGTTTGGTGACATCAAGCTGGGCCCCGACCATTCTGAACCCGATTTCAGCTATGTCTCGTGGTTTGCCATGCTGTTTTCAGCGGGTATGGGCATAGGGCTGATGTTCTTTGGCGTGGCGGAGCCGGTAATGCACTACATGGCACCGCCGTCAGGCACACCGGAAAGTGTGGAAGCCGCCAAGGAGGCCCTCCGCATCACCTTCTTTCACTGGGGGCTGCATGCCTGGTCAATCTACGCCATCGTTGCATTGATACTGGCCTTCTTCAGTTATCGCCACGGCCTGCCGCTGACGCTGCGCTCAGCACTCTATCCGATTATTGGCGAAAAAATTTATGGGCCGATAGGGCATGCCGTAGATGTTTTTGCGGTTATCGGTACCGTGCTCGGTGTAGCAACCTCGCTGGGTTATGGCGTCCTGCAGGTCAATGCCGGACTCAACCATCTCTTCGGAATTCCGGTTAACCAAACCATACAGGTGATACTGATTGTGGTTATTACCGGACTCGCCACCTTGTCTGTGGTATCGGGACTGGATAAAGGGATCCGTATCCTTTCAGAAATTAATCTGACGCTGGCGGTGCTGTTGCTGGTTCTGGTTGGTGCGATGGGGCCAACGGTTCTGCTGCTGAAATCGTTTGTTGAGAATACCGGCGGTTACCTTTCAGAAATAGTAAACAAGACCTTTAATCTGTATGCCTATGAGCCTAAATCCAGCAAGTGGCTGGGAGGCTGGACCCTGTTTTACTGGGGTTGGTGGCTGGCCTGGTCACCCTTCGTCGGGATGTTTATTGCCCGCGTTTCGCGTGGACGAACCATCCGTGAGTTCGTTACCGGTGTATTGTTTGTGCCAGCCGGTTTCACATTGCTGTGGATGACGTTTTTCGGTAACAGCGCTATCTGGCTGATCGTGAGTAAAGGCGCTCGCGACCTGGCAGAGACCGTACAGTCCGATCAGACCCTCGCGTTGTTTAACTTTCTTGAGCACTTCCCCTTTAGTTCAGTGCTGTCGTTTATTGCTATGGCCATGGTTGTCGTCTTTTTCGTGACGTCAGCTGATTCCGGCGCGATGGTGGTTGATACCTTAGCGTCAGGAGGCACCGATAATACGCCGGTCTGGCAGCGTATTTTCTGGGCTTCAATGATGGGTGTTGTTGCCATCGTGCTGTTACTGGCAGGCGGCATGAAAGCGCTACAAACGGTCACCATCGCCAGTGCGTTGCCCTTTGCGATTATTCTTCTGGCGTCGATTTACGGGCTTTTCAAAGCGCTGCGAATTGATTATTACAAACGTGAGAGTAAGCAGATCACCACCATAGCCTCACCGGCTTCACGAAATCCTATTTCCTGGCAACGCCGGTTGAGGAACATTGCCTATTTTCCCAAGCGTTCAAATGTAAAACGATTTATGAATGAAGTTATTCAGCCTGCCATGCATATGGTCAGCGGCGAACTGCTCAAGCAAGGCACCGCTTCTCATCTCAATGATAGTGCAGACGACCGGGTACATTTTGAAGTGGATCTGGGAAATGAACTCAACTTTGTTTATGAAGTTCGCCTCCGCTCGTATATCCAGCCAACTTTTGCCCTTGCCGGATTAGGCGATGAGAAAAAAGAAGAGCATCGCTACTACCGTGCCGAGGTATACCTTAAGGAGGGCGGGCAGGATTACGACGTAATGAGCTGGACGCAGGAGCAGATTATCAACGATATTCTGGATCAGTACGAAAAGCATCTGCACTTTCTGCACCTGGTACGTTAATAACCGGGGCCGGGCTCACTGCCTCAGGCCCGGATTAAGACGCATAGTGTGTCGATTCAGCCCAGGCATCTTTGCCCGGGCTTTTTTATGGTCAGAAGTGTTGTCGCTGTATCCTGCTCAATCCCCGTTCACCTCGCAAAACGCTGCGCGCAGGCGCGATGAGCCGCAATGAAGAAAAGCGCTTCCAGCCGGAAGCGCCTGTCACAATCAGAAGGACATGGTCAGGCCGGCATAATAAGCCCGGCCCGGCTCATTATAGGTTGAGGCACCTTCGGCTTCACGGTAGATACGCTTATCCAGCAGGTTGTTAATACCGGCATTGGCACGCAAATTTTTAGTGATGTCGTAATTGAGATTCAGCCCAAAGATGGAATAGGCACCGACTTCACGGGTCGACATCGGCGAACTTGCTTCGGTGCGTGACTCTGCATTTTCACGCGGCTTCTGGCGGCCATACATTGTCCAGTTCAGGTTGGTTGAAAAGTCCTGAGTCACCTGCCAGTCGAGCAGGGTATTGATGGTGTATTCCGGGATGATCGACAGCGGATTACCGGTCTTCTTATCCTTTGACTCAATCATATACGTCGCGTTGGTACGCCATTCCAGCATATCGCGCACCAGTGGAATGGTCATATTTCCTTCCAGCCCCTCGACCACGGCTTTACCGCCGTTGGACCATTGCAGGATATTGTTGCCGTTAGAGGCAAAACCAATACGCTCGGTTCCGGCGACGATCTTGTTCTTATAATCGTTGCGGAACCAGGTAAGCCCTGCGATATAACCGTTCTGACTATACTCAATGCCCAGCTCTTTATTTATGCTGATTTCCGGGTCAAGATTTTCATTACCGAGCAAATAACAGCTGCCGCTGGTTACACCAATCGGACAACCGTTACCGCGAGTAGCCAGTAAATAGCCTTCGGTTGACTGATAGAGGTTAGGGGCTTTAAACGCGCGCGCAATACCGGCTTTCAGCGTGAAGTTATCGCCTAAACCCTGTGAGATATTGAGCGATGGGCTCCAGTTCGCCCCGAAACTGTCGTGATAATCAAAACGCAGACCGGGGATCACTTCTGTGCTGTCGGTCGCCGCAATGTTGTCTTCAAAGTAGAGTGAGCTAAGAGTAGCGCTGTTTTTACTGCTGCGCGCGCCAGCATCACCGCTCACATCGCCAATGGACACATTCGGCGCACTGGTGCCATTCATCGAGCTGGGATCGTTCAGTTCATCGCGGTTCCACTCAGCCCCAAGCGTGACGGTCTGTTCACGCACTAACTCCAGCGGGAAACTCACTTCGCCACCGGCCCGGTAACTCTCGAAGCGACTGGTTGAAAAGGTGTTGCTGTTAATCCGTCCTTCACCGCTGCCGGCGGTGCCTTCGTTCAGGCGGGTATTGTTGGTTTTTTCATAATTGAAGGTCAGTTTCGACTGCCCCCAATCCCAGATACCGTTGTGGGCGATGCCGTAGGTCTGGCGGTAGAGGCGGTTAGTTTCTGACCCATCCAGCGATTCAATCAGGGCATTGCCAGCACCGTTGCTGTATTGGGTGTCGCCGGCGTAGATATTTCCCTGACGACTGTAACCGTAGCTGAAATCAATCACCTGTAACGGGGTCAGTTTCCACGACAGCACGCCGTTAATATCTTTGTTGCGCACCCCTTCGCGGCCAGCAGCAGCGGAACCGTTTTGCGACTGGTTTATATCGAACGCATCACTGTCGGTTTTGTTGATGTTGCCGTATAACCGCATGGTCAGCGCGTCACCGGCCAGCGGGCCGCTGAGGTTAAAGTTAGCGCGGCGAGTAGCACCTTCTTTGTCATCTTCCGGCTGATTGGTGAACAGCGACAGCGAACCGTGCCAGTCATTGGTCGGGCGCTTAGTAATAATATTGACCACGCCACCGGCAGCACCAGAGCCGTAGCGGGCAGCCGCCGGACCGCGGATCACTTCGATACGTTCAACCATTTCGGCCGGTACCCAGTTAGAGTCGCCACGGGAATCGCGCTCGCCTCGCCAGCTGTAACGCACTGAATTTCTCGAGGTGGTGGGTACGCCATCAATCAGGATCAGGGTGTTTTCCGGGCCCATGCCGCGAATGTCGATCTGGCGGTTATTCCCGCGTACCCCGTTAGCACTGTTACCGGTCAGGTTAACGCCCGGCATTTTGCGAATGATGTCGGAAAGGTCATTGACCGGCGGACTTTTTTCAATGTCCTGCGCGGTAATCACCGAGACGCCCGGCTGTTGCTTTAACTCCTGTTCAGCAGTGACCAGCATTGTTTGGTCATCAGCCAGCTTTTCTGTTTCAGCCTCGTTAGCTGCAGAGGCGGAGGTGCTCAATATTCCCGCCAACAGCAGCGCAACGGGGCGCTTCCGGACATGCATAGTTACATTCACTTAGAAAATCTCCCTGAATCGTTAAGGTATGTAAGCAAATGCGTATGATAATGAGAATAGTTATCATTGTATATCCGATCTGGATAACTTTACATTCCTTCACGTTAGGCCGTTTAATGTACATTGCGGGGGGCTGGTGGGCGGGTGACTGAGCAGAGCAGGTAGTCAGTTCCTGTCGTTCAGCAGGGAAATGCATTTAACATCGTCCCGAAACACAGGCGACGAAAGCTGCCGGCGAACAACAGTAATCGGTGAAAGGGCTGCAACAGACCGCCTCTGCGGCAGACGGGCAGCAAAGCGATCCGGCTGTAAACGCTGGCGGATTCATTCCGTAAGCGCCGCGGTAGTCCTTTTCGCACCGGGTTTTTTAGGTAATATCACGCTCCCGATATTTTCACGATAGTTCACCAGGAACAGGATGGATAATTACAATCAGCTACTGGCTTTCATCTGGGCCTATGAATATGGCAACTTCTCTGCCGCCGCACGGGCTAAAGGATTAACGCCTTCTGCGATGAGTAAACTGATTGGTCGGCTGGAGGCCAGACTGCAGGTCAGGCTGTTCGTTCGCGGGACGCGCGCGTTAAAGCTGACGGAAGAAGGGCATGTCTATCTCAAAAGCGCCCGTGCGGTGGTGGATGCGATGGCCGAAGCTGATTCACTGGCCGAAGATATGCCTAATCAGATCAGCGGCCAGCTAAAGATACGGACCATGACGACCTTTGCCCGCTACCAGATCCTGCCCTGGCTGCCTGCTTTTATTGCGGCTTATCCCGCGCTGAAAGTGGATATTGAAACCGGGCCGCTTTATCAGGATCAGTTCGACAAAGGTCTGGATCTGGCTATCTATGGTGGCGTGCTGGCCAGCTCGTCACGTATTGCCCGTCGTATCGGCGAAAGTCAGTGGATTACCTGTGCTTCACCGGCATACCTCAGCCGGCACGGCATCCCGTCCCATCCGCGTGATCTGATTGAACATCGCTGTTTTCACTTCAACTTTGAAAGTCACTGGAACCAGTGGGTTTATACTGAAGACGCTCAGAGCCGGATTTTTCCAGTAACGCCGGTGGCTTCACTGTCGCAGGGTGATTTACTGCGCGATCTGGCTATTCAGGGCGAGGGCATTGTCCGGCTGGCTGATTTTCATATCCACCGTGATATCGGGCAGGGAAAATTGGTGCCGCTATTGACCAATTTCCAGTCGCCGATCAGAGAGCCGCTCTATCTGATCTACGCCAAAAGAGAGCATCTCAGCCCACGCATCCGCTGTTTTATCAACTTCATGGAACAGCAACTTGCCCTGCATCCGTGGCACATTGAGACCGTCACCGGTTAACCTTCGCGCTCCTCTTCAAAGCCCACTGTGAATCTTCGTCACAGTGGGTTTGCCTGCGGCTCGAATCCCATCCAGAAGGGGTTGTGATAACGTTCTGTCGACGTTTCACCAATTTCCTGGATAGCAAAACTGATGATCCCGACGACAAAATCCTCACAGGCAGGACTGGCACTGGCGCTGGCCTTTTTTTCAGGCATGCTCAGTAGCAGTCTGCCAACGCCGCTGTATCCGGTTTATGTCAGCTTATACCGGTTCAGCGCCTCACAGATTATGGCGGTGTTTGGCGTTTACGCCGCCGGTGTTCTGCTCGCACTGCTGTTTACCGCGAAAGTAAACGTCCGGCCGGAAGCCTATACCCGACCTGTTTATACCGGACTGGGATGCGTATTGATTTCATCGTTGCTGATGATGTTTGCCGATAATATTACGCTGCTGCTGATTGCCCGGTTAATAACCGGTTTAGGTTCAGGTATATTAATGGCCTATATTAACCGCTCGCTGATAAAAATATTCGCAACGGAAGTCAGTAATCATGCTGCGCTGATCGCTTCCGCCGCCTTAATTCTGGGTCAGGCCATCGGTCCGTTTATTACCGGCAATATCGTACAGCATAATTTTTACAGCTTAAAAGCCCCGTTCATTATTTTACTGGTGCTGGTTTTACTCTCCCTTTTCGCCATCTGGCGTTGCCGCGAAATTGTGAATAAACCGCTCCAGCCGGTTGCTCATCCGCAGCAAGCCCTGACGCGCCACCGCCATCGGCCGCTCACTCTCAGAGATGTTTACCTCTGCTGCATGGCGATCTTTCTGTCGTGGGCAATGGCATCAACTCTGATGTCTCAGGGTCCGACGCTGGCTCACAACGGCTACGCGATCGGCAGCGTGCAGATGGTCAGTTATTGCCTGTCACTATTCCTGCTTACGGCGGGCATCACCCAGTGGCTGATGCGAAAAAGGCACCATTACTCTTCGCTAAAAATCGGGGTGAGCACGCAGCTGGCTGCGATATTACTCGCCCTGGTCAGCGTGCACCTTGTCAGTCCCGCCCTGGTTCTGGTTGCGGTGATTGCAGAAGGCTTTGCTTACGGGGCGATACTGGTCGGTGCGGCAACCATTGTGAATCAGGTTGCCCGCCAGCAACAGCGGGCACATCTTATCAACCTGCTGTATATCACCGGCTATGTGGGTAACTGGCTGCCCTTTGCGCTGAGCATTATGATGGATCACTATCCACTGCTAAAAGCCCTGAGCGAATACTTAATAGTCTGTAGCCTGCTAGCATTTTGTATTGCTTTCGCCGCGCAGGTTTCAGCGCGACAATTATATCAATCACCGATGGCTTGACTATCCGCTACGGTGAAAGTGAAAACCATAACCTTCGATAAGCGAAGGATAAAATAATTGCTGCTGTTCCATTTAATAATGATTAACACAGCGATATAACATGGCAGGTGTAATCGTGCCAATGACACCTGCCATAAGCCTGATGAAAAAGATTATATAAGGACAAGAATGCCTGTTGCAGCAGGCTGATGCAGTATAACGATTTATTATTTTGCGGCATCTGGCAGCAGTTGCCGAATAAAGCTGACCGAGCTTTCCATGGCCTGAACTGCTTCCGGCTGCAGCCCGGTGAAAAAGTGCCACGCATGGAACATTCCCGGCCAGACTTCCAGATTAACCCGGACGCGATGATCACCGAGGTGACATGCCAGTCGCATCGCGTCGCTTAACATCAATTCATTTTCCCCAATCTGTATAAGAATCGGCGGCAAGCCGGTCACGTCGGCAAACACCGGGGATGCCATCGGATGATTTGGTAGTGCGTCACCGAGGAAGGTGCGTGCGAGAAAATCGAGTCCAGCCCTGGTGTTCAGCGGATCAAGGCCCTCTCTGTTTGTCATGGATGCGCCGCTATGTTCAAGATTTGCCCACGGCGAAATAGCGACGCCACCGGCTGGCAGAGGTAATCCTTTATTACGGGCGGCCACCATCACTGTCACCACCATTGCGCCGCCAGCAGATTCACCCACCAGTACGATTTTGCTGGCGTCATAACCCTGTTCTGTCAACCACTTATACGCTTGTAAGGTATCAGTTATCGGCGTCGGAAAAGGATATTCTGGTGCCAGCCGATAATCTGGCATATAGATACGGGCACCCAGCATACTGGCATAGTTACCACCAATGCCGTGATAGCCCGCCGGCTCACCGACGATGTAAGCACCTCCGTGAATATACATCACGACAGCGTCGGTTTTGATGGTCGCTGGCGTAACGAGCGTCCCCGGCACGCCACCCATATCGACGTCACTAAAACTGACGTCTGCCGGTGCCTGATTTTTTGCCAGCATACGGGTATAAGCGGCGCGAATTTCACTCATCGGTGTCGTGACATCTGCACCGGTGATGACAGGCGCAAGACCAGCCAGACTTTCAGACCACGCTTTGACAGCCTGTTTAGTTTGTGGATTCAGCATAATTCTTCCTGTTTTAATTTGTTCAGTTATTTAGCGAAAACTTATAATATCCGAACATTAAGGGAATGTGCTTCCCATATCCGGGTACGGTCACGCCCATTTAACCGGAACAGCAACAATGGAAATTAACAGCATTAATGACATCGCGGCGTTTGTTGCCGCCGTTAAAGCAGGCAGCTATACCCATGCAGCAGGTTCACTTGGCATCACGCGTTCGGCGATAGGAAAGAGCATCGTCAGGCTGGAAACCCGCATGGGTGTCAGACTGCTTAATCGCACTACCCGCAGCCTTAGTCTGACTGACGAAGGTCGGGTCATGTTCGATAGATGCCGTCAGATACTGGACGATCTGGACGAGATAGATGCGGCAATGGCGATGCGCCGCATACAACCGGCTGGAACGCTACGGCTTAGCGCACCCCTGTCTTTTGGTCAGCGACATATTCTGCCACTGTTGGATATTTACCTGAAAAAGTGGCCGCAGCTTCGGGCTGAAGTGTCGTTTAGCGACAGATTTGTTGATCTGATTGAAGAAGGTTTTGATATTGCCGTACGCATAGGCGAGCCACGAGATGATTCACGTATTCTGACCCGAACCATTGCCACACAGAAAATTGTCACCTGTGCCTCACCGGAATATCTCAGCTCGCGGGGGGAACCTGAGACGCCACAGGCGTTAATCGAACACGACACTATCTTTCTGCTGAGCGCAGAAAAAAGACGTAGCTGGCGGTTCGAAACACCGCAGGGCACATTTATCTATGAAGGACCTGGCCGATTAAATCTCGATAGTTCTGAAGCAATAAGAGCCTCGGCGTTATCAGGCTTTGGTATTGTGCATCTGCCTACCTATCTGATCGGTGAGGACCTCCGCAAAGGGCGACTGATCCCCATCCTTCAGGATTATCCCTTTACTGCCGAACCGATACGCCTTATTTATCCCAGTAAACGCCATTTATCACCGCGGATACGCGCGTTTATAGATTTGCTGGTTGAGCGTTGGCAACAACAATTACCCTGGGAGTAGCGGGTCCCGGGGTCTTCTTTTTAAGAGCAATTTATCTCTCAATATCGACCGGGGAAAATCCCCGCCAGCAGCCTCAGATTTTATCAGAACGCGTCATTGTGACTCCAGACTTATTAGGTCTGGAGTCACATCACAATACGCGTTAAAATTTGCCGCCTTGCAGCGAAGAAGAGAACAGGTAAAGGATCATTGTGACGGTTGCAGAATTACGTTCGCCCCATGTTGGCCGCCATGTGTTGATCTGGCTGGATCAGGTCAGAGCCGCCTCTTTGGGTGAACTGGATAACTTTGGTGATGAAGGCTCGGTTGAGCAGGTGATGAAAGTCTGGGTCAAATTATCACTGCTGGTCAGTCGCCGCCGCCCGGAAATCGCCGTGTCATCATTACTGAAACATGTGCTGCCAAACATCGGATCGCAGCCGCTTAAATCGATCAACCGTTTACGGCTCAACCGCCTGTATAACATTTTGATTGCCGACGGTAAGAAAGAAGAGGCGCGGCGGGTCTTCGCCCTGACTAAACAGTTTCTCGCCTGGGCAGAGATGCAGGGCTATCTTGATCATTCACCGATCGCCTCAATGAAAAAACGTGATGTTGCCGGACGCGCGACGCCGCCGCGCAGTCGCCAGCTGACCGATGCTGAAATCTGGGTGTTCTGGCATGGACTGGATAACTGGGCTTTGTCTGAGCAGGCGCGCTGGGCGCTGCGCTTGTGCCTGGTCAGTGCACGACGGCCCGATGAAATTGTGCAGGCGCAAAAAGCGGAATTTGATCTGACACTCGGCCTGTGGAAGCAGGGCACCCGCAACAAATCACAACGGGAACATATCCTGCCGATTTCGCCGCTGATGCGTCAGTGCATAGATGCGCTGATGCGCGCCACCGATCCTGACTCACCCTGGCTGGTGCCGGCACCGCGCGATCCGCAGTTACCGTTGTCGAAAGGTGCGCTGAATCAGGCATTGCGCCGCATGATCCGCGCCCCGCGTGGGCTGGGACTCGACGCCTTTACCCCGCGCGATTTACGCCGCACCGCGCGTTCCAAACTTTCCGCGCTGGATACCCCGAACGACGTCGCCAGAAAAATCATGAACCACGCGCTGGAAGGAATAGATAAGGTGTATGACACGCACGATTATCTGACGCAAATGCGCAGCGCAATGAACGCTTATTCGGCGGCGGTAGAACAGATCATCGGTTGCGAAAGTTACCTGGCGTTACGCCATCGCTTCGACGGCGAAACGCTGACCCTGAATGAAAGTTCTATTATGGCCATGTCAGCCTAAGCGTTCAGGCCTTATTTTCATAAATGGTAGCGCAGCCAGGCGAAATAGACGTTGCCATTATTGTGCGTGCCGGGAATATAGGTCATCTGAAAGTCGAGCTTAGCGTATCCGACAGACGCCAGCGGCAATATCGCCGGTAGCGGAATATATTGCCAGTTATGCCTGGCGGTAACACCGGCGGTATATCCGGCCCCCCAGTGGAATTTTTCATCCGCTAATGGCCGCCAGGTCGCTAGCCAGCCATAACCACCAAAGGGTTCCCACTGATTAAAAGAATCCCTGAAGGTCATAATATAGAGGCCATGCCAGTTACCTTTTTGGTCATAACGGGATATCCCTCCGCCGGCACCCCACGGCCTTTCATTATACTTATCAATGTGTTCACGATCGTAGGTTGCCCGGTTATGCCAGGTAATCGCCGGCAGATAAAAGTCGATGCCGTCTGGCTGCTGCCATGTGGTGGCGACGTTATTACTGAAATTTTCCCAGCCGGTGCTGACACCGTGCGCAACAGAAGCGGCACCCGCCGGGAGAGCACTGCAAACGATAATAATAGCTGACAGAGTGCGCATATTTTTATTCAGGCGCATAAATAAATTCCCGTTTTAAGCCTAACTCATGGCGGATAACGCCAAATGTAATAGCGGGGATTCTGTCATTTAAACAGACAATTTCATTTAAATGAAAATTTATTGGCGACGGGTTTTCGCTCCAGTTTGATAATGAATGTTTCTGTTACCAACCCCAACGGATAATTTACACACCCATCATCAGTCAATACCGCCGATCTCTGATCCAGCCAGCAACTCTCGGCGACGCATACCAAGTCCTGAATAAATTCGCATCATTTGCTAACAAATTCTTGCAATGATAATCGCAATGCGTATATTTCTCATTTGTTTTAAATAAACATCACACTCGCGCCCAGGCGCTCAGGGAAGGGTTTTGGTTCCTCAAACCATAAGCAGGGCAGACATGCCAGCAGGAAGCATGGTCGTGAACAGTGGCAGCATAAAAATCATAATAATTTGAGGAATTAACGATGTCTTTTGATGTTCAGCATGCCAGGGAAAGGTGCGTGTCGGCCCGTCAGCGCCCGCTACGCTACTCCTTACTGGCCGCCATGATTGCCACCTCGCTGGCACATAATGCCGCCCGTGCCGCAGAAACGTCTCCGCCAGCCGCCAGCGACAACCAGACCATGACGGTCAGCGCCTCAGCACAAACAGAGGGCGCGGCAGCGTCATCTCCGGCCAGCGATTACAGCGTCCCGGTGACCCGCGCGGGCACCAAAATGCTCGGTACGGTGCGTGATGTGCCGCAGTCTGTCAGCATTGTCAGCAAGCAACGAATGGAAGATCAGCAGCTTCAGTCGCTGAATGATGTGCTCTCTAACACCACCGGCATCCGCGGGATCAGTGGTGATATGGACCGCACCAACTACTATTCACGCGGCTTCATGATCGACAACTACATGGTTGACGGCATCCCAACCGCGTTCGCCGCACGCTGGAACCTCGGTGACGCCCAGACCGACATGGCGCTGTATGAGCGGGTCGAAGTGGTGCGCGGCGCAACTGGCCTGCTGACCGGGCCAGGCAACCCCTCCGCCGCCATCAACATGGTGCGCAAGCACGCCGACAGCAAGGAATTCGGCGGCACCGTTTCCGCCAGTTACGGCAGCTGGAACAAGCAGCGTTACGTTGCCGATCTTTCCGCACCGCTGAGTGAATCGGGCAACGTGCGTGGCCGACTGATTGCCGGCTGGCAGGATAACAACAGTTTCATTGAGCGTTACGGCGCGAAAAAGCAGTTTGTCTATGGCGTGGTTGACGCCGACCTGACCGATTCGACCACGCTGTCGGTCGGCTATGAGTTCAGCCAGGTGAATACAGACTCCACCATGTGGGGCGGTGCACCACGCTGGTATACCGACGGCAGTCAGATTCACAGCCGTCGCGGCTACAACACCGCGCCGGACTGGGCCTATAACGATAAAGAGAACCGTAAACTGTTTGTGAACCTGAAACAGGACTTCGATAACGGCTGGAACATCACGCTGAATGGCGCGCACAACGAGATGCGGCTCGACAGTAAACAGCTCTATCTTGACGGATTCTTTGATAAGAATACCGGCGTCGGATACTCCTCCTACGCCAACTATCCGGTGGTCGGCGGAACCGGCTACAACACCGGCAAGCGTAAGGTGGATGCGGTTGATGCCTTCGCCAGTGGTCCCTATGAACTGTTTGGCCGCCAGCATGAACTGATGGTCGGCGTGAACTACAGCCGTCAGGACAACAAATACTTCAGCACCTTCGAAAATATCTCTCCTGAGTCGCTGGGTAATTTCAATGATTATAACGGTCAGTATCCGGAATCCGACTGGACGCCACGTTTGCCCGCCAGCGACACCCAGCTGGTGCGCCAGAAATCAACTTACATGGCGACCCGCCTCTCACTCGCCGATCCGTTGCATTTGATCGTCGGTGCCCGTTACACCAACTGGAATCGCGAAACCCCGACCGGCGAGATGGAGAAGAACAACACCACGCCTTACGGCGGGCTGATCTTTGATTTCGCTGAAAACTGGTCCGCTTATGCCAGCTACACCTCGGTGTTCCAGCCGCAGGATTATCGCGACGTCAACGGCGCGTATCTGGCGCCGGTGATCGGTAAAAACTACGAAGCGGGCCTGAAATCTGACTGGATGAACAGCCGTTTTACCACCTCACTGTCGGTGTTCCGTACCGAACTGGATAACGTCGGCGAAGCCACTACCCAGACGGTAAAAGGCTCGGGTGATGTGGCCTACATTGGCCGTAAAGGCGTGGTCAGCCGCGGCGTAGAGTTTGAAGTCAACGGCGCACTGACCGATTACTGGCAGATGACCTTCGGCGGCACGCGCTACATTGCAGAAAACCGCGACGGCAGCACCTTTAATCCGCAACTGCCGCAGACCAGCTTCAACCTGTTCACCAGTTATCGCCTGCCTGCGCTGCAACAGCTGACGCTGGGCGGCGGAGTAAACTGGCAGACCCACGTCTGGAACGACGTCGGTGCACCGGAAGGCAACGGCACCTGGCGCGCCCGTCAGGGGAGCTATGCGCTGGTTGACCTGTTTGCCCGCTATCAGGTCAGTAAAAACCTGACGCTGCAGGGCAACCTGAATAACCTGTTCGATAAAGAGTACGACACTAACGTCGCCAGCTCGGTGGTTTATGGCGAACCGCGTAACGTCTCGGTTACTGCCAGCTACACCTTCTGATCATCCCCGATAAAACGCCTCAGCAGAGGCGTTTTTTTTACGATATTCCGCTGGCTGCCGGCCTCAGGTAAAGCGTAAGGCCAGATGAAAACCCTGTCCTGCTTCAACCAGAATCGCCTCCGGCTGTTGTTCAAACCTGACGTCGCCCGCCAGCAGCGCCGTTTTAACTTTGGCCAGATCGTCGCTAACAAAGCCCAGCGCTACCATCCGCGCACTGCCATCATAATCTTCCGGCAGCGGCCCAAAGCGCTGCTGCGCATAGTCTGCCGAGGCAAAACGCACCGTGGCAGCACCGGCGCGTAACACAAAAGCGCCTTCCGGACAGGCGATAATTTTTCCGCTGCCAAACAGGTGGCTGTAGACCTGCGCCGACAGGGCCGGGTCCTGCGCCACAATCACGAACTCACTGATATTGCGCACACCGTTCGGATGCGCCTGCCACGCCGGCTGCCACACCGCTTCCGGCGTCAGATGCTGACAAAAAAAACTGCGGCCGTTGGGGATTAAAGACGGGCGCAGTCGCACGGTGCGAAAACGCGCTTCAGTCACCGCGCCATCGGGCAGGGTAACCGGCCGGTGAAAGCTGGCGGGGGGATCGCCATCCAGATCCTGCCGCTGCAGATGCTGATATTCACTATCGGCCTCGCTGCTCTTCCACACCAGACCGCTCAGCCCAGGTGGCGCTTGCCACAGATCGGCACGGCGGGCGGCCTTGCCCGGCTCATAGCCTAATAACTCAAGATAGTTTTCGCCGAACACAGCCAGATGGTTACTGGACCCCAGCGAGTGATGACCCCGTTCGGTCAGCTGAAACCCGAGGCGACGAAACAGCGCGCTGGCCGCATCCAGCTGATCGGCGACATTGATCACAGCGTGATCGAGAATCGGTTGTGGGACAGGGACAGACATCAGCAGATTCCTTCTTTTGGTCATTGTGCCGCCACAATCTGCAACGCGCGTGGCGCCAGGCGGGTGAAGTAGTTCACCGCAGGCTCGATCAGCGATTCATCAGGATCGAAACCGGCATGATGCAATCCATACGTGCTGGCGCTGCCGATACTGACGAATGCCCCAGGCACCTGTTGCAGATAGAAAGCGAAATCTTCGCCGCCCATCTGCGGGGTGGCGGCGCGCTCGGCCAGATAGCCGGTTTCCTGCGCCAGTTCCAGTGCCACATCTACCCAAGCTGGCGTATTGATCAGTGCCGGTGGGCCTTCCGTCCATTCCAGTTCGGCGGTGGCACCAAAGCCGGCGGCGATGCCCTGAATTAATGCGCTAATCCGCTGCGGGATCTGCGCCCGAATCTCGCTGTTATGGGTTCGCACCGTGCCTTCCAGCTCGACGCTTTCTGGCAGCACATTCCAGGTGTTGCCGGCGGTAAAGCGCGTCACGCTCAGCACTACCGTCTCGAGCGAACTGAATACCCGGCTCGGCAGCGTCTGCAAAGCGGTCACAATGTGGCTGGCAATCACAATAGAATCGATGCCTTCCTGCGGCCGCGCGGCGTGTGCGCCTTTGCCCTTAACCCGGATGACGAAGCGATCAACGTTAGCGTAGAACGCGCCCGGGCGGGTCCGCAGCGTCCCCAGCGGCAGATCAGGCGCATTGTGCAGGCCAAAGATGGCCTGCACCCCCTCCAGCGCCCCGGCATCGATCAGCTGTCGTGCGCCGGTAAAGGTCTCTTCCGCCGGCTGAAACAGGATCCGCACCCGGCCAGGCAGCGTGGCTTCACGCTGTTTCAGTTGCAGGGCAACACCCATCATCACCGCCGTATGCAGATCGTGACCGCAGGCGTGCATCACCCCCGGTTGCTGTGAGCGCCACGGCCGGTCAGTAATTTCATCAATCGGCAGCGCATCGATATCGGCACGTAGTGCGATCAGCGCCGGTCCGTCGCCCATCTCCGCCACCACGCCGGTTTTCAGTCCCAGCGGCAGCAGGCGGATGCCCGCCTGTTCCAGCCAGCGGGTAATGCGTTCGGTGGTAGCGAATTCCTGACTGGATAATTCCGGATGCTGATGCAATTCGCGACGCCACTGCACCAGTTGTTCAGTTGAAAACGATGTCATGGTTATCCCTGTTGTTGCGGCAGAAAAGGTTCACCCAGCGTCAGCATCAGGCGGTTCGCCCAGGCAAAAAAGGCACTGGACTGGATCAGATCGAGCAGGGCAAGCGTGTCCAGCCCCTGATCACGCACCGCATCGATATGCTGTTGCGTCAGCCGCACCGGTGTGATCGATAGCGCCGCCGCGAAAGCGATCAGCGCCTGCCAGCGCGGGCTTTGACCGTGGGACAACACCGCACCCGGCGCCACGTTCAGCAGTTTCTGAATCGCATCATCCTGCTTCGCTAACTGACTGGCTTTGCGCGCATGGACCGACGCGCAATAGATACAGCCGTTAACCTTACTTACTACCGTTGCCGCCAGTTCCCGTTCAGCACGTGGCAGACCGCCGGCGGTGTAGAAAATGCCTTTATCGGTCAGGGTGCGCTGTTCCAGCAGCGGCAGGTTACGCGCCAGCAGAAGGAAATAATCGGAGTCGCTATGACCAAATTTAGCCAGCGTAGCCTGTTCATCCGCACTGAACTCCGCCAGCGGTTTCGCCGCCAGCCAGGGTTCCCAGCCCAGTTCACGCTGGGTAAAGGCGGTAACGGCCGTCTTGCCGCTGGCGGTGTGCGGCGCATCGTGCCAGTGACCAGCCACCACCGGCGGCGCGTCAGCCTGTGCCACATCGCCCTGTAATGCACGCAGACCGGCCAGCAACCGGCTCTGGAAACTGATAAAAGCCACCAGCTGCGCCAGCGTGACAATGCCGCGTGGGCTCCAGCCCGCCTGCTGCAATTCGGCAATGTGTGCCGGTGCCGCGCTGACCGGTTCGAAGGTCAGGCGTCGGGCAAACGCTTCGGCGGCCCGATCGCGCTCAGAGACGCCGCCCGGCTGCGACGATCGCAGGTGTAAATAGTGTGCCTGCAGGCCCGGCTGGTCATGCCACTCCGCCAGCTGCGCGGCCAATGCCAGCCGTTCAGGCAGCGGAAAATCATCCTCCTGCTGGCCGAACAGCACCGCATAACTGCCCTGGGTATGCTGGGTGGCGGCGTGGCGGACCTGGCGCGCTTGTGCCAGGTCAGAATCGGGGGCGATATCGGCCAGTGCGTTTAGCAGATCGTCAGCTTGAGTCATAACGTGCTCCTGTTAGCGAGGTTCGCCAGCCGCACGAAGCGCTGGCGCAAGATGTTCGGCAATCAGTTCGATCGAGCGCAGCGTGTCAGCATGCGACGGCTCAACGGAGTGCACCTGAAAAGAGATATCGGTGACGCGCAATAGCGTGCTGTCCTGTGCCAGCGAGCGCTGAACCGTCGCGACATCCCCGACGTGGGCATCAAACTGCGCCAGCAGATCGTCGAAGCGTTCGCCGCGCAATTGATGTCCGCCCGCGCGATACTGTTGCGCCTGCTGGCGAATGCCCGGCTCGGCCACCTGGCGTGCATACGCCGTCGAGTCCGCGACAAAAGCGGTGCGGGAGGCGAGAATGCGGGGCGTCACGCCCGCCGGTAGCGCCGCCAGATAGGCATCAATCAGCGGGTTTTGCAGCGCATCAAGCGGTAACGCCGGTTGGTCGGCCGGGCGCGGCTGGGTGCGGGACAGCATCAGACCGTGTCCGCCCTGTGCCGCGCGTACCGCACCTTCCACGGAGAATGTGGCGATCCAGACGCGATCGGCCAGTTGTGTCGCTGCCGGATAGAGATGGTTATCAGGATGGCCGAGCGAATCGCCTCGCCAGGCGCTGAGCAGGGTATGCAGATGTTCTGCAAACGCCACGCCTCGCGCGTCAAAACGCTGACCAAATGCGTGAAATGACGACGGCGTACCGCCCGATCCCAGCCCGATTTCCAGCCGGCCATCCGCCAGCTGATCCAGCACCGCAGCGTCTTCGGCGACCCGCAGCGCATTCTCCATCGGCAGGGTGATAATGGCGGTACCGAGCCGGATAGAGCGGGTGATCGCTGCAACGTGCGCCAGAAACAGCAGCGGTGACGGCAGCCCGCCTTCATCCTGATGAAAATGGTGCTGCGCCACCCAGGCGTTATCAAAACCACATCGCTCCGCGTGCTGAATCTGTTCGGTTGCCAGCCGGTAACGCTGCTTTGCAGGCACCTTATCCAGCAGGCGGGTAAAAAAGCCGAGGCGACGGGTCATGCTGACTCCTTAGTCTTCAGGGAAAGCGTGTTCAATGGAATAAATGGAGGGATGGCGTCGATTAATTCACGGCTGTAAGGATGGCGCGGGGATGAGAACAGCGTGACAACGTCACCTTGCTCCACCGCCTGTCCGGCTTTTAACACCGTCACGCTGTCGGCAATCTGCCGCACCGTGGCTAAATCGTGGGTAATAAACAGATAGGTCAGCCCCAGATCCGCCTGTAACTGCTGCAACAGATCGAGGATCTGCGCCTGTACCGTGACATCGAGCGCCGAGGTCGCTTCATCCAGCACCAGTATCTGCGGTTCGGCGATCAGCGCGCGCGCCAGCGCTACCCGCTGACGCTGGCCACCGGAGAGCTGATGCGGCCGACGCGACAACAGGCTCAGCGGCAGCGCCACTCTGTCGGTCACCGCCTCGACCCGCTGCCGACGCACTTCGCGGCTCAGGCGCTCAAAGTTACGTAACGGCTCTTCGATGATCTCAAACAGCGTCTGACGCGGATCGAGCGAGGCAAACGGATTCTGATAAACAAACTGGATTTTGCGTCGCAGCTGACGCAGTGCTTCACCGCGCAGTCCGTTGACAATATCGCCGTCCAGCGTCACCGTACCGCTGTCCGCCGTTTCAAATCCCATGACGATGCGCGCCAGCGTGGTTTTACCCGATCCGGATTCCCCGACCAGCGCATGGGTGGTGCCGCGTGCCACCTGAAAACTGACCTGATCCAGCGCCTGTAACCGCTGCTGTTTACCGAGGGCAAAACTTTTTGCGATAGCGGTAACCTGGATGGCGGGGGCAGAAAAATTCGCCCGCTGAGTCTGAGTGCGGGTACGCCGTTGCGGGGTGGCGTCCTGCAGCAACTGACGGGTATAGGGGTGTGCCGGCGCGCTGATCAGACGGGTCGCCGGAGCAGATTCCTGAATTTCACCGTGGCGGAATACCATAATCCGGTCAGCCCGCTGGGCCGCCAGCGCCAGGTCATGCGTTACAAACAACACGGCGGTTCCCGACTCACGCCGCAGTTGATCCAGCAGGTCAAGAATGCGCTTTTGCACCGTTACATCCAGCGCGCTGGTTGGCTCATCAGCGATAATCAACGCCGGTTGCAGGGCAAGCGCAATGGCGATCAATACCCGCTGCTTCATCCCGCCCGACAGCTGATGTGGAAACTGGTGAACTCGCTGTTCCGGATGGCTAAGCCCGACGCGGGTCAGCAACTCAATCACCCGCTGCTGACGATCGGCGCTGGAACTCGCCCGGTGCAGACGTAGAATTTCTGCCACCTGCTCACCGATGGTTTTCACCGGATTAAGGGAATTGCCGGGGTCCTGCGGCACCAGACTGATCTGCGCACCGCGCAGCGAATCGAAACGCTTCTGCGACCACTGACTGATATCGACGCCGTTGAGCCGGATTTCCCCGCGATCGCGGCGGCCGTTATCCGCCATCAGCCCGATAATGGCCTGCGCGGTGGTGGTTTTGCCCGATCCGGATTCACCCACCAGCGCCACCATCTCCCCGGCGTTAAGCGTAAAGCTGACATTGTGCACTACCGGTTGCCACAGATTGCCGCTGCGATAACTCAGGGTAAGTTGATCGACGGCGAGTAACGGTTGCCTGCTCATCGCTGGCCTCCTGACAGTTGCTGACTGATACGGTTAGCGGCGAGCACGACAGCCACCACCACCACGCCAGGAAAAGTGGTCAGCCACCAGGCGGTGGCCAGATAATTACGGCCTTCGGCGATCAGTAATCCCCATTCCGGGATCGGCGGCGGCGTGCCGTAGCCAAGAAAACTCAGGGTTGAGAGCGCCAGAATGGCCTGCCCAAACTGCAGTGCGGCATAGGCGATGACCGGGCTGAGCGCATTCGGCAGAATGTGACGCCACAGCACGGTGAAAAAGCGGCCGCCGCTGCCATAGGCCGCTTCGACATAGTCGCTGTGGCGGATGCGCACCACTTCAGCGCGCGCCAGCCGGGCGAAGCTGGCGATCGAGGCGGTGCCCACCGCCAGCGCCGCGTTCACCGTGCCGAAACCGAGCAGAATCAGCAGGCTCAGCGAGAGTAACAGCGCCGGAATTGAGAGCAGCACATCGACCAGCCGCATCAGTACCGATTCGGTTTTACCGCCTGTCGCACCGGCGATCAGGCCGAGCGCGGTGCCGATAACCAGTCCAATCGCCACCGCAATAAACGCCGCTGACAGCGAGTGTGACGCGCCGTAAACGATGCGGGCAAACAGGTCGCGTCCCAGCTGATCGGTACCCAGCCAGTGACCGGCCTGCGGCGCCAGACGCTGGGCGCCAGCCACGCCTTCAACCGGGCTGGCATCTGTAAACAGGCCAGGAAACAGCGCCGCCAGCATAGCCAGCAGCATCACCAGCGCCGCCAGCCATAAGCCGGGCTGCCGGCTGACAGCGCCTCTCTTCGCCCGTGCCGGGCGTCGCGCCGCGGCATAATCAACCAGACTCATGGTGTGCCTCTCAACAGTTGTAAGCGCGGATCAAGCAGCGGCATCAGCAAATCCACCACCAGGTTAATCACCACAAAGCCCAGCGCTGAAATCACCACCACCGCCTGCAGCACCGCCACGTCCTGATTATTCACCGCCTGCTGTGTGAGCTGGCCAAGGCCGCCCAGACCAAACACCGTCTCGGTGATCAGCGCGCCGGCGATCAGTTCACCCAGCAGTAAACCGGCCACCGTCAGCACCGGCAGCAGGGCGTTACGCAGCACGTGCCGCCACAGCACGTAGCCTTCGCTGGCACCTTTGGCTCTGACTACCGCCACAAACGGTCGGGTTGAGACCTCATCAATACTGCGCAACAGAATCTGCGCCAGCGGCGCGGAGATCGGGATCGCCACGGTGATAATCGGCAGAATCAGTCCCTGCCACGGCGAGGGATTGATCACCGGTATCCAGCGCAGCTGAAATGAGAACAGCTGTATTAAGGCGATCCCCAGCCAGAAGGTCGGGACCGAGATCAACAGCGCCGGCAGCGATTGCAGCAGATTACGCAGGCCGCGCAGCGCCGGATGGCGCGAGAGCGCCGCCAGCGCAAACGCCAGCAGCGTCGCCAGTAAAAATCCGCACAACGCCAGACGCAGGGTGCCCGGCAGATTAGCGACCAGCAGCTGGCTGACCGGCACGCCCGCCTGAACCGAATAGCCAAAGTCACCGTGCAGCATGGCGGCCAGCGTATGCAGATATTGCTGCCACAGCGGATTGTCCGCGCCATAAGCCTGACGCATCTCAGCAATCTGCTGCGGGCTGAGACCGAGATCCGGATTCTGGAACTTAATCAGTACCGCATCGCCCGGCAGCACCTGCAACAGGAAAAATGACAGGGTAAAAGCGGCCCACAGGACCAGCAGTCCCAGTCCTGCCCGATGCAACAAGTAGTGGCGCATCATCAACTCCGGTTTAATGTTTTTCCAGCCATGCGCCATACAGCGCCGGACGGCCTACCGCTTCAAACTTCACCCCTTTCAGCCAGGGTGCACCGGCATAAACCTGTGGCTCTTCGAAGATAGGAATGACGTAGGCCTGATCGAGCAGATAACGCTGCACCTCGCCGGTCAGCTGGAGTCGTTTGCCCGGATTGACCTCGGCTGAGATCGCCACCAGCAGCTGATTAAGCCGGTCGTCGCGGAAGTTTTTGACTTTGTCGCTGGAGCCGCCTTTCTGCAGCAGGTTGTCGCGGTTAGCCGGATAGAAGCTGCTCTTAATCACGTCAGGATCGGCACGGCCAACTTCGGTGACGTTAAGCGGGGTTTTAAGCGGATCGAGATTATCCAGCGTTTTACTGCCGGCATCACCGGCCTTCACCGTCAGCGCGACACCCACCTGACGCCACTGCTGCGCCACCAGTTGCAGTACCTCTTTGTTCTGCGGCTGCGGTAAGGATTCATACACGGTAAGCGCCAGCCGCTGACCCGCTTTCTGACGAATGCCGTCGGCACCCGGCTGCCAGCCTGCCTGATCCAGCAATGCCCTGGCTTTCGCCAGATCGAAGGTCAGTTTGTCAGCCAGATTGACGTAACCCGCCGCGCTTTTCGCTACCACCGAGGTGGCCTGCGGATAGTTAGCGGAGAACAGCGTATCCACTACCTGCTTCGCGTTGGTGGCGTGCAATAACGCCTGACGAACCCGGATATCGCTGACCAGCGGATTATCCGGGCGGAAGCTCAGGCTATCGTTGACGCCCCGGGTCGGCGCGGCATAGATCGGAAAGTTCTGTTCGCTGGCCTGTTTCTCATCATAGGCCTGAACCTGGCGGATAAAATCGGCCTGACCGGCCAGCAGCGCACCAATGCGCACGCTATCTTCCGGCGTAACCAGCACTTTGATGCCGTCAAGATTGGCCGGACCCTGCTGCTGACCGTTTACGGGTCCCCAGCGGTAATCTTTACGCGCCACCAGGTCGACTTCGCGCCCCAGCTTTTCATCGCTGATCACAAAGGGTCCGGAGCCGATAATATGGCGGGCGTCGCCCAGCTGATCGAAGCTGCGCGCCAGCGTGCTGAGTGAAACCAGCCCGGAGCCGATAGTGGCAGTGCCCTGCAGGAACCCCGGTGACGGCTGTTTAAAATAGAACTTCACCGTCAGCGGATCGATGACTTCGCTGTGATCGTAATTATTGATCACCTCTGACACCGGCAGGCGCAGAGCGTTGTTACCCAGCCCGTAGGTATCGAAGTTTTTCGCCACCGCATTGGCATCCAATGGCGTGCCATCGGAGAAGGTCACGCCGGGACGAAGTTTAAAGGTGTACTGAGTTTTATCGGCGTTGGTGGTCCAGCTCTCGGCAATCCAGGGTTCCACCTGCAAAGTTTCCGGGTTCTGCCAGGTTAACTTGTCGGTGATCTGATTCAGAATACCGCCATTCGGATAAAAGCCGCCGGCAGGAGGATAGAGATTGGTATGTGCCTGCTGCTCCAGATAAATCAGCGTGCCGCCTTTGACCGGTGCGGCCACGGCATTAACGGCAAAACTGCCGGCGAGTAAACTCAACACCAGCGCAGGCGAACGCGGCGCACGGTGAAAAAACGTCTTCATAATGAATTCCTTTGTTATCAATTGTCTCAGCAGACAGAATCATCATCGAATGACGCAACTCGCAGATAAACTAATGAATTGGTCATAGCTTATCTGAAAAAAATAAATGCCCGGCCGGAGCGATGTGATCAAAAGAATGGCTACTGCCCGCCGGGCGGCCAGGGTGAAGATTATTGCGTCGTGCGCAGCGCCTGGCGGCGCTGATTTTCACGTAAAAAACCGGCTAACAGCGCCAGCCACAGCAGACCGCAGCTGAGATTAACCAGCCTGAAACCCCGGCTGCCGCTGCTGAACCAGGCGGCTTTGGCGGCTTCAATCCCCAGCGCAATCACCAGGATGCTCACCATTCCCAGCATCGCCGCCACGCTGCCTTTGCCGGCATGGCTGGAAAACAGCGTCAGGCGATAGAGTCCGGCACTGATCAGCCCGGTGCCGAAGCCATACAGACTCAGCCCCGCCGTCAGCCAGCCATAGCTCTGCGTGTCGACCAGCACGGCACAGAGGGCGATCGCCAGGCCGCAGACCACCGGCCAGGCCCCCAGCCGCAGCGGTTGCTCAATCGACAGACGGCTGGTCAGGCGGCTTAGCGTCAGGTTACCGGCGATCATCGCCGCGAAAACCGGCAGCTGCAGCAGCGCATAACCCATCCGGCTCAGCCCGGCAGACTGGATCAGAATCACCGGCGATAACGCCACCCACGTCATGCAGGGCACGGTCACCAGGCCAATTGCCAGCGCACCGCGCATCACCTGTCTATCACGCAGCAGCGCAAGGTAGCCTTTGCCTATTGAGGCCAGCGACAGCGAGGCGGTCCGATCGCCCGAGGTTTCCGGCATCGCGTACCACAGGCCCGCCAGCGCCACTGCGGTCAGGGCCGCAAACAGCGCGAACAGGGTGCGCCAGTCACCGACCGATAGAAACGCCGCGCCCGCCAGCGGACCGGCCAGCGGTGCCAGCAGCGCGACATTGGCCATCAGCGCCATGATTCTGACGCTGCGCGCTTCGCTGAAGGCTTCCTGTACGGCGGCGTAGCCAACCGCCCCAATAAAGCACAGGCTGAATCCCTGCAGAAAACGCAGCAACACAAACTGCCCGATACTGTGCGCCCAGTGGGTTGCCAGACAGGCGAGCATAAAAAAGGCCACGCCGGACAGCATCACCGGGCGCCGACCGACACGGTCGGAGAGCGGACCCAACAGCCATTGCAGCATGATGCCCCCGGCGAGATAAGCCGACAGCGAAGCGGAGACCCATTCCGGCCCGACGCCATACTGCTGGGTCACCAGCAGCATGCCCGGCTGGATCATGTCATGGGCGAAATAGGTGGCAAATTCAAACAACACCAGCGACAACGGGAAAATGAACGGGCGGCGCGTCCGGTGGAAAACCGAAGGTAAACAAGCCATGACGTAAAGCGTCCTGAAGTGAAGATTGCTGAAATACAACAACGCGGCCACCAATGTGACCGCGTCACGTAACCCGAAATCTGCCTGCAGACGATCAGCGCCAGCGGGCAATCGGGTTTTCCAGCGTGCCGGCAAATTTAAGATTTTCAGCCGGATCGGCGAGGTTGATCATCTGCTGATTATTCGCCAGCTGCAGGCGATTCAGGCAGGATCGGGTGAAGGTCGGGGCGAACAGGTCGTAGCGCGAAAACTTGCTGGCTAATTCCGGATGTGCCTGCTGGTAATCTTTGACGCACTGCGCCACTGCCTGCCAGAAATCGTCCTCCGCCAGCGTCGCCGATTGATGCAGGATCGCACTGATGAAGCGGAAGATGCAGTCAAACACGTCGGTAAAGATCGACAGCAACTTGAGGTTTTCCGGCACCTCAACCGCCAGTCGCTGCACCTTGTCCGGCAGTACCGCATCCGGATTCATCACCGCAATCTCCTCGCCAATGTCTTTCATATAAGCACTGACCGGCACGTTATTTTCCAGCAGCATAATCAGGTTCTCGCCGTGGGGCATGAAGACCAGATCGTGCTGATAAAAGCAGTGCAACAGCGGGCTGAGATAGCAGCGCAGATAGCGTTCGATCCACTGCCTTGCCGGCACGCCGGAATCTGCGATCAGCGCCGGCAGTAAAGCCTGCTGATGCTGATCGATGTGCAGGAAAGAGGCCATGGTCATCAGACGCTGGCCGGGTTTAAGGCTGGCCACCGGGTTGTCGCGCCACAGTGCGGCGAACATCTTCTTGTAGGCAGAGTCGCCTTTAATCGCCTGCTCGTAATAACGATTGTGATACCCGACCGCCGCCACTTCCCGCAGGATGCGGAAGTCGCACGCCTGCAGCCATGCATCGTCAGCCACTAATTTTTCCAGCCACTGATTTATGGCGGGTGTGGTCGACATGTAATAGGGCGACAGGCCGCGCATAAAGCCCATGTTAAGCACTGACAGCGCGGTTTTGACGTAGCGCCGGCTCGGCTGGCTGCGGTTAAAGAAGGTACGGATCGACTGCTGCGCCTGGTAGCGATCGTCACCGCTGCCAAGGTAGACAATATCCTGATGAGCAATGTCGGCCGCAAAAACCGTCAGCAGCTTGTTCTGCCACTGCCAGGGGTGAACCGGCATCAGAATATACTCTTCCACCGCCAGCCCTTTGGCGATCAGTTGCTGATGAAAGGCAGACACCGTCGCTTCACCCAGCTCATCGCGCATCAGTTGTTCATAACTCAGATCGCTGATGCTGGAGAAGTGCGCATTGCGCTGATGTACCGCTACCCAGGTCAGCTGGATCGGCGCTGCCGCTTCAGGGGCAAACGCCAGATAGTCGCGGGCGTCAAAACCGATACGGCCATTGTTAGCGACAAAGCAGGGATGTCCTTCGGTCATGGCGGCTTCGACCGTCTGAAAATCTGCCTTCACCAGCGCCTGGCTGTCGGGATTATTCTTTTGCAGCTTATACACGCTGCTGCACAGCGTGCTGCTGATCTCTTCCATGTAGGTCGCCAGCAGCGCCTGGCTAATGCCGATCTGCCGATTAAACTCAACGATGAACTGCAAGGCATCCAGCGGCAGCGCATGACCGTTTTGCTGTTTGCTGAGCGAATCCGCCGCGATTTCCCAGTGATCCAGCGCCAGCCGGGCGGCGCGGAAATGATAGCTCGCTTCGCCGCCCGGCACCGCCAGCGCATAGTTGCCCGGACGGGTTTCCGCCGGGGCGATAATTTTTTCATGCGCAAATTCGGCAATCGCTTTGCGGATCAGCAGACGGTTAGCCCGTGCCCAGTGGTCGCCCGTCAGATGCGCACCGTTGAGTAACGAGGGGATGGTATTCATAGTCTGTGACTCCTGCAGTAGCGCATGTTGATAATCTTCACGCTGGCAAAACGCCAGCCAGGCGGTCTTGTGACCCATATCGATGGTGTGCTGATAACGGAAACCGGCACGCTGGTTCAGCCGATGGATTTTTTCGTTGCGCACATCCGGCTCAACCACCACCCGACCGACCTCTGGCCGGCTGAACAGATAGTCCATCGCCAGAGTGAAAACCTGCCAGCTAAAGGCCTTAATCGGCTGACTGGCGGGCGCAATCAGGATGTGCATGCCGTAATCATCCGGTGCGGCCGGATAAAACTTGCCGACCTCATCGTCACAGGCGCGATAGCATTCGATCAGGCAGATCGGCCGCTCATCGCAGCAGCCGATCAGTGCTGCGTGGGGATCGGTGGCGGTCAGCGTCTGGTAAAAGGCGCTGACCTGCTCAAGGCTCTGCTGCTGCATTCCCCAGAAGCGGGCATAGTCGCGGCTGACCCACTGGTGAATCAGCGGCATATCGGCGGCGCGTAACGGTCTGAGGCTGAAGTTGCCAGCCGGACGGGCGGCGCTGAAAATTACGTGTGATGACATATCAGTGCTCCGATTGTGCCGGGAAGGTCTGGAAGGCAATTTGACGTTCAACCGGATAGATTTCCCGTCCGGTCAGTTCGCGCAGTAACACCGAATTGCGATAGCAGGCCATGCCAAGATCGGGCGTGACGAAACCGTGGGTATGCAGTTCAGCGTTCTGGACAAAGATTTGGTTGTGATAATCGATGCTGTAGTTGCGCTGTACGTCGTAGCGCCCCTTGTCATCCCAGCGCAGCCGCTGGCTGATGCCCTCAAGGAACATCGGTGGACGATAGTGATAGCCGGTCGCCATCACCAGCCCTTCGGTCCGACGGGTGAAGGTGCAATCCTGCTCTTGCTGATGCAGCGTCAGTTCAAATTCCCCCTGCGGCAGCCAGCGCATCCCGGTCAGAGCCGAGTGGGTAAACAGGTTGACGTTCAGATCGCCGTCCAGCTGCTTGATGTACATCAGATCGTAAATATCGTTGATCAGGCTGCTATTGATGCCTTTATAGAGATTTTTATGACCGGCGTTCAGTTCGTCGCGCCGGGCTGGCGGCAGATCATGGAAATAATCCACCCATTCAGGCGAGGTCATCTCCAGCGTCAGCTTGGTGTATTCCAGCGGATAGAAACGCGGCGCGCGGGTGATCCAGTTGAGCTGATAGCCAAAGCGGTCAATGTCGCTCAGCAGATCGTAGTAAATTTCCGCTGCGCTCTGGCCGCTGCCTAACACGGTGATCGAACGCCGCGCCTGCAACGCGGCTTTGTGGCGCAGATATTCGCTGGAGTGGGTCAGGCGCGCGCGATGCGGAGTGCTGCATTCCGGCATCCAGGCGGTGGGGCCGGTGCCGAGAATCAGCTGGCGTGCCAGCCACTGCTGCGTCTCGCCGCTGACGGTATTGGTAACGCTAAGCCGGTAAGCGCCAATCGACTCGTCGTAGCTGACATAGTCAACGTGACGGTTCCAGCGCAGATTACTCAGTTTCGAGCTGGCCCACTGGCAGTACTGGTTATACTCTTTGCGCATCAGGAAAAAGTCTTCCCGGATATAAAAAGAGTATATCTTTCCCTTTTCCTTCATGTAGTTAAGCAGGCTATAGCGACTGGTTGGATCGGCCAGCGTCACCAGATCGGCCATAAAGGGGGTCTGCAAATGGGCGCTTTCCAGCATCATGCCGGTGTGCCAGTCAAACCCCGGATTCTGGTCAAGGAAAAGACCGTTCAGTCCTTCAACCGGTTCACTCAGGCAGGCCAGGCTAAGGTTAAACGGGCCGATACCAATACCGATAAAATCATAGACAGTGTTGTTCATGTTGGCGCTCTCACTGATTGGCTGCTTGCAGCGCAGACGCCCGCAGATGCTCGCGGCCATAATGCGCAATCAGGCCGATAACGTCTTCAATATTGGCGGCAGTGGTGGAGGGGTTCAGCAGGGTGAATTTCAGATACTGCCGGCCATCAACTTTGGTTCCGGCAATCACCGCATTGCCCGATCGAAACAGCGCTTTGCGGATCGCCGCGTTAACCTCATCGATCTGGCTTTCACTGATGCCCGGCCGTGGCAGATAGCGGAAAATCTGCGTGGTCAGCTCTGGCGCATGCAGCACCTCAATGGCCGGATGCGCGCTTAACAACCGATGCGCGGTTTGGGTCAGTTGCAGCAGGCTATCGAAAGCCTGACCCAGCGCCGCCGGTCCCATCACGCGCAGCGTCAGCCACATCTTCAGCGCATCGAAGCGGCGGGTGGTCTGAATACTTTTGTTCACCAGGTTTGGCGTGCCTTCCTGCTGAGCGCTGAGCGGGTTGAGGTAATCGGCGTGGTGCGTGACATGCTTCAGATTCTGGCTGTCGCGCACCAAAAACGCGCCACAGCTGACGGTCTGGAAGAAGGATTTGTGATAGTCAACGGTGACAGAATCCGCCAGTTCAATACCGCTCAGACGAGCATGATGTTGTTCTGAAACCAGCAGGCCACAGCCGTAAGCAGCATCAACGTGCATCCACAGGCCGTAACGCTGGCAGAGGCGGGCGATATCAGGCAACGGGTCGATGCTGCCAAAATCGGTGGTGCCGCTGGTGGCGACGACCGCAATCGGAATCAGTCCCTGATCGTAACAGCGCGTAATTTCCTGCTGCAGTCGCTGCACATCCATCCGGTAATGCGCATCATGATCGACCGGGATCACCGCGTCATAGCCCAGTCCCAGAATTGCCATCGATTTCTGAATGCTGAAATGGCTCAGTTTTGAAGTGAAGACTCGCCATTTTGAGGCGCTCTCCGGCAGGCCGCGTTGCTTGATCAGATGACCGGCATGATGGGCTGCGCACCAGCTATCACGTGCCAGCAACATCGCCATCAGGTTGGATTGGGTGCCGCCGCTGGTAAAAATACCATCTGATCCGGCGGGCAGGCCGATGCGGCCCAGCGTCCAGTCAATCACCTTTTGCTCGATCAGCGTACCGCCGGCGCTCTGGTCCCAGGTATCCACCGAACTGTTGACCGCCGCCATGATCTGCTCGGCCATCAGCGAGGGAAGCACTACCGGACAGTTGAGGTGCGCCAGATATTTAGGATGGTGAAACCAGACTGCATCACGCAGATAGAGCTGATTCAGCTCCGCCAGCGCGGCGTCGTTACTGCCAAGTGGGCGATCTAAATCCACGTCGCTGAACTCAGCCGCCAGTTCATGAGGAAGAATGCCGCTGAACGGTTTCTCCACGCCTCTTACCGTACGGGTCATCAGTGCCAGCACCTCCTGCGTCTGCCGCGACCAGGCTGCCAGTTGCCTATCGTTGAACAGTGACGCGGCGGGAGCGCTGACGGGAGCCAAATCCGGCACCTGCGATGCCGATTGAACAGATGAGCGTAATACCATGTTGAGTTCCTGTGCTTAACCAGTAAACCCTGCCGGCGTATAACCGTCAGTGTGGGCGTCAGCTCAACAGCTCCAGTAAACATTAAGTTAACTAACCAGATAAAAACCCTGCTTACGCAGCGGGATAGCGTTTCTATCTGTAAATTATGAAATTCCGTAGTTTATTTGTG
This sequence comes from Pantoea sp. X-Soil-MYKO-1785, assembly GCF_059730675.1. NCBI lineage: Bacteria > Pseudomonadati > Pseudomonadota > Gammaproteobacteria > Enterobacterales > Erwiniaceae > Pantoea > Pantoea sp. X-Soil-MYKO-1785. The sequence continues at coordinate 427,335 of NZ_AP036001.1, forward strand.
GCTAAATCAGCGTATATCGCTGAAATTTGTTATGCTTGGATTGTAAATGTTAATCATTATCATTCAATATTTTTGTGACGGGAATTTATTTGTAAATGTTTCTAATGTGGATAATGTGATTAAGATCACTTTTATCCGCTCTGGCGCTGGAGGGCAGGCGGAAAATTCTGCTATGGGAGGGGCGGTTTTGAACTGCTTTTTAACCTGGACGCCGTCAGCCGGTTTCGGTTAACTGAGGCCCGAAGCGTCTTTAGCCGGATACTGATAGGGTGACTTAATCACCAGACGGCTGACTGACTTTTCGGCTTCGCCTTCACCCGCTCGCCAGCACAGTTAATTCTCTGCACCGCACCACAACCTCGCTTTTAAATCTCAACGGCGAAAGCGGAGGTTATAAAAAAATAGCGGGATATTTCAGGCGACTTTCCGGCATCAGCCTATTTAGCCGCGGGTTTTATGTGTCGATAAAGCGATCTTTTATTGAGCGTTGGCTTTGTTGACTGCTTAAGACACTTTTCTGCAATCCATTGCTGATAATTTTGCTTTATGCCGGCAATAGTCAGTTTATCAATAACTGAATAATTCAATAAAATTCATAACTTTCTGTTTTTAAGATTGTTTTCACATCAATTCATTATCCTGCCTGGCACTGATATGAATAAAGTAAAAATAGTTAAAACAATATGATGTTTTACCAAATATAAGCCTCGCTCCACACTGGTCAGCAACCGAAATAATAAGGATCAGGTGAATGGCATATCGATTAAGTCTGTTAGACAAAGCGCCCGTTGCTGAAGGGGAATCGCCAGGCGCAGCATTGCAGCGCACCCTGCAACTGGCGCAGTTGGCTGAACAGTGGGGCTATCACCGCTTCTGGCTGGCGGAACACCACAACACCGCACAGCTGGCCAGCCCGTCACCGGAATTGTTGATTGCGTGGATCATTGCCCAGACCCGGCATATCCGCGTCGGTTCGGGCGGGGTGATGCTCCAGCATTACAGTCCTTATAAGGTGGCGGAAAACTTTAATCTGCTGGCGTCACTGGCACCGGGCCGTATCGATTTAGGGATCGGCAAGGCGCCAGGCGGATTACCCCTTTCTACCCGTGCGCTTCAGCTGGGTGTGCAGCCGTCAGAGAAGGGCAGCTTTGCCGAACAGCTGCAGCTGCTGGATAGCTGGCTGAAACCCGACAGCCACAGCAGCGCCGATGACGATGAACGTTTGCAGGCGACGCCGCTGCCGTCCCGGCCGGTGAACCGTTTTCTGCTGGGTGCCAGTGAAGAGAGCGCCCGACTGGCCGCCAGTCTCGGCTGGCAGCTGGTGTTCGCGGCGCATCTGAACGGTGACCGTCAGCTGCTGGAGCAGGTGCTCGCCACTTACTCCAGCCTCAGCAACGGTCAGCGCGCGCTGGTGGCGGTGCAGGTGGTGGTGGCCGATTCACCGGCGGGTGCCGATCTGCTGGTGGCCAACCTCCGTCACTACCACGTCGCGGTAAAAAATGGTCCCGCCGTCAACGTCGCCAGCCTCGAACAGGCCGAACGGTATGTGCGCCAGGGCGGGTATGTTGATTACCTGATTGAGCCGCGCACCCCGTCGCTGCTGAAAGGCACCGCAGCGCAGGTTCATGCCCAGCTGGATGCGCTGCACCATAACTTTGGTATCGATGAGTTCATTATTGATACGCCGATCAGCGAACCGGTTGCGCGTCACCATTCGCTGGCCCTGCTGGCAACGCATCATCTGGTCGCAGCCTGATCGTCCTTCAGCGGAGAATCATCATGAAGCCGAATGCATTACAACTGATTGAATGGCGGCGCGAGCTGCACACCTGGCCGGAGCTGTCGGGTCAGGAGTTTGCAACCACGGCACGGCTGCGCCGCTGGCTGCAGGAGGCCGGCATCCGGCTGCTTGATTACCCGCTTGAAACCGGCGTGGTGGCGGAAATTGGACAGGGTGAAACGGTGATCGCCCTGCGTGCTGATATTGATGCATTGCCGATTCACGAGGCGAGTGGCGTACGGTTTCATTCCCGTCATCCTGGCGTCATGCACGCCTGCGGCCACGATCTGCACAGCGCCGTAATGTTAGGTGCGGCGCTGCAGCTCCGGGCGATTGAGCCGCAACTGGCGGGGCGGGTACGCATTCTGTTTCAGCCCGCCGAAGAGATCGCCCGCGGCGCGCGTCAGTTTATCGACGCTGGCGTACTCGACCAGGTGCAGGCCATTTTTGGCATGCACAACGAACCAACGCTGCCGGTCGGGACGTTCGCTACCCGCGGTGGCGCGTTCTACGCCAACGCCGACAAATTCATTATTCGCGTGACCGGCAAAGGCGCGCATGCTGCCCACCCGGAACAGGGCGTCGACAGTATCGTGGTCGCCAGCCAGATCATTCAGGCCTTACAGGGACTCACCAGCCGCAGCTTCAGCGCGCTCGACAGTCTGGTACTGAGCATTACCCGGATTGATGGCGGCAAAACCTGGAATGTCCTGCCTGGTGGCGTCGAGTTCGGCGGCACCGCCCGAACCCACGATCTCCAGCTGCGGGCCGAACTGGAACAGCGGGTGCGCACGCTGGTGGAAAACTTTGCCCAGGCCAGTGGTGCAGACGCGATGCTGAGCTGGCATCCGGGTCCGCCGGTGCTGGTCAATGATGATGACTGGGCGCACTTCAGCAGCGAGGTGGCGCAACAGCTCGGTTACCGGGTGCAGCCAGCCGGACTGCATCTGCTGGGTGAGGACTTTGCCTTCTATCTGCAACAGGTGCCTGGCGTATTCGTCAGCATCGGCAGCGCCAGCGACTATGGCCTGCACCACGCCAGCTTCAATCCGGATGAAGCGCTGATCGCCCCCGCGGCAAACTACTTCGCTCAACTGGCCCAACAGGCGCTGCAACAGCTCAACGCGCGATGTCGGGAAGCCATTCTGACCTGATTTCATTATCTGCTGACATCCCCTTGCGGCTGTCGTGAAGACCGCCGTTCAGGCAGCGCTATGACTAAAAAAGAGAGAGCATCATGAGCACAAGACAACTTCGGCTGGGTACTATTCTGCACGGCGCGTCCGGCAACATGTCCGCCTGGCGCCATCCGGCGGCGCAGGCCGATGCCAGCATCAGTCTCGATTACGCCAGAAAGATCGCCCGCAAAGCGGAGCAGGGCAAGCTCGACTTTCTGTTTGTCGCCGATGGTTTATACATCAACGAAAAGTCGATTCCGCACTTTCTCAACCGCTTTGAACCGCTGACGCTGCTGTCGGCGCTGGCGGGCGTCACCGAGCATCTCGGGCTGGTTGGCACCGTTTCAACTTCCTACAGCGAACCGTTCACCGTGGCGCGCCAGTTTGCCAGCCTCGATCATCTCAGCGGTGGCCGCGCCGGCTGGAACGTGGTGACTTCGCCGCTGGAAGGCTCGGCTAAAAACTTCTCGCGTCAGCAGCATCCGGAGCACGCCTTACGCTATCGCATCGCCGATGAGTATCTGCAGGTGGTGAAAGGCCTGTGGGATTCGTGGGAGCAGGATGCTTTTGTGCGCGACAAGCAGAGCGGCCAGTTTTTCGATCCGGCTAAGCTGCATACCCTGAATCATCACGGTGATTTCTTCCAGGTTCAGGGGCCGCTTAACATTGCACGCACCCCGCAGGGCCGTCCGATTATCTTCCAGGCCGGGGCGTCAGAGGATGGCAAAAAGCTGGCCGCCCGCCATGCCGATGCCATCTTCACCCACCAGCCAACCCGCGAAGAGGCGCAGGCCTTTTACCGTGACGTTAAACAGCAGCTGGTGGCGAACGGCCGTCAGCCAGAGGATCTCCACATCTTCCAGGGCGTGAGCGTGATTGTCGGTGACGACGCCGACGACGTGGAGCGTCAGTACCAGACTACCGCCGCGCTGGTGTCGATTAGCGATGCACTCAACTACCTTGGCCGCTTCTTCGACCATCACGACTTCTCACAGTATCCGCTCGATCAGCCCTTTCCTGATATCGGTGACATCGGGCAGAACAGTTTCCGCAGCACCACCGATGAGATCAAACGCAAAGCGCGTGAGCAGGGACACACCCTGCGCCAGGCGGCACTGGAGGCGGCAACACCCCGTCCCCTGTTCCACGGCACGCCTGAAGAGGTGGCAGACGGCCTGCAGCTGTGGTTCGAAACCGACGCCACCGATGGCTTCATTATCAACGGCGGCACCCCGGATACCTTCGAACGGTTTGTTGACCGTGTGGTGCCGATTTTGCAGGCGCGCGGCCTGAGCCGTCGTGACTATCCCGGTAACACCCTGCGCGACAGTTTTGACCTGACGCTGCCGGTCAATCAGTTCACTTCACAATAAGAGCCTGTGCTATGCAAAAAAATAAAAGACTCATCGCCCTGATTATTCTGGCAGCCAGCGGCAGCGCCCTGGCGGACGGCACCAGCGTGGCGTACAACGGCCAGCGGGTCAGCCTCGACGCCAATAAAACGCCGATTCACAGTAGCAAAAACCCGCAGGCGGTGGCGCAGCTGCCGGCCGGTCATCGCTTTGCGGTGCCGGGTTCATTTACCGTGGCGGTGGCGGCGCAGAACTCTCCGCCGCTGACGGTGTTCTCCGATGACAACAAAACCCTGCTCGGCAGCGAAGTTGATATCGCCCGTCTGGTGGCCGACAGCCTCGGCCTGAAGCTCAATGTGGTGCCGACCTCATGGGAAGACTGGCCGCTGGGTGTCGCCTCCGGCAAATATGATGCCGCGATCTCTAACATCACCGTCACCAAAGAACGTAAAGAGAAGTTCGATTTCGCTACCTATCGCAAAGACTCACTTGGCTTTTACGTCAAAACCAACAGCCCGATCACCGCGCTGACCAAAGCGGAGGATATTGCCGGACTGCGCATTATCGTCGGCTCCGGCACCAATCAGGAAGCGATCCTGCTGGCGTGGGATAAACAGAATCAGGCGAAAGGCCTGAAGCCGTTTACGCCGATTTATACCAAAGATGATGCCGCCCAGACGCTGGCGCTGCAGGCCGGACGGGCCGACGCCTATTTTGGCCCCAACGTGATTGGCGCATGGAAAGCGGCGCTTAACGGCAAAACCCGGCTGGTCGGCAGCGTCGATGGTGGCTGGCCGAAAGCGGCCCACATCGCAGTGACGGTGAAAAAGGGCAGCGGCCTGGCTGAACCGATCAGCACCGCGCTGAACGGCGTAATGAAAAACGGCGACTACCAGCAGGTGCTGAACCGCTGGGGCGAAGGGGTGGAGCGGATCGAGCGTTCCGAAATTAACCCGGCCGGACTGGGCGATTAAGGAGCAGACGATGAGTGAAGCCATTTTTCGTGAAGTTTCGCCCGAGGCGGCGGAACTGCAACCGATTCTGACCGGCCTGTTTGGCGAATATGCCGCCCGCTACGGCGACTATTTTGCCCGCCAAAAGGAGCAGGAGCTGACCGAGTGGTATCTGCCGCCGCAGGGATTGTTCATTGTGCTGGAGCGTGACGGCGAGATCATCGCGATGGGAGCCTATAAGCCTTATGACCCGCAGACGGCGGAACTGAAACGCATCTGGACCCGCAGCGATCTGCGCCGTCAGGGGCTGGCGCTGGTGGTGTTGCAAGAGCTGGAGCGGCGTGCGCTGCGGGCCGGCTATCAGCGGCTGTTTCTCACCACCGGGTTCCGCCAGCCGGAGGCGGTGCGGCTTTACACCGGCCATGGCTATCAGCCGCAGTTTGATCTGAGCGGGGATCTGGAACGTTATGGTCAGCCGCCGCACGATGGCCGGCTGCGTTTTATTAAAGTGATTGGCGTGCCGGACGTCGCACAGGCGAGTTAAGGAGGGACAATGAGCAAGCATCAACATCTGCAGGTGGTGCCGGCGCGTTACCCGGCCCGTACCGTCGGGGCGATCGTCGCCCTGTTTATTCTGGCGGGGGTGATCCAGTCGGTGGCGTTTAATCCGCGCTGGGAATGGGGCGTGTTTGCCCGCTGGTTCTTCGATCCGGTGATCCTGCATGGTCTGGGTCAGACGCTGTTGCTGACGCTGCTGGGGACGGTGTTCAGCCTGATTTTTGGCGGTCTGCTGGCGCTGGCCCGCCTCTCCTCGTCGTGGCTGCTGAGCAGTCTGGCGTGGGGTTATATCTGGCTGTTCCGTTCGCTGCCGCTGATTGTGGTGCTGATCATCCTGTACAACTTCTCCTATCTCTACGACACCCTGTCAATTGGCATCCCGTTTACATCGCTGTCGTGGGGCGCGTTTCAGACCATTAACGTGCTCGGCCAGTTTCCGGCGGCGGTGATTGGCTTAACCCTGGTGCAGGCGGCCTACAGCGCGGAGATCATTCGCGGCGGGATTCTGGGGGTCGATCACGGTCAGGTCGAAGCGGCCTCCGCACTGGGACTGTCGGCAACCCGCCGCACCTTCCGCATCATTCTGCCGCAGGCGTTACGCGCCATCATTCCCACCGCCTTTAACGAGATCATCAGCCTGGCGAAAGGCACCGCGATGGTATACGTGCTGGCGATGCCGGAACTGTTTTACACCATCCAGATGATCTACAACCGCAACCAGGAAGTGATCCCGCTGCTGATGGTCGGCGCCGCCTGGTATCTGATTATCACCACCGTGCTGTCGGTGATTCAGCACAGCGTTGAACGCTGGCTGGCCCGCAGTGTGACCCGCGAACCGCAGCCGTCGCGCTGGCGGCAGTGGCGCAACCGCGTCACGCCTCTCAATCCAACCGAGGAGATCAGCCATGTCCGAAGCCATTGATTACCGCACATCACACACCACCGGAGCCATCAGCATTACCGGCGTCAGTAAAAGTTTTGGCAAACACAAAGCGCTGGATGCAGTGTCACTGTCGCTGGATCCGGGATCGGTAACGGTGATCCTCGGTCCTTCCGGCTCCGGCAAATCGACCCTGTTGCGCACCATCAATCATCTGGAGCGGGTGGATGAAGGGTTTATCCAGATTGACGGTGATTACATCGGCTATCAGCAGCGCGGCGATAAGCTCTACGAACTGAAAGAGCAGGCGATCCTGCGTCAGCGCATCAACGTCGGCTATGTGTTTCAGAATTTTAATCTGTTCCCGCACCTCAGCGTGCTGGATAACCTGATTGAGGCACCGATTGCCCATCGACAACTCACCAAAGCGGCGGCGATTGAGCGCGCCGGTGAGCTGCTGGATATTGTCGGCCTGCGGCATAAAGCTGACGCCTGGCCGCGCCATCTGTCAGGCGGCCAGCAGCAGCGTATCGCCATTGCCCGGGCGCTGATGCTTAACCCACGAGTGATGCTGTTTGACGAACCCACTTCGGCGCTCGATCCGGAACTGGTCGGCGAGGTGCTCGACGTGATCAAAAAACTGGCGCGCTCCGGCACCACGCTGGTGATCGTTACCCACGAGATTGGCTTTGCCCGTGAAGTGGCTGATAACGTGGTGTTTATGGTCGACGGCAGAATCGTAGAACAGGGCAGTACCAGCCAGGTGCTGAACAATCCGCGCCATGAGCGAACCCGGCGCTTTCTGGCGCGCGTGCTGTGAGGGTGACGATGAAGCTGAGCCCTCTGTCATTGCTGCTGCTGTCGCCGCTGGCCACTTTCGCCGCTGAACAACCCGACACCCGGCAGAATGAAACGCCGATTCATGCGCCCGCCAATCCGGCGGCGATCGCCAAAATTCCGCCAAACTTTACTTTTATTGAGCCAGGCACCCTGACGGTGGCGACTTCCGCCACCAACTCGCCGCCGCTGTCGCTGCTGGCGTCGGATAATGTCTCGCGGATCGGCAGCGATCCCGATATTGCCCGGCTGCTGGCCGACAGTCTGGGATTAAAACTGAAGCTGGTACCGGCATCGTGGGAGGACTGGCCGCTGGGGATCACCGCCGGCCGCTACGATGTGGCGATGTTTAACATCGCCGTGACCGAAGAGCGCAAAAAGAAGTACGATTTCGCCACCTATCGCGCCGATAATCACGCTTTCGTGGTGAAGATCGACAGTAAAATCAGCGCGATCATTGCGCCCGCCGATATCGCCGGTAAACGCATCATCGTGGCGTCCGGCACCAATCAGGAGCGAATCCTGCTGAGCTGGGATCGGCAAAACCAGGCCAAAGGGTTGCCGGCAGTCACACCGATCTATCTGACCGATGACGCCTCGGCCACGCTTTCCCTGCTGTCGGGACGTGCCGATGCGATGTTCGGGCCGCACTCGATGGCAGCGTGGAAGGCGGCGTCACGCGGACAAACGAAACTGGTTGGCAGCGGGCCGTTTCGCGCCTGGGTCGCCGTCACCACCAAAAAGGGCAACGGGCTGGCACCCGCACTGCAGGCCGCCATTGATGGCACCATCAGCGGCGGTCAGTATCAGCAGGTGCTGACGCGCTGGGGCGAACAGGATGAAGCCATCGCCCACTCTACGGTGAATCCCCCCGGTATTCAGTACTGATCCTGCTCTGGCGCTTCGGCGCCGTTTATTCTGCCGGTTCTTCCCCCGTGGCAAAACGGCCATCACGGCTGCGGACCACATAATTGCGCTACACTCTCCAGCGTTAGTGATCTATCCTGCCCGCCTGTCGATTCAGCGCGCGGTGGAGCAATTAACCTGGAAGCCCCATGAAAATCAGATTCCTTTCTGCCAATGAGCAAAAGCTGGCGGAGGTGCGCAAAATCCTCGAACCTGTCGGGGTCGAAGTATTGCCTATCTCCCGTCGTATCGAAGAAATTCAGACTGAAAACGAACTCGACCTGGTGCGCGATAAGCTGACCAAGGCCTTTTCACTGATTGGACGACCGCTGTTCGTTGAGCATACCGGACTCTATCTGGATGGCCTGAACGGGCTGCCGGCCGGGCTGACCCGCATCTTCTGGAACCGGCTGGATGCGGAGCGTTTTACCGCCCTGGTTCAGGGGCTCGACAGCCAGGCCGTGACGGCTAAAACCGTGCTGGGCTACTGCGATGGCCGCAAAATGTATCAGTTTTCCGGTGAGCTGCGCGGTACCATCGCCGCGGAACCGGCCGGGACACGCGGCTTTCAGTGGGATTGCGTCTTTATACCGCAAGGTTACGATCAGACATTTGCCGAAATGGGTGAACTCAAGAATGAGATTTCGATGCGGCGCATCGCGCTCGATCGCTTCGCCACTTTTTTGAAAACGGCTCGGGGAGTCGCATGAAACCTGAACTTAAACGTGCTTATGATTCCGGTAAGCTGATTCTGTTTGCCGGCGCGGGCATCTCACGCAATCTCGGCTTGCCGGAGTGGCATGAGCTGATTGCCCATCTCGCCAATGAGCTGGGTTACGATCCGAAAATCTTCAACACCTATGGCACCCATCTGTCGCTGGCGGAATATTACAAACAGAAGAAAGGTTCGCTCGGCCCGCTGCGAAGCTGGATGGACCGCGAATGGCATCGCCCGGATATTGATGTCCGGACCTCAGAAATCCACACCATGATCACTCAGGGCAACTTTTCCCGCATCTATACCACCAATTACGATCGCTGGCTGGAAGCGGCGCACGATGCGCATGGCGTCCCGTATTACAAAGTGGCTAACGCCGCCGATCTGGTGTCGCTGACCGAAGATAAACGCCACATTATTAAGCTGCACGGCGATTTCGATGATGACACCTCTATTGTGCTGGATGAAAGCAGCTACTTTGAACGACTCTATTTCGATTCGCCGCTCGACATCAAACTGACCCATGACGTGATGGGCAACTCGGTGCTGTTTGTCGGCTACAGCATCAGCGATTTCAATATTCGGCTGCTGTTTTACCGGCTGACAAAAATGTGGGGCCGCACCGGGCTGGCGACGGCGCGGCCGAAATCGTATCTGTTTACCAACCGCAATAATCCGGTAGCAAAAGAGGTGCTGGGGCAGTGGGGGATTGAGATGATCGTCTCGGAAGAGGATGACCCACGTAAAGCGCTGGCCGATTTTCTTGAGGCGCTGCTGGTGTAGCCGGCAACGCGCCTTCCCCGGCAGAGTAGGTAAAGTTTGTGCCCGGTTAAGGTTATGCCGGGGATAACCGATAAACTCTATTCTCTGCTGGCAAAGCATCATCGTCGTGATATACTGTATGCATACACAGTATCAGAGGGCAAAAACATGGCTGTCGAAACAAAATTTGTAGTCGTCAGAAAGGGTGAAGAGAAGATGACGTTTGCCAATAAGAAAGAGGCCGATGCCTACGACAAAATGCTCGATATGGCCGAAGCCTTCACCGACTGGCTGTTACAGCATCAACCCGCACTGGATGAGACGCAGGCGGAAACTCTGGGCCTGCTGATCGCCGAGCAGAAAGATGCCGTGCAGCATATTCTGCGCACCAGCAAACTGCCTGAGCCGGTTGCCGCTGCAACCCGTCAGTCTGAGACGGCATCAGACAGCGCCGATGACAAGGCTGAAGAGTCGGGCAGTAAAAAAGTCCGTGCGGTAAAAGCAGCCTGATCCGATTTACGCCGGAAGCGATCCTTCCGGCGTTATTGTTTTGGCTGTCTCTTGCACCGATGCTCACCTTATGCCGCTTGCTTGCCATCCCTACCCAAAATCCCTGCCTGAAACGACCGTTGCTTACACCGCTTTGCGTTGAAAAAGCGTTATTCTGAAAATTGCCACCTATACATAGCGTACGCCGTTATGCCTGCATTTAAGGCGTTTCGCGGTGAACCCGTAGCGGGTTATATTTTTGAACGCGCCTTGCTGCAAATCACGTCACCAACAACGATCTGTATCACGTTTCTTTTCGTAACTGATTGAGGCTGCGATTGAAACTGCTACAGTAGCGCCACTGGATTGTTACTGCTTCGGCAGGCAAAACCTGATTTTCTGGCTTCTGCCGGAGGTCAGGTTTTTTTGTTTCTGGGGTTCCAATGAAAATCGCCAAAATTCTTAATAATAATGTGGTGGTTGTTCAGGATAAACACGGCGGCGAGCAGGTTGTTATGGGGCGCGGGCTGGCCTTTCAGCAGCGCGTCGGCGACACGCTTGATCAGGCGCGCGTTGAGAAGGTTTTTGCGCTGCAAAGCGATGAACTGATGCATCGGCTGGGGGATCTCTTAAAGCAAATTCCGCTGGAGGTGATGACCACCTGCGATCGCATCATTCAGCTTGCCACCCAGCGGCTGGGGATCTTGCAGGAGAGCCTGTATATCACCCTCACTGACCACTGCCATTTTGCGATTGAACGGCAGCATAAAGGCCTGACCATAAAAAATGTGCTGCTATGGGAGATTAAACGGCTCTACCCGAAAGAGTTTGAACTGGGGCAGGAGGCGCGGGCCATTATCGCTCAGCGCCTGAACGTCCAGCTGCCCGAAGATGAAGCCGGCTTCATCGCCTTACATCTGGTCACGGCGCAGCTCAACAGCGAAATGCCAGAAGTGATGCACGTCACGCGGGTGCTGCAGGAGATCCTGCAGCTGGTGAAATATCAGTTACAGATTGAATACGATGAAGAGTCGCTGAGCTACCAGCGCTTTGTCACTCACCTGAAGTTTTTTGCTCAGCGAATGCTGACACGTACCGTGGTGCAGAATGACGATATCTCACTTCATCAGGCAGTGAAAGATAACTACGCCAAAGCCTGGAAATGTGCCGAAAAACTGGCGCAGCACCTGCAAAAAAGCTATCAGCGCGAGCTGACTGCAGAAGAAATTATGTTCCTCACCCTTCATATCGAGCGGGTGAGAAAAGAAGCACGCTAAAACGCGATAACTGGATTGTCCTGAAACTGGATTGTCCTGAAACCGGATTGTTACTGCTTAACGCAGGCAAAACCTGAGCGCGGCCTGAACACACAGGCTGCTCTCGGGTTTTTTTTATTTTTTTACCCAGTCATTCGGCGCCTGCGGGCCATGGCTATAAGGAAATCAAGATGGATTATCACGCGTTGGCGAAAGATATTCTCGGCCACGTCGGTGGCAGAGAGAACATCGTCAGTCTGGTACATTGCGCCACCCGGCTTCGCTTCAGGCTGCGGGATCACGGCAAAGCCGATGCCCGCAGCCTGAAGGAGAATCCGGGCGTGATCATGGTGGTCGAAAGCGGCGGTCAGTTTCAGGTGGTGATAGGCAACCACGTCCACGATGTCTGGCAGGCCGTCAGCAAAGAAGCCGGTCTGGCAGAAGACGCGCCCAGCGTACATGATAAAAAAGGTGACAAGGGCAACCTGTTCAACCGCCTGATTGATATCGTGTCAGGCATTTTTACCCCGTTTATCGGTATCCTGGCCGCCTCCGGTATTCTCAAGGGCTTTCTGGCACTGGCGGTGGTTTGCAACTGGCTGACCCCCGACAGCGGCAGCTACAAAATCCTGTTCGCCGCCAGTGATGCATTGTTCTTTTTCTTTCCGCTGGTGCTGGGCTATACCGCCGGGAAAAAATTCGGCGGCAACCCGTTTATCACCATGAGCATTGGCGGGGCGCTGACCCATCCGACCATGATCGCGGCTTTCCAGGCCAGCCAGCAGGCGGGGGCGGTGAGCGAGGATTTTTTAGGCATACCGATAACCTGGATTAACTACAGCGCCTCAGTGATCCCGATTATTCTTGCCGCCTGGCTGAGCTGCTGGCTGGAAAAGCAGAGCAGCCGCTTTCTGCCCTCCTCAATGAAAAACTTCATTGCCCCGCTGATCTGTATCGTGATCACCGTGCCCCTGACCTTTCTGCTGATTGGGCCGCTGGCGACCGGAATGAGCCAGATGCTGGCAAACGGCTATCAGTGGATTTACCAGCTGGCTCCGTGGCTGGCGGGCGCGGCGATGGGCGCGCTTTGGCAGGTCTGCGTGATCTTCGGTCTGCACTGGGGACTGGTGCCCTTAATGATCAATAATCTGGCGGTGCTCGGCCACGACAGCATGGCACCGATTCTGTTGCCTGCGGTAATGGGGCAGGTAGGGGCCACGCTCGGGGTGCTGTTGCGTACCCGTGACGCACGGCTGAAAGTGCTGGCCGGGTCGTCGGTCACCGCCGGAATTTTCGGTATCACCGAGCCGGCTGTCTATGGCGTTAACCTGCCGCTGCGTCGCCCGTTCTATTTTGGCTGCGTCGCCGGGGCGATCGGCGGTGCCATTGTCGGCTTTAGTGATACTCACGTTTATTCCTTCGGCTTTGCCAATATCTTCACAATTGCCCAGATGATCCCGCCGGGTGGCGTCGATAGCACGCTGTGGGGCGGCATCATCGGCACTCTGGTAGCGCTGGTGCTGAGTTTTACTCTGACGCTGCTGGCGGGCGTGCCAGCAGCGCGCCGTCCATCAGAAACCGCGTTGCCGGTTACCTTGCGTGAAAATGAGGTGCTCTCACCGATGACCGGTAGCGTACTGGCTCTCGACCAGGTGCCTGATGCTACGTTCGCCAGCGGCCTGCTCGGCCAGGGCACCGCGATTATTCCCTCCGGAAATCAGGTTATTGCACCGTTTGCCGGCGTGGTTGCCTCTCTGTTCCAGACCCGACACGCAATTGGCTTGCTGAGCGACAGCGGAATCGAGCTGTTGATTCACGTCGGGATCGATACCGTCAAACTCGACGGCAAACCCTTCATCGCCCATGTGAACGTCGGCGACAAGGTGCAGCCGGGTGACCTGCTGCTGACCTTCGACCGTCAGGCGATTATTGACGCCGGATACGATCTGGCGACCCCGATCATTATCAGTAACAGCGATGCGTATCAGCAGGTGGTGACCGTTGCGGCCAGCGCCGTGGTTGCCGGTGCGCCGTTGCTCAGCGTAAGCCACGACTAAAAGGAGCAGGTGATGAAGAGTTTCCCGAATACATTTTTATGGGGCGGCGCACTGGCCGCAAACCAGGTTGAAGGCGCTTATCGCGAAGAAGGCAAAGGGCTTTCCACCTCTGACGTCCAGCCGCAGGGCATCTTTGGTCCCATCGTCGAGCGTGAGCCCGGCAGCAGCAGCATTAAAGATATCGCCATCGATTTCTACCATCGCTACCCGGAAGATATCAAACTGTTCGCTGAAATGGGCTTCAGCTGCCTGCGCGTCTCTATCGCCTGGACGCGGATCTTCCCGAACGGTGACGATCCGCAGCCGAATGAAGCCGGGCTGGCGTTTTACGACCGGCTGTTTGATCAACTGGCGGCACACCGCATCACGCCATTAGTGACGTTGTCACACTATGAAATGCCGTGGCAGTTAGTGAAGCAGTACGGCGGCTGGGGCAACCGCCAGGTGATTAGGTTCTTTGAACGTTACGCCCGCACCGTTTTTGCACGCTACCAGCAAAAAGTGAAGCACTGGCTGACCTTCAACGAAATTAATATGTCGCTGCATGCGCCAATGACCGGCGTCGGACTGCCGGACGGCAGCAGCAAAAGCGAAATCTACCAGGCCATTCACCACCAGCTGGTGGCCAGTGCGCTGGCGGTCAACGCCTGCCACGAGATCATTCCTGACGCTCAAATCGGCACCATGCTGCTTGGCGGCCTGGTCTATCCGCTGACCTGCAAGCCCGATGACGTGCTCAAAACCCTGCAGGAAAACCGCAGCTGGCAGTTCTTTGGCGACGTGCAGTGCCGCGGCAGTTATCCTGGCTACATGCTGCGTTTCTTCCGCGATAATGGCATCCGACTGGATATCACCGATGCCGATCGCCAGGCGCTGAAATCGACCGTTGATTTTATCTCGTTCAGCTATTACATGACCGGCTGCGTAACCGCCGACGAAGCGCATAGCCAGCGCGCGCGGAGTAATATCCTGAGCATGGTGCCGAACCCGCATCTTACCAGCTCGGAATGGGGCTGGCAGATCGACCCGGTCGGACTGCGTACGCTGTTAAATGTGCTGTGGGATCGCTATCAAAAACCGCTGTTTATCGTTGAAAACGGCCTTGGTGCCAGGGATGAGCCCGATGCAACAGGCAGGGTGCAGGATGACTATCGCATCAGCTATCTTAACGACCATCTGGTGCAGGTCCGCGAGGCGATCGACGATGGCGTTGAGGTGCTGGGCTATACCAGCTGGGGACCCATCGATTTGGTCAGCGCGTCAAAAGCTGAACTCTCTAAGCGCTACGGCTTCATCTACGTCGATCGGGATGATTACGGGAACGGCTCGCTGGCGCGCAGCCGCAAGAAGAGTTTTTACTGGTACAAAGAGGTGATTGGCACCAACGGTGCGTCGCTAAAACAGTAATCGACGCAGTACGCTGTTGTCGCGGCGAGCACCTTTTCGCCGCGATTTCGCCGCGATGCATCCTGCCGCCGCGCTACTCATGCGCCGCAGCGCCTTTCACCCCGTTGTTCTCTTACTGTTTATCCGGACGTTGCTGGACACTCCGCTAACAAGATGGTCGTTTGCCAGGTTGTCTGCTGATTATCAGCGTTGATCTTCTGCTGTATTGACCTGATAGCGCGTACTGCGACCGCCGCCTTCCAGCCGGTAAAGACAGCCTTTCTCCAGCAGATCGGCTAAATGACGTGTCGCGGTCGCCTTACTCACTTTCGCCACCTTCTGATACTGACTGGCGCTAATCCCGTGCTCAAAGCCCTGTTCGCCGCCATCTAATAGCCGGTTGAGTACTTTTACCTGCTCTTTGCTCAGGGCCAGGCCCTGATGCCGCAGCCAGAAGCGTGCTTTTGCCTGGGTGCGGGCAACGGTGCCGATCGCCTGCTGCAGGCTCTCATCCAGTATGTCGAGGAACCACACCAGCCAGTCGGTAATATCCATCCCGCCTTTCTGCGTCTGTTCCAGGATGCGGTAGTAATCCGCGCGGTGAGCCAGAATTGCCGGTGACATCGCGTACAAACGGATGCTCTGACTGTCAGCCTGCGCCAGTGCCAGATCGGTCAAGGCGCGGGTGATACGGCCATTCCCGTCATCAAAAGGGTGCAGGGTAACAAACCACAGATGGCAGATTGCGGCGCGCAGCAGCGGGTCCAGCATCACATCCTGTTCGCTGCGGTTAAACCACGCAATAAACTCTGTCAGCTGCGGCTCCAGTCCGCTGCGCGGCGGCGCTTCAAAATGGACCGTCGGACGATCGATGCGTCCTGAGATCACCTGCATCGGCTCGCTGCCGCGCAGGGTGCCGACGCTCAGACGCTGCACTGACCATTCATCGGCCGGAAATAACCAGCGATGCCATTGGTAAAGACGCGCCAGCGTGAGCGGCTGGCTGCGGTTGTTGATGGCATCCAGCATCATCGCTGCCAGCCCCTCTGATCGATCCGAAACCGGATAAGGCTGTTGTTCGGTCACGCCTAAGCGGCGCGCCAGCGATGAACGTACCGACTGCACGTTGACCCGTTCTTCTTCAATCGCCGAGGAGGAGAGGATGTTGCTGAGCAGAGTGTCGAGCGTTTGCGCCTGATTGCCGGGTTGCAGGCTGGCGCGGCCCAGCAGTAAACCGCGCTGCTGCTGCAGATGGCGCAAACGCGGTAACAGTGCGGCCTGCTGCCAGTGAAACTGCGGCCAGTCGGCCTGTTGCCATATCCAGTCAGTCATCGTATCCGGCTCATCATCAGGTCAATGAGCCGAATAAGTCTGGTTATTCGGCTCACATAATGAGTCGATTGTAACGAAGATTTGGCTCACAGACCACTTTGTCAGCCACGAGACACAAAAGAAAACAGGACCCGAAGGTCCTGTCTGTTTAGCGGGAGAACTGCAAAAAGGTGTCTGAGTAATAGTGAACAATCCAGGCGACATACGCTAACCAGATGATCATCCCGCCTGCTAAGCCAATTTTACCGGTCATTGATTTTTCTCCACCGTGATGAGGGAACAACAACGTCTGTTTACATAAACTGACAGTAGTGGCGGCGGCCGGTATTGTTTTAGATCAAAGTAAACAGATTCATTGCCGTTGCCATAACCCCATTGAGATCAACTTCCCGCTTTTTTTAACCGGCCAGGCCAGTCGGTTGCGTAATTAAAGTTCAAAAAAACGGCGCCGATAGATGATCTCAGGAGCACCAGAACAACAGGGAGGTCGCGAAAAGGGTAAATTCCAGGGGAATCAACATGGCCAGTCAGTTAAAAGATAAAAAGAAAATGAGTACCCGAGCGCAGATGCTCATTACCGGCGGCTTGACCATTATGCTGGGATTTACCGTGACCATCGGTGTCCTCAGCTGGCAGTCAGGTAAAGAGCAGAAGGCGCTGGCAGAAAAGTATCTGCAGCAGATTGCCCAAAGCCGCGGCTTACAGGTGCAACAGGAGCTGAGTCATGCGCGTGACGTGGCCAGCCATCTGGGACAAAGCCTGATCGCGTTACCCCATGCCGGCGTTACCGACCGTAAAGTGGTCGATAAGATCATGGAGTATTCACTGCGGGCCAATCCTGACTATCTGTCGATGTCTGTGATCTTTGAACCGAACGCCTTTGATGGCCGCGATGCCGAATTCGTGAACCAGCCGGGCCAGGCTCCGCAGGGCCGTTACGCCTGGTTCGTTGACCGCGACCTGGCGGGTCAATTCGCCATGCATCCGCTGCTTTCAATCCTGACGCCAGGTCAGGGTGATTACTATCAAATCCCGCAGCAGTCGAAAAAAGATACCCTGATCGAGCCTTACAGCTATGCCTATAACGGCGTGCCGACCTTACTGACCTCGGTGGCGGCGGCAATTATCGAACAGGGCACGCTGAAGGCGATTGTCACCTCCGATATTTCACTGGCGTCACTGCAGCAGAAGATAAATCAGATCAAACCGTGGCAGGGAAGCGGCTATGCGCTGCTGCTTTCCAACAGCGGAAAGGTGGTGTCATCTCCGGTCAAAGAAGAAGCCGGTAAGCTGTGGAAAGGGCAAACCGATCATTTTACTTCGGGCGTGGTGCAGCATTTTGATGCAGTACTGGGTGAAGACGCCTTAATGACCTGGCAACCGGTGGTCATTGGCAATAGCGATAAACCCTGGTATCTCGGGGTGGTGGCACCGGTGAGTCAGGTGATGGCCGCCGCTAACCGCCAGCTGAGCTGGGCAATTGGCCTGATGATCGTCAGCATTCTGCTGGTCGGAGCGGTGCTGGGCCTGCTGTTTAGCCGTAAAGTGTTGCGTCCGATTGGTGGCGAACCGATTGAGGCGGCGAAAATCGCGCTGGCGGTAGCGGATGGCAAACTCGACAATGCCATCGCCATCAAAGCGGGCGATCGCAGCAGCCTGTTCTTCGCGCTGGAAACCATGCAAAGTCAGCTGCGGCAGATCGTCGGCCAGATTAAAGACGCCAGTGAATCGGTGCGTCAGGGTGCGGGCGAAATTGCCAGCGGCAACCTCAACCTGGCATCGCGTACCGAGCAGCAGGCGGCCGCGCTGGAGCAGACCGCAGCCAGTATGGAGCAGATCAGCGCCACCATCCGCCTGAACGCGGATAATGCGCAACAGGCAACCAGCCTGACGGAAAATGCCACCCACATCGCCAGCCGCGGTGCCACGCTGGTAGGCCAGGTGGTTCAGACCATGGCGCAAATCGATGACAGTTCTAAGAAGATCGGCGACATCACCACCATGATCAACAGCATCGCCTTCCAGACCAACATTCTGGCGCTTAACGCTGCGGTGGAAGCGGCACGCGCCGGCGAGCAGGGCCGTGGCTTTGCGGTGGTGGCATCTGAAGTGCGTAATCTGGCGCAGCGCAGTGCCAGTGCGGTGAAGGAGATCGCGGCACTGATCGAGGAGTCCAGCGTGCGGGTTGAAAGCGGCGTCAGGCTGGTGAACGATGCCGGTAAGACCATGCAGGAGATGACGCAGGCGGTTAATTCGGTGCAGGGCATTATCGGGGAGATCGTTTCCGCCTCGGATGAGCAGGCGCGCGGCATTACCCAGGTGACGATTGCCGTTAACGAAATGGATGGCACCACCCAGCAGAACGCCGCGCTGGTGCAGCAGATGTCGGCCGCGGCCAGTTCACTGGAAGACCAGGCGCAGCAGCTGGCGCAAACGGTCGAGCAGTTTCATCTGGCTTAACGTAACCGCTGATGATAAAGAAAACCCGCCGATGGCGGGTTTTTTATTGCTTACTGTTCGATCAGACGCTCACCGCTGTGCGCATCGAACAGATGCATCTTGTCCGGATTGACGGTCACCGGCAGTGTACCGCCCGGCGTCGCCTCGCTGCGCCCGCTCTGTTGCATATGCAGCGCGAAACCCTGCCAGTTCAGATGCAACAGCGTCGATTCGCCGGTAATCTCAACGATACCGACATCGGCTGGCTGACCACCCGGCGCGCTGATCAGATCGTGAGGCCGCACGCCGAGTGTTACCGGCTGATCCGTCTGCTCACCTGCCGCACGGTGCCAGCGAGGCGCTAACGGCAGCCACTGTTGACCACACAGCACCCCCGGCACGCCATTACGCGGCTGAAACTGCGCATCCAGCAGATTCATCGGCGGCGAACCGATAAACCGCGCCACAAAAGTATTCACCGGACGATCGTAGATCGCCAGCGGTGTGCCCTGTTGCACGATAACGCCATCCTTCATCACCACAATCTGATCTGCCAGCGTCATCGCCTCGACCTGATCGTGCGTCACATACACCATGGTGGTTTTAAAACGCTGGTGCAGCGATTTGATCTCGGCACGCAGCTCCATGCGTAACTGCGCATCAAGGTTTGACAGCGGTTCATCGAACAGGAACACCTGCGGATTACGCACCATCGCGCGTCCCATCGCCACGCGTTGCCGCTGGCCGCCCGAGAGCGCCCGTGGATAACGTTGCAACAGCTGGCCGATGCCGAGAATCCCGGCAATGCGGGCGATCTTGCTTTTCTGCTCCTCGCGCGCCACCTTTTTGACCTGCATGTGGAAGGCCAGATTCTCTGCCACCGTCAGGTGCGGATAGAGCGCATAGCTCTGAAACACCATGGCGATATCGCGGTCAGCGGGATCGAGGTCGTTGATGCGCTTTTTATCGAGCATGATCGCCCCGTCAGAGACGCTATCCAGCCCCGCCAGCAAACGTAATAAGGTCGATTTACCGCAGCCCGAGGGACCGACCAGCACGGTAAAACTGCCGTCGGGGATGGTGAGATCCAGCGGATGCAGCACGCTCTGCTTACCGTAGCGCTTAGCCACCTGTACAAGTTCAACACTGGCCATAATTAGCGCACCTCATGTGAAAGTTGGAGTTGTTGCCAGCCGGGATAGCGGCGCGGTGAACTGCTGATTGCCTGGGAGGCAACATCGATGCCCCAGCGCAGCGCGGTTTGCGTCGGCAGGCGATAAAGCAGCGCGGCAAGAAAACCGGCGTTGAAACTGTCCCCGGCGCCGATGGTATCAACCACCGTTACCGGTTGCGCCGCCACGTGCAGCGTTTCGGTGGCAGACCACAACCGCGCGCCATCCGCACCGCTTTTCACCACGCAGCCACCCCGGCCACTGAGCCGGGCCGCCAGCTGAGCCGCGCTTTGCTCCACGGATGCGCCACTGGCTAAGCCGAGCGTTTCGACTTCGTTCAGCAGCAGCCAGTCGCAATCGGCTAACCAGCGATGAAGCTGCTGGCGAAGTTCATCATTCCAGCCAGCGGGAGGCCAGCCGGTATCGACCGCCACCGTAAAACCGCGTTGCTGTAGCGCCGACAGCAGCGCCGGATACGCCTGATAGAGTTCCAGACAGAGGAAGGTGCCGCACAGCAGAACGATATCGCCCGCTACGGCCTGCGCGGGCAGCTGGGTCAGCACATCCGCAGCGGTCATTTGCGTAATATGGCCAAAGTTGCTGATAAACGAACGTTCGTTGTCCGGATGGGTGACGCCCACCGTCAGCGAGGTTTCACAGCGATAGCGCGGCCAGTGCGCCGCACTGTGCGGGAAATGGCTGGCGAGCCAATGGCTAAACCCGTCATCGCCCTGATTGGCAATAGCGCGGTGCGGCACCTGCATCGCCTCCAGCGCCAGCGCACAGTTACCGGCTGAGCCGCCCGGACGCAGTTCGCTGTGTTGCAGCATCACTTCGGTGCCTCGCTGTGGCCAGTCGCTCAGCGTGCCCATGATCAAATCCACATTGATATTGCCCACCACGTACAGCGTGGATGAAGTCGTCTTTAGCATTGTTATCCCTTACTTCCCCCACTGGCCAGACCGCTAACCAGCGTCTTCTGCAGCCAGATGGCAATAAACAGTGGCGGCACCGAGGCCAGAATGCCGATAGCGGCGATAAGCCCGTCATCGGTGGCCCGTCCGGCCGTAAAGCCAGCAATGGCGACCGGCAGCGTCTGGGCCGAAATATTGCTGGTAAACAGCAGCGCATAGAAAAATTCATCCCACGCCAGCAGCCAGCCAAACAGCGCGGCCGCGCCCAGCACTGGCTTTGCCAGCGGCAGAGTAATGCGCAGCAGCACCTGCCAGAAGCGCAGACCATCGAGGCGAGCGGCCTGCTCGATATCACGCGGCAGCGAATCGAACTGGTTCTTCAGCATCCAGGTGAGAAACGGCAGGATCAGCGAGCAGTAGACCATCACCAGCCCAGGCCGGGTGTTCAGCAGATCAAGCTGCTGGAGCAGGAAGTAGAGCGGCAGCACGAAAGCCACCGGCGGCACCATGTAGATGGCCAGCGCGCCAAACAGCCAGCCGTCGCGACCGGCGTAACGGGAGAAGCTGAAGGCTGCCGGAATCGCCAGCAGCAGGGAGATCGCGGTTGCGACGCTGGCGACCAGCAGGCTGTTGCCCAGCGCATGCAGAAAGATATTGCCTGGCTGATTCGGCGCCAGCGACACCAGCCCGTGATAGCGACTAAAATCCCACTGCCGGGGCAGCCACTCAAGCGGGACACGCGACAGATCGCTGGCAGAACTGACGCTCATCAGGAACAGCCAGCCCATCGGGGCCAGAATAGTGATCGCCACCAGCAGCGCCGCGCCGTAGCGTAACAGCCGCCGCAGTTTAGTTTTCATAAGCAGAACTCCGACGGCGCTGACGCCATAACATCAACAGATAGAGGGTGATCAGCAGGGCGCACATCAGGGTCATCAGCATTGCGTAGGCCGCACCGCTGCCGGCCCGCAGATAACTGAAGGATTCCTGATAAACAAAGAAGCTCAGGGTTTTGGTGCTGTCCACCGGCCCGCCGCGCGTCATGACATAAATAATGTCGAAGATTTTAAAGGCATCAATGGTGCGCAGGACCAGCGCCACGCCCAGCGGGGCGACGATCGCCGGGAAGGTGATCGCCCGGAAGCGGCGCCAGGCGGACGCTCCGTCCAGTCTGGCAGCCTCAAACAGATCCTCAGGAATCGATTGCAGCGCCGCCAGCACCAGCAGCGTCACCAGCGGATAGTTCTTCCAGATATCCGCGAACATCACCGCATTAAGCGCGGCATCCGGTGAGCCGAGCCAGCTGCGGTAACCGTCGAGAATACCCAACTGGGTGAGCAGGGCGTTGATGCTGCCATAGTCCGGGTTGAAGTTAAGCCGCCACATCATCGCGTTGACGATGGTTGGCAGCGCCCACGGCAGTATCACCAGCACCCGCAGAATATTGCGTCCGGCAAATTTCTGGTTTAGCAGCAACGCCACCAGCACGCCAATCACGCCTTCAAAGGTCACCGAGACGAGAGTGAAATAGAGCGTACGGCCAATCGACGCCCGAAAGTCAGGGTCGCTCAGCGCGTAAGCGTAGTTTTCCAGCCCGATCCAGCCTGGCGTTTCCCCGCTGCCAATCAGCGCAGCATCGGTAAAACTCAGCCAGATAGTGCGCAACAAAGGCCAGGCGGTAAGCAGCAGCATCACCAGCAGCATGGGTGCCAGCAACACCCATGCCTGACGCTGTTCGCGTTGACGCAAACTCAGCATCATGACTCCTTAACGCAGACGCGCAGCGCTTTTATCCACCGCCGCCATCGCATCTTCGGCGGTGATCTTACCCAGTAACACCTGCTGCAACTGCTGCTGAAGCTGGTTCGAGAGGCGTGAATAGTCGGCCGTCTCCGGACGTGACAGCATCACGTTTAGTGACTTATCCGCCGCAGCGATCAGGCTCTCCTGATCTTTTTTTACCGCCGGGTCCTGATAAGACGATTTCCAGATCGGCAGGCTGAGGCGGGCGTACTGGTTCTGGACCGGCTGTGAGGTCATATACTGAATGTACTGCCACGCCTGCTCCGGATGGGTGCTGCCTTTAGCGATACCCAGCCCCATTGAGCCGTTTACGCCGCCCGCCTGGCCTGGTGCATCACCCGGCGCTGGCATGATGCCAACGTCGCCCGCCACCTTACTCTGCTTAGGATCGTTGGCCATGTTGTACATATAGGTCCAGTTAAGCGCGAACGCCGCGTCACCGTTGGAGAAGGATTTACGCACATCCTCTTCCAGATACTCGCGTGAGGCCGGATTACTCAGCCCATCGTCGAGCGAACTTTTCATCAGCTTTAACGCTTTAAGCGAGGCCGGGCTGGAGAAGTTGAGCTTACCGTTTTGATAGAACTGGCCGCCAAAGCCCGACACCAGCGTGGTGTAGTCACATACCAGCGCTTCGGCCTGCGACCAGCTCCAGACCAGCGGATAGTTAACGATTTTTTTCTGCTTGATGATTTTGGCGTCGTCCAGTACCTGCTGCCAGGTCTGCGGCGGGGTGGTAATGCCCGCTTTGCTCAGCATCGCCTTGTTGTAATAGAGATATTTGGTATCCAGAATCCACGGCATTCCCAGGGTTTTGCCCTTATAGATCACCGTGTTCATCGCCCCCGGGAAGACCTTATCTTTCTCTTCCGGCGTAAGGCGGGCGCTGACATCCTGCAGCAGATCGAAACGGGTAAATTCAGCCGGCCAGATAGCATCGAACAGCACCACATCGTAGCCATTGCCACCAGCACCGCGCGCCGCAACAATCTTGTCGTGCAGCGCTTCATACGGCACAAACTCCAGATTGACGCTGACATCCGGATGCTGCTTTTGAAAATCCTGGGTCATGGCACGAATATCATTTTCGCTGTAGGCCGCCTGAGTCATAAACAGGGCATTGATCTGGCTGGCCGCAACGGCACTGCCAGCGCTGAGCATCAGCAGGGCGGTAACGCCCGCTTTGAGTTGAGGGGTAAAACGCTGTGACATGATCTTCTCCACTTTGCAGCAACAGGATGTCGATTAATTAAATCAATTTGATTGATTTAATCAGGGGCGTAATCTGAGGCAGTTATTGCACTGGCCTGGAAAGTAATAAGCAAACGGCGTGCCATAAAAATCGCAGCAGATGAAACAATGCCGTAACAACGCTGAAACTCAGACTGCGCTTTTACGCTAAAACTGCCTATCCTGTTCGCCCGGATTTGTGTGCAGGTTCAAAGATATTATTTGCCCGCGCCGCCACTGGGACTAATACTGTCGGTCCCGCTGAAATGGAAAACAACATGAAAACCTCGGGCACTAACCTTGAACATGCGCGGGCGCACAATCGACGCGTGGTGATTGAAGCCATTCGTCTGCATGGCGAGCTGACGCGTGCAGAACTGGCGCGAATGACGGCGCTGACGCCGCAGACGGTCTCCAATATTGTGGCGGAACTGGAGCAGGCAGAACTGCTGACCAGCCGCCAGCCGCGCCGCAGTGGACGTGGCCAGCCGTCGATTCCGGTGACGCTGAATCCCACCAGCGCCTGGTCGATCGGCATTCATCTCGATCATCAGACATTGCTGCTGGTACTGGTCGATCTTAGCGGCGAAGTGCACCTGCGCCGCCTCGTTATGGTGCAAAAGCCCCAGCCCGCTGCCACCCTGGCGCGCATTGCTGGCGTGCTGGATGAGATGCGAACCTTTCTCGGTGCGCAGTGGAGCAAAGTTCTCGGCATTGGCGTGGTGATGCCGGGGCCGTTTGGCGTTGAGGGCATTTCCTCAGTTGGCCCCACCACCCTGAACGGCTGGGAGCAGGTCGATATTGAAGCCGAACTCAGAACCCTTAGCGGATTGCCGGTCACGCTGGAGAACGATGCCACGGTAGCCGCCATCGGCGAACGCTTTCACGGCGTTGCGCGCCAGCTCAACTCGTTTATCTATCTCTACATTGGCACCGGCCTCGGCGCGGGGATTTTTACCGATGGTCACATCTATACCGGCCACGCCCACAACGCCGGCGAGATAGGGCACATAGTGGTTGAACCGGGCGGACGTGACTGTTACTGCGGTAACCAGGGCTGCCTTGAACGCTACGTTTCGCTGCAGGCCGCCTACGAATTTTGCGGACTCGACCCGATGCGGGCACTGCCGGAAGATCTGTTGCAGATTGAACCCGCACGGTTTGCGGCGTGGATTGACAGCGTGTTGATCCCGTTGCGCCAGGCGATCAATATTCTGGAATCGGTGTTTGATGCTGAAGCAGTGATTATTGGCGGGATGATGCCGGAGACTTTACTGGAGCAGATCGTGCAACGCTTACCGCCGCTGTATCAGTCGGTGCGCGGACGTTATCTCAATGCGATGCGCCTGAAGACAGGAATGACCGGAAGCGATACCGCTGCGCTGGGCGCTGCCGCCTTACCGATCTTTGATGAGTTTAATCCTCAGTTTCAGGTGCTGATGAAGCAGGCGTAAAAACGGGCGCTGCCGGTGAGGGCAGCGCCCGGTTGATTAGCCAGGGTAGATACCGCGATCTTTACGCGCCATCAGGATGCGCTCACACGCCACGATGTACGCTGCGGTGCGCAGTGAACAATCTTTCTCTTTGGCTTTCTCCCAGACGTGGACCATCGCGTCGGTCATGATCTTGTCTGAGCGACGGTTGATCTCATCTTCGCTCCAGAAGAAGCTCGCCATGTCCTGCACCCACTCGAAGTAGCTGACGGTCACGCCACCGGCGTTACAGACCACATCCGGTACCACAATAATGCCGCGCGTCGCCAGCATATCGTCAGCATCGGGGTAGGTCGGACCGTTAGCGCCTTCCAGCACAATTTTGCAGCTCAGGATTTCGGCCCGTTCACGGGTAATCTGACCTTCCAGCGCCGCCGGGATCAGGATGTCCATTTCCGTGGTCCAGAACGCCTCTTTATCGATGGCCTGCGCGCCCGGATAACCGGCAATCTGCTTGTGGGCGATCTGCCATTCCGTCAGCGCAGCCATGTCGATGCCGTCGGCATTGAACAGCGTCGCGGTATGGTCCTGAATCACCACCACCCGCGCACCCGCTTCATCAAACAGCCGGGCTGCTTCGCTGCCGACGTTACCGAAGCCCTGCACCGCAACGCGTGCGCCTTCAACATCAATGCCGGCACGACGTGCCACCTCACGGCCGGTGATAAACACCCCGCGACCGGTGGCTTTTTCACGACCCAGTGAACCACCCAGATGAATCGGCTTGCCGGTGACAACACCGGTGATGGTTGTGCCGTGGTTCATGGAGTAGGTGTCCATCATCCACGCCATGACTTTGCTGTTGGTGCCGACGTCTGGCGCAGGAATATCTTTTTGCGGTCCAATGATGATGCCGATCTCGCTGGTATAACGGCGGGTCAGTCGCTCCAGCTCCCCGTCGGACAGTTTGAAAGGATCAACGCGGATGCCGCCCTTGGCACCACCGTACGGCAGGTTAACTGCGGCACATTTGATGGTCATCCAGGCGGAAAGCGCCATCACCTCATTGAGGTCAACATCCGGATGGTAGCGAATACCGCCTTTGCCCGGACCGCGCGAAAGGTTGTGCTGAACGCGATAGCCTTCGAAATGGCGGATTGAGCCATCGTCCATTTGCAGAGGAATATCGACAATCAATGCACGTTTTGGATGACGCAAAGTATCTATCCAACGTGAAAGATCGCCTAAATAGGGCGCAACCCGGTCGATTTGTTGTAAGTAGGTGGACCAGGCAGATGTACTGCTTTCAGACGCATAAGATAACTTATCCATAAAAAACCTTTCTTAATGAAGTTATTTATTGTGTGGAGCCGTGGAGACAGAGCGCAAATCACTGCGCCGCTATAATCTAACACTCCTGAAACAAATAAGATGGTGATGTAAGCACGCCAGCAGCGCAGATTGCGCCATTTTGGGGCATTTGCAGTGAATAATTATCCGCATTGGGTAGCCGCCATAGGCGAATAATCATGCGCAGGGAGCGCATAGTGGCTGCATAGAAAGGGAAATATCGCCATTTTTCAGATCTTTGAAGGCGTTCAAAAAGTTAAATAATTGATCATCGCCATATTGACTTTGCTGCACCAATTAAGTGCATGAGAATAAGTAATCAAAGGATGAGATTAAGTAATAGATTAAGGCGGGATAGTGCAGTCTATTCAGACAATTAGCGTTGGCGATCGGGTCGGGGGGGAAAATAACCGGAAGTCAAAGCATGCAGGGATGAGCCAGCCTGTGTGGCTGGCTCTCGCCAGATTATTGATGCAGGGCCTGTTCCGCTTCCTGCAGTTCCTGACGGGCTTCAGCCAATTTCTGTTGACGCTTTTCAATTTTACTGGCGCTGCGCCCTTCAGCCTGCGCTTTGGCCAGTTCCTGTTGCCGCTCCTGCACCTTTTGCTTTTTCTCAGCCACTTTCTGCTGTCGCTGCTGCAACAGACCGCTGTCAGTGCAGTGGGCGTTAACTTCGCTCAGCGCTTTTTCAAGACCGGCAACCTGGTGAGTATTATTGTGCTGGCGAGCATAGGAGAGCTGGGTTTCAATCTCCTGCTTTTTGGCGGCACAACCGGTCAGGTCACTGGCTGCCTGAGCAACGGTAAAGGTGGCAGGCAACAGGCAGAAGCTGAGGGTAAGCAATATTTTTTTCATTATCGTCTCGTCAATGAGTCTGTGTGGTGGCGTCAGTATACGCAGCCATCTTAAGAGATTCTTAACCAAAAGAAATATTTGCCAGCAGGCGGAGAACAGGGAGGGGGAACCGGGGAAAATGCTGCCTGCAGTCAGGCAGCCGAAGAGGTTTTGCTCTGGAGAATACCAACATAATGCAGATTACGATCGGGACCGCTCAGCATCACCGGCTCGCCCGCCTGACGCTGCTGTTCAAAATAGTCCTGCATCGTCTGGCTGATACCTGCACCACACCACATCACATGATGCTGATGTAAATCGGTTTTCGCCGCCGGCTCACCGGTGGTGTGCGAGGCGACATCAACGTTGAAGCCCATCGCCGACAGCCGAATCGCTTCCAGCCAGATTTCGGTTTCATCGCGTACGCTGACCGCTTCCAGAAAGAGCGGAATATTGCTTTCACTGCGTGATGCCGCACGCATCACCTTGTCAGCCTGCTGTTGCACCGACTGCTGGAAACGTCCCAGCCGTCGTACCGCACCCTGACGACGATCGGCTCGCAGCCAGTCGCTGAGCGGACGTAACAGATTAAAGATAAAATCATCGCCGCTGTAGTCGCTCGACATCTTGTGCATCTGGCGCGACAACGACAATGGGGTACCAAATTCGAGTTGCCACAGCATATCGCCTTTACGTGCTGTCCAGCCCGCGGTGGAGATAGCAGAGTCGCTCGCCTGTCCCTGTTTAATTTCCTGTAGCGTCGCGCCGGTTGCGGTTAAGGCAACCAGACTTCGGACTTCGCTTAACTGCGCGTCGCTCCATTGATCCTGAGTTGTCTGCGGTGATAACAGGCCCTGTTTCATCCAGCTTTTCAGATTCGCTGGATGCGTGCCCGTCATTGCGCAGACTGTTTCAGTAGTAAGAGAATACATATCGTGCCCTCTGATGAGGGGAAGGCCGCCGGTATTATCCGGGGATGAACCGCCACTATGAACCTCATAACGAGAAATTGATAGAGGGCAAACTGCGTTCAAACAGCAGCATAGCGGCGTGACGCTGCGCTTAACGGCTGAGTAAAATCGGTTAATTACTGGCTGATCAGGTGGTTATATGATCAGGTATCTGCCGAATGAAAAGCTGTGTATTTATTCAGTAAAATTTATTTACGCTAAAACAGCACTATTAAGCTGCTAATCAGCCGATTTTTAAGAGCATACCGACCCGTCAGCCGGTTACATCCTTCAGGCAAACCGTTAAAATAGGCGGCTCAAATGACCAGGAGAAAGAGTGCCAGATGCCTTATCGTTTTACACTCGCCGCCGTGACGGCTGCCGTTGTACTCACCGGTTGTGCCCGCCACGCCGTTAACGATGCGCCCAGTGAATTTGCTGCTGGCCCGACGCAGATCGATGTCTCACACATCAAAACCCGTGCCGACGATGGGTCCAACGTTTTTCTGACGGTGGACGGTAAAGATGCCGGCCCGTTACCCAATGGCGAAAGTATGCTGCTGCATGTTCCGGCAGGCAAACATCAGGTTGGCGGATATGTACCAACGCTGTTCGGCCTTGGTCGGGTTACCATTGCCCCGATTGAAGTGACAACGTCACCTGACGACGTCAAGAAAGTGGCTTATACGGTCACCCGTAATAAAGCATCATTTGTCGAAAATCCTGACGAACAGGGTTAAGCGCACCATTGATGACAGCGCTCGCCCAGCGGAAAGCCTCGCTGGGTGCAGTCGTGCCGCCATAAATTCGGGTGCGGCACAGGCACTACACGGGTACCAGATAGGGACTACATAGGTAATACATAGTTACTACAGGCCAGCGTTACTACAGGTTAAGTTCGCTGAGTGAAGGATGGTCATCGGGACGGCGGCCCTGCGGCCAGTGAAACAGTCGCTGGTTTTCAGTGATGGGCAGGTCATTAATGCTGGCGTGACGCTGCATCATTAGGCCATTGTCGTTGAAAGCCCAGTTCTCATTGCCGTAAGATCGATACCACTGGTGACGGGCATCATGCCATTCATAGGCGAACCGCACCGCAATGCGGTTATGGTGAAAGCTCCACAGCTCTTTAATCAGCCGGTATTGCTGCTCCCGCAGCCATTTCTGCTGCAGAAAAGCGACTATCTCCGCGCGACCGGTAATAAAGGTGTCGCGATTACGCCACTGGCTGTCGACGGTATAGGCCAGCGAAACCCGTTCAGCATCCCGGCTGTTCCAGCCATCTTCTGCCAGACGAACCTTTTCGATAGCCTGTTCGGCCAGGGTAAAGGGTGGCAAGGGCGGGCGAGGCTTCTCCATCATCTTCTCCTTAATCAGGCTGCGGCAGCCAGAGCCGTCGCGGCTGCGCCGTTCGCAGCACAGCGATTTATCGGATAGTTTTAGCCGGATGGCTGGCTGAGAGTGGCATCACCCTCAGCCGCTAATTTCAGTAAATCGCCGGTTTGAGTAATCAGAGTGCGATCGCATGAATCTGGCTGACAGCGCGGGCAGCTTCTTTGCCTTTCTTCACGAAGTGTTCAGTGTAGAAATCAATAAACTCCGGGGCCGGCTGGAAGTTATGCGGCGTTAACGACACCGAGAAGATCGGCACGTTAGTGGCCAGCTGAGCCTGCATCAGGCCGCTGACAACCGCCTGCGCGACAAAATCATGGCGATAGATACCGCCATCGACAACCAGTGCGGCACAGACCACCGCGTCGAATTTGCCGGTCTGAGCCAGACGTTGCGCCAGCAGCGGCATTTCAAAGGCGC
This sequence comes from Pantoea sp. X-Soil-MYKO-1785, assembly GCF_059730675.1. NCBI lineage: Bacteria > Pseudomonadati > Pseudomonadota > Gammaproteobacteria > Enterobacterales > Erwiniaceae > Pantoea > Pantoea sp. X-Soil-MYKO-1785. The sequence goes on from NZ_AP036001.1 coordinate 457,716, forward strand.
CTGGAACATCCCAGGTTTTAATTTCATAGGGCGTTCCGCGACTTTCCAGTTCCTGTTCGAATCCGCTCTGGGCCTGAGAAACGATTTCGCTATGCCAGTTTGCTTTTATAAAGGCGACTTTCAACGGCTGCATAACTTACTCCAGTTAAAGTGACATCGGCAGGCTGACGGCTCAAATGAAGCGCCTGTGCCCCGAATCAATGTGTTTTGCCCGGATGGCCGCATCAATCAATCAAACGGCGGCGATCGGGCAGTCAGTAGATTGGCGCGCCCTGAAACGCCAGTCAGGACACGTCTCGTGGTCCTGAATAAGTCAGTAAGCAGGGCGTTCAGCCGCGGCGAAAAGTGATCCCGACCGCCACTACTATACTGTAATGTAAAGAATCTGTGACCGACTTTATTGATCATACTGTGTTTCAGGCTGAACCGCGCGAGACTAATGCAGGCAATGCCGCGAAGCCTATATAGCCTTGACGTCCTCACCGCCATACCGTGACAGAATCTTCACTGCTTTTCGCTTCACCCCTACAGCGGCAACGTTAAACCTCACTCTGGCGAAACCGCTCTCTCCCCGGTAAAAATCCTTCTGCAACTGCCGTTTTGCGTAATGAGTTCCGGTTACGCAATTGCTCAAATAAAATACTGGATATTTGAACAGGTGTTTGTATAATAAATCTACTGCCCGCTGGGTATTGGTAGAGTTAGTGAGGGGTTAACCCATGATGATTTCGACTGAAAGCCTCAAATCACTGGAACAATCGGTCACAATGAGCAGCCGTGAACTGGCACAGATGACCGGCATCACGCATGGAGAAGTTAAGCGGTTAATTAAAAGTCTGGAAACCGCCCAGCGCCTGTCGCAACCGATAATCGTCAATGATTATGAGCGGGAAGGGGAAGTGCGTCAGGAGTACCGGCTGAACAAACGTGATTCGCTGCTGGCCGTGGCGCGCCTGTCGCCAGGCTTCACCGCTGAAGTGCTCGATCGCTGGCAGGATCGCGAAAGAACCACGCATCTGCCCGATTTCACCAATCCAGCGGAAGCCGCGCGCGCCTGGGCTGAGCAGTTTGAACAGCGGCAGGCGGCAGAGCAGCAGCTGGCGCTTTCTGCCCCAAAAGCGGCTTTCTTTGATAGCTTTGTTGAGGTTGAAGATTCGCTGGGTTTTCGTCAGTTGTGCAAAATGCTAAAGGTCAAAGAGCCGGATTTCCGGCAGTTCCTGCTGGAACGCAACATTATGTATCGTGCGAAAGGGACGCTGACACCACAGAATTACCATCTGCAGGCCGGTTATTTCACGCTGCACTCCGGTGTAGGTGAAAACCAGCACGCCTTCTCCCAGGCACGTTTTACCTCAAAAGGGGTGAAATGGATTGCCAGCCTGTGGGCCGGGCATGTTTCAGCGCAGCCAAAAGGCGCCGCCGCCTGACCGCGGCGTTGCTGAAATGATGCACTGGAATAAAGCAGAGAAATATCCCGTTATCATTGCATGTACGCCTGAAGTCCGTGCATAAAAAAAGGCCGCAACACTGTGCGGCCTCTCAACATTCAGGCGTAAGGTTAATTACCAGCCTTTGATGGCATCGCCTTTATAAACTTCTTCAGCCTTGGCCGCTACTTCAGGTGACTGCAGCGCCGATTTCAGCTTCTGAATTTTATCACTGTCTTTATTATCTTCGCGTGAGACCAGGGCGTTGACATAAGGAGAGGCTGCACTTTCCATAAATAAGCCGTCACGGTGCGCTGATAATCCAGCCTGCGCCGAGAAGTTGGTATTGATAATCGACAGAGTGACGTTTGGATCGTCCAGCGTGCGCGTCAGCTGCGGCGTATCAACTTCAACCAGTTTCAGATGTTTTGGATTCTCAGTAATATCCAGTGAGGTCGGTAAATAGCCGACACCCTCTTTAAGCTTTATCAGGCCCTGGGCTTGCAGCAGTAACAGGCTACGTCCGAGCGTGGTCGCTTCGTTAGAGATGGTGATCGTTGCGCCATCCTGAAGCTCACTGATATTTTTGATTTTGTGCGAGTAGCCAGCAATCGGGAAAACAAAGGTCTTACCGACCACGGCAAATTTGTAGCCACGTTCTTTGGATTGATCTTCCAGGTAAGGCAGGCTCTGGAAGGCATTTGCATCGACTTCTTTATTATTCAGCGCTTCATTAGGCAACACGTAGTCGTTGAAGTTAAGCACTTCCACATCCAGCTTATATTTCTCTTTCGCTACCTGCTGTACTACCTGCCAGATCGCTTCATCCGGCCCGGTATTAATCGCCACTTTTACTTTGTTGTCGTCATCCTGATTGCAGGCGGATAATAATAAAACAGAACTGGCGAGTAACGCCGTGAACAGACCTTTCATTATCGGATATCCCTTAGGTAATAGATGCCATCAAAGATAATACAGAATCGTTATGATGCGTACTGACTGACGGATATATCTTATAACCACAAACGCCAGTATTGCTCATAAAGTAAACGCAACAAACCCAACGCTGATAATTCAGAGAACTATTACGGGCGGGGGGCGTGCGATATTCTTCCTGGGGTAGCGATGACATGCTACATAAAGCAGATGCGCCGAAATGGCGACTTTCTTCTATGCTTATCCCGCTAAGCAGACCAGACAGGTTTGCTCACAGTTAAATTAATAACAGGGATTTACCATGTCAAAACAGGATAACAACGCTTCCGGGATTAACGCGGTCGAAGTTATGCGCAGCAGTCAGGCCTGGAACGGTGAGGAGATTGAATGTTACCCGGCAGGCCAGCCCGAACTGACGGTGATGCGGCTGTCACTGCCTGCCAACACCTCTTTACCCTGGCATACCCATCCGATGCCTAATGCGGCGTTTGTCCTGTCCGGTACCTTAATCGTTGAAGATAAACAGAGTGGCGAACAGCAAACCTTTAAGGCCGGAGAAGCGCTGAATGAAACGGTTAACAGCGCGCATCGGGGTTTTACCCTCGATCAACCGGCCGAACTGGTAATCACTTACGCCGGAGTGAAAGGGCAGCAGCTGACGGAGCCACTGCCGGGTGAACCGGAAGAGTTTTAAGGCTTAAACGGCAGGGCGCTGAGCGATGCGGCTAATCGCCAAATCCGGCCTGACGCAATACGGCTTTTGCCTGTGCCGATACTAAAAATTGCGCCAGCCGCTCTGCCTCGGGCGTGATGACCGCACAACCATAGGCCACGCGCGGGTTATACGCTGCCGGGATATCAATCACTGTCAGCCCGTCAACCTGGCGCAGGGCGGTCTGATAGCTGGAATAGCCAATAAACAGATCCGCCCGGTTTTCCCTAAGCAGCCATTCCGCCGCCAGCCTGCCGTCCGGCACCGGTACAGAATCACGTCCACCGACCAGTGGCATTGCACGCTGACGAACCGCCTCGCCAGCCGGGCTCATCCGGCTAAAAAGCGCCTGGGTATAGTCGCCTGAAGGATCGGTGCCCGCCGTTGACGTTGCCAGCCGCAGTTGATTACGGGTGAGCAGGGTGAACCAGTCGTCATCGGCTTGCAGCACCTCGTTTCGCACCGTCAGGCAGAGCGTATTGCTGGCAAACGCAATCACCGACAGCGCCTGCCCGTTATCCAGCAAGCTCTGCGGATGCGCCATATTGGCGGAGGCAAACAGATCGCAGGGTTCTCCCGCTTCAATACGTTCGCGTAGCAGTCCGGCCGGGCCAAACAGGCTGTCGACTGAGTGCGGAAAGTAGGCCATCAGCGCCGGCCAGACGCTTTTCAGGCTACCAGCCGCCAGCACGCGCATCAGTCGTTGCCCTGCCAGGAGGTTCGATAGAAGCGCTGATACCAGTCGTTCGCCAGTTTGCGCATATCCACATCCTGAAACTTCGCCGGATAGAGTTTTTTAGCCATCCACAGTTCACCAATACCCATCGCTTCCGGCATCGGATAGCCCCAGGCTTTGGCGTAATCCGGCATCAGATAGACCCGATGGTTTTTCACCGCCGAAATGGTCTGCCACTGCGGTGAGTGCTGGATTTCAGCGACCACCGACGGATAACGATCCTGGACAAAAATCACCTCAGGATCCCAGGCGATCACCTGTTCCATTGAGACGGTTTTAAATCCGGTCACGGTTGCCGCCGCCACGTTGACGGCACCCGCGTGCGCCATCATCAGACCGGTATATTTGCCCGAGCCATAGGTGGTCAGCTGCGGGTTCGCCATATAGGCGCGAACGCGTTGGTTGGCCGGAATTGCCTTCAGGCGGTCACTGACCATTTTACGGCCCCGATCGGTGGCTTCAATCAGCGCTTTCGCCTCAGCCGGTTTATTCACAATCTGACCGATAAGGGTAATACCCTCGCGTAGCCCGCTGTCGTAGGCGGTTTCTTCATCGGCCAGAGTCGGGTTCATTTTTGCTTTTTCGCCCGCCGGATCGTGGCGCAGTGAGATAGCCACCACCGGGATGCCCAGCGCGCTGATGCTGTCGATCATCGCCTGTGGCGCGTAATTGGTCACAAACACCACCTGCGGATGTAGCGCCACCAATTTTTCAGGGTCGACATGGGTGAGATCGCCCAGCGCCGCTTTCTGGCTCAGCGTCGGCGCCAGCCGGGCATAGCTGTCACCAAGCTGCTGCTTCCAGTTTGCCATCACACCGACGATTTTATCGGTCGCATTCATCTGCACCAGCAGATTCAGCGTCTGATGCTGAAGCACCACCACGCGATCAACACGATCGGGAATCGGGACCTGACGGCCAAGCTGATCGATAATCTGTCGCGATGCCTGCGAGGTGAGCGGAAAAACTATCAGTAAACCTGCCATCAGTAACGGTAAAACTCGCTTAATCATAATGTCCCCTGATTTTCGATATGCAATGAATTATACAGCGCTTGCGGCAAAAGGTCCTGATGCAAATCAGCCTATTCTGGTGTTGGGACCGGCAATCAGGACAAATAAGGAGTCCTTATTAAGTGCGTATAATCTATCTTATGTTAAATTAACGCTCTCACACAGAGAGTCAGACTCTCGCACCTAACCCCTGCTGCTCTTTGCTTTATTGCTCCGCCACATCAGAGCGGTCACCGCGCGTCGATGGATGAGAAATGACGATGAACTCAACTGCACTATCAGATTCGTTTCGCGCCTGATGCTTTGCCTGTGGCGGGATTTCGATTCCCTGCCTTGCGGCAATCTGATGCTTTTCACCCTCAAGTTCCATGGTCAGCACGCCGTCGAGCACCAGGAAAAACTGACGTGAGAGCGAATGGAAATGACGATTTTCCTGCGTGTCGGCCGGCATTTTCTCGTGAATAATCAGCATATCCTGACGCTTCAGCAGATACCATCCATCGCAGCCATCTCCCCATTGATAGTGCTCTGCATTCTCTTTTGAAATCATTACGCCCTCGAATTCCGCTATAAAAGAATCTGCTATTATTTGCTCAACGCGGCAGCCCACGCTAGCTGATGAATAGTTCAGATTATCAGCAGAAAAAAATCCCGCAACGGCAACTGACGTAAGCGGGATTGTTATCTTACCGGTTACTCTTTGGCGATTGGCGTCTCATTTACATCAATTTTCGTCTCGCCCTGAATAGTTTTGATCCGTTGCTCAACGTCTTTTACCTGTTCACTGTTATGCAGCAAGGTATAAGTCAGATCAAAAGCGGTACTGGCACCGGGTTGTAATTGCTTAACGCGTTTTTGTTCACGTTCAATGGTAACCGGATAGGCATAGCTGGTGCCGGGTTCAATGCCGGTCACATAGCCCTGTTTCAGCGTGTCGGTATTTTTCCACAGCGACAGCACCGGTAACTGGCGGGTATCAAACTGGATCGACGCACCACTGTTACCGGCTTTATTCACCACCGCAGCCACTGACTGATGATTATCATCAGCGAGCGGTTTGACGTTAAACACCATCTCATCGAAATCTTTAGTTGGCCCCTGATAGGTTTGCCAGGTTTTCAGGCCAGCTTTGGCATAGTCGTTAAACGGGCTGATGCCGGACATTGGCGCGAGGAAGCGCGCCCCCTCTTCCAGGATCGGTGTGCCAAAGTTGCTGTGATAAATAATCTGATAATCGTGCGGGTAGTCGCCCTGATTGGTTAACACGTCATGCAGGCTGAAGCTGTTGCTGCCGGGCACGTAGCGCAGTTCGGTCTGGGTCTGCAAGTCGGCTTTTTTAAAGGTGCTTTCTTTAATTAAGCCGCGAATGCGAATTTCATGCGGCGCAGCGTCAGCCACCTCCACTTCCAGCTGTGAAACCGGCGTATTACCGGCTTTACCGTGCAGCGTATAAATTTTACCGTCGGCGGTCACCGGGTGGCCGGTCCATTCATAACCGCAGCGCACCATCATCTCATTGAAACCTTCCAGCCAGCCCAGCCCGTTGCGGCTCTCCAGATTGATAAACGCCGGGTTTACCACCTCTTTCACCGGTGAATCCCAGCCCATCCGGCTGCCAAAGCCTTCAACCCGCAATATGTTCATACCGCGAGTCGGACTCAGGGTGATGGTAAGGCCGTCCTGACTACGGATCACCAGAATTTTACTACCTTCCTGCTTACCGCCGTGCAATACCTTCTGCTCAATGCTGAACGGTTTGCCTGACAGCTTCAGCTCACTGCTGGAAATCTGCCAGTTTCCTTTATCCGTGCCCTGTTCAGCACTGGTCAGCACCCAGCTTTTTGCCGTAGCAGAGCCAGAAACCACCATCGCAAGTACCGTTAACGCCAGTTTAATCTTCATTTTTTATCCCTTTTGCTGAATCGGTTTACCTTGATTTAAGGCAAATCTAGGGATTTAACGCCTGAAGAAACGTGACACGCCTCACCTGCTGAAAAAAGCGCGGATATTTGCTTCATTAATGCGCGTTAAATCACAAAAGCATGGGATCAAATGTCGAGTTACATCCGGTTACGTGAACCAGACGGCTGTTAGCTTTATACGATTCAGCGATGAATCCGCTACTCGCCATTATTCCGTCGCGCTGCGTCCATTGCTTCAGCGATATTTCATTTTGCTCTGCCGCTTTTCGCCACCTGATAAAAAAGAAAAAATAATTATCCTGGCGCGCAACTTTTTTGGCTGACCAGCGAACCTGTTCATAAGGTCACCAGGCGACACCGCCTGCCTGTTAATGGAGAGAGAATGATGCCAATGAAAAAATCCCTGAAAACTCTGGCTGTTGCCACCCTGATGGCGCTGAGCGTGCCGGTCAGTTCTGCCTTCGCCGCTCTGCAGGTCGGTGAAAAAGCGCCGGATTTTAAGCTGGAAGCCGCGCTGGCAGGTAAAGCCACTACCTTCTCATTGCAGCAGGCGTTGCAGAAAGGTCCGGTGGTGCTCTACTTCTTCCCGGCGGCCTTCAGTGCTGGCTGCACGCTGGAAGCGCACGACTTTGCTGAAGCAACCGATGAATTTAAACAACAGGGTGCGACAGTGATTGGCGTGACTGCGGGCAATACCGATCAGATTGCCAAATTTTCGCAGCTGGAATGCCGCGATAAATTCACCGTTGCAGCCGATCCTGGTGCGAAAGTGGCAGCCGAATATAAAAGCACCATGGAGATGAAGGGCCAGAAGCTCTCTGACCGTACCTCCTACGTTATTGCGCCTGATGGCAAGATTTTGCTCAGCTACACCGATAAAAATCCTGATGCCCATATCCAGAAAGCGATGGACGCAGTGAAAAAATATCGTCAGGCCAATCCGGCTTAATTCCATTTTTCGAGTAGGTTTATCATGCTGACTGCCCTCGCGGCCGCCTTTCTGGGCGGTATTATTCTCAACTTAATGCCCTGCGTGTTTCCGGTTATCTCATTGAAAGCGCTGAGCCTGATCCGCCACCACGACAAACCGGCTCATGCCCGTATGGAAGGGCTGGCGTTTCTGCTCGGCGTGGTAGTGACCATGGTTGCACTCAGCGCTGTGCTGCTGCTGGCGCGTGCCGGCGGTGCTTCGGTCGGTTGGGGATTCCAGTTGCAGTCACCGCTGGTAATCGCCGTGTTGATACTGGTGATGCTCGGTTCAGCACTGAATCTGCTCGGTTTGTTTGAGGTCGGGCTGTCAGTACAACGGGTTGGTGGCGTAGGCAGTGACCGTGGTGGTCTGATGGGATCGGCACTGACCGGTGCGCTGGCGATTATAGTCGCCACGCCGTGCAGCGCGCCCTTTATGGCCAGCGCTGTCGGTTACGCCCTGACCCAGCCGCCGCTGGTCAGCCTGGTGATTTTTATCGCGCTGGCGCTGGGTTTTGCCGCGCCCTTTACCCTGATCTCGTTTTTCCCGCTGCTGGCTCGGATCTTACCGGCCCCCGGCGGCTGGATGATCACCCTTAAACAAGGTCTGGCTTTTCCAATGCTGGGCGCTGTTGGCTGGTTAATCTGGGTGCTGGAACGTCAGGCGGGATCGGCAGCGCTGGCGGCAATCCTCGCCTGCTGTCTGTTATTCAGTTTTGCTGCATGGCTGTATGGCATGGCGCAGAAACGCCGTATGCTGGGTCGGCGTCACTGGGCGCTGCACCTCGCGACCGTCTTTTTCCTGGCGTTAGTGGCTCCGCCACTACTCAACCTGAACAGCTTTGCTGCGGCACCGCAAAACGAAGAAGCCTCGCAGGCCGCCGCAGCCGTAGCCTGGTCGCCACAGAATGTTGACGCCATTAAAGGCCAGGGCAAACCGATTCTGGTTAACTTTACCGCGTCGTGGTGTATTTCCTGTCAGGTCAACGATCGTACCTCGCTGTCGACGCAGGCGGTTAAAGCAGCGATGGCACGCACCAGTACTATTTACATGGTGGCGGACTCAACCAAATATAATCCTGATGTTGAACAGGCGCTGAGTGACTTTGGTCGGGGTGGTCTGCCGCTGTATGTAGTCTATCCCGCCAACGGCGGTAAGCCGGTGGTATTGCCGCAGGTGCTGACGCCGGGTATCGTCATTTCAGCTCTTGAGCAGGCAACGGAGAACGGAAAGAAAACGTGAATCCCATGATGAATCGACACCGTGGCAGCCCGCCAGACGGTTAATCTGCTGATGATGAATGCCAGAAACTGACAACCGCGCGCGGCTGTGGCCACAGCTGATGGCCCGCGCGCAGCAAGGCGACAGAGACGCCTATAACCAGTTGTTAAAAGCGATGGTTCCGGCCATCCGCGCTTTAGTGTGCAAAAAAATCAGTGACGCTACGCTGGTCGAAGATGTGATTCAGGAGACCCTGCTGGCGATTCATCGGGTACGACATACCTACGATCCTCGTCGACCGATTTTGCCCTGGGTGGCGGCGATCTCTTCCGCCAGGGCGATAGATGCGCTACGTCAGCGCGGTCGCCGTCAGGAAGTACAGGATGAGGATGCGCTGATTCAGCAGCCGGCCGACAGTGCTGATAGCGCCACGGCGTCAGATGAACTCACCGGTTATCTGGGTACGCTGCCGCTGCGACAGCGCGAAATTGTCGAATCGGTCCATCTGCGAGAGCAAAGTCTGGCGCAGGCGGCCGCCGAAACCAACCAGTCGGTATCAGCGGTCAAATCCCTGCTGCATCGAGCCATGCTTAACCTACGAAAATATGGAAGCAATCATGAGAAATCATGACCCGTTTATTGATCGACTGAGCCAGTCCGCTCAGCCGGTGCGCCGTGTCTGGCCGACACCCTGGCGCGTCACCGGCTGGATAGCCGCGGCGTTGCCCTGCGGCGCGCTGAGCAGTTGGGCGTTTCATACCCGGCTGACCGACTGGTCACAGCCTGATGCGACGATCGCGCTGATCGCGCTGCTGCTATCGCTGATCATTGCTGGCAGCAGCCTCGCTGCGGCATTTACCCTGAGTATTGCCGGAAGAAAAGTGTCCGGCATGGGCTGGCTGTTGCTGCTGGCTGGCATATGGCTGACGCTCAATCTGCTTAACATGTCCTCATCACGACCGCCTGCGGGCGCGGGCCGCTTTGGCGAAGGCATACACTGCTATCTGTTTATGCTGTCCGCCAGCCTGCCGATGATGCTGCTGTCGGTGATTGCGCTGCAACGCACCCGCTCACTACATCCGGGGAAAAGTCTGGCGCTGGCCGGCTGCGGCAGCGCATTCAGCGCTTCGATGTTGCTGTCGCTGTGTCATGATACCCAGCTGCATATGATCGATTTTCTGATGCATCTCGCAGCCGGGTTCACGATTGTTGCCATCACGGTACTGGCAGGACGGCGCTGGGTGCGGTTAGGCCAGGCCTGATACACCCACGTCGCCGCCGGTGAGGCGGCGCACTTCTGCCGGGATAAACGCCAGACTATTCCGCAACCAGCTCAATCAGATTACCGTCAGGATCGCGGATAATCGCCTCATAGAAACCATCGCCGGTCCGGCGCGGCGGCGCGATTAATATGCCACTGTCAGCCGCGCGAGCCGCCATCTCATCCACCTGTTGCTCATTACCTACCGCAATAGCGATATGCGCCCAGCCCGTTATTTCCCGGCCGGTCTGCCCTGCGTCCAGTTCGGGCAGCGTAATCAGTTCGATTGTCGCCCCTTCGCGCAGCCGCATAAAATAAGAGGCGAAGCCGGGACGGTTTTTACTGAGATAACGCTGATTACTTTCGGCACCAAACATCACCTGCCAGAAAGCGCGCTGCGCCTCTGGATCGCGGGTCCACAGCGCGACGTGGGAAATCTTCATGCGTTACTCCCCTTCGCTGTTTTTTGTCCCAGGTCCAGCGTCATTGAGATCGCACCAACAACCAGCATCAGCAGAATAATCAGCGAGAAGGCGAACGACAGATGGGTAAAATGCGCCACATAGCCAATCACGGCGGGACCACTCAGGACGCCCATATAGCCAAGCGTGGTGATCGCCGGTACCGCGATGGACTGTGGCATCACCGTCTGCTGCCCTGCGGCGGAAAACATCACCGGGACGATATTGGCACAGCCCGCGCCCACCAGGGCATAACCCAGTAACGCCAGTGGCCAGGAGCTGATAAAGGTTACGATTGCCAGGCCTGCGGCAGCAATTAACGCACCGCCCAGCACCACCGGAAAGCGTCCCAGCGACAAAATAATGCGGTCGCCGGTCAGGCGCGCCGCCGTCATTGCCACCGCGAAAAAGGTATAGCCCAGCCCGCCCAGCGCTTCCGGAATAGCCCGGACATCGGTCAGATAGACCGCACTCCAGTCGAGCACCGTGCCCTCGGTCAGGAACACCGCGAAACAAATAATACCAATAATCAGGACGCTACCGCGCGGTATCGCAAAGGCGGGACCTTCAGAAGGGTTAGCATAGCTCAGCAGTCCGGCCGCGCTGTAGAGCGTCATTAGCACCACCGCTGCAACCACCAGTAAGCAGCTGACCAGCACGCTTAACCCCATCGCCAGCAATAACGTCATGAGTCCCGCGCCTGCAATCCCGCCAACGCTGTACATCCCATGGAAACCGGACATTAACGGCACCGGAGACTGCTTCTCCACCAGAATCGCCTGAATGTTCATAGCGCAATCGGTGACGCCGATACCGACGCCAAACACCAGCAGCGCCAGCGCCAGCCACAGCGGATCGTTCAGCACCGACAGCCAGGGCGTACTGATAATAATCAACCCAATCGCCACCAGAATCACCCGGCGGCAGCCGAACCGGCTGGTCAGCAAGCCGGTGACCGGCATGGCGATCAGCGCGCCCATCCCCAGACACAGCAGTAGCGTTCCCAGCACCGCTTCATTGACACCGGTATTGGCACGCGCAAACGGGACAATCACTGCCCAGGCTGCGGTAACAAAACCGGCAAGAAAAAAAACAACCCGCGTTGCCAGCGTCGGAGATACTGCAGTTTCGCGAAGCGCCATACCGATCCTTTTTAAAAATGAATGCCAGAGGCCAGCCATCTGCCCTGATCAAAGCCTGCCCGCCTCTGACCCTATTGACAGCAGTCAGCGGCGGCGTGATGATGCTCACTATAGCTCGATTGTGATTATTCAGGAGTATTAATGCTCGATTATGCAGTTTTCCCGCAGCAGCGACAAGCGCTGATCCGTGAGATTTTGCAGCAGACCGGACGCGTGGTCTGCGCGGATCTGGCACGCCAGATGGCGGTCTCGGAACACACTATCCGCCGGGATTTACATGAGCTCAGTAAAGAGGGCTTTTGTAAAAAGGTTTATGGTGGCGCAGTATTGCCGCTGCCGGATGCAGGCAGTTTTAACGATCGAAAACAGCAGGATCATGCAGGAAAAGCCTTGATCGCGCAGCACTGCGCCAGCCTGATCAACAGCAACAGCTGTATTTTTATTGATGCCGGCACCACTAACCTGGCGCTGGCGCAAGCCCTGCCAGCGGATCTCACGTTAACCGTGGTGACCAATGCACCTGATATTGCGGCGGTGCTATTAGCGCATCCGCGCGCAGAGGTGATCATGCTGGGCGGGCAGATGCAAAAAAGCACTGGCGGCTGCGTCGGGCAAACTGCCATTCAACAGCTGCGTGGCATGCTATTCGACCAGGCGTTTATCGGTGGCTGTGCAATGAGCCCGGAAGCCGGACTGACCGGTTTTGACTATGCCGATTGCGAATTTAAAAAAGTGGCGATTGAGCAGAGTAATCAGGTGATTGTCGGCCTGACTGCCGAAAAAATCCCTGCGGTGGCCCGGTTCAAAATCGCGGAATGTCAGGCGCTTTCACTGCTGGTGGTGGAGAAAAAACTGGATAAAGCCTTGCTGAGTGCCTTCGGGGCGCATGACCTGACGCTGATTACCGTTTAATCCACAGCGCGCCATTTTACCGCGCTACACTGTGGTGACGGCGTAAACGCGGCTGACGATATGACGCCCGCCGATACGCACTTATCCAGGAGATCGCGATGCAAAATGAGATGTCGGCACAATGCCATTGTGGTGCAGTGGCGTTCAGCGTGACGCTGAAAGATGGATTCAACACGGTACGGCGCTGTAACTGTTCGTTCTGCCGGATGCGGGGTGCGGTGGTGGTATTTGCCAGCCAGATAGACGTGACGCGCGGCAAAGAGCAGCTCACCGAATACCGCTTTAACAGCAAGCAGGTCGGCCACTACTTCTGTTCAGTCTGCGGCATTTACACCTTCCATCAGAGCCGTTCCCAGCCCGATCAGTATGGCGTCAACGTTGCCTGCCTGGCGGGCGTTTCACCGTTTGATTTTACCGATGTACCGGTCAGTGATGGCATCAATCATCCCAAAGATGGCGGCGCGGGCGGCGTCGCCGGGCATCTGATCTATAAACCGGCCTGAATCACAGAGGGTGCGTTCGCGCACCCTCTGTGGCGGATTAGTCCAGACTGCTCTTGCCGCTGAAGCGCGTAATCGGCTTTTGCTCTTCACCGTCGATTTGCCGCGAGAAAACCTTGAGGGCTGATAAAACCGGACTCAGACCTCGCCACAGTTCATCATCATTCAGCAGCCGGATAATGCCGCGAATGCCCGGCGCGGCTTTGCCGCTATTGGCTTCTTCCCTGGCCGGTTTAATCGCCATCGCCGCATCGCGCAGGGCGAGCAGCAGGTGGTTAAACCGCTCCGGCGGAACGCTACCCAGCGTCATCATCAACAGTGAAAGATTTTGCAGCGCGCTCTGGGTGCCAGGCTGATTGAGACCTGACACCAGAATCTTGCCAATCTCGCTGTTTGATTTCACCAGATCGTTCGCCAGTCGCAAAAATCCGTGCTGATGCAGACTTTCGATTAACTCATCCATCGCTTCTCTGGCGGTCTGCTCAGTACGGGTCGGCGTAACCTGATATTTCATCCTTTCTGCCATCAGAATTTCTCCGGTTTTTCAACGTGTTCGGGCGGTTCGCGATAGCCCTGCTGCTGCCATTTCTGTTCCACCGGCAGGTGATCCAGCGGCGTGCGTTTGCCATAACGAAAATTGTGTAACGGAATGGGATTCGGCTGGATGCGCCGTTCCACTCGCTTCATATTGACCGCCACCTCTTTATAGGCTGGCGTGTTTACGTCCGGATCATGATGTTCGCCGGTCAGGGTATTGACGCCATCCTTTCCGTGGTGGATCGGCATAAACAGTACGTTACCGGCCACCCGATCGGTGATCACTACCGGCACCTCCAGCGAGCCGCGCCGGGAGGAAATGCGAACCCACTCGCCTTCGGTCAGACCGCGCTCGGCGGCCAGCTGTGGCGAGATCTCCACAAACGCATTCGGCGACAGCGACATAAAACGGCCGCCCTGCCCGGTCTGGTTGGTGGACTGGAAATGCTCCAGCATCCGGCCATTGTTGAGCAGCAGGTTATATTCGGCATCTTCCTGCTCGGCCGGCGGCTGCCAGCGTAAGGGGTAGAGCCGCGCTTTGCCGTCCGGGAAGTGAAACTGTTCGGTATAAAGAAGCGGTGTACTTTCACCGCTGGCGTTCACCGGCCAGATTTGCGACTGCCAGCCCACCAGTTGCTCGTAGCTGACGCCAGCGAAGATCTCCGCGATGCCGGCGGCTTCAGCCATAATGGCGCCCGGATTCGGGTAATACCACGGATGCCCCAGCCGCGCGGCCAGATCGGTGAAAATTTGCCAGTCCGGCCGGCTGTCGCCAAGCGGAGCCATGGCAGGCGAGAAATGCTGGATGCGCCGCTCGGTATTGACGAAGGTGCCCTCTTTCTCCACGCTCGGGCAGCCCGGTAATACCACGTCGGCGAACTCTGCGGTGCGGCTCATAAAGATATCCTGCACCACCATGAATTCCAGATTACTGAAGGCTTCATGCACGTTGGTGGAATCCGCATCGGAAAACGCGGTTTCTTCGCCGGTGATATACATGGCGCGCAGTTTGCCTTCATGGGCGTGCTGCACCATCTTGAAGTTATCCGCGCCCGGCTGATCGGACAGCGCTTCAGGATCGACGCCCCAGGCGCGCGCCCATTTTTCCCGTACCGCAGCATCGCTGACTTTTTCATAGCCCGGATAAACATTACTCAGGCAACCGAAGTCACTGGCACCCTGCACGTTATTATGGCCGCGCATCGGATAGCCGCCGGTACCGGGTCGGCCGTAATTGCCGGTCACCAGCAGCAGGTTGGATAATGCGGTGCTGGTGTCCGCGCCGTGGCTGTGCTGGGTAATGCCCATCGCCCACAGAATACAGGCGCTGCCTGCCTGGCCGATCATCTCGGCTGCCGCTGTCAGCTCTTCCTCACTCAGACCGCAGGTTTCGCTGGCAAACGCCAGGGTAAAGGGGGCAAGCGATTCACGGTATTCTTCCACCTGATTGACCCGCTGTGCCAGAAATGCCCGATCGGCATAGCCGTGATCAAACATATATTTCGCCATCGCCGACGCCCATACCAGGTCGGTGCCGGGCCGGATGCGCAGATAGCGATCGGCACGCTCGGCCATTTCATGACGACGCGGGTCAACGACCAGCAGTTTCTGACCCTGATGTTTGTGGCTCTGTTTAATGTGCGAGGCGATAACCGGATGGTTCTCGGCCAGATTGCTGCCGACAATAATGATCAGTTCAGTCTGCTGCAGATCGCGAATAGTGCCGGCATCGCCGCCGTAGCCGACGGTGCGAAACAGCCCTTCAGTCGCCGGGTTCTGACAATAGCGCGAGGAGTTATCAACGTTGTTGGTGCCAAAAATCAGTCGGGCAATCTTCTGTGTCAGATAAGCTTCTTCATTGCTGGCTTTACTTGAGCCAATAAATCCAATCGCATCGCCGCCATACTGCCGGGCAACCCGGCGTAAACCGTCGGCGACGCGCTGCAGCGCTTCGTCCCAGCTGGCGGGCCGGAAGCGGCCATTCTCACGAATCAGCGGCGTGGTCAGACGCTGCGGGCTATTGACGAAGTCCCAGCCAAACTTACCTTTCACGCAGGTTGAGATGCCGTTTGCCGGTGCATCCGCCACCGGTTGAACTTTCAGAATGTGGCGATCGCGGGTCCAGATCTCAAAACTGCAGCCCACGCCGCAATAGGTGCAGACGGTTTTGGTGCGTTTGATTTCGGCCTGGCGCAGTGCCACATCGATTTTTGACACGCCGGTGATCGGTTCCATGCCGATACTGTTTTCCAGCGTTTTGACGAAATCGATCAGCGGACGTTTCAGTCCTTCATCCATCGCGGTGAACGGTCCTGCATCCGGCTGCATGGTTTTTTCCAGCAGCGCGTTACACGGGCAGACCGTGACACAGTGTCCACAACTGACGCAGCTTGAGCCGGCAATCTCGGTGCCGCCATCCCACAGCACCCGCGGATGCGCCTGGGTGTAGTCTATCGACAGCGTTTCATTGACCTCAACGTTCTGGCAGGCCTCCACGCAGCGGCCACATAAAATGCACTGGTCAGGATCGTAGGTATAAAACGGATTGGAGTGATCTTTAGCGTACGGCTTAGGCTGATGTGGATAGTACTGAATCGGAATATGCATATCCGCTACAGCATTATGTAAAGTGCAGTCACCGGTATTGTGTTCACAGACCGTGCAGTAGAGTTCGTGGCGGTTAAGCAACCGATCCATCCCCTCTTGCTGTGCCACTTCCAGCGCAGCGCCTTCACTCTGCACCTCTAATCCGTCATGGGTACGTAAGGTACAACCGCGCACCCGCTCGCCATTGGCATCGACCCAGCACACATCACAACTCTGTAACGGTGCCAGGGCCGGGTGATAACAGACATGGGGCAGTTTTTTTCCCTGCGCATCAAGAAAATCAATCAAGGGTTGATCAGCTAACCCGGTTAACCGTTCACCATTAAAAATAATGGTGCAATGTGCTCCGCTCATATAAGCCTCATGAAGAGATTGCGAATAGCTTCCAGCCGAAAAATATCCCTGTATTTATAGGGTTGACTCTTCAGCTTAGTGAGGATTAACAGCTGCGCCACGGAAACCGCTACGCTTGTTGCGGTTACTCTCTGAATCGTAAAACGTTTTAAAATGTAATGACTTTTTACCGCGCGGGAAAAGCCGACAGCCGCCACCGACGCAGCTGTTTCTTTTGATTAGAGTTATTGCTTAACACAGTGGAGGAATAGCCTGCCCGCGAGCCTTTCAGTGCAGCGCTGCCGTCACAGCAGCACGGCTCGACTGGCATTTATCCTGAACCCCCTTCAGGCGGCACAGAACAGAGGGGAACCATATTGCTGTGACGCCAGCGCCAGCCGCAGCCAGGGCGCGGTGTCGGGATTAAGCCGTTCAGACAGGTAACGCTCACAGGCGGCCAGATCGTGACCATATCGATTGCGAAACGCGCCGGGCGTCAAAGTGAGGTATTTACGAAAGGTGCGGGTGAAATTCTGCTGGCTGCTAAAACCGTTTTCCACCGCAATATCCAGCAGCCCCTTATTGGTGGCGATTACTGCCACCGCCGCGCGCATCACCCGGCGCAGACGGATATATTCGCCGAGGTTATAGCCGGTGCGGTCGCGGAAGGCGCGCTGAAAATGCCAGTGACCGTAACCGCTTTTGCTGGTGATGGTTTTCACCCGCACCCGTTCATCAAACAGGTTTTGTTCAATCCACGGCAGAATATCGCTGACCACGGCGTCCATCGCCCTGACGCTACTGCTGCCCGTCGCAGGCAATGTTGCCTGTCTGCTTAGCTCCTCACACATAGGCCCTCCGCGCTGAAAGTGACTGAATCGCAACCGGCATGCTGTCCGGCTGAAGCAGTGACGATTATTCCGCTCAGCGTCGCAGATGGATAGTTATACAAACGGATAGGTTAAGGCGGCACCAACGCCTTTAAAGCCACCTGCTGCTGCGGAGCAGAGGCTGGGCAAGAGGGCATTAATTAGTATGTTGTAACTATGAGCAGTAACGTCGGTTGCCGCCAGACGGCAGCGATAAAGAATTCTCTCAGCAGGATAATGATTCCCGGCGATGTAGTACTGGCTTTCGTCACCCGGCGCTAACCATCATCCGCCCTTTTTCACCCGGGATGATGAATACTAAGAATTGCTGGCCCTGTTTTTATCCTGCGATAAAAAAGCGGCTGCCACTGAGATGCCAGACATAATAAAAAGTAATTACGTCCGGGCAGAATCTTTTTGTCACAATGCTCTGTTTACTGCCTGGGCCGATCGCCTTATTACGCTTAACAGCATTATGGATTATTTCCGCTGGCTAGTTGCACTATTCAACTGTGGATTTATCTGACAACAAAAAATGACGTAAAGATGACAGAAATAATCCGCTTTGAAGCCCGTTACACGGCGACTGAAACATTGTTTCATCGCGCCATCGGTCGCCACTTAGCTCATCATTTAACCATTATTTTCAATAATTTATCCGTATCTTATAAAGGATGTAATTTATAGATGATAATGAAAATTGTTATGATAAGATTCTGTAAACACCGGTGGTTTTCTGTGGCTGACAGGCTAAGAGTGAAATAACTGCTGATCACTTTACACCACCCAGGTTTGATACTTCTCTCAACTGCTGGCTGGAATGAGATCTCTATGAATCACATCGTATATATCGTTGATGACGACGCTGCGGTAACGACAGCCCTGAGTAATCTGCTCAGTTCCGACAATTACGAGGTTATTTCTTTTTCTTCCGCTGATGATTTCCTGGCGCACGACTTCGCCCCGCTTCCCTGCTGCCTGATTCTGGATATTAATATGCCGGGCGCGGATGGGTTTGAAGTCGCTCAGGTGTTGATTGATCGCGGTTACACCATCCCCACCATCTTCTTAACCGGCTTTGGCACCATTCCTGTTACGGTGCGGGCGATGAAAACCGGCGCCTATGAGTTCCTGACCAAACCGGTTGATCCTGACCGTATTCTGCAGGCGGTGTCAGAAGCCATGCGCATTGCGGAACAGAATATGGCGACCTCGCAGGAGAAACGTGAGATGACCCTGCGCCATCAGACGCTGACCCCCCGTGAAAGTGAAGTCATGTTGCTGGCGATCAGCGGGCTGCTGAATAAACAGATTGCCGCAGAGATGGGCGTCAGTGAGATTACCGCCAAAGTGCATAAGCGGCGGGTGATGGAGAAGATGAATGCCCGATCGTTATCCGATCTGGTGCGGGCAGCGGAACGGCTGAATATCGCCAACACCCGACGCCGCTGAGGCTGCCGGGTAACCGGTAGGATCAATAAGGTTGCCCGATCCAGCCTCACCCTGGCTTGCATGATGCAAAACGATCACCCACCCGGCGACTGCACGCGGCCAGGTTATTCCCTGCGGCAGTCGCCAGCTAGCCATCGGTCAGGCTGGTGCGGCTGCCCTCGTCGTCAGACAACTCACTGCGTATCAGATGCAGAAAGGCATCAACATCGATCGGCTTGCGAAAAAATGTGAGCGCACCCAGCGCAATGGCGTACCACAGAGTGGTCTCTTCCAGATCGGCTGAGATGAAAATCACCGGTGGCAAAGCGGGTCGCTGTTTCAGCAGCGTGAACAGCTCAAAACCGCTCATCCCTTTGAGTCCGACGTCAATGATCAACATGCTCACCTCAGAAAGCGCATTGTCATCTGCCAGTAACGCCTCGCCCGACTCGAATAGTCGTGTGGTGTAGCCGTCAGAATGCAGCAAATTGCTCAGTCCACTGCGGACTGAGCGTTCATCATCAACAATGACAATACGCTGTGACAGCGTCATGCAGTTATCCTCTGAAAGTCCTTACCTGCCTGGCAAAGGACTTAGGGTGCTTTATCGCCGCCCGGCGGCGGTGTACCACTGATTTTGGGTACACATTCGTGGCGGAACCACGCCAGCGTCACTGGCTGTCGACGGATTAAGCGTTTTCCCAGCGGAATCAACTGCTCACCCACCAGCATGCCAAACAGCCCCACCAGCGCAATCACCGGCGGTGCCGGGGAATTCACATCGATCAGGGCATAGACTATCCCGGCGAGCAGCCCGACAATCAGCGAAACAGCGTACGATTTCATCATGATCGGCTTACCTGATGTGAAGTGAGAGTGGCTGGATCGGCCGGCTGCAGCAGCGCGGTCGCCGGTCTGGCCGTGGGCAGCCAGGCATGCATCAACGCGCCGCCCAGCAACATGCCCAGCAGGCCGACCAGCGCAATCGCTGGCGGTGCGGGCGACCGGACATTGAGCAGCGCATACAGCAAGCCGATCAGCACGCCTGCGCCGAGTGAAATAATAAGAGGAAACATATCAGGCTCCTGTTCTGCGGCGGTGCTGACCGGCATCAGATGCCGATCAGCAGGCTGCAACTTAGCGTACAGGCGCGTGAACAGGCGCCAGCGTGCGGTGCTCGCTCTTCTGACGTGATGGCGCTTTATGCACCATGGTGTAGGCGTAATCCACGCCAATGCCGTAAGCACCAGAATGCTCTTTGGCGATGTTCATTACCGCGTCATAGGTATCGCGGTTAGCCCAGTCACGCTGCCACTCCAGCATCACCTGCTGCCAGGTAACCGGAACCACACCGGCCTGAATCATGCGTTGCATGGCATAGTCATGTGCCTCTTTGGTGGTGCCGCCTGACGCATCAGCCACCATATAGATCTCATAATCCCCTTCCAGCATCGCGCACAGCGCAAAGCTGTTGTTACACACTTCGGTCCACAGACCGGAAACCACCACTTTTTTCTTACCGTTGGCCGCCAGCGCATCACGCACTTTCTGGTCATCCCAGGAGTTCATCGAGGTGCGCTCTAAAATGTCCTGACCGGGAAATACATCCAGCAGCTCCGGATAGGTGTGACCCGAAAAGCTTTCGGTTTCTACGGTGGTGATGATGGTGGGAATGTTGAAAACTTTGGCCGCTTTCGCCAGCGCAACGGTGTTGTTTTTCAGGACCTGACGATCGATTGACTGCACGCCAAACGCCATCTGCGGCTGCTGGTCGATGAAAATGATCTGGCTATTGTGTGGCGTCAGGACTTCAAGCTTAGCGTTGGACATGTGTTCACCCATAGAGGTTAAGTAACTGGATTTCCGTAAACCGTAACGGAGCAAAATGAACAGCCAGAACGCGTAAATGCAGGCTTTCTCTTCAGGCTGCTGGCTGTCTGGTCGCAGTGTAGGCCGACCGGCGAAGCCAGACTATTATCTCTGCGTATAACTATACGAAGGTATAGGTATCCCTTCGTATAACTAGACGCTCCGACTGACCACTCACCATAATCCGTTCTATTCGTGCCCTGCTCCCTGCAGCGCACTTCCCTGTCCCGCGGCAAGTCGGACAACCCCATTCAGGAGGATCTATGGTTACGCTGGGTAAAGCAGAACTGATATTAACCAATGGCAAATTTCACACCGTTGACCGCAGCAATCCGTTTGCCGAGGCCGTCGCCATCCGCGAAGGCAAATTTGTCGCAGTCGGCTCGCTGGCGGAAGTGATGGAATACCATTGCGACGGCACCAAAGTGATCGATCTGAAAGGTCACACCGCCGTGCCGGGTCTAAACGACTCACACCTGCATCTGATCCGTGGCGGTCTGAACTACAACCTCGAATTACGCTGGGAAGGCGTTCCTTCGGTTGCCGATGCGCTGCGTATGCTGAAGGAACAGGCGTTGCGTACGCCGTCACCACAGTGGGTGCGGGTGGTAGGTGGCTGGACGGAATTCCAGTTTGCGGAACGCCGGATGCCGACGCTCGACGAGATCAACGAAGCTGCGCCGGACACGCCGGTGTTTGTGCTGCACCTCTACGATCGCGCCCTGCTTAACCGCGCCGCGTTAAAAGTAGTGGGCTACACCAAAGAGACCCCTAATCCGCCGGGCGGTGAAATTCAGCGCGACAGTAACGGTAACCCGACCGGCATGCTGATTGCCCGCCCCAATGCGATGATCCTCTACGCCACGCTGGCCAAAGGACCGAAGCTGCCGCTGGAGCAACAGATCAACTCTACGCGCCAGTTTATGCGCGAGCTGAATCGCCTCGGCCTGACCAGCGCCATTGATGCCGGCGGCGGGTTCCAGAATTATCCCGAAGATTATCAAGTCATTGCCGAACTGCATCAGAAGAAGCAGATGACGCTGCGCATCGCCTATAACCTGTTTACCCAGCGGCCAGGCCACGAACTGGAAGATTTCGAAAAGTGGACCGATATGCTGACGCCGGGCCAGGGAAGTGACTATTTCCGCCACAACGGCGCGGGCGAAATGCTGGTGTTTTCGGCGGCCGACTTTGAGGATTTCCTTGAGCCGCGTCCTGACTTAGCGCCAGGCATGGAAGATGAGCTGGAGCGCGTGGTGCGTCATCTGGTCGAGCATCGCTGGCCGTTCCGCCTGCACGCCACCTATGACGAATCGATCAGCCGGATGCTCGACGTGTTCGAGAAGGTCAACCGCGATATTCCGTTTAACGGGCTGCACTGGTTCTTTGACCATGCGGAAACGGTCACCCAGCGCAATATTGATCGTATCAAAGAGCTGGGCGGCGGAATTGCGGTCCAGCATCGCATGGCGTTTCAGG
Source organism: Pantoea sp. X-Soil-MYKO-1785 (assembly GCF_059730675.1). Taxonomy (NCBI): domain Bacteria; kingdom Pseudomonadati; phylum Pseudomonadota; class Gammaproteobacteria; order Enterobacterales; family Erwiniaceae; genus Pantoea; species Pantoea sp. X-Soil-MYKO-1785. Next base: position 480,054 of record NZ_AP036001.1, read on the forward strand.
GTGAATACTTTGCCGAACGCTACGGCATTGAAGCCACCCGACATACCCCGCCGGTGGCACGGATGCTGGAAACCGGCGTGCCGGTCGGACTCGGCACCGATGCCACCCGCGTCGCCAGCTATAACCCGTGGACCGCACTTTACTGGCTGGTTTCCGGGCGCACCGTCGGCGGCATGCAGATGTATGACGTCAACGCCCGCCTCGACCGTGAAACCGCACTGATGCTCTGGACCCAGGGCAGCGCGTGGTTCTCCAGCGAACAGGGTAAAAAAGGCCAGATTAAAGCGGGTCAGCTGGCGGATATGGCGGTATTAAGCAAAGACTTCTTCAGCGTGCCTGAAGAGGAGATCAAAGGCATTGAATCGGTGCTGACCGTAGTGGATGGCAACGTGGTTTATGCCGCCGGTTCATTCACCTCCGAAGCGCCGCCGGCCATTCCGGTTCTGCCAGAGTGGTCTCCGGTGGTCAACGTGCCGGGCCATTACCGCAGCGCTCCGCCAGTGGCGCAGAGCCGCGTCGGCATGATGCCTGCTGCTCACCACTGCAGTGGACCGTGCGGCGTACACAGCCACTCACATGATATCGCGCGCGGGTCCAGCGTGCCGGTCGCCGAAGATAACGCCTTCTGGGGCGCGCTCGGCTGCAGCTGCTTCGCGTTTTAATCATGAAGACCTTATTCACTCAGCCGCCCCGGGTTAACGCGGGGCTGTTCTTCCTGCGACTGGCGGGCAGCCTGCTGCTGTTACATGTACACGGGCTGCCTAAAATTCTGCATTTCAGTGAAGAACTGACGCGTATCGAGGACCCGTTTGGACTGGGTCCGATGATGAGTCTGCTACCGGCCATTCTGGCGGAGGTGGTATGTCCGATATTTATCATCCTCGGCTGGGGTACCCGCCTTGCCTGTCTGCCGATTATTGCGGTACTGCTGGTGGCGATGCTGGTGGTTCATCCCGGCTGGTCGATTGCTGAAGGCCAGTTTGGCTGGCTGTTGCTGATCATCTTTACCACCCTGGCATTAACCGGGCCAGGCGGCTGGCGGCTGGGTGCCAGCGCTCAACAGGAGGTGCGCCATGGCGCAGGTTAATGACATTCACCAGCTGGATCAGGATGTCAGCGACGCGCCGAAGGCGAGCGCTGTTTCTCCGATGCAGCCGCTGCGTCAGCCGGTATTTCGGATGCTGTGGATTGCCACGGTGGTCTCCAATATCGGCTCGTGGATGAACGATGTCGGCGTCAACTGGACCATGCTAACGCTGAGCGCCGATCCGCTGGCGGTGGCGCTGGTGCAGGCGGCCAGCAGTCTGCCGATGTTTCTGTTCGCCCTGCCGTCGGGCGTGATGGCGGATATCGTTGACCGTCGCAAATACCTGCTGTTCTCCCAGCTGTGGACCTTTATCGCCGCCGCCGGGCTTACGGTACTGGCCTATACCGGCCACGTTACGCCAACGGTATTGCTGGCCGCCGCCTTCCTGCTCAGCGCCGGTGCCGCGATGAGTTCGCCACCGTTCCAGGCGATCGTCCCGGATCTGGTGAGCAAATCGGAGCTGGGTCCGGCGATTGCGCTGAACTCGCTGGGCATCAATATCAGTCGCGCCATCGGCCCGGCGCTGGGCGGATTGATCCTCTCCTTTACCGGTCCGTGGATGGTGTTTCTGCTGAATGCGCTGTCGGTGCTCGGCGTGGCCTGGGTGCTTTATCGCTGGAAGGCGGAACCCAGCGTTCAGCGCCTGCCGCCGGAGCACTTCTTTCCGGCCGTACGCGCCGGACTGCGCTATGTTCACGCCGCACCGGTGTTACGCAACGTGCTGGTGCGCACGGTCGCCTTCTTCCTGTTCGGCAGCGCCGGCTGGGCTTTGCTGCCGCTGGTGGCGCGGCGGGAACTCGGCCTCGGTCCGGGTGGTTACGGCATTATGCTCGCCTGTATCGGCATCGGCGCGATTACCGGCGCGGTGATGCTGCCGCGCCTGCGCCGCCGCTTCAGTTCCGATCGGCTGATGGTGCTGGCCAGCCTGTTATTCGCCCTGACCATGCTGGCGCTGGCTTTTGTCCGTCATTTCTGGCTGCTGAATGCCTGTGAGTTCTTTACCGGCTTCGCCTGGATTGCGGTGCTGTCAACGCTGAACCTCGGTGCGCAGCGCAGCGCAGCCAAATGGGTCAAGGCGCGTGCGCTGGCGGTCTACCTGACGGTCTTCTTTGGCTCAATGACGCTGGGCAGCACAATCTGGGGACAGCTGGCTTCCCACTTCAGCATTCCGGTTTCACTCTGTATCGCCACGCTCGGTATGGTACTGGCCAGCAGCACGGTATGGCGCTGGCGGCTGGATCAGGACCCCGATCTGAATCTCGATATGATCGGTGATGGCGTTAACGCCCCGGTGCTGGATATTCGTCATGAACGCGGTCCGGTGATGGTGAATTACGAATACCGGATTAATATTGAACAAGCCCATGCCTTTGCCGTCTGCATGCAGGATATGCGTCGCGTCAGGCGTCGGGGCGGTGCCATCAACTGGTCAGTCTATGAAGATATTCTCCAGCCTGGCATTTTCGTCGAAACCTTTGTGGTGGGCTCCTGGGTAGAACATTTACGCCAGAAAGAGCGCTACACCATCAACGATCAAAAAATCCAGCGTCGGGTTAACGCCTTTCATCAGGGTGAAAATCCGCCTGAAGTTCGATACCTGGTGGCACCAGCCTGACCGGCTGTACAGCAACCTTTCATTCATCACGTCATGTAGAGGGCAATACCATGAGCACACTCAAAACCACCGACGGCACCCATATTTATTTCAAAGACTGGGGCACCGGTAAGCCTGTACTGTTCAGCCACGGCTGGCCGCTGGATGCGGATATGTGGGACAGCCAGATGAATTTCCTGGCAGAGCGCGGTTACCGGGTTATCGCTTTTGACCGTCGTGGCTTTGGCCGTTCCGAACAACCCTGGACCGGCAACGATTACGATACTTTTGCTTCTGATATTAACGATTTGATTAATCATCTCGATCTGCAGGATGTCACACTGGTGGGTTTCTCAATGGGCGGCGGTGATGTGACGCGCTATATCGGCCGTTACGGCACTGCTCGCGTGGCGGCACTGGTATTGCTTGGCGCGGTAACGCCGGTGTTCGGCAAAATCGCTGATTACCCGCAGGGCGTCGATCTGTCGGTGTTTGCCGGTATCCGCGATGGCCTGCTGAAAGATCGTGCGCAGTTCATCAGTGATTTCGCCACGCCGTTCTACGGCCTTAATGCCGGTCAGACCGTTTCGGAAGGCGTGCTGACCCAGACGCTGAACATTGCGCTGCTGGCCTCACTGAAGAGCACCGTTGATTGCGTTACCGCCTTCTCCGAGACCGATTTCCGTGCCGATATCGCCAAAGTAGATGTGCCGACGCTGGTGATCCACGGCAGCAACGACCAGGTGGTGCCGTTTGAATCCACCGGTAAAGTGGCCGCAGAGATGATTGAAGGATCAGAACTGAAGGTCTATGACAATGCGCCACACGGTTTCGCGGTGACGCATCAGGATCAACTGAATCAGGATCTGCTGGCGTTTTTGAACGCGCGTTAACAGCAAAAAACTGCGCGGTGCAGGCCGCGCAGTTTTTATTAACGGTTAACGGGTCGGATGATTGACTTCATTTGGCCGCAGGTCGAACACCAACACTTCTGCCTCTTTACCGCCACTGAAGGTCAGTGATTTCTCGTCACGCACCCGCGCACCGTCTCCGGCATTAAAATGCAGTCCATTCACGGTGATACTGCCGCGCGCCACATGAATATAAGCGTAGCGATCGTCCGGCAGCGTCAGGGTGTGCTGCTCATCTCCGTCGAACAAGCCCGCATAGATGCGGATATCCTGCCGCACCCGCAGCGCGCCGTTTTCCCCTTCCGGCGAAACGATCAGTCGCAAAGTACCGCGTTTATCCGCTTCACTGACCGAAACCTGCTGATACCCCGGCGGGCTGTTTTTCTCTGCCGGCACCACCCAGATTTGCAGGAAATGCACGCCATCGGTACTGGAGTGGTTAAACTCACTGTGCGTCACGCCACTGCCGGCGCTCATCAGCTGCACGTCGCCGGGCACGATAACTGAACCGGTGCCCATCGAATCTTTGTGCGCCAGCGCGCCTTCCAGTACGTAAGAGATAATTTCCATATTGCTGTGGGGATGCGCACCGAAGCCACGTCCTTTCGCCACCCGGTCATCATTAATCACCAGCAGGTCAGAAAAGCCAACCTGTTTCGGGTCCCAGTAGTTGGCAAAGGAGAAGGTGTGACGTGAATTCAGCCAGCCGTGATCACCGACGCCGCGTTGTTCTGACAATCTTTGCTCAATCATGTTCTGCCCCTTTACATGCTGTTTAATGGTGTGAAGCGCGAGTGCCCTTCGTTAGAAACAGCATATAAGTAAACCCGATCGTCTAACAATGACGTCAAAAGCCAATCACTGTCACAGATTAGTGGACAATAAAGCTAAGCGGTATCGCACATGACATCGGGAGGCTGATGAGAAGGATGTTAGCTGCTGGCGCGCAGGATTAATTCACCGGTCATGATAATGCGCTGCGGCGACGCGTCGGGCCGGGCAATTTTCTGCAGCACCAGTTCACACGCCTGACGGCCTATCTCACGTGACGGCTGGGCCAGAGTGGTCAGCGGTGGCGACACCATGCCGGCCAGTTCGGTGCCGTCAAAACCCACCACCGCGATATCGTCCGGGATGCGCAGACCGGCCTGCTGAATGGCAGCCATTGCGCCCGCGGCAAGCGTATCAGAGACGGCAAACACCGCGTCTGGCCGGATTTCATTCTGCAGCAACAAATTCATCGCCGCCTGACCGGCGCTAAAACTCAGCTCACTGGCGTAGGCGATTGCCTGCCAGCTCAGCCGTTGTTGACTGAGCTGTTGCAGATAGCCCTGCTGACGCAGACGGGCATAGTTGTAGCTCAGATCGTGATTAATCAGGCCGATGCGCTGCCGTCCCTGTTCAGCCAGATATCCAACCACCTGTCGGGCGGCAACGCGATCGTCAATACCGACACAGGAGGTGCTGCCACTGTCGTCATATTCCGCACACTGCACCCACGGCGCGGTGCCAATCAGCTGACTCAGCTCGGACAGTTTGCTGAACGCATCCATAGTGATGATGCCATCCACCATTTTGCCGGAGAGCAGCTGCAGGCTGGAACGCGACCGCCCGATATCCGAACCTGAATTGCACAGCAGAATGCGATAACCGTTTTTCTCAGCCTGCTCCTCAATCCCTTTCACCACTTCAGCGCAAAACGGGTTAGAAATATCCGAGACCATCACCAGAATCATGGAGCTGCGCGCGGTACGCAACTGACGCGCCAGCAGGTTAGGCTGATAATTACTCTCTTTGATCGCCTGCAGCACCTTCTGGCGATTGCGATCTTTGACACTGTCGCTGTTATTTAACACCCGTGAAACCGTGGCAACCGAGACCCCGGCCAGCCGGGCGATTTTCTGAATCGACATTATGGCAACCCTTGCTCAAATCGGTGACAGGCAGGCTAACACATTTTTCTGCACCGCTGCGTCGCCCGCCCGACCTTCAGGGACTCAGTCCAGCCCCAGTTGCCTGCGTACCGGCGCCGCGGCGGCGGCAAAATCGTCAAAAGCGCGATCGGCGACCGGAATAATATGGCGATGGATAAACTCTGCGCCTTCACGCGCGCCGATCTCGCCCTGTTTCAGGCAGCATTCCCATTCCAGTACCGCCCAGCCTGGGTAATCGTACTGCGCCAGTTTGCTGAAGATGGTTTTAAAGTCGATCTGCCCGTCGCCTGGCGAGCGGAAACGTCCGGCCCGCGCCAGCCACGGCTGATAGCCGCCGTAAACGCCACTGCGGCCATTGCGCAGAAACTCGGCATCCTTTACGTGAAACGCTTTAATCCGCGAATGATAGATATCGATAAACTGCAGATAATCGATGTGTTGCAGATGGAGATGGCTGGGATCAAACAGGATATTGCAGCGCGGGTGATGATTGACCTGCGCCAGAAATCGCTCAAACGTCACGCCATCATGCAGATCTTCGCCCGGATGAATTTCATAACAGAGATCGACGCCGTGCCGGTCAAAGGTGTCCAGTACCGGTAACCAGCGGCGCGCCAGTTCGGCGAAGGCTTCATCGAACAGCGCCGGGCTTTGCGGTGGCCACGGATAGAACCACGGCCAGGCCAGCGATCCGGAAAAAGTCGCATGCGCCTGCAGGCCAAGTTTTTCCGAGGCCGCCGCCGCGCGCTTTAGTGTGGCTATCGCCCACTCGGTTCGCCTGGCCGGATCGCCGCGCAGCGCAGCCGGAGCAAAATTGTCGAAGGCAGCATCAAACACCGGGTTCACCGCAATCAGCTGCCCTTCCAGGTGGGTTGAGAGTTCACTGACTTCCAGCCCATAGCCTGCCAGCAGACCGCGGATATCATCACAGTAGGTCTGGCTGGTGGCCGCCTGCTCAACATCAAAAATCGCGGGCTGATGACAGGGGATTTGCAACGCTTTATATCCCAGTCCCGCCGCCCATTCAGCCAGTCCGGCCAGTGAATTAAACGGGGGTCGATCGCCAATAAATTGCGACAAAAATATGCCCGGCCCTTTTACTGTTTTCATCTCCGCCTCCTTAAATAAAACACTCAATCCCGATACCTGAACGAGAACAGAAAAATAATCGCAATCAGCGCCGCCGCTACCGCCGGGATCCACCAGAAAATCGCCCAGCTCTCCGCGCTGGCATTGCCCGCCACCAGCTGGTTATAGAGCGCGCCGGAGATCTGCGATCCCAGCAACATGCCAATGCCATAAGTAAACATCACCACCATGCTCTGTGCCTGACCTTTGACCTTTTCACCGGCAATGCGATCGGTATAAATAAAGCCCACCACAAAGAAAAAGTCATAGCAGACGCCGTGCAACAGGATGCCGAGATAGATCAGGCTGCGCGTCTCGTCACTCATCCCCAGCGCAAACAGCGCATAGCGAACAAACCAAGCCGCCATGCCAATCAGCAGCATGTATTTGACGCCAAGCCGACGGAACAGCAGCGGGATGATCAGCATAAAGACGATTTCCGACATCTGCCCCAGCGACATCAGCGTACTGACGTTCTGAATCCCGGCATCCGCCAGCCAGGATGCGGTGAAGGCATAATAGGTGCCGAGCGGAATCGAAATCAGCGTGGCGCACAGCGCGAACACCAGAAAATGACGCAGCTTAAGCAACGCAAAGGCATCGGCACAGAACAGGTCCCGCACTTTGAGCGGCAACCCTTTGGCCGGGGCCGGCGTATGCGGCAGCGTCAGGCTGTAGATAGCCAGCACCAGCGAACTCAGTGCCGCCAGCTGGAAAACCGCAGTACTGGCGGAAATGCCGGTTACGCCAATAAATATCCCCGCCACGATCCAGCCGATAGTGCCAAACACCCGGACAACCGGAAAACTTTTCTCACTGCTGGCCAGGCTGTGAAAGGCAATGTTATTCGACAGCGCCAGCGTCGGCATAAAGCAGAGGGTATAGCCGAATAACAGCGCAATCAGCAGCGCGCCGTTTTCAGCGATCAGCGCCTGCGGCACAAACCACATAATCACCGCGCCCGCCAGATTCATTACCGCCATCACCTTTTGCGACGGAAAGAAGCGATCCACCAGCATACCAAGCACGAAAGGCGATAAAATCGAGGCGATCGGCCCGGCCGAAAACGCATCGCCAATCAGCAGCGACATATTATGCTGGGTCATTACCAGACCCAGGGTGACTGACCAGCTGCCCCAGATGAAAAACTGCATAAACATCATCAGGGAAAGACGTGGAACCAGCAGCCGCTGCTGCATGCGCTGACGCGCACTCTCCTGCACTGTCGCTATCATCAGAACCTCGCCATTTATCATCGATTACCGATTAGTAAGCTGTAAAGTAATCGATTACAAATGATCAAACTTTCGCCGCGATCACAGTTCATCCGGCCGGGAGCAGCGCCGATCGGAAAACGCGATCGCGGCGAGGTTTTAGCTGAAGTAATCGGCAAGGTGTTAAGAGCTGGCGTTAACAATCCGGCTGCGGCGAAAGCGGTAACGCTCATACAGCACTGAATAGAGCCCGCCAGACACCACCAGAATTGCGCCGATGACGGTAGTGGATTCAGGCAGATTCCCCAGCAACAGGTAACCCACCGCCACCGACCACAGCAAAGTGGTGTAATCAAACGGTGCCAGCAACGAGGCTTCGGCGTAGCGCAGACTTAAGGTCATCAGAATCTGCGTGATGCCGCCCAGCAATCCACAACCCACCAGCAGCAGCAGTTGCGATCCGTGCGGTATTTTCCAGCCGCCGATCAGGGTGATCAGTGAGGTTAAGGCGGTGGTCACCGCGAACCAGAAGGCAATTGCACCCGGCTTCTCTTTCCCGTTGAGAAACCGTATCTGCACCAGCGCGCAGGCGGTACAAAACGCCGCCATCAGCGCCAGTAAAATTCCGGCAGAAGCCGACAGCGAGAAGCTGGCATTGAATGACAGATGGCCGGAGAACATCACCATGATGCCGCTGAATCCGGCCACCACCGCCACCCAGCGATGATGCCGCACCTTTTCACGCAGCAGCAGCGCCGCCAGCAACACGGTAAACAGCGGAGCCGCATAGTTAATCGCGGTGGCATCGGTCAGGGAGATATACAGCAGCGACAGGTAGCTGAAATAGAGGCCGCCGGTGCCCGCCAGACCGCGCAGGAAATGCCCGCGAACATTCCGGGTGCGGATGCCGTCCAGTACGCTGCCCTGTACCCGCAACCAGATCATCAGCGGCACCAGCGCCAGCACCGACCGGAAAAAGATCACTTCACCGACCGGAATAGCGCCGTCCAGCCCTTTTACGCAGGCCAGCATCAGCGTCGAGCTTAACGCAGCCAGGATTTTCATCACTATGCCAGCAGAGGCATTCATAACGGCAGGCACCTATCGGGACGAGTAAAATAAGCAGCATTATCAGTGCGCTTACGCGACGTGAACTTTAATACTGACATAATGGCGCACCGGGATGTGCCGGGATTGGCTGACAGACGGCATTTAATGTTTTTTTACCGCTGCCGGACAGCAGGAATGATTCAGGGGAAGATCGGGATGGAAGATGGATGCCGCAAGGGAGAGCGGGTTCAAATGTTACGACCGTGTTGCCAGTCTTTTATGATCATCAGGTAACGCCGCGCTTCGTCAGCTTTAACTGTCGCCATCGGATTTTTTTTTAGTTCGCTGGCGCTGGTGTCGCTCAGAATATTATGTGGCATAAACCCTTCAGGACGGTTTAACCGGTTTTTAGGCAAACAGCCTGATGAGCTGTTAACCAGTCACAGAGCGCGGATTCAGGCACTTTCGACAAGCTGAAATGCAAACTAAGGTGCGCGTTTCAGCCATAGGATAGTGACAGCGCCGCTAAGGTCCGTTCTGTCATCATAATCTCCCGGTTCCCCGCTCCCAAAGTCCGAAATCCGCAGGATCTCTACCCGCTTAATGTCGCTACGCTCTGCTGTTACACTGTGTCATCTGCCTGACAGCCGGGCGCCCTCTCTTAAGGAACGGGAGTAATTGATGTCCTCGTTACGTTTATTGTTATCTGAGTCGAACGATCCCTGGTTTAACCTGGCGGTGGAAGAGTGCATTTTCCGTCAGATGCCAGCGACCCAGCGGGTACTGTTTTTATGGCGCAATGCGGAAACGGTGGTCATCGGCCGGGCACAAAACCCGTGGAAGGAGTGTAATACCCGGCGGATGGCAGAGGATGGCATCCGGCTGGCGCGTCGCAGCAGCGGCGGCGGCGCGGTGTTTCACGATCTCGGCAACTGCTGCTTCACCTTTATGGCCGGTAAACCGGGCTATGATAAGAGCGTTTCAACCGCAATTATCCTGCGTGCGCTGGCGAAGCTGGGCTTGCCGGCCGAAGCGTCAGGACGTAACGATCTGGTAGTCAGCACCGCCGACGGACTGCGCAAGATATCCGGATCGGCTTATCGGGAAACGCCCGATCGCGGCTTTCACCACGGCACTATTCTGATCAACGCCGATCTGTCACGGCTGGCAGATTACCTTAATCCCGACGTTAAAAAATTGCAGGCCAAAGGCATCACCTCGGTGCGCGCCAGAGTGGCGAATCTGGCAGAGTTAAGCCCCGGCATCAGCTATGAAGCAATTTGTGCGGCGGTGACCGAAGCTTATTTCGAACATTTTAATGCCGACTGCGAGCCTGAGTACATCTCACCGGCGGCGCTGCCCGATCTGCCGGGCTTTGAACAGCAGTTTGCCCGCCAGAGCAGCTGGGAATGGAATTTTGGTCAGGCACCGGACTTCTCACATCTGCTGGATCAGCGGTTTAGCTGGGGCGGCGTTGAGATTCACTTCGACGTTGAACGCGGTGTTATCTCGCGCTGTCAGATTTTTAGCGACAGCCTTAATCCGACGCCGCTGGAAACGCTGGCGCAGCGGTTACAGGGCATCGCTTACCGGCCCGAGGCGCTGGAGGCGGTGTTGATTCAGCTCAGCGCTGATTTCCCGCAACAGCAGCAGGAGCTAAATGAATTGCAGCAGTGGCTGGTAGCCAGCCTGCGTTAAAGGCGAAAAAGGCCGTTCGTGAGAACGGCCTGACCGGCTTAAAGATTGACGAATTTGTGCAGCACCCGCACCAGCTGGGTGACAAAGCCATATTCGTTGTCATACCACGAGACGGTTTTAACCAGTTGCAGCTCGCCCGCTTCACTGATTTCGGTCTGGCTGGCATCAAAAATCGACCCGTAAGGCAGGCCAATCACGTCGGAGGAGACAATCGGATCCTCGGTATAGTTAAACGACTCGTTGTTTTCGCACGCCTGCTTCAGGGCGGCGTTAATCTCATCGACCGTTACCTTCTTCTCCAGAATCGTCACCAGCTCGGTGACCGATCCGGTTTTGGTCGGCACGCGCTGCGCATGCCCTTTCAGCTTGCCTGCCAGTTCTGGGATCACCAGACCAATCGCCTTCGCCGCACCGGTGGTATGCGGAATGATGTTCTCTGCTGCTGCGCGCGAGGCCCGGAAATCTTTGCCGCGCGGCCCGTCCACCAGAGCCTGGGTGCCGGTGTAAGCATGGATGGTGGTCATGGTGCCGACTTTGATACCGAAACTGTCATGCAGCGCTTTCGCCATCGGCGCCAGGCAGTTAGTGGTGCAGGAGGCAACTGAAACAATGGTGTCTTCAGCGCTAAGCGTATCGTGGTTGACGTTAAACACCACGGTCTTCATCTCCCCCGCTGGCGCAGAGATCAGCACCCGTTTTGCACCCGCATCAATATGCGCCTGCGCTTTTTCTGCCGAGGTATAGAAGCCGGTACATTCAATCACCACGTCTACACCCAGCTCGCTCCACGGGATGTTGCGCGCCTCTTTCTCGGCGAACACGGTAATGTTTTTGCCGTCCACCTGCAGCGCTTTGTCACCCGCCTCAACGCTGAACGGAAAAGCGCCGTAGTTGGTGTCATATTTCAGCAGGTAGGCCAGCATTTCCGGCGAGGTTAAATCGTTAATAGCCACGACTTCAACCGCTTCCTGCTGCTCAAGAATGCGTCTGAGGACCAGACGGCCGATACGTCCAAAACCATTAATGCCGATCTTCTTCATTTGGATCTCCAGCATGTCAGTATGTCAGGGGTTTTTGTTACGCGTTCAGCATCAGCGTAGTAAGCCGCGCGCCGATGTTATGGGCTAAAAATAGCATCAGGCCAGGCTGAAGAAGGGGCAATCTATGCGCCGGAGAGGAAAATCGATCACCGCAGGGAGAAAGTTGCAAAAGGTAATAATGAAAGTCGGCGCAGGAATAATAATTATTATAATTTCAATTCGGGCTAAAAAACAAAAAACCCGCACAAGGCGGGTTCTGTTAATTATCAATTTCAGGCTTATCTGCTCAGGTTATTACCGTCATCGCGATTGTAAGCGTAATTGACAATTAAAATTTACAGCGGGCTGACGTTAGCTGCTGATGGGCCTTTAGCGCCGTTTTCAATAGTGAATTCGACCTGCTGACCTTCATCCAGAGTTTTATAATCGCTGCCCTGAATTGCAGAGAAATGTACGAATACATCTTTGCTGCCGTCCTGAGGAGAGATAAAACCAAAACCTTTACCAGCGTCAAACCATTTTACTAAACCAGTCATTTTATTAGACATCAATACTTCCTTAATTTATGAGCCACTAAGTGGCGAAGATGGCCTGTCTTTCAGAGGGATACTTACTAGGCACTTAGGAGGAGACTCACGAAGAAGGGGTATCTTTTGATATCGCTTGCACTGAGGACTGCTTTACTAAAACTGCTTTCATAAGGTCTGTGTTCCAAACCGATGACGCTATTAAGCCACGCTTCACCGCTTTTATCAAACACTATTTTAATTTAATTTTAACATCCAGACGTCCGGAGCGCTTTTAATCGCAACGCCAGGTTTTTCATTCGGGGAAAATTCGCGCTTCGCCTGGTGACAAAATAAGATGGTATATCGGGAAAATAAATAACCCGGCGCGGGATGATGCCGGGAATATTAAAGCTAAAAAGGGTCAGATTAAGCGCAACGATAAACGCCCTTCCTCATCGTTGCGCTGCCGATTCGGCGTTTAGGCCGGTTCAGGCTGCTGGCGTGCGGCATGACGCGCGGTGACGCTGAACACCAGCAGACCGGCAATTCCCAGCGCTACGCCAACCCAGGCGGTTGAGATCCAGCCATAGCCCAGCGACACGGTCAGCCCGCCCAGCCAGGCCCCCATCGCGTTGGCAATGTTCAGCGCTGAATGGTTCATTGCGGCCGCCAGCGTTTGCGAATCATTGGCGACGTCCATCAGGCGAATCTGCAGCGACGGCAGCAGTACCGAACAGGTGCCGATCAGGAAAGTTGCCAGTAATCCGGTTGCCACGTGTTGCACCAGCAGTGGGAAGGCGGCCATCACCAACACGTTCCACAACAGCGTCCAGCCAATAATATTCAGTACCGCACCGTCAGCAAGCCGACCGCCCACCAGGTTACCAATAATCATCCCCAGTCCGAACGCCACCATCGCCCACGGAATCAGCGCAGCTGACATTCCGGCCAGGTTAATCAGGGTTGGCGCGATATAACTGAAGATGGCAAACATACCGCCAAACCCTACCGCACCCACCAGCAGCGTCAGCAGTACCTGAGCATTTTTCAGCGCACCCAGTTCGCGCAGCGGGTGCGCATCCGCATCGCCTGGTGTGTAAGGCACGTAGCGACCAATCAGCAGACAGGTCAGCACCCCGATTGCACCAACAAAGGTAAACACCACGTGCCAGCTGAACAGCTGCCCGATCCACGATCCCAGCGGTACGCCAATCAGCGTCGCGACCGTCAGCCCCAGCATCAGTGACGCCAGCGCTCGTCCGCGGCGTTCGATCGGCACCAGCGAGGCGGCCACCAGTGACGCCACGCCAAAGTAGGCGCCGTGCGGCAGGCCGGTCAGAAAGCGCGCCACCAGTAGTCCGTGATAGCTGTCAGCCATGGCGCTGGCGACATTCCCCAGGCTGAACAGTGCCATCAGGATCAGCAGCAGAGACTTGCGCGCCATCCGTGCGGCGAGCACGGCAATCACCGGCGCGCCCACCACCACACCCAGCGCATAGCTGGCGATGGCATTACCGGCCTGCGGCTCGGTGATGGCTAATGAGCGTGAGACGTCGGGCAGCAAGCCCATCATGATGAACTCGCCGGTGCCGATGCCAAAACCTCCCAGCGCCAGTGCCAGCAACGCCCAGCGGGCAAAGCCGGCTGCGTCGGTTTGACGATTATTTTTTAACAACATATTTTCCCAATGGATTGAACAGATAACAGAACCGCAGAGCCGGATAACGGGCACCCCGTCGCCCGGTCAGCGCCGGCAGACTATAGAAAGGAAGCCCCGCCTTAGCAACCCGATATGTGACACAGCGCACACTTTACCCGGCGATACAGCGCTTATCCGGCGACTGCGATAGCGCAACAGCCGGTAAAAATCTGGCTGAGAGATGAGATCTGGTTCACACTTTTGTCAGCGGCAATGTTGCCATTGGGATTCAGATCAGGGAAACGCCGTGACGTGAACAGGTCTCAACAACTCAGACATGACATGCGATTAGCACTCTGCTGCGTGCCCGCTATCCTGTTAATTTTTGGCATTGGCCTCGCGACCCAGCATCTCAGTGAAGCCAGCGTAATGGCCAGCGGTGCGTTGCCGCTGGCGTTTGGTGCCAGTAAAACCTGGGAGGGATCGTCAGCAAAATTGCTGCTGGCGACGCTGCTCAGCCTCGGGCTGTGTGCATTTTTCGGTGCGCTGACCAGCAGCCTGCTGCTGTTTATCAGCGGTTCAATGCTGTTCGCCGCCGGCTATGCGGTAATAAGCGGCATTAACGGCACCGCTGGCTGGGTGGTACAACAGTCGGCCATCGGCTGGATGATATCCGGCTATTTCCCAGGCGACATCAGTCACGCCGCCAGCCGGGCCGGGCTGGTGTTGCTCGGCGGTGCAGTGCAGCTGATGCTGATTTGCCTGCTGGTGCGTGGCGGAGACTTCCGGTTGCAATCGCTGACCCGCTTTACCTGGCGCAGCGCTGTCCGGCGGCTGCAACACGCCACGCGGCCAAAAATACATCTGCGCTGGTCGGTGGTGTTTGCCGTGATCGCTATGGGCACGGCGCTGCTGACGGTTCACCATTTCTCGCTGCAGAACGGCTACTGGACCGGCATGACCCTGCTGCTGTGCCTGCGCAGTCATTTTCGTGAATCACTGCTACGGGTGCCCGCCCGCACCCTTGGCACTCTATCGGGTTGCCTGGCGGCAGGCATGCTCAGCCACTATCTGCATCAGCCTGCGCTGCTGGCGGCGGCATTTATTCTGTCCGCCTATATCGCCTTTACGCTTTCTTACCGGCTGGCAAACGGCTCGTACTTTGTATTCACCTTCTTCGTCACGCTGATGGTGGTACTGATGATTTCGCTCACCGGTCTGGTGCAGGGCAATGTGGCGGAGGATCGTCTGCTGGCAACCGCCATCGGCAGCGGCTTCGCGCTGGCCGCGATTTTGCTGACCCGACTGGCGGCAGCCGTGCAGGCGAAGCTGAGCGGAAACGCGGATTTCGAGACGCTCTACTGACAGTCCTACGCGGCGGATTACGGCTCCTGAAACGGTTGCCGGGAAGGATCGAGCACAGGCCTGGTCACGCCCGGCACAAACTGCCTATCCTGAGCGCCGACAAAGCGGGTCGGCATCGCCGCATCGGTCTCAACCAGATCAACAGCCTCATCCACCAGAATCACATTCTTCAATTTACGATAAACCGCCAGCACAATCAGTGCTGGCTGCGAGTCATGCCAGCATCACCGGCATTGCGCTTCGCCCACTGCAGCTCCGCCAGTAACCAGCAAGGCAGAGATAACCGTTTTGACCCGGCCGGGCAGCGCATCCTTGCATTACCGATCGGTTACACAACCGTCGCACCGGCACCGATATAGCGGCAGACGCCTGCCGGTTCAGCAATTGGGTCCAGGTCGCTACGGGTAGCGCAGAGTGACGCTGTCACTTTTACGGCAGCGCCCTCGGTGAGCGCACATCGTCAACCGGCGGCATCTGCCAGCCCGGAGGATGCGGATCGCCAGATTTAACCTTGTGATAAGTCGTCAGGCGTTTTTTGCGCCATGATCCACTGCTGAGCGGGATTCAGCCCAGCTTTTCAGATGCTGTAGCACCTCACCCCAGCGGGTATTGCAAAACGGCAGATGCGGATCGCGATCGGACCAGCCACTGTGACTCAGCGCCACAATGGTTTGATCGGGTCCGAAATCGGCCAGCGTGAAGCGCAGGGTTTTCCCCGCCGGGCTATCAGGCTCGTCGACCGAAACCTGCACCAGCTCTTCGTCCGGCACCATTTTTTCGGTTCGCCAGCTGATATGGGCGTGCGGATTGGGTCGCAGGGTCAGAATTTCGCCCGGTGCAATCGTTCCTTCAACCACACCCAGATGCCAGCTGGCGAGTTGGGTGATATCGGTCAAAGCGGCATAGACCTGGCTGCGTGCAGCGGTAATTTTGATGGCGTGATGTAGTGTAATCATATGAACTCCCCCAACAGCGGGTGAAAGCCGTAACAGAAAGTATATGTGTCAATACGCAGTGACGTTGATTCTGTTTAGCCCTCTCCCGTTATGCGCCACCTGTTATCGATGTCAGACCCGACGCCACGCGAGCTGGCGTCGGGTAAGGCTTGCGTCTGCCAATGTCACGCTTCACTGCGGCAGGCCTTTCACCCGCCGCTTAGAGCTCGCCGGTATTGACCCGACGACCAATGTCTTTGAGCTGCGAATATTTCTCCAGCAGCTGCGGACCATCATCCAGACTCATGGCAAACATCCACATATAGGTCATCACCGAATAGAGGTGCCCGGCCTGAATGTTGCCGCGACCGGACATGGCAAAGATGGTCACGCCAAACAGCAGCGCCGCGACGCTGCCTATCGCCAGATAACCCAACGCTTCCCGATCGGATAAGCGAATACGCAGGCTGGCCAGCACCTGATAGTGACGTCCCAGCGCCGAAGGGCTGGCAGCGCCGACCAGCTGCACCTCTTTTTCCAGCCGGTTATTCAGCCGACCAAACAGCGCGTCATTTTTGCGGGTAAAACCTCGCAGGAAACAGGCGAAGAACAGCAGGATCGCCAGGCAGCCCGCGCCGGTCCAGAACTCAATCACCAGCAGCATCACCGCTGCCCCGCTCATCGACGCCAGCGAGGTGATCAATACCGGCAAATGCTTCTCAAAGAAGTCGACAAACTCGCGTGACAGGGCGACGCGCGCTGCAATAGTCGAGGCGTTATGTTGCTCATGTCGCTGTGCCACAATCACCGGCACCGCCAGTTCGGCATAAATACGGGCGAAGGTGCGGGTATCCACGCTGCGCCGTGCGGCACCGATCGCCCACATCACAAACACCATCACCGCATACAGCAACGCATGCCACGCCTGGCCAGTCACAATGGCATTGATGGCAAAACCGGCCAGCAGTGGATAGAGCAGGTACATCATATTTTCTGCTACCACCAGCAGTAGCGTCAGCATCAGCTTTCGGCTGTGTCGGCGTCCGAGCCTTTTTAATGTCAGAATAGCGCTGCGTGCGGCGGGAACCGGCAGCAGAAGTTTCGGGGAAGGCATAAAATTATTTTCTGATAAGATGAATCCTGAGCGGTTGCTCAAGAGCGAAAAGCAGTGTATTTGAGCAATTGCTCAAAGTCAACGAGAGAGCGATGATGAAACAGTCGGCGGAAGCGCTAAGAATTAAAATCCTTGAGGGTGCAGTGGCGTTATTTATTGAGAAAGGCATCGGGAAAGTGACCACCCGGGAATTAACCGAATCCGTGGGTATTTCGCGCAGCCACATCTATCACTATTTCAGTAACTGGCAATCGCTGTGTCTGGCGGCGCTTGAACGTTTCATGCACAACGAATTTGCGCACTTCTCCGCGATGCTGGCAGCCGTCCCGCCGCAGCAGCGCCTTGGGCTGTTGTTTGAAAGCTATCTGCCCAACTCGCCGGACGCGGTCTGGCAGCTTTACGCTTCGTTCTGGCAACTGGCGAGTCATGATCCGGATTATGCGGCGCTGGCGGAAGAGATGACGGAAAAATGGCAGGGGCTGATGGAGAGTCTCATCGCTGCTGAGGTCAAAAACGGCACGCTGCGCGTAACCGATGTGGCTCGCACCGCACGCCAGCTGAGTGCCATGCTCAATGGCTACGCCGATCTGCTGACCATCAATCCTTCCGCAGCCAAAGCCGCTGAGGCGCTGGACGATCTGAATCATTTTGTCGGACAAATGCGCGGATAACGTCTTTTTAACCGTTGCGGTTAACGCCAGCAAAGCAGGTCATTTTTAATTAATTGTTAATAAAAGGTTTAATATTTTAACGAATTGAATGGCTGACTGCGATTATTTAAACCGCCCGACAAAACGACAATAATGCCGGCTTTTCTTTTTTTAGCGGCGCTTTTTCGGTTAACGTTTTCCCGCGGAAACGGTTGTTTACACAACTGGTTATCCGTCATCTCAAGTCCATGAGGCCGGGTAACGCCGTGTTTTTACGTGCTTTATTAAAAGCCTCTGAACAGATCCCCGCTGATAAAAACGCTCATAAAGCAATCAAGCTGTTGATAAACATAGCAAATAATCCGTAAACCGCCGATAAAATTAATCATTGAGTCGGACCTTAAAAACCAATATATTGGCCGCGTTTTATCGACAGCCATTACTTTTTTTATTCATTTATTCAACTGCGACGTTACACCCGTCCCGGTTGTAGGAGAGATATGATGACGGATAAAGTCCGTATTGATAGTTTGAATGCGCAGACCTTAAACGGAAACAATGAAACCTATTTAGCCCGTCAGGCTGAATTTGAATCAAACGTTCGAAGTTACCCACGTAAATTGCCGTTCGCAATTGCGAAAGCACAAGGTGTCTGGATCACTGACGTCGAGAATAATCAATATCTTGATTGTCTTGCCGGTGCCGGAACGCTGGCATTGGGCCATAACCATCCAGACGTTCTGCAGAGTATTCAAAATGTCATTACCAGCGGCTTGCCGTTACATACACTCGATCTGACTACACCGTTAAAAGATGAGTTCTCTGAGTACCTGCTCTCTTTACTGCCGGGCCAGGGCAAAGACTATTGCCTGCAGTTCACCGGTCCGTCTGGTGCGGATGCGGTTGAAGCGGCCCTGAAACTGGCGAAAAAGCACACCGGCCGTTCCGGTATTATCAGTTTCTCAGGCGGTTATCACGGTATGACCCACGGCGCGCTGTCGGTGACCGGTAACCTGTCACCGAAAGAAGCGGTCGACGGCATGATGCCGGAAGTGCAGTTCATGCCGTATCCGCACCTCTATCGCTGCCCGCTGGGCCTTGGCGGTGAAGCGGGCGTTAAAGCGCTGAGCTACTACTTCGAAAACCTGATTAATGACGTTGAGAGCGGCGTGCGCAAACCTGCGGCGGTGATCCTTGAAGCGGTTCAGGGTGAAGGCGGCGTTAACCCGGCGCCGGCGGAGTGGCTGCAGCGCATCCGTAAAGTCACCCAGGAACACGGCATTCTGCTGATCCTTGATGAAGTGCAGGCAGGTTTTGCCCGCACCGGTAAGTTCTTTGCCTTTGAACACGCCGGCATTGAGCCGGACATCATCGTGATGTCCAAAGCGGTCGGCGGCGGTCTGCCACTGGCGGTACTCGGCATTAAAAAACAGTTCGACGCCTGGTCACCGGGTCATCACACCGGCACGTTCCGCGGCAACCAGCTGGCGATGGCAACCGGCCTCACCACCCTCAAGCTGCTGAAAGACAATAACGTTGCTGACAAAGTCGCGGCGCAGGGCGAGTGGCTGAAAGGCAAACTGGGCGAACTGCAACAGCGTTATCCGGTGATCGGTAACGTGCGCGGCCTGGGTCTGATGATCGGTATCGAGATGGTGAAACCTGACGAAGCCGCCGATCACATGGGCAGCTTCCCGGCCGATGGCGAACTCTCGGCGCTTGTTCAGAAGAAATGTTTCGAAAACGGCCTGATTCTGGAGCGTGGCGGACGTCACGGTAGCGTGCTGCGTCTGCTGCCGTCACTGCTGATCACCAATGCAGAACTGGACGTGTTTATGGATAAATTTGAAAACGCCCTGCTGTCAGCTGGCGTGAAACCAGTTTGAGTGGAGTGAATGCAATGTCCCGGTTAAACCCGATTCTGGCGGCCTCAGCACAGAGCACCGAGGCCTACCAGCAGGCGATTGCCCAGAGTAGCGCGGCGGTCGTTAAGTGGCTGGAACAACCTGAGATGTATCAGGGCAAAACCGTCGCTGAGCTGCGTGAACGTATTACGCTGGACTTCAATCCTCAGGGCCTGGGTAACCAGGCCGCGATTGAACGCGCTATCGAATACTTCCTGAAAGACAGCCTGTCGGTGCATCACCCACAGTGTGTGGCGCACCTGCACTGCCCAAGCCTGGTGATCAGCCAGGCGGCAGAAGTGTTGATCAACGCCACCAACCAGAGCATGGATTCGTGGGATCAGGCACCTTCCGCCACCATCATTGAGATGAAGCTGATTGAATGGCTGCGTACTCAGGTGGGTTACCAGCCTGGCGATGCTGGCGTGTTCACCAGCGGCGGCACCCAGAGCAACCTGATGGGTCTGATGCTGGCGCGTGATGCCTGGTTTGCCCGTCAGGGACATTCGGTGCAGCAGGATGGTCTGACCGGCGATCTGAAAAAGATTAAAGTCTTCTGCTCGGAAAACGCGCACTTCTCGGTTCAGAAGAATATGGCGCTGCTCGGCCTAGGCTATCAGTCGGTGACGCTGGTTAAAACCGATCGCTTCGCCCGCATGGATCTGGACGATTTACGGCACAAACTGGCTCAGGCGCAGGCCAACGGCGAGCAGGTGCTGGCAATTGTCGCGACCGCCGGCACCACCGATGCCGGTGCGATCGATCCGCTGCGCGAGATCGCCACGCTGGCAGCAGAACAGCAGATCTGGGTTCACGTCGATGCGGCCTGGGGCGGTGCGTTGCTGCTGTCCGAACAGTATCGCGACTATCTGGATGGAATTGAGCTGGTGGACTCCATTACGCTCGACTTCCACAAGCAGTTCTTCCAGACCATCAGCTGTGGTGCTTTCCTGCTGAAAGAGGCGCGTCACTATGAGCTGATGCGTTATCAGGCGGCCTACCTGAATTCAGAGTTTGATGAAGCGCAGGGCGTGCCGAATCTGGTGTCGAAGTCGCTGCAGACCACCCGTCGTTTTGATGCACTGAAACTGTGGATGGGTCTTGAAGCGCTGGGTCAGAAACAGTATGCCGCGATCATCGATCACGGCGTGACGCTGGCGCAGCAGGTTGCTCAGTACATTGAGCAGCAGGCCGCGCTGGAGCTGGTGATGCAGCCGCAGCTGGCGAGCGTACTGTTCCGCTATCGCCCGGCCCATCTGGCGCACCTCAGCGACGCGGATATCGCGCTGCTGAATCAGCGTATCGGTGATGCACTGCTGGAGTCAGGCCGTGCCAACGTCGGCGTCACCGAATTCAACGGCGTCACCTGTCTGAAAATGACGCTGCTGAATCCGACCGTTACGCTTGAAGATATTCAGATCCTGCTGACGCTGGTGGAAACCACCGCCCAGCAGCTGGTGTAAGTGACCGGTTGTTAAAAAGGCTCCCACGGGAGCCTTTTTTATGCCGGCAACAGCCGGTTTAGCGCGATGGCGGCTCATCCAGCAGCCGCAGATGGTCATCTTTGTTGAGGGTCATCAGCGCCACAATGCTGATCAGCGCGGTAATCATCACGTACCAGGCGGGAATATCCAGATTACCGGTCTGCCTGATTAAGCCGGTGATAATCAACCCGGCACAGCCGGAGAAGACCGCGTTAGAGAGCGAATAGGCCAGCCCCAGCCCGGTATACCGCACGCGGGTAGGAAACATCTCCGCCAGCATCGCCGGTCCCGGTCCGGCCAGCAGTCCGACAATCCCGCCAGCAATAAACACCACCAGCGCCTTCAGCCCGAGGCCGCTGCTCGTCGCCTGCAGCACGTTAAGCAGCGGCAGCGACAGCAGCAACAGCAGTACCGCCGCCGTTACCATCACCGCGCGGCGGCCAATTTTATCGCTCAGTATGCCGGCCGGAATGATGGTTGCGGCAAAGCCGAGGTTCGAGATCACCGCAATCAGCAACGCCTGATTAAACCCGGTATGCAGCGAAGCCTGCAGGTAGGTCGGCATAATCACCAGGTAGGTATAGCCGGCGGCCGACCACACCATCAGCCGGCAGATACCAAGCAGAATAGTTTTCAGCGTCGCGCCGAGGCTGGCATTAACCACCTCAGGCGCGGGTTGTGACTGCTGCCGGATAAACGCCGGGGTTTCTTCCATCTGCACCCGCAGCCAGAGCGCCAGCGCACCTAAAGGCAACGCGAGGAAAAACGGAATACGCCAGCCCCACGCCAGCATCTGCTCCGGGGTTAACAGCAGTGACAGCAGCGCCACAATGCCTGCGCCCGCCAGCAGTCCCAGCGCCACGGTAAACGACTGCCAGGCCCCGAAGAGGCCACGCTTGCCGCGCGGCGCGAATTCGGTCATCAACGAGACCGCCCCGCCATATTCGCCGCCCGCGAACAGCCCCTGCAGGATACGCAGCGCGGTAATGATCAGCGGAGCCAGCACGCCAAGGGTAGCGTAGGTCGGCACCAGCCCGATGGCGGTGGTCGCCAGCGTCATCATGATCAGCACAAAAATCAGCGTCGGCTTGCGTCCGATGCGGTCGCCCATCCGGCCAAAGATAATCGCGCCGAGCGGACGGAAAAAGAAGGCGATGGCGAACGAGGCATAGGTCAGTAAGATTCCGGTCAGCGCCGACTCCCCCTCAAGCTGGAAAAAGTTCTGCGCAATCAGGGTGGCAAGAAAGCCATAAACAGCAAACTCATACCATTCAATAAAATTCCCCACCGAACCGGCCAGCAAGGCACGTTTACGACTGGCGGAACTGAGCAGCTTATCAGCGGCGTCGGACATGGCAGGTGATCCTTTTTGTCGTGGCATCAATCGCTTATGATTAGCACAATCGCTGATAAATTGCCCGGGCATCTGTGGTCGGCGTTAACTCAGCCACAAAACGCCGCGCCAGGGCACGGTTAACCGGCTTTTTGCTCCGGGGTGCTTGCACTGCGGCGCAACGATCGGCAGGATGTGCGCAATTAACTGAACCGGGCGGATAAACCATGAACGCACATACTTCAAAAGATCCTCTGCACGGCGTAACGCTCGAAATGCAGGTAAACAGTTTAGTGGCGCAGTATGGCTGGGCTGAACTGGGAAAACGGATCAACATTAACTGCTTTAAAAGCGATCCCAGTGTGAAATCGAGCCTGAAGTTTTTGCGCCGCACGCCGTGGGCGCGGGCAGAAGTTGAAGCGCTCTATCTGGCGTCGTTAGCGGAGAAAACCCAGCCGGCAGCTGCGCCTGAAGAGGATCCCTGGGCAGGCTGGCGAGGCAATAAGCCGGAGTAATCGCGGTTGCCAGAGCAATAAAAAAAGCCCGCGTCGGGTAACCGGCGCGGGCTTTTTGACGATCAGGCGATGATTACAGCGCCATATCGTGTTGCGGTGATGCGGCCGATTTTTCAGCCGGCGCAGCTGGTGCGGCTGGCGCATGGTTATCCATATGGATCACCGGCGGCGTGGTCAGTTGCAGCGTTGACGCGGTGTCATTCCACACCTGCTGCAGCAACGGCACGTTGTCATTCAGTTTCTGGCCGTAACCCGGGATCATTTTATGAATCTTCGCCTGCCATTCGGCTGACTTAAACTCTTCCGGGAACAGTTTCTGCATCACGTTCAGTGCGATTGGGGCCGCAGTTGAGGCACCCGGTGACGCACCCAGCAGTGCAGCAACGGTTTTCTGCTGATCGGTCACAATTTCGGTGCCCAGTTTCAGCACGCCGCCCTTCTCTTCATCTTTTTTGATGATCTGTACGCGCTGACCGGCCTGAATCAGTTTCCAGTCCTCTTTCTTCGCATCCGGATAGTACTCTTTCAGCGCAGCAAAGCGGTCATCGTCAGTCAGCATCACCTGACCCACCAGGTATTTCACCAGGTCGAAGTTATCCATCCCAACGTGGGTCATCGGGATCACGTTGTGGGTGGTGGTGGTGCTCAGCAGATCAAACAGGGAACCATTTTTCAGGAATTTGGTTGAGAAGGTGGCGAACGGTCCAAACAGCACCACGCGCTTGCCATCCAGGTAACGGGTATCCAGATGCGGAACCGACATCGGTGGCGCACCGACAGAAGCCTGACCGTACACTTTGGCCAGATGACGATCGGCGATCGCGCTGTTTTCAGTCACCAGGAACGAGCCGCCCACCGGGAAGCCAGCATAGTTTTCAGCTTCAGGAATGCCGGTTTTCTGCAGTAACTTCAGCGCGCCGCCGCCGGCACCGATAAAGACATATTTCGCATCAACCGCACGCTCAGTGCCGTTTTTAGCGTCTTTAATGGTGACGTGCCACGAGTTGTCGCCGTTGCGTTTGAAGTCAGTCACTTCGGATGAAGTTTCCAGTCTGAAGTTATCATTTTTCTTCAGGCTGCCGATCAGCTGGCGGGTAATTTCACCGTAGTTAACGTCGGTGCCGACCGGCGTCCAGGTCGCGGCCACTTTCTGCTGTGGATCACGCCCTTCCATCACCAGTGGCGCCCATTGCGCGATCTGCTGATGATCGGTAGAGAACTTCATGCCCTGGAACAGCGCGGTTTTCTGCAACGCCGCGTAGCGTTTGGTCAGGAAGTCGACGTTGTCGCCCCAGACAAAGCTCATGTGCGGTGTCGAGTTAATGAAGCTGCGCGGATCGTGCAACACGCCTTCTTTGACCTGCGCGGTCCAGAACTGGCGAGACACCATAAAGGCTTCGTTGATTTCCAGCGCTTTGGTAACGTCAATCGAGCCGTCTTTACGCTCAGGCGTATAGTTCAGCTCCATGTTGGCAGAGTGACCGGTACCGGCGTTGTTCCAGCCGTTAGAGGATTCCAGCGCCACGCCGTCGAGTTTTTCCACCATTACCTGTTTCCAGCCTGGCTGTAACTCTTCCAGCATGGTGCCCATTGAGGCGCTCATGATGCCGCCGCCAATTAACAGTACGTCGGTTTTCTCTGGTGAAGTTTCAGCATGAAGCGCTGAAGAAACAAGCAATGCCGCGAGGGAAAGTGCAGGAATAACTTTTGTTGATTTAATCATTTCGCAATCTACAGTTAACTTAATCGTACTGGTTAAAAAAAGTCCTCAAAGTTTAAAATAATGTTATTTATGAGTTAATGTGAAAATAGTTATAAAATTAAAAATAACCATGCTGCCTTAATTTAATTACAAAAGGCATACGAAAGTTGCTAACTATTTTAACCACACATTAAGGGTGTGCTTTGAAATATTCAATCCCTTAAGGCAAATAATCTGACCGATTTTTTCCTGCAGCCTGCGCGGCTAAACCTGTACTGGTGCGGCGTCTTAGCGTATGTTGCCTGGCGAACCACTCACCCGTGCTGAACACCGATGAAAAGCCAATCACAAAAAAGATACGCCGTGAATAAACGCCCGATGAAACTCAGTACGTTGACCACGCTGATGATGACGGCGGTAATCTTTACCGTCCTGTTGTGCGTCCATCTGCTCTATTTCATCCAGATAGATAATTTTGCGCAGTCGCACCTGAAAGATAAAGCGATGGCGGTGGCACGCACCGTGGCCGACAGTCCGGAACTTCAGCGCGGACTGCGACGCCCCGATGGCCGCGAGCTGATACAGCCGGTTGCCGAGGCGGCACGCAAACGCAACGACCTGCTGTTTGTGGTGGTCACCGATATGAACGGCATCCGTTATTCGCATCCTAATCCCGACGCGATCGGCAAACATTTCATTGGCGACGATCTCAATCCGGCGCTGGCTGGGCGGGAAAATGTCGCGGTCAATCACGGTGTGCTGGTCGAAGCACTGCGGGTGTTCACCCCGGTTTATGACGACAGGCATCAGCAAATTGGCGTGGTGGCGATCGGGATTGCACTCAATGATGTGGCGGCGCAAATTGCGAAAAGCCGCTGGAACATCGTCTGGACCAGCTTATTTGGCGGCATTGTCGGTTTACTGGGTATTTATATTCTGGTCAGACGGCTGAAGACTATTTTGCTCGGGCTGGAACCGCATGAAATTTCCAGCCTGTTTGAGCAACGCCAGGCGATCCTTAACTCGATTAAGGAAGGGGTGATTGCGGTAGATGAGCACTCCCGCGTCAGCCTGATAAACCAGGCTGCGCAACAGCTGATGCACGAAACCACCCGCAAAATGCCCCTGAGTGGCGAAAGCCTGCCGGAAGAGAGCGTACTTCACCGCCACCAGCAAGATGCGCTGCACCAGGGCAAAGCCTGGCACGATCAGGAACTCACCATCGGCGGACGTATTCTGATCAGTAATACCGTGCCGGTGCGCAGCCGCGAGCGGATTATTGGTGCGGTGACCACCTTCAGGGACAAAACCGAGATTAGCCAGCTGATGCAGCGTCTGGACGGCATGGTAAACTATGTCGATGCGCTGCGTGAACGCTCCCATGAATTCATGAATAAGCTGCATGTTATTCTGGGCCTGCTGCACATGAAAAACTATGCACAGATGGAAGAGTACATTCTGAAGACGGCGAACAACTACCAGACTGAAATAGGTTCGCTGTTACAGAAAATCAAATCACCGGTCATTGCCGGCTTTTTATTGAGCAAAATCAACCGGGTGACCGATGAAGGCCATCAGTTGATTATTGATGAAGCCAGTTTTCTGCCCGACTGCGGCAGCGAACAACAGAGCGCCGTGTTGGTTACCGTGCTGGGTAATTTAATTGAAAACGCACTGGAGGCGCTGGACCCGGAACACGAAGGGGAAATCCACCTGATGCTGCATTATCAGAATGGCTGGCTGGCCTGTGAAGTCAGTGATGATGGCCCCGGAATTGACGGATCGCAGCTCGACGCCATTTTCGAACGTGGCGTCTCGTCGAAAGGAGACGATCGCGGCGTGGGGCTGTTTCTGGTTAAGCAGCAGACCGAAAGCCTGGGCGGCAGTGTTAGCGTCGAGTCGGAGCCGGGTGTGTTCACCCAATTTTTAGTGCAACTCCCGTGGGAGAGAGGAAGAAAAGTCGAATGATCAATGTCTTAGTTGTCGATGATGATGCTATGGTTGCCGAGCTGAATCGCTGTTACATCGCTCAGATCCCCGGCTTTACCTGCTGTGGCACCGCCTCGACATTACAGCAGGCCAAAGAGCAGTTACTGCAGGCAGATTCACAGGTCGATCTGGTGCTGCTGGACATCTATATGCAGCAGGAGAACGGTCTCGATCTGCTGCCCGAACTGCGCAGTGCCGGACGCCCGGTTGACGTGATCATCATCTCTTCCGCGGCTGATGCGGCCACCATCAAAACCTCGCTCAATTACGGTGTGGTCGACTACCTGATTAAACCGTTCCAGTTTGCTCGCTTTGAGGAAGCGCTGACCGGCTGGCGGCAGAAAAAAGCGCTAATGGATAATCATCAGTTTTATCAGCAGTCGGACGTTGATCAGCTATTGCACGGCAATCCGCCGGGTGCCAGTGAGCAGAAACGACTGCCTAAAGGCCTGACACCTCAGACGCTGCGCACCTTATGCCTGTGGATTGATGCCCATCCGGGCACCGAATTTTCCACCGATGAGCTGGCAACGGAAGTGAATATCTCGCGCGTTTCCTGCCGGAAATACCTGATCTGGCTGGCGCAGATTAATATTCTGTTCACCAGCATTCACTACGGCGTCACCGGTCGGCCAGTCTATCGCTATCGTCTGCAGCCGGAATACCACACCCTGCTGAAGCAGTATTGTCAGTAAGCCAGCCGGTAATCCTCGTCCAGCAGGCGGAAGGAAAAGTGACGTTGTGACGAGCAGATGACCTGCTTATCGCGGGTCACAAATATCGCTTCAATAGCGGGCAAATCGGCGAGGCAGGCGATGCCTTTTTCCACGCCCATGCCATACAGCAGCGTGGTGTAGATATCGCCATCAATCGAACGATCGGAGATCACCGTCACGCTCAGCAGTTCGTTATCGAGCGGATAACCGCTGCGGTCATCCAGAATATGGTGATAGCAGACGCCCTCCCGTTCGAAATAGCGCTCATAAATACCGGATGTCACCACCGACTTATCGGCCACGTGGATCACCCCGATCAGCGCATCCGCCACGCCGAACGGTTTTTTCAAACCAATCGCCCAGCCGGGTGACGCCTCTTCTTCCGGGGAGCCTACCGTCTGAACGTTACCGCCGAGGTTAATCAGCGCGCTGTTGACGCCCTGCTGACGCAAAAACGCCTGTACCCGATCGGCGATATAGCCTTTGGCGATCGCCCCGAGATCGATTTCCATCCCGGCTTTTGCCAGCATCACGCTGTTCGACGCCGGGTCGAGAATCACGTCATGCGGATTGGTCAGTGCCAGACAGGCCTGTAACCGGTCAGCCGGCGGCACGCTGTGCCCCTGAAAACCGATTTTCCAGCACTTCACCAGCGGACCGATCGCCAGGTTAAAACGGCTTTCGGGCAGCAGGCTGACGGCATGGGCGCAGGCGATCAGATCGAATACCGGCTGACTCACCACCACCGGATGCTGACCCGCCGCCTGGTTGATTGCCATCACTTCAGAACCGGAACGGTTGACGGTGAACAGGTTCTCCTGCTGTTTAATCAGGCGGAAGACCTGGCCGGCGAGGGTTTCATTGTGTTCGAACAGTTTGAGCAGAATGGGCGAACCCATCAGAACCGCGGAGTAAGCATAGACACGCGCATCAGTTAACATAGGCGACTCTACTTTAAGCAAGGAAACCGGCACCCGCTGAGTGCGGATGCCGGAGAGAGCGATTATCGTTTCGCGTAAGCTGCCGCGTTACCGCCCGCCAGAATACCAAAGATGATGATATCGGCGACGGCGTTACCGCCGATGCGGTTAGCGCCGTGGATGCCGCCGACCACTTCACCGCAGGCCCAGGCACCGTTAATCACCTGCTGCTGGCTATCCAGCACCGCGGTAGTGGTGTCAATAGTCACACCGCCCATGGTGTGGTGAACGCCCGGCGCCACGCGGATGGCGTAGAACGGACCTTCGCTCAGCGGATGACGCAGCGCGGTCTGACGGCCAAAGTCTTCATCTTTCTGCTGGATGACAAAGCCGTTGTAGCGGGCCAGCGTCGCTTCCAGCGTGCGGTGTTCCATGTTGAGTTTCACCGCCAGTTCCCCGACCGTTGGCGCGCTGACCACAAAGCCTTTGCCGATATATTCATCGGCCGCTTTGTTATTCATCCGCACCTGCTCGTCAAACACGATCCACGCACTCTTCTCAGGCAGCGCAATGATTTGCGCCGAGACTTTGTCACGGGTTTCCATTTCGTTGTAGAAACGTTCGCCCGCCTGACTCACCAGGATAGCGCCGCCACCGCGAATGGACTCAGACACCAGATACGAGGTGGTCTGTTCAACCGTCGGGTGAATCTGGATTTCGCCCATATCGACCGTGCCGGCACCGATTTTGGTCAGCATAGCGATTCCGCTACCGGTCGCCCCTTTGTGGTTGGTGGTGACGAAGCCATCCAGTTCTGGACGGTATTTCACCACCAGCTCGCGGTTAGCACTGAAGCCGCCGGTCGCCACAATCACGCTTTTCGCATTCAGAATGCGGCTGTCATTGTACTCATCGACCACTTTCACTCCAGTCACCGCGCCGTTCTCATAGAGGATTTCAGCGACAGAGGTTTCCAGCAGCACTTCAATATTGCGGGCGTTGATATTTTTCACCAGCCCGCTGATCAGGAATCCGCCGACCGCTGAGCGATCCGCCGGACGGTGAGTACGATCGATGCTCATACCGCCGGTGATGGTGATGTCATTCAGTTCGATGCCGTGGTCGGCCAGCCAGTCAATCGCTTCCGGCGCCAGGTCCACGAACTCACGCAGCAGCACCGGGTTGTTTTTGAATTTGCCGCCTTTCAGCGTCTCTTCATAGAACAGCTCTTTGCTGTCCTCGATGCCTTTCAGTTTCTGGAAGCGGGTTTCCGCCGCGTTCATGCCGACCGATGCTTTGATGGTGTTACCGCCGATGGTCGGCATCTTCTCGATAATCACCACGCGCGCGCCTTCATCGTGTGCCTGAATCGCCGCCGCCAGGCCCGCACCGCCGCTGCCTACCACTACCACATCATAATTCTGCGGTGCGTTAGGGTTGCCGCCCTCTTCAATCACATGTGCTTTGCTGGAGGTGGTCAGGGCGCGCGAAACCGCTTTCTTCAGCGCTTCACTCTGGGTGGTCGCACCGGTGATCGCATCAACGTGCGGGCTGTTGGCCACCAGAATACGGTTACGCAGGCTCTCAAAGGTGGTGGTGAAGTCGACGTCCAGCGTGTCATCCGGCACCAGTGAGATGTCGGTGATACGGTCGGTATCCAGCGTGACGTTGATTTTCAGCTTCAGTGCTTCAGCTTCCACTTTCTCCTGATAGACGCCCGCTTTGTATTTGCGGCCCGATTCGCTCATGTCGCGGATCATCGCGTCAACCAGCGAGAATCGCCACAGCGGTTCCGGGATTTTCAGCTCTTCACGTTTGTTACTGTCGATATAGAGATCGAGATGCTCGTTGTTGATGATGCGGTCAGCCCAGTTCGGGTAGGCAATACAGGCTTTGCCTATTGCTACCAGATCGTAGCCTTTTTCCAGCGCCATCTCAGCGTCTGATTTATTCACCACGCCGCCGACGCCAATCACCGGCACTTTGGCCAGCACCGGCGAACGCATCGCGATATATTTTTCGATTAGCGGAGTGGGATCCTGAGTATCCACAATCGACGGGCGCAGCAGCTGGCCCACCGAGAAATGGACGTAGTCCAGTCCGCGTGCCGCCAGTTTCTCCAGCAGATAGAGCGTATCGTCAAAGCGGATGCCGGGCACTTCAATCTCTTCCGGCGAGAAGCGATAGCCGATGATGAAGGAGTTATGCGCAAAGCGCTCCGCCATCTTATGGGTGATTTCCAGCACTTCCAGCGGGAAGCGGGCGCGGTTGTCGCGGCTGCCGCCCCATTTGTCGTCGCGCTGATTTGAGTTCGGTGAGTAGAACTGCTGGATCAGGTAGGTATTGGCACCGTGGATCTCCACCCCATCAAAACCGGCCTTAATCGCACGGTTCACCGCATCACCAAATTTGGTGATCATGGTATCGACTTCTTCCGCCGTCAGCGCCAGCGGTTTAGTTGCGCCTTCACGCGGTGCCGCGATTGCGCTCGGGGCGACCGGCGTTTTGCCGCCGATCAGCTCCGGTTCGACCATGCGGCCACCGTGATAAATCTGCAGAATCGCGGTCGATCCCTCTGATTTTATCGCGTCAGCAATGCGTTTCAGGCCAGGGATTTTGTTGTCGCTGTCGATGGCAATCGCGCCTGGGAAGGCCGGACCACGGTTGTCGATAAAGCAACATTCGACGATCACGGTGCCGATGCTGCCCGCGCGGGCACGATAGTATTCCACCAGCTCGCTGGTCACCGTACCGTCATAAAAACCGGTACAGGTGGTCATCGGTGCCATCACTAATCGGTTTTTTAACACCGCGCCGTTAGGCAGCGTCAGGGGAGTGAGAATCGGGGTGAGAGTATTCATGCGATAAACTCCAAGATTTAAAAGTCTGGAAATTTTTAGCGGACGCAAAGTATCGCTTAATTAAGTGGTCCGATGTCATGACCCAAATATACCATTTTCTTTGCTTATATAAGCGATAAATTTACTTTTTAAACTTTTAAACCTTTTAGAGTTTTTATTTGCCGAAAACAGCAAGTGAAGTTATATTAATTGTTAACCAAGGGTTACCAAAAATCAACCCTTGGTTTGCATTAAAAACAAAGCCTTGTGTATCAACAAGTTATAACATACACTCGCCAGCGTACCGGCTTGCCAGCAGTCGATCCGGATCACAAAAAGGGTGCTACAGCCAGCAACGGGATATAAAATAAAAATAAATGTTAAAAATCAGGAATAACGATTTATTTTTATTGATCTGGATCAAAAATCTATATTTTCAGAAATCGCATCATATTCACATCGGATTAAAACGCTGCTGGATTTAACAGCAGAGTGCCAAAAAAATTCAGGCATCACGGTTTATTCACGTCATAACGAATAATAAAGAAAGCAGTCAGTGAAGTACCGGGGCGCAAATCGCATTCTTCTCAACTTGCAGACAAATACTATGAAACCACTCTCAGCTGTGAATGAACCGCCAAAAGCAGCCCCTGCTGCGGCTGGAAAAAAGAAAGCTATCATGCTGGCGTTACCGGTGTTGGTCGCCGTGCTCCTGCTGCTGGTGCCGGTACCGGCCGGTCTCGAACCCTACGCGTGGCACTTCTTCGCCATTTTTGTTGGGGTGATTGTCGGGCTGATTTTTGAACCGTTACCGGGCGCGGTGATCGGTCTGACCGGTGTGGTGGTCATCGCCCTGTTCAGTCAGTTCCTGTTGTTCAGTCCGGCGGAGCTGGCGAACCCGAAATTCAAACTCGCCAGTGAGTCGTTTAAGTGGGCGGTCAGCGGCTTCGGCAACTCCACCGTCTGGCTGATTTTCGGTGCCTTTATGTTCGCCGCCGGGTATGACAAGACGCAGTTTGGTCGTCGACTGGCGCTGATACTGGTGAAATACCTCGGTCGTCGCAGCCTGACGCTCGGCTACGCCATTACCTTTGCCGACCTGTTGCTGGCACCGTTTACGCCTTCAAACACCGCGCGCAGTGGCGGGACTATCTACCCAATCATTGCTAACCTGCCGCCGCTTTACGGCTCTAAACCTAACGACCCAAGCGCCCGTAAGATCGGTTCTTACCTGATGTGGGTGGCCATCACCGCCGCCTGTATCACCAGCTCAATGTTTCTCTCTGCGCTGGCCCCGAACCTGCTGGCACTGGCGCTGGTGAAAAGCGTGATCGGTTTCGATATCTCATGGGGCATGTGGTTCCTCGCCTTCCTGCCGCTGGGTGTGTTACTGATTCTGACCATGCCGCTGCTGGCGTACTGGTTCTACCCGCCTGAAGTGAAAGTAAATGACGAAGTGCCGAAATGGGCCATCGCTGAACTGGCAAAACTGGGCAAACTGACCCGTAACGAAATCCTGCTGCTGGTGTTTGTGGTCTGTGCCCTGCTGATGTGGATTTTCGCTACCGCCTGGATTGAACCGGCTATGGCGGCGCTGCTGGTGATTATTCTGATGCTGTGGACCGGGGTCCTGAACTGGAATGACATCACCAGCAACAAAGCGGCCTGGAATACCTTTGCCTGGTTCGCCACCCTGGTGGCACTGGCCGATGGCCTGGCCCGGGTCGGCTTTATCGCCTGGTTAGGTAAAGAAGGCGGCATGCTGTTGCAGGGATACGACCCGCAGGTTTCCGCAGTGGTGCTGTTAATCGCCTTCTTCCTGCTGCACTACCTGTTCGCCAGTACCACCGCGCATACCACCGCGCTGTTACCGGCAATGCTGACCATCGCGGCATCGATTCCGGGCATCAACATGCCGGTCTTCTGCCTGATGCTGTGTACCTCACTGGGTGTGATGGGCATCATTACCCCTTACGGTACCGGACCCAGCCCGATTTATTACGGCAGTGGTTATCTGCCAACCAAAGACTACTGGCGTCTGGGCACCATCTTCGGTGCCATCTTCCTGGTGTCGATGATGCTGATTGCCTATCCGTGGATGGTGTGGATGTTCTGACGAATACAACATGCAGATCAACGCGTTATAAGATACCATTCCATGCCTTACCCGCCGCCATCCCGGCGGCGGGTAAATATAATAAACGATTAATTCGCCTATGATGCTGACCCTCGCCGCCTGACAGCGGCGGCTCAGCGGATCATTAAGTGAGAAAAAATGTCGAACAAACCTTTCTTCTATCAGAATCCCTTTCCTCTTACCCACGAGGATACCGAATACTATCTGCTGAGCCGTGAGCACGTTTCCGTCGCCGAATTTGACGGCCAGGAAGTGCTGAAAGTGGCACCGCAGGCCCTGACATTACTGGCGCAGCAGGCGTTTCATGACGCCTCGTTTATGCTGCGTCCGGCGCATCAGCAGCAGGTCGCCTCGATTCTGGACGATCCGGAAGCCAGCGATAACGACAAATATGTCGCGCTGCAGTTTTTGAGAAACTCCGAAATCGCTGCCAAAGGCGTACTGCCGACCTGTCAGGATACCGGCACCGCCATCATCATGGGTAAAAAAGGCCAGCGGGTCTGGACCGGTGGCGGCGATGAAGCGGCGCTGTCGCAGGGGATCTATAACACCTACATTGAAGATAACCTGCGCTATTCGCAAAATGCGGCGCTGGATATGTATAAAGAGGTCAACACCGGCACCAACCTGCCGGCGCAGATCGATCTCTATAGCGTGGATGGTGACGAGTATAAGTTTCTGTGCATCGCCAAAGGCGGCGGCTCAGCCAACAAAACCTATCTCTATCAGGAAACCAAAGCGCTGCTGAGCCCAGGCAAGCTGAAAAATTACCTGGTCGATAAGATGCGCACGCTCGGCACCGCAGCCTGCCCGCCGTACCACATCGCGTTTGTGATTGGTGGCACCTCGGCGGAAAGCACCCTGAAAACCGTTAAGCTGGCCTCCACCCATTATTACGATGGCCTGCCAACTGAAGGGAATGAGCACGGCCAGGCGTTCCGTGATATCCAGCTGGAGCAGGAACTGCTGGAAGCCGCGCAGCAGCTCGGCCTCGGCGCGCAGTTTGGCGGTAAATACTTTGCCCATGATATCCGGGTGATCCGTCTGCCTCGTCACGGTGCCTCCTGCCCGATTGGCATGGGCGTTTCCTGCTCGGCAGACCGCAACATCAAAGCTAAAATCAACCGCGATGGCATCTGGATTGAAAAACTGGAAGCTAATCCAGGTCGTCTGATTCCTGAAGCGCTGCGTCAGCAGGGTGAAGGCGAAGTACTGCATGTCGATCTCAACCGCCCGATGGAGCAGATTCTGGCGCAGCTGTCAGCCTATCCGGTCTCCACGCGTTTGTCGCTGAGCGGCACCATCATCGTGGCGCGTGATATTGCGCACGCTAAGCTGAAAGAGCGCATCGATAACGGCGAAGGCCTGCCGCAGTACATTAAAGATCATCCGGTCTATTACGCTGGCCCGGCCAAAACGCCTGAAGGCTACGCCTCTGGCTCACTCGGCCCCACCACCGCTGGCCGCATGGATTCCTATGTCGATCTGCTGCAGGCGCACGGCGGCAGCAAGATTATGCTGGCCAAGGGTAACCGCAGTCAGCAGGTTACTGATGCCTGTCAAAAACATGGCGGTTTCTACCTGGGCAGCATCGGGGGTCCGGCTGCGGTACTGGCGCAACAGAGCATCAAGCGTCTGGAATGCGTGGAGTATGCTGAACTGGGTATGGAAGCGATCTGGAAAATTGAGGTGGAGAACTTCCCGGCCTTTATCCTGGTCGATGATAAAGGCAACGATTTCTTCCAGCACATTGAGCGGCAACACTGCGCGAAATGCGTTAAGTAATAAAAAAGCCCCGATTACGGGGCTTTTTTTTGCTGGCTTAATAGCGCTGTAATCGTTGCAGCGCTGCTTCAATCGGCCGATCGCCGCTAGTCAGCTCGATAATCTGATACCTGATTGCCGGATTTTCAATCAGGCCGACCAGCGTGGCGGCAACGTCATCACGCGGGATTTCCCCGTACGGAATCGCCAGATCGGCTTCTACCCGACCGGTGCCTGCGGCATCGGTGAGCGTTCCCGGACGCAGGATCACCCACTCCAGCCGGCTCGCCACCAGCCGCGCATCCGCCAGCCGTTTGACCCGCATATAGTTTTCAAAGCCTTCTGAAATCGCTTTACCGCGACCGGCATCCGGAAACGCTGAAACCAGAATAAAGCGGGGTACACCCGCCTGTTCCGCCGCCGCGACCGCCAGTTCCAGCCCGTCGCCGTCAATCGCATTGGTCAGCGCAATACCCGCGCCACCGGCACCGGCGGTGAAAACCACCACCGCGTGACCAGCCATCTGTTGCGCCAGCTCGTCAACCGTCAGCTGCTGAATATCACCTGATACCGGCTGTGCGCCAGCGGCCTGCAGGGTAGCAGCCTGCTCCGGTTTCCGGTGCAGCGCCGAAACCGCGTGCTGCTTAGCGCTTAGCTGGCGGGTCAGTCGCAGACCCACTTTACCCGCCGCGCCGATAATAAAACATGCCGCCATAATTTCAGTTCCTCTGTTAATTCAGCGAGAGCAGAAGTATAGCCATCAGCCAGAGACAAACCAGGCGCCTGATGCGGCGCCTGTTGACTTACTGCGGGATCACTTTTTCCGCTTTCAGCTTATCGAACAGCTGAGTAAAGGAGTCAAGCGTGCTGCGATAGCCGGTAAAGCCCGCTTTGCGGCTTTTGCTCATGTCGGTGAAGGCTTCCATCGGACGACCGAGATCGGCGTCGGTGTGCCACCAGGACGCGAGCTTATTGAGGTCCGCTTCGCGCAACTGATGACGCTGAGCAATCTCCTGCCAGGCGCTGGCCGCTTCCTGCATCCGCCCTTCCAGCGGCATCATCTGCGCCGGGTATTCGGCCGCCTCGATACCGAAATAGTCAGCCAGCTTCGGCCACATCCAGTTCCAGCGGAACACATCACCGTTCACGGCGTTGAAATCCTGATTGGCCGCTGCGGGAGACGTCGCCGCCCAGTGCAGCTGTTCAGCCAGCAAACCGGCGTCGGTCATGTCAGCCACGCCATTCCACTGCTCTGGCGAGCCGGGGAATATAAACGGCCAGCCTTTCTCTTTGCACAGCGTGGCATACACCGCCAGCGTCTGGCCCATGTTCATTGCGTTACCGACCGCGTAACCGATAATGGTGTGCGGACGATGAACGCTCCAGCGGTAGTCATATTTTTCCGCACCGGCAAACAGCTCATCTTCCTGCGCATAATAGAAGTTGTCGACCGGCTGACGGCCCTGTTCTTCACGGAACGGCGTCACCGGCACCGCACCTTTGCCGTAGGCTTCAAACGGACCCAGGTAGTGCTTAAGACCGGTTACCAGCGCGACGTGTGCGCCCTTCAGCCTTTCGCCCAGCGCCTCAATGACGTTGCGCACCATGCCGCCATTAACCCGAATGTTCTCTTTTTCGTTCTCCTGACGCGCCCAGACGCTGAAGAAAACGGCATCCGGTTTCACCGACTTCAGTGCCTCGCGCACCGCGTCAGCATCGGTCAGATCGGCTGTCAGACTGGTCGCGCCTTCCGGCACCGCGCCGCGTCCGCGTGACAGACCGGTCACGTCCCAGCCCTCCTGCTGCAGTTTATCCGCCAGTGCTCGGCCGATAACGCCGCTGATACCCACAATCAAAGCCTGTTTTTTCATTTGATTTCTCCTCGTTTTGCGTAATGCTAAGCCTAATAGAGAATTGAGTTCTTATCTCTGGCATTAATTCACAGCATTCTCAACCTGAGTTCATTAATCGATGCACGATCAGCGCCTCAAAGATATCCTGCCTTTTGTTGCCAGCGTGGAATGCGGCAGCTTTACCGCTGCCGCTGAGCGCCTGCATGTTACCGGCTCGGCGGTCAGTAAAAGTGTCAGCCGGCTTGAAACAAGATTAGGTTCCCGCTTGCTGGAACGCACCACCCGCAGCCTGCAATTGACCGATGCCGGCAGCGCCTATTACCAGACCTGCCTGCGTATTCTGGAAGATCTGGCCGAGACCGAAGCAGTGCTGGCGGCGCAGCGCACCATTCCCTCCGGCCGCCTGCGACTGGCGGTGCCTAACACCTATGGCCGGCTTAACGTGATGCCGTTGCTGATGCCGTTCTGTCAGCAACACCCGGAACTGGCGCTTAACCTGAGTTTTTCCGATCGGTTTGTCGATCTGTTTGATGAAGGGGTGGATGTCGCGGTGCGGATTGGCGGCGCGCCCGACCTGCCCGCCTCGCTGGGCTGGCGTAACATGGGCCGTGAGCAGATGCTGTTCTGCGCCGCGCCGACCTATCTCGATCGTGAAGGCCGGCCGCACAACCAGGCGGGGTTGCTGAATCACCGCGCCATCCTTTATCAGCGCGTTGACGGCAGCACCAAACCCTGGCTGTTTACTACTGAAGATGGTCAGCCGAACTGGCGCGATGTGCCTTACCGGATGGCGTTAGGTGATGTGGATGCGCAGATGCAGGCGGTGAAGGCGGGACTGGGGGTGGCACAAATGCCTTCCTGGCTGATTCGCCAGTCAGTCGCTGCCGGAGAACTGGAGATCGTTCTTCCCCAGCTGCAACCCGACGGACTGACGCTCAGCGTGGTGTGGCCTCGTCGCAAACAGTTTCTGCCCAAAGTGGATGCGCTGCTCTCTGCCCTGAGCGGGCTGGTGATCCGCTAATCTGACGGCGCGGACCTTCCGGTCGCGCCCGTCGTCCGCCTGCCGGCTGTTATTTTAATTTCCCCCAGCGTTTGGGATGTTTATTTCATCCTGAGGTGTTTCACCTGGAAATAAGACAATTCCAGCCCCTTTGTTTCGACATTTCCGCCTGCTCTTCTCATGGTGACGCTTTATTCCCCCGCGAAATAACCGGCTTAAATTTAAGCCCTTTATTCATGTTCTGATGGAATCCCATCAAAATAAAAAGGCCGGAAGGCTTGAGCTCACAAAATGAAAACTAAATTCCAAATATAATTTAACCCGAAATATAAATATCAGTAGGGTGAATGCTCCTTCATGTTCTGACGTTTTACCTGGCCTGTTTTCACCTGGAGTTTTCATGGAAAAAGAACTGTATATCTCGTCGAACCCGGCATCTGGCCCTAATAGCGCCACCCGTACCGAGCCGTTTGTGAAGATTATTGCCCTGGTAGCGACGCTGGGCGGACTGCTGTTTGGCTACGACACCGGCGTGGTGTCGGGCGCGCTGCTGTTTATGCGGGGCGATCTGCACCTCACCCCGCTGACCACCGGACTGGTCACCAGCTCGCTGCTGTTTGGTGCCGCTTTTGGCGCACTGGCCGCTGGCCACCTGGCGGATAGCCTCGGCAGACGCCGTATCATCATCGCGCTGGCGCTGATTTTCGCCTTTGGCGCAGTGGGCTCAGCCATCGCCCCGGACGTGGAGTGGATGATCGCCTCACGCCTGTTTCTCGGATTCGCGGTAGGCGGTGCCGCTGCGACGGTGCCGGTCTATATTGCGGAAATCGCGCCGGCCAATAAACGCGGCCAGCTGGTGACGCTGCAGGAGCTGATGATCGTCAGCGGCCAACTGCTGGCCTACATCTCCAACGCCACCTTCAACGATATCTGGGGCGGCGAAAATACCTGGCGCTGGATGCTGGCGCTGTCGATTGTGCCCGCCATTCTGTTGTGGGTTGGCATGATATTCATGCCGGAAAGCCCGCGCTGGCACGTGATGAAAGGCCGCAGTCAGGCGGCCCGCGAGGTGCTGGAGAAAACCCGCGCAGCCGAAGATGTGGAATGGGAACTCGAAGAGATCGAAGAGACGATTGAAGAGAACCGTCAGCAGGGCAAAGGCCGGCTGCGCGATCTGGCTACGCCGTGGCTGATGAAAATATTCCTGCTCGGCATCGGTATCGCCGCCATTCAGCAGCTGACCGGCGTGAATACCATCATGTACTACGCGCCGACCATGCTGACAGCCGCTGGCCTGAGTAACGATGCCGCGCTGTTTGCCACCATCGCTAACGGTGCGATTTCAGTAGTGATGACCCTCGTCGGCATCTGGTTGATTGGCAAAGTCGGCCGTCGTCCGCTGGTGCTGATTGGTCAGATGGGCTGCACCTGCTGCTTATTCTTCATCGGGCTGATCTGCTGGCTGATGCCGGAATATCAGCAGGGTGCGGTCAATCTGCTGCGCGCTTATCTGGTGCTGGCGGGAATGCTGATGTTCCTCTGCTTCCAGCAGGGTGCGCTGTCGCCGGTAACCTGGCTGCTGCTGTCGGAAATATTCCCGGCCCGGATGCGCGGTATCTGCATGGGTGGCGCAGTCTTTTCACTGTGGATCGCTAATTTCGCCATTTCGATGGCCTTCCCGCTGTTATTAGCCGCCTTTGGTCTGTCGGGTGCGTTCCTTATTTTCGCCCTCATCGGCATCGGTGGTTCTGTTTTCGTCATGAAGTTTATTCCCGAAACCAAAGGAAGAAGTCTTGAGCAGGTAGAGCACTATTTCTACGCGCTTTATAACGGCAAAAAATAATGCTGCCGCATGGAGCCCGCAGAGATATCACTTTCGCTTAACGACGGTCAGAGAGGAAATAGCGACCTTCACCGATTAAATAACTGAATACGATTAAACCCGATTATTACGCACCCATGACTTTCAGGAAATGACTATGAGCTTATCTATTCCACAGGCCCGTTTTTGTGTAAACCGCAAAATTGCGCCCAATCTGAGCATCGAACGTTTTTTTAAGCTGGTGACGCAGCTGGGTATTCATAAAGTCGAACTGCGCAACGACATGCGCAGCGGACGCGTTACCGACGATCTGACCGGTGAACAGGTTAAGGCGCTGGCGCGCCAGTCAGACATTGAGATCGTGACCATCAATGCGGTCTACCCGTTTAACCAGCTGAACGATGAATTGCTGCAGCGCACCCGACAGCTGCTGAGCGATGCCCGGGCGGTTGGTGCCGAGTCGCTGGTGCTCTGCCCGCTGAACGATGGCACCCCGATCAGCGCGGCGGATACCGTTGCTGCGCTGAAAACTTTAGGGCCGCTGTTTGCCGACTACGGCATTCAGGGACTGGTGGAGCCACTCGGCTTTCCGCAAAGTTCGCTGCGCTCGGCAATTCAGGCGCAGGCGCTGATCAAACAGGCCGATGTACCGTTCCGGCTGCTGATTGATACCTTCCACCATCATCTGTTTGAGGATGCTGAAAACGGCTTCGAACAGGAGATTGATGTGCAGCAGATCGGGCTGGTTCACCTGTCTGGCGTCACCGATCCGCGGCCGGTCGCCCAGCTTACCGATGAAGAACGCATCATGCTCAGCGCCGACGATCGCTTACGCAGCAAGCAGCAGGTCGAGCGGCTGGAAAAAATGGGCTACACCGGCCTTTACGCCTTTGAACCGTTCTCATCGGTGATGAATGACTGGCAGGAAGCAGACATCATCCGCGAAATTCGCGACAGCATTCAGCTGTTGAACCACTCAGCCTGATTAAGGAAGCACTATGACTATCAATATTGGCGTTATCGGAACCGGTGCGATCGGTCGCGAACACATCCGTCGTTGCAGCACGGTATTGCAGAATGCGCGGGTGGTAGCACTCAACGACATCAATCGTGACAACTGTCAGCAGGTTGTCGATCAGCTGACGCCTGAAGCGCGTATTTATGATAACGCGATTGAGCTGATCAACGATCCGCAGGTCAATGCGGTGCTGGTCACCTCCTGGGGTCCGACCCATGAAGCCTTTGTGCTGGCCGCTATCGAGGCTGGCAAAGCGGTGTTCTGCGAGAAGCCGCTGGCGGTCACCGCCGAAGGCTGTCTGAATATTGTTGAGGCAGAGATCAAGGCGGGTCGCCAGCGGGTGCAGGTCGGATTTATGCGGCCGTATGACAGCGGCTACCGGGCACTGAAAGCGGTGATCGACAGCGGCGAGATTGGCGAACCGCTGATGCTGCACTGCGCGCACCGTAACCCGGAAGTGGGTGACAGCTACACCACCGATATGGCCATCACCGATACGCTGATCCACGAACTGGATGTGCTGCGCTGGCTGCTGAACGATGACTATGTCAGCGCACAGGTGATCTTCCCGCGCAAAACCCGTAAGGCCTCGTCACACCTGCGCGATCCGCAAATCGTGTTGCTGGAAACCGCCAAAGGTGCGCGTATTGATGTCGAAATTTTTGTTAACTGTGAATATGGCTACGACATTCAGTGTGAAGTGGTGGGTGAAAGCGGCATTGCCCGCCTGCCTGAACCGATGTCAGTGCAGCTGCGCAGCGCCGCGAAGCTGTCAACTACCATCCTGACCGACTGGAAAAAGCGTTTTATTGACGCCTATGACGTCGAGCTGCAGGCGTTCATTAATAACGTTATCTCTGGTGAGATGACCGGTCCCTCGGCCTGGGATGGCTATGCGGCTGCGGTGGCAGCCGATGCCTGCGTCGCGGCGCAAAATTCCGGTCAGATTGTGCCGGTTAAGATGGCGGAAAAACCGGCGTTTTATCGCTAAAAGCAACGCTGCACGGCGGGTTCCGCCGTGCATTTGCTCAGCCCTGCGTTCCTTTTTTCAGCGGCTCCTCACGCATCAGCAGCGACAGGATAAAGGCCAGCACCATGACGCAGGCCGCCATCATAAATGCCGCATGAATCGCCGCGCTAAACGCCTGCAGATAATCGTGCCGGATATCAGCCGGCAGCTGGTTTAGTGCCGCGGGCGAGATCCCGGGAGGCAGCTGGGTTCCGGCCGGCATCAGCGCTTCAAGCTGCGATTTCAGCACCTGACTGAAAATGGTGCCAAACAGCGCTACGCCAATTGAGCCGCCAATCGAACGAAACAGCGTCACCGACGAGGTGGCTACGCCGGTTAGCGCCGGTTCAATGCTGTTCTGCACCACCAGCACCAGTATCTGCATCACCATGCCCAGCCCCA
This sequence comes from Pantoea sp. X-Soil-MYKO-1785, assembly GCF_059730675.1. Classification (NCBI taxonomy): domain Bacteria; kingdom Pseudomonadati; phylum Pseudomonadota; class Gammaproteobacteria; order Enterobacterales; family Erwiniaceae; genus Pantoea; species Pantoea sp. X-Soil-MYKO-1785. The sequence continues at coordinate 522,330 of NZ_AP036001.1, forward strand.
TCCCCAGCACCGCACTGAACAACTGAAGCTGCCACAACGGCGAGGTAAGGGTAATGGTGGTCAACAGTGCCAGCCCGGCGGTCGCCAGCAAGGTACCGACGATCGGGAACAGGCGATAACGCCCGGTTTTGCTGATGATGCGTCCGCTGATAATAGAGGTGGTCAGCAAGCCGCCCATCAGCGGCAGCAGCTGCAGGCCCGCCTCGGTTGGCGTGGCGCCTTTCACCACCTGCAGATAGAGCGGCAAAAAGGTGACGCTGCCAAACAGCGACAGACCAATAATGAAGCCGATCAGGCTACTCAGCACAAAGCTGCGGTTGCGGAACAGCGTCAACGGAATAATCGGCTCCCACGCCCGCCGCTCTTCATAGATAAAACCAATGCAGCCGACCAGGCCGAACGCCAGAATGCACCACAGTTGCGGGTCGGACCATGGCCGGATGGTGCCCCCCTCGCTGGTAAACAGGGTAATGCCCAGCAGCGCCATACTCAGGCAGATCGCCCCTGGATAATCAATTTCGTGCCGGGTGCGTTTACCGCCTGAATTAAAGACGATGCCGATCACCAGCAGGGCGAACAGACCGAGCGGCAGATTGATATAGAAGATCCAGCGCCAGGAGACGTGCTGCACAATCGCACCGCCCAGCAGCGGTCCCAGCACCGTGGCCAGCCCGAACACGCCGCCGAATAAGCCCTGATATTTTCCCCGTTCAGCCGGGGGGATCACATCAGCCACTGCCGCCATACTGACCACCATCAGCCCGCCGCCACCCAGTCCCTGCAGCGCACGGGTCAGCACCAGCTGCGTCATATTCTGCGCCAGACCACACAGCGCGGAGCCCAGCAGAAACAGCACGATCGCAATCTGCAGCACCCGTTTGCGGCCAAACAGATCGCCGAACTTTCCGTACAGCGGCACCACAATAGTCGATGACAAGGTGTAGGCCGTGACGATCCATGACAGCCGATCCAGCCCTCCCAGCTCGCCGGTGATGGTTGGCAGCGCAGTGGAGACGATGGTCTGATCCAGCGCCGCCAGCAGCATCACCAGCAGCAGCGCGCTAAATAATAGCCGCACCGGGGGCGCTTTCCCGTTGGGCTGTTCCTGCATTCCGGTCACCTTATCAAACAAAATTCACCCTATCCTGTTGTTTTTGATGGAAACATAATGGTGTCTGGTAAAAAAACGCCCCTCAGAATTCCACAAATACAGCTGTTTTCCAACGGGATATCAACAGACTGGTTGAATAAACAATCGGTTCACCACCGCAGAAGTTCGCATTATCGCGGCTCAGCGCCAGGTGCAATCTGGCGCTCCCAGGCAGAACGCACAGGACTCAGGCGACGGATTGCTGCGTAGTTTTCGCCGCAGCAGCTTAAGCAGACTGGCCATCCAGCGCGGTTCATTCATGCCCTTGCATAAATCGTTCATCATGGATGAACACACGTGCCGCATTGGCGCGCAGACGTTCATAAGTCGTATGGTCGCCCCGGCGTTGCGCAATGATCATCATTGCTGCACTGACTTCAGGATTGTTATGAACCGCGAGCCACTTTTCTCCCCAGATGTAAAACTCCCCTACCGCCTGAGATCTTTGCAAAAATCCTGGCGTATTGGCTATCAGCAGGTGTTGATCGTAGTCCAGCCGTTCTGCCTGCGTCATCGTTCGCCAGCTCACCACCGGCAACGTGGGTAGCAATCCCTGGTTCATCTCCGCTTCAGCCTGGGTCAGCATCGATTGCGTAATAAAACCTGCTTTCAGTCCAACAACAATCACCCACCCCCCCAGCAAAAGCGGAATCGTGACTGCACGTCCAAAGCCAGATACGTTGACAGGCTGCAGAACTGAATCGGGTAAACCCGTACGAAACAATACAAGCAGCAGCATGAGATGAGGCGTGGAAAGATAGAGTGGATTCTCCAGCATCATATGGATCACCACAGGCAGACCCGTCAATGGTAGCAGCCAGCCAGCCCTGTCCGGATCGAGTGAGTCACGCAGCCGAAGGATGAGTGGCCAAATCCAGATACCGGCTAATAACAGCAAGCCTGCCAGGGCAATGATTCCGCCTTCGGCCCAGACATACAACGCTTCATTATGCGGGTGCGTAACGGTGTCACTCTTTTGTACTAAACCCAGGGCCGCCACCGCCGATGGGAATTGCGCTTCGAAGCTACCCAATCCGCTGCCGGCCCAAGGGTGCTGTTCAATCATTTCAGCCGTCGCTTCAAGCATCAGAACGCGTTCAACGGTAGATTTTTGGTGTATCAAATCGGCGTGCTGTCCTGCGGGCATTGCCCATAAGCCAATGCCTGAACAGCATCCTGCTAACGAGACAATTAACATGCCTTTCCACAACGCCGCTTTAACATTGATTCGCGGCTGGCGTCGCCAGTCGGCTAATCCGGTCAGTAGCATGGATAGAATCACACCGATCATTCCGGTTCGGCTCTGGCTAAGCGTTATTGCCGCGCATAGCGGATACAGGGGAAGTAGCCAAACGAGTCTGCTTCTGCGTGTGGCTGCGGTAAGCGCAAGATAGAGCGTTACTGCTGCGCCCGTAGCCAGCCAGCTTGCCAGCAGGTTACGCTGCTGAAAAATGCCATAGGGTGAAGTGCCATAAAAATCCATCAAACGCAGGGCGATCTCCGGCAGCCAGGCCTGCATCATGGCTTCGCCAGCCTGCAGCAGAGAAGATAAAACCACCAAAGCAAGTAAAATGCGTCGCTTAGACGACGTAAGGCTCACCTGACAGAGAGCCAGACAAAACAGCAGCGCTCCAGCGATTCCTGTCAGACGTGGCACGGCATGGTTTCGCCACAAAGCGGATGATGTCCAGCACCATGGCAGCCACAGCATAGCGACTGCCAAAAAAGCGATGAACATGAAACGTGATATCAGGATCTCTCCGCTTCGCAACACATTCAGGAGTGCAGATAAACTGCACAAAAGCATCACACTCCATGCAAGGATGTTCTGAGGCATTTCCAGCCCTGTTCCGCCATTATTTCCGAAATAAATCGGCAGAATAACAATCAGGTAAAGCGTGATGAGAGTCAGCGTTAATGCGCCGCGTGAGAGAAAAAACAGCTTCAACTCAGCTGCCCATTTTCGTTGCGTCTTGCGGATTATGTTCATTTTCAGTTCAGTCGGGATGTTAAGTTGCTTTAAGCGCGGGAAGTGATAATAAACACCGGGCATGATGGTTTCATATTGTGGCAATTAAAAAATGACGACCGTAACGCCAGGCGTTATTAAACCGTCACCAGCATCTTCTGATGCTGGCTGCTCTTCGCCCGTTTATCTATGCCAGAGGAGTTATCATTACAGAAAGATGAAACAATTCCGCGCCTGAACGCGGCGTGTTCAGATGAGCAGCGCAGCAGGCAATATACAGCTTTCCACCCACCAGCCAAAAACCCTGACGGTAATTAATATAAATTCATTGCCAGAATATTTATCATTATCAGTAAAGCCTGTTAAAAAATCAGCAGTCGGCGGTTCTGCTACACAATCTCTCCAGGCAGGGTATGGCGGTATACAGTTGTGTTATTGCTCGCATCGCCCAGGCCTCTTCTTTACGATCGCTGATGCCGAGTTTGTCGACGGCTTTATATTTATGGGCGAGGACTGTTTTGCTATCAATATTTAACACACGGGAAACATCGCTGGTTCTTTTGCCTTTCCCCAGTTCCGCCATAACCCGAAGTTGCCGTTTACTCATCCATTTCCTGACAAAAAACCGCTTAAATTGTTTTTGTACCAGGCACGATGAAATCATCTCCGCCAATTGCTGAACGCTCACTGTAGAGGGAATTAATGAAATCCCTTCTACAATGGCATCCTCGCCGCAAAAAGTGGCAGGCAATTCCTCGCTGATAATAACCTGTTTAATTTTATTGTGATTCCTCCGAATTTTCAGAATATCCGGAATACTTTCATAAAGCTCATTAGCGGTGTTAAATAGCCATATGACTGCCTTTGGATTAAACTCATCGACTACAGACTGAACCTCTGCTTCCTTAGACGTTACCTTGAGATGTACAGAGTGATTGCTGGCTAAAATATGCCGTACGCCCATTACGGCGTAATCATTGCCGGCAATCATCATCACCTTATCAATCTCCACGGAGGAGATATTCATGCGCGGTTTCAAATAATATTCACTGCCGCTTTTTTCATCTGACAGGTATCTGACGTTATTTCTGATGTTGCCGTCCCAAAAGTCAGGAATAACTAAATTATTGCAATGATGGCGAACGCTAGCATTTCTCATATCCAGAGCCTCTCAAATTCGTACCGGTTTATCGCCACCGTTAAAAGGGTGAGATCAACAAGTCACGAACGGTATCGGTGATGAGAGTAATTATGTCCCGCCAGCGCCGGGACCAGTTCATTATATTTTATATTGCTTGATATATAAATTTATACTCTGACAATATAAGCGTTAGCAGCTTAAATCTCTGGATGAACGACTTTCTGAATCAGCAGGTCGACGCGGCGTAAACAACATAGCATGACTCAGCAGCGGCTGCAGGTTCAGGCAAAGGATCAATCAGGTTAGCCTGAAGTCATGGCTTTACCGTTTAACGCATAAATGTCGGGGCCCCACCATATTGCCAATCAGATACCCATTGTTCAGTTTAACCACAACCAGGTGGTCGGTCTGCTCTGAGGTATGCGAGTAGATATATTTAGTGAAAACGGCATCATCCAGATCATCACCTTTGTATTTAGCGACGTTAACTTTGCTTAACGCAAAATTTTTCTGGTCGGTTTTGTCAAAAGAAAAATGCATAAATCGTTCAAATGAGTAAAGTTTACCCGTTTCTGCAATTTTACGCGCTTCGCCGGAAAACATAACGTTGCCCTGCCCGTTACTGGAAAAAGTAACGGACATAGTGCCTTTCAGGTATTCCCAGACACCATCGTTCGGTACAGTATAAAATGTTGATACGCAATCTACTCTGTTATCTCTTTTCTTCAAAAAACCAAAAAACGCCAGAGTGATCGCCAGAATAATAATGACGACAAATACAGTCCTAAACCTTTGGAAATTCATAAACATCATAGCATCCTGCGAATTTTTGACTGCCATCTTTTTGATAAGTACACCGGGTTATAAACGCTGCGCCCTGGCCATTTAAAACAACCTCATCGGAAGGATGATAAATATATACATCATTACCGATACAAGGCGCATATTTATCTATCATCTCTTTAGCAAGCCTTAATTTAACTTCAGCGGTTTCAGGTGAATTTTGATACAGCATATAAACATTGCAACGCCCAACACCACCTATTTTGAAAACATTATTTTCATCCCATCCACCACGATTGATAAATGCGTAACCGATTATCGTAATGGCCAGTAAACAGACAGCAGAGGTTATAATAATCTTGTTACCCGGTTTTTTATTTTCAATGACTACCGGCTTCCCGACGACATCCAGCTGCTGAACCTTCAGATTTTCAGGCATTAAAAAGCCCGCGCGGGTTATTGTTTTGATCAATTCACCTTGAAAACCAAGTTGCTCAAATTTTTTTCTGAGCAAGGAAACATACTGATTCAAGGTATTATTGGACGCATTAGCGCCGTAATTGCTCCATATCTCATCAAAAATATGCTCCCGGCTCATCACCTTACCCCGGTTTTCCAGCAACAAGCACAGTATTCGTGAGGCTGTCAGCGGAAGTTGCGTTTTTTCATTTTCACTTAAACGATGCCAGATAGCGTTATTGGCTTCATCGTAAAAGAAATCCTCTTCAATGATGTACATCATTCCTCTTCGAACCCATGATTAACAAAAACAGGATCTATTTTTTGCGTTCTAAACCGACCCGATGAAACCGGATACTCTTACGGTTAAATTCTACGACCGCGATCACGGTATTTTCTCTGACTGCCGCATTCTCCCTGAGTTAAGACAGGCGGCAAGGTGGCCTGTTCTTCGTGACAATGATCAACGCTTTCGCGTGAGACAGTCACCTGATCCCTGTATGCCCTGAACAGCAGAATATGACGGTCTCTGCCGTTTTAAAATTATGCACCGCAACAGTAATAACATCAGGCTGCAAACTATTCAGTCTGATTTTAAAAAATTGCGTACATTTAAGCAGGTACCGGGATTGATACTAACCGATGCAAAAATATCAATCAAAGAAGATGGAGGAACAAGGTTGAACAGCAGCGGCAGTTCGCTGACTTCATGCCGTCTGTAGATGATGATGCAGTCCGCACCGGCACGCTCAACGCTATGCAAGAGAGGCCCCCCTTCATCAGATGAAGCCCTTCGACAGACTGATACCTCACCACTGATATCACTATGCATAACCGGGCGGCAGCCGGCCCGGTTTTAGCAGACAGAGTCTCATTCCGCGTTATGCGCGCGGGTTTCTTTCCAGCAACTCAATGCGGGCGCTGATTCCGGGTTATCAGCCGCGAAAATGCTGGCTACAGTCGGCAGCCGACATCAGACCGATGAAATAATTAACGCGCGTTACTGTCATCTTTAGGCCTGTGTTTAAAAAAGCGTTTTATCAGGATAGGCGCATTTTGGCTGGTCAACACCACATCATTCAAACTCACCTGGACAGGCAGACTTAAGCAGTGATGCAGTTCCGCTCAGACACTGTGCTGAGGCAGCTTCTCTCCTCGCAGGTGGTATTCCATTACCGTATAAGGGCGTACACCTGGCGGCAGAGGATGTTCACCATAGACGGTTTTGGCCAGGGCATAGGCAACGACCTCTCCCCCTTCGCCGGGCAAACGCATACCATCCTTAACGATCGCAGGCATATCATCATCAGCACGTAAAATCATGGGAGGCACCCGGCTGATAACTGTTCCGTCGACAACCTCTTCAGTCATCGAGAGCATGACCGGCTGCCCCGCTGACACGGCTTTCCCGTTGCGTACCCGATACCAGACAATGCCGTTTGCCGATTTCAGCGGCTTGCGCCCTGTCGCCAGCGAACGAATTTTTCTCTCCCCCTGCATCACCTTTTGCGCGACAGCAACCTGTACGGCTTTAACAAAGTCAGCCTGTGCCCGTCCGGCTTCTTTTGGCTTCAGGCGAACGGCTGTGCTCAGGCCATCTTTGATGCCTGCCTGGAAGGTGACATTATCAATATCGATACCGGCATCGCGCCAGTCATCCAGCCGGGCATGAAGTCCTTTAGCCATCATCACTCCGGCAATATAGGCCTGACGGTTCGCCGCGCTTTTCAGGTCTGGCGTGATTTGCTGGTGCATTTTTTCACGCAGTTCTGCCAGCGTGGTGGCAGCTTGTTTCAGCTCATCACTGCGGCGGTTAAGCGCCTGTTCCAGCTCGCTGGCTGCCTGTTCCTTCTGTTTGAGTGAATTCAAAAGCTCTGTGACCGTATTTTGACTTCCGGTCAGGGCATTGTTTTTATGGATCAGCTCGACCTGATTTTTCGCCAGATTTTGCTTTAACACCAACAGTTCCCGATCGCGTTCTGAAAGTTTTTGCTCAAGCGCCTTAATATTTTGCTGCTGTTGCTGACGCTGTTTAACATCCGTAGCAGTCAGCAACTGTAGCTTGTCCTCCCGCTGTTTAAGATCGGTGTTCAGATCGCTAATCTGACCGTTCAGCCTGGCAACCTGTTGCTGGCTTTGTTGTAACGCATCTTGCAGGGCGGCAACCTCCGGTGATTCGGATGAGGCGGGGTTTTTTACCTGGGCACTTTCTGCTACTGCAGGTTGACTGCTGGCTACTGCTGCAGGATGATTGCTGGCCTGTGCCAGGGCATCCTCCAGTTGCTTGTTCAGCTGTTTAATGGTTTCAACATCTGTTTTATGCTGGCTGGACAGTGTATTTATCCGCCGCTGCAAAATTAAATCAGCAACCGGCTGCTCTTTCCTTTTTCCAGGCTGTTTCAGATTAGAAATGCCCGTTTCCGCTTCATTTGTTGCCGGTTGCGGTGCTGACTCAGCATGATGATGAGCCGCCACCATCGCTTCGAGGCTCCAGCTTTCATCAGACGGCTGTGATAACAGGGACTCGGCGGCAGATGAAGAGATCGTTCCCGCAGCAACCCACTCAGGCAGGATCAAAAAGAGAGCAACGGCAACCAGTCTTAAAGGTGAAGTGAAGCAGCGCACAGCTGTTATCCTTAGCGAACGTCAATAGCCTGGTTAATCAGGGTCTGGGCCAGCGCGCCCTTGATGCGATAACAAAGGTTGACCAGCGCGTACTGAAAGCGCGGACGGGCCAGCTCTGCCACCTCCGGGCTGACGTCATCTTTCACCGACATAAACCCGGCGGAACTTTTCATTAGCCCGTCGTATTGCGCCAGATATTTGCGATATTCGGTCATGTTGACGGTGCGCAGGGATTCCAGATCGCGATTGCACTGAGCAAGGGGAGATAAAGACGACCTCACTTCATTTGTTACTGACTCAGGCGAAACCTTTTCTCTTTCTGGAGTGGGTTGGGATTTGAGCGCCACATTTTCCCGTGCGCTGCAACCCGCAATGCTCGTCATCATCACCATGGTGATCAAACAAAACCCGCAAATAATAAATTTTTTCATTCTATTCACCCGGAACACTTATTGATAGTTCACCACCAGCGGTGCTGAGCCAGAAAAAGCCCCTTCCGTTGGCGTGCCTTCAAGTGTTGCAGTAATTTTCAGCGCACTGATCCCCGAGGGAACCGCCTGCGTCGCACTTAATTCTTTATTATTGATTTTTAAGCCTGCCTGCATACCATTGGACAAGGGAATGCTATTAGTGCCATTAACAGACTGAAAACTAATATTCATCGCTGCGGTACAGGAAAGACTAACGCTATTTTCTGCCTTTGCTCCCGCGGCACTCTTTTTGGCAATATCACCAAAAGGGATATCTACAGAAGCATTTTTAAACGAACAGGTTTCATTGTTCGGCATCGGGAATAAACAGGCTCCGGACATTGATGGCGGTGTCCAGAACCTGTTATAAAAACCAATGTGATGCAATACCACGCCAAAACATACATCTTTTGGATAAACATGCTGCGTACCGCCAGCTTGTGAAAATGAACCTGTGATATTACCAACGTGACTTGAAAGCTCACGTAGCGTCCATGCGCCATTAATATCATTTGGTGAAATGAATGTAGGGAGCCCGGTACCTGTACCGTCTGTCGTGTGAATGGCGAAAATAGCCAGCCGGCAATGCGTGCCACCCCAATAATCAGCCTCACATTTGTCTGCAAAATCTGGCATATCCATTAATTTAGTATCAGCTAGTTTGTCATCAACAAAGATATTTCCAACGGCGACAGAAGCTTCGTAGTATTGAGACGCCGGCCCTACTTTATAAATATAGGGCCATGCTATCATCGCAGCCTGCGAATGCGTGATAATATTTAAAATCAAAAAAATACCCATTAATATTTTTTTTGTGTTCATTTTCCACATCCAGATTAATTTAATAAGACGAAGACCCAAATAAAGAAATATTTAAGTCATGGGGCGTCCTGGTTTTATTGATGTCAGCGAACAAAAAACTATGGATATTCCAGTAAAAACGTGGTCACAGCTTCAAAGGTGCCCTTCCCGACAGTTCTGTTTTTAACCCCTGCATCACTGGCCTGAATATAAGATGAAAACTTCAACTCAGTGGTGCCGGAATTTAACGGATATCCTCTGGTTTGCTGATTAACCGCAATATCGCCGCCATCCGCGGCCTGAATACCAATGGCCAGATGGTCAACACCATTCCGGCTGGACAAGGCGAGTAGCCCTGGCTGTTCTGCATCTTCAGTACCGGTAAAGGTCACTTTCACCTGGCTCCCCAGCGACAGGTCGCAATCCTTTAGCAGAATATGAAACGGAAACTGCCAGGTGCGCGGCGGGGTGTAAAAATAAAAGTTTTTATCCGGAATGGTGCCGAAATCAACCAGCACATTCTCGCCGTCGCCACCGGTGGCCACGGTACAGGGTTCTGCCACCAGCGTGCCTTTGAAGTCCACATCCGAAGAGGCCGCCTGCACCGGCATATGCAGCATAACGCTCAACAAGACCAGCAACATAAATAGCCTGTTCATGCGACCTCCACGGTGAGTTTCACCGTCGCGCTAAAAGGACGGGCGTCTAACTCTGTAGCCGGATCTTTAACCGGAACCGCCGTCAGTACGGGTACCGCTTTATAGCCGAAGCGAACGGCCTGATTAAGTTTTTGTGGCTTGCCATTGCTTTGTAGCTGGATGCCCAGTCCGTTGACGTCCGTTTCTACCGCTGATTCATCAAATGCGACGGCCTTGCCTTCAATTTTTAGTGTCAGGTCAGGTACATCTGCCCCCGCATAGTTAGTGCACGACACCGTAAAAGGGACGGGTTGCTGATAACGCTTGCCATCGATTTTATGGATCCCGACTGCGTCACCAAAATTCACCAGCTGCCGGCCGTTGTTGGCATTGATGGAACACTCAACCACCCTTAGCGTACCGTGAAACTTTGCCGGGCCTTCAATGGGAGCGGCATACAGCGCAGGTGCAAGTAATAATCCGCCAATCAAAACCGAATAAAACCAGCCGCTACGGGTTTTGTTTACCATTTCCATTCCATTACCTCAGGGTATTTGCACCGCCAGCGTGGCCGTTGCGTTAAAATCCCCGCCGGCAAATTTAGCCCCTGGCTCTCTCACCAGCATGGCCAGCATTTGATAGGTTCCTGCCCCTTTACTCAGCGGATACCAGGTGCTGGGTACAATGTTTGACATATTACTATCATTAATCGCCACGATAACGCCTAAACTCGGGACATCGGTTGACAGCGCTAAATTATTAAAGGATGAGGCATTACCTTTAAACTGATACTCCACTCCGCCGGTAAACCCGTTGGTGCAGGAAATGGTCATCGAGAAAGGTTGCGCACTGGCACCTGATGAAACAGCCATGTTGGTGCGCGTCTTCCCTTCTGTAATGTCATCAACTTTTACATCGCCAAAATCGACATCTACAGCACTGGCACTGCAGCTACCGGCGATCAGGGTTCCGTGAAACTTCACCGTCGCATCAGCCATCGCCGCCGGAGCCAACAGGCTTGACAGCAGCAGCACCGCACTCACGTTAACCGCGAGATTCTTTATTTTTTTCAGCATGATTTTCTCCTCTTCTCAGCTCATCTGCAGAACCAGCGTGGCCGAGGCGTTAAATTCCCCGCCGGGAAGTTTGACCCCAGGCTTTGTCGTCAACCCGGCGGTAATGTTGAAGCTGCCGGTATTGGATGACAGACCAAACACCTGCTTCACGTCATAAAATGTGTTCAGATCCAGCGCACCGTAAGCCGTGGCGCTGACGTTACTTAATGTGATGCCAAGACCGGGCACATCCGTTGTCAGCGCCTGGTTATCAAACGATGACGGCGTACCGACAATTTTCATTTTTACGGTACCGGCTGGCGGGCTGTCGCAGGTGATTGAGACCGGAACCTGCGCCGTGGCGGAGTAAACCTGATCAACCTGCACGTCGCCAAACTCGACGCTGACGGTCTGTCCGTTGTTCACGCTGCAACTGCTTGCCACGATCGTCCCGCTGATGTTGATAGTCAGTGAATCGCTATCCGCCTGCACTTCACCGATCACGGTCATCAGGCTGCAAAGCAGCAGGAGGCGCACGAGGCGTTTAAAGATGGGGTTTGTCATATCAACCTCAGTCATAGCTCAGCCGGAAATCTGCTACCGCTCGGAACGCGCCCGGCACCATCGGCCCCGGAACACGTTCAGCAACCACCGTCCACGCCAGGCTGTTATCGCCCGGGGTGAGAAGTTGAGGGACACCATGGCTCCCCAGACGAATGTCACGGTTGTGGCTATCAGTCAGGCGCAGAGCAATGCCCTCAACCCCGTTAAGCTTCATCAGCGAAGGATTGCTAAAGTCTGCCGGTGCAGTAAAGGCGACACTGACCACCGGCTGATCCAACCCCTGAATCGTACTGTCGGTGTGCTCATCCATCAGGTGCCCGGATGCCACCAGACAATCCTGCAGCCGCACGCTAAAGGGTACCGGCTGACTGCGCGCGCCAGGCCGGCTGAGATCACCGGAAGCCAGCGTGCCGAGGTCAACCGTCTGGTCCAGCGAATCCATAACCAGTCGGCAGGGGGAGTCGACCAGTTGACCGTAAACGTGCAGCAGGCCATGTTCTCCATCCACGTCCTTAAAGGATGCTCCGACGCTCATTTCGGTTCCGGCTAACAGCATCACAGCACTCAGCAGCAGGGTACCTCCCAGCGTGCCCGTCAGAGCGGATTTCAGCATGCCGGCGCCCGTGCCTGATGTCTCTTTTTTCATATCTGTTTTCCTTATTCCTGCACGGCGGGCCGGGACGTTTTCTGCCTGCCGTGATTATTTAGAGGTGTTTGATGCGACTTTGCAGACAGAGCCATTACAGCTAAAAGTCAGCACCGGCCGGCCGCCCCAGTCGTTGATGTAGGCGATATGTGGCTGACTGCCCAGCGCGGCAGCGCGCACCCCAAGGTCAGCAGAGCTTTGTGGTGCCAGCATCAGCGGCTTCATCTCAGTTTTGCCGTCTGCCACCAGCGTGACGTAATACGGCGTCGGGTTAGTCACCTGATAGCGATCTCCCTGACGCGTCAGGGTCAGCTGTTCCTGCCACGGTGTCTCGCTGCTGGCACCTTTCTTCACCAGGGCAGTCGGGCGATAAAACATTTTCACTCGCGTCTGGAGCGCCAGCTGCAGCACGTTTGCCTTCTGGCTCTTTGGCGGGATTTCACGCAGGTTAAAGTAAAACAACGACTCACGATCCTGCGGCAGTTTTGCTGTGGCATCTGCCGACAGCTGGATTTTCACCAGACTTTTCGCACCCGGTTCAACCCGCTGCAAAGGCGGTAAGGCCATCAACGGCGACTGAATTTTTTGCCCGTTGCTGTCTTCGACCCACGCCTGAGCGAGATACGGCAGTTTGGTATTATCATTGCGGATGTTGACGCTCATGCTCTTCTGGCTGCCATCAAAAATCACCCTGGTTCGGTCAAGTGCCACAGCGGCATTGGCTGCCTGCATAGCCGTCAGGCTCATCAGCGCTACGGTAACCGCAGCCTGCACAGAAGGAAGTAGCTTACTTTTCATGTTGAGTGTCTCTCTGTTATTCAGTGGTGTGAGTGCCGTCCCTGGCCGCACCGCCCTGTGCTTCCTGTTTTACCTGCCGCTCTCCGGCAACAGGCTCTATGCCTGACATTTAGTGGTCAGATTGTTGTGATAGTCCCTGTCCAGCCTTCACTGTCTGACAGGTCAGGAATAACGGTAATCCGCTATCCGCTGCAGGCAGCTTCTGTGGCACCCTGAACTGACAAACCGGGGTTTCATTTTCACGCACTTCCATCTGCACACCCGGTTCAACGCCCGCCAGCCACACGCTGCCGTTGTCATCCACTACGCCTACCTGATGCGTATCGCGCCAGACTACCGAACCGAACGCCGGGCTGCTGCCATCGGCAAACTTCATGACGGCCATCAGCTTGCGGCCCATCATCACATCCAGTTTGCGGTAACCAATGGCTCCCTCGGTCATGGTCAGTTCGGTGAGCGGATGACTGACTTCCATATCATCGCCAAGACTGTCTACATCCACCCCGGCACTGCTGCGCCAGTAGCCATTCATTCCGGTGACGACCGCCTTACCAAAGTGATTGGTGTGCTGCACAACCGAACTGTTTTTCAGCGGGACACCGGCAGCCTCACCGGTATCCAGCATCAGGCGGGTTCCGCCGTTAGTACTGACCGGATGCAGTGCCGCACCGTGGCGGGTAGCGGTAGCCCCACCCTGTACCGAAAGCCCCACTGAGCTATATTCCCCTTCGCTGTAGCTGGCACTCAGTGATCCACGCGCCACGTCGCCGTTATGGGTCAGGTAGCCACTGGCTGTTTTACGGTTTTTCGCATCGGTGCCGGCCTGCAGGCTGTAACTGTTGTTGTTATCAATGCTGTCATACCAGCCAGCGGTCTGTGAGATGCCGCTGCGGGTACTCTGCGCGTTGTAGCTGACGGATCCCCCGTTGCTCCACGGAATGCTCAGGCTCAGGTAGGCACCGTCGTCTTTAACTCCCCAGTACTGGCTGCGATATCCGGTCAGACTAATGCTGATATTTTTCCAGCTGCCAATGTCGAGGTACTGCGACAACGTTACGCTGTAGCGATCCTGATCCGGACGATCCCAGTAGGTCCGGTGGCTATAGTTGCCGAACAGACTCATTTTGTAGTCGCGTAGAGCCTTGCTCATGGTGATGGTGTACAGCTCTTTCTGACGGCCGCGCGTCATACCCCATGACCGGTCATCGAAGCGTGTCTCCAGATAGTCACTCATCGACATAAAGTCTTTCTCGGCGAAGCGGTAACCCGCAAAGGTCACCTGCCCATCAATTTTTTCAAACCGTTTGGAATAGCTCAGGCGGTATGATCCCCCCTGTTTTTTCTCCCCGTTGGGCAGAGTGGCCTGCGACTCGGTCACGTCGAATGACACTGCACCAAAGGCCAGCAAGTCACGCCCAATACCCACAGCCAGCGCGGCATAGTTCTTTGAGCCCACCAGACCGCCAAACAGTGACCAGCCGTTAGAAACCCCCCAGGAGAACTCACCGGTGGCGAACGGATCGCCCTGCACACGGTGCTTCCAGTCTGTCGGCTTCCCGGCAGCCAGCTTGTAGCGCACCATTCCCGGACGTGTCAGGTAAGGGATCTGTGCCGTATCGACTTTAAAGGTCTGCACGCGTCCATCCTGCTCTTCAACCCGCACATCCAGTGTTCCCGCGACGGACTGACTCAGCTCCTGAATACGGAACGGACCCGGTGCCACCTGGCTCTGGTATATCACCCGTCCTTGCTGACTGATGGTGACCTTCGCGTTGGTTCTCGCCACCCCGGTTACCTCAGGCGCATATCCTTGCAGGTTAGGCGGCAGCATATTGTCATCAGTGGCAACACTGGCCCCGACAAAACGAAAGCTATCAAACAGTCCGGAATCGAGATCGGCCTCACCGAGCGTCAGCTTTGCCCCCAGCCCTGGCAGAGCCCGATAGAGGTAATAACGGCTCCACTGAAAATTCTGGCTGGTGTGGCCGCCGGTACTGTACCGTTGCCCCTGCCAGTCAGCACGCAGACGCCATGGGCCAATATTGGCTCCCGCGGTCCCGTTACCACTGACACTGCTGCTGTCGCCGTCACGGGCTGCAAACTGCTGCGTGGCGTTGAGGTTATAGTCAAACAGCAGCCCCGCAATGCCCTCATCCCAGCGCGAAGGAGGATCCCAGTCAGGCGAGGAGTACTCCAGATAAGCCTGAGGAACGGACACACGGAGTGATCCACTGCCCAGATCGCCGGTAGCGGTCATGCCTGGCACCGAGGTCATATTCAGGCACTGCTGGCCGTTCAGTGTTTTCCACGCCAGCTTCCCGGCGACGTCTTCTTTCAAACCCAGCAACTCCACCATCTCGGTGGTCAGACAGGGTTCGCTGCCGTGCGGATCATCTGGCGGAACCGCAAAGGTCACCGTCACTTCGCGGACTTCAGATCCGTTGACTTTCAGCGTCAGTGGATAATCACCCGGCATCACATATCCGGAACGGGCAAAGTGGCTGACGTCAATGTTGCTGCGGTCTTTGACATCCATCACATCAGTGTTGAACTCGGTCACTTCCGCAGCTGCGGGTATCGCTTCCTCACTCAGGGAATCCGCTGACGCAGGCAGGCTGTCTTGCGCCGTTACCCTGCCAGCCGTGCCGCTCAGGGCCAGCGCCAGCATAATTGCCTGCGTCAGCGGATTTAGCGCGGGAAACCTGCCGCCATGACGAAAGGGTTTCATTAGTCGTACTCCATAAAATATCGCAGGGTGGTGTAATAACTTCCCGGTTGAAGTGGATGGCTATCGCCCATTAGTTGCATGCGGTAGTGCAGCGCCATCTTGCCTGGGACAATTTTTATCGGTGGCACGGGTTGATTTGGTGTAACCGGTGTGCCGATCTCATCCAGAATGGCCACCCCTTCGCCGCTCCCGCTCCCCTGCAGAGCGAATAAATTCGGACCATCCGTCGCCCCTTCAAATGTGATCCGCACATCCTTCCAGGGTTGATGCGTCTGGCTGGCGTTTTGATTGAGTACGCAATTGACCAGATGCACGGTGAAAGGCACTTGCGGACCATGACCGTCATTAATCAATTCACTGGCAGGTACGTTTCCCAGTTCTATACTTTGATCGGCATCCGATGTGGCAATCGCGCAGGGGGTGTCGATAATGCTACCCTGCACCTGGATATGCCCATGCCCATGCCCCGCAGCCACTACCGGATGTGCCATGCACAGCAACACCATCGCTGCATAAAAGTGTCTGTTCATCATCATTCAGGTGTGTCGGTGTATGACGGTGCCCGCAGGCGGGCACCGTAGGATTTCAAAGACTCTGAGACTTACTGATAAGAGAGTACGAAGTCAGCGGCACCAGAGAATGAACCTGGAACCACAGGCTGGCCGTCACCTTGCAGGTAAGCAGACATAGCGATGGTGGTATTGTCCGCCGTCAGGGTAGTTGCAGCAGATTCCTGACCCAGCTTGATTTGTTTTTCAGATGCGTCGTTGATAACGATCGCCGCACCACTTGCAGTACCTGAAACACCCCATGCGTCAGGCATGTTAGTATCTGCGGTACCACTCCAGGTTGCAGTCACTGTTTTATAGGTGCTGATATCACAATTTTCGAGCGCAATTTCAAACGGAACCGGAGTAGATTTACCGTTATTTGCCAGAGCTGAATTAGATACCTGTCCCAGGTCAACGGTCTGATCTGCGGTAGCTGGAGAGATTGAGCATGGTGAGTCAATAATTTCACCTTTAAAATGTACGGTACCGTGACCCTGACCACCAACAGTGCCCGATGCCGCAGCATTTGCGAAACCGCTAACCATAGCCATGCTTAAACCCATTGCCAGTGCAATTTTTGAAAACTTCATTTATATTTTCCTGTTTAACGTTATTGCCAAAAAACAAAGTTACACTCATCTGATTCCAAAATAACAACACCATGTCCTGGTCAGGCGAATGCATTTGACGGCGGCAATAATATAAAAACGAAAAGTTTTGTCAAATTATGGCAAAAAGAGTAACGCTAAAAATAAGATCCTTTAAAAACAATTACTTATAGTCAGGGGAGCGCAAAAACAAAATAAAAAACAGAGCACCAATGAAATTAAAGACAATACGTCCCCACCGATCAGATCAGAAGGAAAAAACAACATTTTATAGGGAACTCATCGCATAAATAGACTTAGAAAAAAAATCGGAAGAATAAAAATTACTTTCATTAGCAACAATAAAACAACACAACGCCGCGTAAGTCGGGATTAAAAAAAATTAAATGTTAAAAATTAATATAAACTTAAAGCTTTTGATTAGGAATATTCTACTGATCGCATTTATCATGCCTGAGGATTCGATTTACACAGTCAGGTAAAATTATTACGAATATTCCTAATGGACTGTCGGATGCGCCTTTCTGCCGCCGATCAATATAGGAAATTTCGCCTCAGGATATTGGGTTGTTTTTTTCGCCTTTACTCTTCGCTACACGCCTTTACCTGATTTTTCTGCCATCAACCTTATTGCGGCCGGTAACTTTGCCGTAAAACGATCCGATCTTGCCTGCATTGGATCAGCGGAAAGCCCATTTTATAGTCAGTGCCCGACTGGAAGCAGGACGCGTTGAGCGTCGGGGAGGAATCAGGAATCAGGAATCAGGAATCAGGCTGCTGATAACATGATCGACAGTCAGCAGAATGCCGGTTTTTTGCTGATGGCAAATCTGACGTTGGCGTTTTGCACCCGCTGCAGATGTTTCATAAGGTGAAGAAAGGATTAACGGTTCATCACTTATCTTGCTTCACGCACTCCTTTAAGCAGAGCCTGCGTCGCATCAGACGCGTTTCCGGATGGCGAACAGACCAGCCCGAACTCACGGTGTATCGGCGGTGTCAGCGGCACCACACACAGGTTACGCAACTCCTCCGGCAGGGCAGATTCAGGCACCAGGGCGACGCCCATATCTTCACCCACCAGCTTACAGGCGCTGATCCAGTCGCGTACCGTCATGCGGATGTCAGAGAGTTGCAAACCCGCCTTTTCCATCAGGCTTTTGCCATTCACTGCACATCCGCCGGTCGCCAGAATAAAGGGCTGGTCTGCCAGTTCCGCCAGCGTAATGCCATCCGTCCTGGCCTGCCGTGCCTGCCGGCTACCGGCCTGCATCACCACTACCCACGCATCCTGCCCGATGACAACCTCAGCACGACCGGGGAGAGCGTTCATCACCACGCCCAGTTCGACCCTGTCTGCAGCCAGCCACTCTTCGACCTCCTCATCTGAGCCTTCGAGGATGACCACTTCAATAGCAGGATGCAGACGCTTAAAGTCCCGTAGCAGGCCGGGCAACAAGGTGGAGGTCACGGAAGGAAAACTGGCGAGCCGGATGCGCCCGCTGTTTAACCCCCTGCTCTTGTCAGCCAGCACGCGGATTGCCTCCAGCTGCGACAGCATGTTTCTGGCGTGTTCGATAACCTGCTGACCCAGCGCGGTAACACCGATGTACCGTCGCTCGCGGACAAATACCGCAAAGCCCAGAGACGCCTCCAGCTGGGCGATAGCCTGGCTGGCACCGGACTGAGTCATTCCTGTCTGTTCTGCGGCACGCGTGATGTTGCAGGCGTCCGCCACCGCAACCAGCAAGCGCCAGTGTAAAAGATTCATCATGATTATCAGTAGCTCAGCTAATAGTTACCTTCTGGATCATTAATTTTACAGCGCACTGAGCGTCAAATACAGTGAGTTCAGCAACGCGCAGGACGTTGCCCGACGGCTTTTCACTTTAAACGGAGAAAATATGAAACTTTATTACGCCCCGGACACCTGTTCGCTGTCACCGCACATCGTGCTGCGCGAACTGGAACTTGAGTTTGAGCTGGTGAAAGTCGACAACCGAAGCAAGCTCACCGCTGACGGACGCGACTTCCGCACCATAAACCCTAAAGGTTATGTCGCGGCGCTTGAACTGGACGATGGACAGATACTCACTGAAGGCCCGGCCATTGTGCAGTATCTCGCGGACAGCAAACCGGAAAAGGGGCTGGCCCCGCCAGCGGGCAGCTGGGCCCGGGTGCGTCTGCAGGAATGGCTTAACCTTATCACCAGTGAAATCCACGCGGGTTCGGCACCGTTGTTCAACGCCACGCTGCCCGAAGACGTCAAAGCGATTTTTCGTGAGAAGCTGTTCCGGCAGTTTGATTTGCTTGCGGCAGCGCTCAACGAAAAAACCTACCTGAACGGATCGACCTTCAGCGTTGCTGATGCCTACCTTTTCACGGTGCTGGGCTGGTGTAAATTCTTCTCATTCGACCTGCAGCGCTGGCCTGCGTTGTCGGCATATATGGAAATGATCAGCGCGCGTCCGGCTGTGCAGGCCGCATTACTCGCTGAAGCGTCTCAGTAAGATCATCCGCCGCTTAATGCATCTCACAACCGTTGAGCGGCTGCCAGCGGGAAAGTCCGCTTATCGATTAAGCGGACATGACCCAACCCGGTGTGCTCAACATCCCTACGCATAAATGCCACTGCCTCAGCCTGACAACGCGTTCAGGTTCAAACTCACCTTTATTATCCTCCTTCGTTCTGCCGCTGATTTTTCATAAATTCAGCCCGGCTTAAACCGTTCGCTTTTTCACTTGATGAGCATCATCGCTGCTGTGTTCATCAGACAAAGCAACCGGTTAGCCTATTAATATCGCTCTGATGTCATTAACATTGGTTAACGTTGGCCCGGTGATCAGCAGATCATTAATCGCATGAAAATAGCGGTAACTGTCATGCGCATTCAGATAGCCAAGCGCATCAAGCCCACAGGTTTTACCGCGCAACAGCGTATCAGGAAAAATCATCGCACCGGCCGCATCCTCGGTGCCATCAATACCGTCACTGTCTCCCGCGATGGCCCAGATTCCACTTTCCCCGCGCAGTGCGCAGGCCAGCCCAAGTAGAAACTCGGTGTTACGCCCGCCTTTACCTGCCTTTCCCTCGCTTACCGTCACCGTGGTTTCGCCGCCTGACAGCAACACTGCTGGCCCCTTCAGCGGGTAGCCGTGCTGCTTCACTGATTTTGCGATGCCCGCCATGACGGTGGCGACCTCCCGGCTCTCACCTTCAATGGCGTCGCCGAGTATCAGTGGTGTAATACCGTGACGACGTGCCGCACTGGCTGCGGCCTGCAACGCCATCGCGGGTGTGGCAATCATCCTGACCTCACCGACCGGCTGCCTGCCTGACAACGCCGACGGCTGGCTCAGCAGATGGCGAACCGCGGCGGAGACCGGAATAGCGTAGCGTTCGAGCACCTTCAGCGCATCTTCTGGTGTGCTGCTGTCAGCCACCGTCGGACCGGATGCCACATCCGCCGGATTATCACCCGGAACATCGCTGATAATCAGCGAAACCACCTGTGCAGGCTGCGCCAGTGCCGCCAGCCTGCCACCTTTTACTGCCGACAGATGACGCCTGACCAGATTCATCTCTCTGATGCTGGCACCGCTGTGCAGCAGTGCCCGGGTAACAGACTGTTTATCGGCCAGCGTGATACCCGGCGCGGGTAATGCCATCACGGCGGAGCCACCGCCTGATATCAGCGCCAGCACCAGATCGTCGGATGTCAGGCCGCGCAGGGTTTCCAGAATCAGCATCGCCGCCGTTTCACTCATCGCATCTGAGACCGGATGAGAAGCCTCCAGAATGCGGATACGCCCGGCAGGCACGGCATGACCGTAGCGCGTCACCACCACGCCACTGACCTCTACATCTGGCCAGGCGGCATCGACAGCCGCTGCCATAGCGGCCGACGCCTTGCCGGCCCCGACGACAACACAGCGGCCAGCGGGTTTCGGCGGCAGCGCGGCCGGCACGACAGGCCCGGGACGGGCGCTGTCAACCGCCTGCTTAAAGATATCCTCCAGTATCGCTGCGGCCCGATCGTTTCTCATTATCAGGCACTCTCGGCAACGGTTGAACGGGATTCGATAAACTGCACCACGGCACGCGTGACATCAGCCGTTTTGGCCGTGCCGCCCACGTCGGGCGTCAGGATGCCGTGGGTGCAGACGTGTTCGATGCCTTCCATGATCAGCGCAGCGGCCTGATGCTCGCCCAGATGCTCCAGCATCTGTACCGCCGTCCAGAAGGTGGCGATCGGGTTGGCGATGCCTTTACCGGTGATATCAAAGGCTGAGCCGTGAATCGGCTCGAACATGGAGGGAAAACGTCGCTCAGGATCGATATTCGCGGTAGGCGCTACGCCCAGGCTGCCCGCCAGTGCACCCGCCAGGTCGGATAAAATATCGGCGTGCAGGTTGGTGGCGACGATGGTATCCAGACTCTGTGGATGCAGCGTCATGCGGTGTGTCATGGCATCAACCAGCATTTTGTCCCATTGCACATCCGGAAACTCCTGCGCCACCTCAGCGGCAATTTCATCCCACATCACCATGCCATGACGCTGCGCATTGGACTTCGTTACCACCGTCAGCAGCTTACGCGGGCGCGATTGCGCCAGTTTAAAGGCATAACGCATGATGCGCGTGACGCCGACGCGGGTAAAAATCGCCACTTCGGTGCCGACTTCTTCCGGCAGCCCCTTATGGGCGCGGCCACCGTTACCCGAATATTCGCCTTCGGAGTTTTCGCGCACGATCACCCAGTCGAGATCGCCCGGCCCGCGGTTGCGCAGCGGCGACGTAACGCCGGGCAGAATTTTGGTTGGCCGCACATTGGCGTACTGATCGAATCCCTGGCAAATCGGCAGGCGCAGCCCCCAGAGGGTGATGTGGTCAGGCACATCCGGTGCGCCCACCGCGCCGAAATAGATCGCATCGAATTTTTTCAGCGTCTGCAAGCCCTCTTCCGGCATCATCACGCCGTAGCGTTTGTAGTAGTCAGAACCCCAGTCGAAAGTCTGAATATCAAATTTCAGCTGCGGATCGCGCTGTGACAGCGCCCTGAGAACATCAATGCCGGCTGAGATGACCTCAGGACCGATACCGTCAGCAGGAATAGCGGCAATAGAATAGTTACGCATGGTATTTCTCCGTGTCGATTAATGAGTGTGAGGTTGATGAAGTTCTGTGGTCTGTGGCTTTTTCGCTTTTCCGGCCAGAATCAGTACCGTCAGGGCTGAAACCATCAGCAGTCCGGCCACGAAATAGAGTCCCCAGGTGTAGCTGCCGGTTTGCTGGCGGATGATGCCAATCATCATCGGCCCGACAAATCCGCCGAGGTTGCCAATCGAGTTGATAGCAGCAATGCCCGCCGCCGCTGCCGGCCCGCTGAGAAACAGGGTTGGCATGCTCCAGAGCGGCGGCTTGGATGCGCTGATCCCCACCGTAACCAGCGTCAGGGCGATAATCACTGAGAAAAGGGTCGTGACGCTGCCGGCGTAAATCAGTCCGGCCGCTGCCAGCAGGCAGGCAGCAATAACGTGCCAGCTGCGCTCATGGGTCCGGTCGGAGTGGCGCGCCCAGAGGATCATACCGAGAACACCAAGCACCGCCGGGAAGGCATTAAGAAAGCCGATCTCTAATGATGAAGCACCGAAACTGTGAATAATCTGGGGTGCCCAGATACCCAGGGTATAAAGGCCGGCTGAGGTACCAAAGTAGACCAGCGCCAGCGCCAGTACCCGCTTATCCGCCAGACCACGCCATGCGCTGCTGTGGCTCTGGCCCACCGCCCGCGCCTGCTCTTCAGCCTGCATGGTGTTTTGCAGCCAGGTCCGCTCTTCTTCAGTCAGCCATTTGGCTTTGGCCGGTCGGTCAGTGAGCCAGAACAGCACGACGATGCCCAACAGTAAGGCCGGGACCGCCTCCAGCACGAACATCCATTGCCAGCCGGCGAAGCCCATCAGCCCGTGCATTTCCAGCAGTGCGGCGGAGATCGGTGAGCCAAGCGCGGTGGAGAGCGGCGCTGCGGCCATAAAAATGGCGGTAACCTGCGCACGTTTTACCGCCGGGAACCAGTAGCTGAGATAAAGAATGATGCCCGGAAAGAAACCGGCCTCGGCCACGCCGAGCAGAAAGCGGAGAATATAGAAACTGGTGGTGCCCTGTACAAACGCCATACAACCGGAGACCAGTCCCCAGGTGATCATGACGCGGGCAATCCAGATTCGGGCACCGACCTTATGCAGAATCAGGTTAGACGGGACCTCAAACAGAAAGTAACCGAGAAAGAAAATTCCGGCACCAAGCCCGAAGACCATCGGCGAAAAGCCCAGGTCCTGATTCATGGTCAAAGCGGCAAAGCCGATATTAACCCGGTCGAGAAACGCGATAAAATACAGCAGCATGATAAAAGGAATAATCCGCAGCGTTACTTTGCGCATTACCTTTTTTTCGAGGTCATTATGCATAGCAGGATGCTCCACAGTCAGGTAGGGTTGTTATTGTTTTGTTGTGAACTCAGTATGCTGTTTTGACAGGCGTTATCATCGGCAAGGGTTTATATAAATAATTTGAATAATCTGAATGCGGGCAATAAATGGATATAAATCAGCTGAGATGCTTCGTGGTATTGGGTGATGAACTTCACTTTGGCAGGGCTGCCCGGAAGCTTGAAATGATGCCTGCGTCACTCAGCCGTTTTATCCGGCTGCTGGAGGAGGATTTAGGCATACGCCTGCTGAATCGTTCGACCCGCAATGTTTCCCTGACCCGGGAAGGCGCTGAGTTTCTGAGTGAAGCCAAATCCGTGGTGGCAGATTTTGATGGGTTGCGGCTGAGGTTTCGTAAGAATATGACATCGCAGAAAAAGACCCTGCGGATCGGCGCGATTGACAGTGCGGCAAGAGGATTACTGCCGAAACTGCTCAATCTGTTTGTTAGCGCGTTTCCCGATGCGGATATCCATATCAGCGAAGATAAATCACACAGCCTGATCCCACGACTGACCTCCGGCTGGCTGGATCTGGTGTTTGTTCGGCCACCCGAACAGACCGACGTCACTCTGACCACCCGCTTTATTGCCAATGAAACCTGCGTGCTGGCGGTGCCTGCCGATCACCGGCTGGTGGATTACCAGCAGGTGAGTATCGAAGATTTTTGCGATGAGCCCGTCATCGTGCCGGAAAGACGTACCCGACCTCACAGCCATGACCTGACGATGAACCTGTTCAGAGCGGCGGGCAGGTATCCGGTGATAGCGCAGTATGCCGAGGAAAAACAGACCATCCTGAGCTTCGTTGCCGCCGGGCTGGGCGTGGCGCTGGTTCCCTCCTCTTACCGCAACATGAACGCGGACGGTGTAAAGTACCTGCCGCTGGCGCCAGCCGACGACATCCAGGGATTGCCGCTGTGTGTGATGTGGCACCAGGGAAACCGGGACAGGTATGTCAATGCTGTGCTTAACCTGCTGGCGGACAACAGTGAGACACTGACGAAAGACCTGTAGTCACAGGATTCACCGGTCAGCTGAAATTCGCCGCTGACGCTACGGCGTTGATCGTTTGCCCCCACAGATCCGACAGACCCGGTGCTACCGCGCCTGTTTCAAGCCGGACGCCACGACGCGCAATCTCCCGTTTATTCCCATTGCCTTGTGGTGCGTAATGTTTACTGCGCCGCGACATGTGCCGCGATAAAAGCGCCTGATTGCCGGAACCTTACCGCGATAATCGCGCTCCTCTCGCTGTGGCGCAGCAGACGTGCGGTTACTGACGCCCTATGTTGCAATAGCCGTTTGTCGGTTCGCGTTCTGGCAGGAAGGTCAGCCGGGACTTCGCCCGCAGGCCCTTAAGGTATTCGCCAACAGTATGCGCCAACAGGGCGGCAGCGGTGCCGCCTGGTGCCAGTAGCGAGCATCGCTAAATCCTCACCGGATCCCTTATCGGACAGCGAAATATGACAGCTATAGCGTCGTTCTGTTGCCCGCATTATCCTGCTCAAAAATTTTATGCTGCACTAAACGATCGCGCAGCCAGATTTGCGCTTTGCCGGCTGTCGCCTGTTTTGACCACAGCAGATCCACCGCCACGATCCAGTCGGTGTGAGGATATTCCCGCTGGCGTAATTCTATCAGCCTGCCTGTTTGTAATTCGCGATGAACGAATTCGCGTGGCAGCGACGCCCATCCCAGCCCCGCCAGTGCAGCATCCAGCATTGCACTGTAGCTTTCCACGCGCCACAGCATCGGGCTGCCCAGATATTCGGTGGTGGCGATCTTTTTTTCCTGTGAGCCAAACGTGATGTGACGCCAGTTGTGCAAATCGGCAAAGGAAACCGGGATCTGTTGAGCAAGCGGATGATCAACACTGACAACGTGTACCATCACCAGCTTACCCAGTTGAGTGAACTGAATGGTTTCACTCTCAACAGAATGGGAAAGGGTGATACCCAGATCAACCTCACCGCTCTTCACCATTGCTTCCACATCGCCGCGAAACGGTTCCTTGATATGGATATCAACTTCAGGAAAGGTCATAGAGAATTCATATAGCACCGGCGCAATCGTGACGTAGGGCAATTCAATTGCAAGGCTGACATGGCTCTCAATCTGGTGGTTGAAGGCATTTACCCGCTGATCAAAAGCATGACATCGCTCCAGTATGGTTTTGACATATTCCCGCAGCACTTCCCCTTCTGGCGTAAGCCTGACCTGCCTTGGCGTCCGCTCAAATAGCGCAATGTTAAGTTCAATCTCCAGATTGCTCATCGCCATGTTCACCGAAGACTGAGATTTCTTCAGATGACGCGCAGCAGCCGAGAAGGAGCCAGATTTGGCAACCTGTTCAAACGTCATAAGTTGTTCTAATGAATATTTCAAAATACCTCTCAGCTTTCAATTTTTGTGAAAACAGCTCACTTACTTTAAACATTTTTTTACCGATAGAGTGGATTCTCTGTTTAATAAATTGCGATTGGGATGCTTATGGAAACGTTGATTGCAGAAAAGCCAACTCAACACTCGCTGAGTGTCGGGCGGATAGCGTCGCTGGGCTTCCAGCATGTGCTGGTTATGTACGCCGGTACGGTAACGGTGCCTTTAATCCTTGCTTCGGTGATGGGCTTAAACGCCTCTCAGACGGTTACGCTGGTCAACGCCTGCCTGCTGACATCCGGACTCGCCACGCTGCTTCAGTCGGTTGGCTTAGGCCGCTTTGGTGGCAGGCTGCCGTTAATCCAGGGGTGCTCGTTTATCGTGCTGGCACCAATGGCGATGATTGGTCAGACGTTCGGAATTACCACTGTTTTTGGTTCTGCAATCGCCTGTGGATTGTTTACCGTGCTTATCGCGCCGCTTTTCAGTCGCTTAGTGCGTTTCTTTCCACCGATTGTGATTGGGTGCGTTATCACTATTATTGGCATTTCGCTGATGCCGGCAGCGGCGATCTGGATTGGCGGCGGCAACCCTGATGCAGCGGATTTTGCCAGTCCCTCTCACCTGTTACTCGGTCTGGCTACGCTGCTGATCACGCTAATCTTCTACTGTAAAACGCGCGGAATCATCAGGAATTTCAGCATCCTGGCGGGCATGCTGGCGGGAACCCTGATCGCTTTCACCGCCGGATTAACTGATTTCTCCGCCGTCAGTCACGCCGCATGGATCGGTATCAGTATGCCCTTCTCCTTTGGTCTGCCGGTGTTTTCACCGGTGCCGGTTTTTGTCTCCTGCCTGGCGATGATCATTGTCATGACAGAAACAACCGGCAACGTCCTGCTGATTGATAAGCTGATCGGTCGTCCGACAACGCCACAACGGCTTGCCGATACGCTACGCGCCGACGGGCTTTCAACCATGATCGGCGGTTGTCTTAACAGTTTTCCCTATAATGCGTTTTCGCAAAACGCCGGGCTGATCATGCTCACCCGTATTACAAGTCGTTCCGTGCTGGCTGCCGCGGGTCTGATCCTGGTGCTGCTCGGCCTGTTTCCTAAACTGGGTGCCATTGTTGCCGCCATTCCTCGTCCGGTACTGGGCGGCGTGGGCTTGTTAATGTTTGGCATGACGCTGGCGGCCGGCATCCAGCAACTCAAAGACGTCAGCTTTGTCAATGAAAATAATATTCTTATTGTGGCGGTATCAATAAGCGTCGGCGTCCTCCCCATGGCTTTCCCGGCCTTATTTCATTCTCTTCCGTCATCATTAAGATTAATTTTTGACAGCGGCATTTTTATGGGCGGATTCACCGCTGTTTTACTCAATGCATTACTGAACAGCAGAAAGGGAGAACAAAATGAATAACCCGACGGATATAAAATTCCTTAAAATGTCGAATGAGGTTGGCAAGCGCGCTATCACGTTAGGTAAACATCCTTTTGGTGCGGTGCTGGTTGCCCCTGACCGGAAAACCGTGCTGTTGACACAATGTAATATTGATAGCGTTAATCATGCGGAATCGACACTGGCACGCATCGCGGCAAGCAATTTTTCTGCGGAATATCTCTGGAACTGCACGCTTTACACCGCGGTAGAGCCTTGCTGTATGTGCGCCGGTACGATTTACTGGGCCAATATCGGCCGGGTGGTGTATGGCATGAGTGAAGCGCGTTTGCTTGAATGTACCGGCAATCACGATGAAAATCCGACCATGAGTGTTCCCGCCGCCTATATTTTTGAGCACGGCCAGAAGAGAATCGAGCTGACAGGTCCGGTAGCGGAAATTGAGGAAGAAACGCTTGAGTTGCAACAGGCGTTCTGGGCAACCCGACGCAAGGCTTAATTTTATACGGCTACTCTGCCGCTATTTTAGCGCCAGCCAGATTATTGCTCTGTCAGCCTTTTGCCGGGCAGATTAAGCGCAATATCAAATAAGCGACGGGTCTCCACTGCCAGCAGTCATATTATATTCATTGTTTAGCCTCTGCCGTTGATCATGATTTGTTGGTTAACGGCAACGCTACCTCCCGACATTTTTAACTCGTCTCAATACGGGCTGCGTCTGGTTTGACTTATTTAAAACGGACTGTAATTTGATGGTCATTAACACCCGATTATGCGGTCGGTCTGCGGCCGCTCATCGCTTTTGCCAGACCAGCTGCCTTCACGGTCACCGACGCCCCGATTTATCAGGGAAACGATACCGGCTTAGCTAAGGGCCTGCTGGCTGCGGTGCAGGATCGAAAAACTGATATGAGCCATCACGGCGCGCTTTTGCCTGGTACATCGCGATATCGGCGTGCTCAAACAACACTTTTGCCGACACCGTTCCGGACTCCGCAAGGCTGATGCCAATTGATGCGCCGATAGCAACTTGCGTGCTATTGATAACCAACGGCTGTTTCAGGCTGTCAAGAATGCGCTGCGCGATGGCAGATGCCGCCTCACTGCTGCTGCACTTTGCCGCCACCACAAATTCGTCGCCGCCCAGTCGGGCCACCGAGTCACCCGGCCGCATGCAGTGCTGTAACCGTTCGCTGACCTGCTGCAGCAAGGCATCTCCCGTGGCGTGCCCCATCGAATCATTGACCGCCTTAAAGCCATTCAAATCAATAAACAGCACAGCGGTGTAAGCCAAATCGTCGTCCTGCGCCAGCATGCAGCTAACCTGATCGTTAATCCAGGCGCGATTAGGCAAGCCGGTCAGCGTGTCGCGGGTAGCCAGTTTCTCAAGCTTACGGATCCGTTCCTTGTCACGCGTGATGTCACGCGAAACCAGCACTGCGCCAATGTTACAGCCGGTGGCAGGATCGCTGACGCCGCAGGCCTTGGTGCCCAGCGTTATGTAGTGGCCATCGCGATGCAGCTTGCGTACCTCGACCACGTCCGGAAGCACGCCGCCGTTGAACAGGCGTAGCAGCGCATCCATGGCCGGCGCACGGTCGTCTGGGTGCAGGTAATCCACCACCCGCTGGCCGATTATCTCTCCGGCGGACCAGCCGATCATTTCGCTGTAGGAGGGCGAGATTGAAACGTACCGACCGTCGGTGTCGCAATGGGCGATCAGGTCTGTGCTGTTTTCAATCAGCAGCCGGTATTCCGCTGCCGTACGCAGCGCATCCTCCAGCGCTTTGCGCTGCCCGGTGATATCAAGAATGAAGCCGCTGTACTGCAGGCGAGACGCAGCCGACGGGCAGCCCGGCAGACCTGAAACAATCACATACCGCGTCATGCCGTCCAGACAACGGATCGGCACTTCGAGATGAAAAGGTTTCACGCCTTCCAGCGCGGTAGTCAGTTGCAACGCGATTCGGGCATCATCATCAGCCTGTGCAAACCGCAACCATGCACTGAGCGTAACGCCTTTCAGTGCTGGCATCAGGCCCGTCGGACTCTCCTGACTGGCGATGCAAATGCCCTCGGCGTCCGTGGACCAAACAGCGGAAAAAGTAGGTTTGATCACAGTGTTCATGGTGGTCGGCTCCGTGGTTGGCTGACGATACTACACAAGCTTAAAACTCATCGTGACAGACCTCGTGATCGTCAAAATAACCGCCCCGCCCGCCAGAAAGAGGCATCGCCACGCGGTTCAGTCGGGCAAATGTCAGTCCTGCGCAATGTCTGAGGCACCGGCCTGTGCGGCAGCGATTTGTGCGGTAATCATTTGTCAGCCGGAAGGTGCAAAAAATCAGCGATGACGGCATTCAGCATCAGAAGAATGCGTCGGAGTTTATCGGCTGGGCAGCCGGTAATCTTTAATCAGGCGAGCTTTAAACCGCGTTGCCGCCTGCTACGGTCACGGTTTTTATCGATGGCTGGGTGGCGCGACAGAGACAAAGCGTTCATTGCTTTCAATGATGCGCGCCTGAGTCGTTCAGTTCTGCCCGCTCGCGGTAAGGATCCGGTCAACGCACTGTTCAGCGGATAATTTTGCGGTGTCCAGTTGCAGATGCGCTCTGTTCCAGGGTTCATAATGGCGATTGATCACCGCCTGCCAGTCAGGCACTTTTAAGCCCGGGATGTCGGATTGTCTGTTCTCTACGCGCGATCGATGCTGTTCAGCATCCGAACAGAGAATTTCAATTTCCAGAAACGGAATATCTGACGATAGGGCTATCTCCCGGAAAGCATCACGTATCAGGTTAAGGTCATTCACCGAATCAGTGATCACGGTTGATCCCAGTCTGAGATTGTCCCGCGCCAGCGCATACAGTATGAAATAGCCCTCAGGCCCAATCTCCCTGAAATGCGCCGATCCGTTCCGCAGCGCCTGTTCGACCGTATCAACGCGTAAATAAACCGCGTTTAATCGTTGGGATAATCGCTTTGCGATAGTGCTTTTTCCGCAACCCGGCAGTCCACTGAAAATGAAGAACATCATCACTCCTGTTAAATTAGCGCTGCAACGGTAAACCTCACGCGTCTGCACTGCTAACAAACCCCGTTCGCCTGAATGAGTCGCGGGTAACAGCCCGCTTTGTACCACAAGCAGGCTGTCAGTGCCTGACTGCAACGTCGAACTTTTGGCTTATCTTTTTTGTTGCTCATATTTCCAGTAAACCGGCTGCCCAAATTTGCGCAAGAAGTAATCTATGACCGTGCGCGTATTTAATGCAGGAAATTTGCTGCCCGGATACAGCATGAAAATCGACTGGCCGGCTTCACCTGTAGACACTTCATAATCCATGAGCAGCTCGGTGAGGTGACCGGACTTAAGCAGGCTACCTATCTGCCAGTCCGGAAAAAGGACAATACCGGCTCCGTCCTCGGCCATCCGGATTAGCGATTCAGCACTGTCAGACATGACTTTGGGATGTTGGCTAATGTTGTACTGTCCCTCTTTGCCTGAAAAACACCAGCGTGGTATTCCCATATGCCCACGATAAACAAGCAAATGGTGTTGCCGTAAATCTTCCGGCACCTCAGGTATGCCGTATTTATGCAGGTATGAAGGACTGGCAGCAAGATGCCAATTCTGATCTGCAATAAACCGCCCATGCAACGCCGAATCTTTCATGCCAGCGATACGTAACACCAGATCAGAGGCGTCAGACAGCGGATTAACAAATTCGTCAGTGAGACTCAGATCGATCGACAGTTTTGGATAAAGCTCACTGAGTTCCGCCATCAGGGGAGATATGTGCCTTATACCGAAAGAAACCGGCGCATTAAATCGTATCCGCCCTGATGGGACATTCATGCGTTCGCTGACAAGCGCTGACGCACTGCTGACCTGGTCAAGTATCTGCCGAAAAGCGCTGGCATAAATTCGCCCCTCTTCAGTGGGCACCACAGCACGTGTACTCCGGTAAAGCAGTTGGGTTTCCAGAGAAGCCTCAAGTAGCTGAAGAGTGCGTGAAACAGAGGAGACCGCTATCCCTTCCCGCCTCGCCACTTCAGAAAAATTTCCCGTTTCCATAATGCTCATAAACAGCTGCATGGCACGAATATTAATGTGAGTTAAGTCTTTCATCTGAGCGTAATCTGCAAAGGTGTTTGCAGGATTATGCTCTTTTTCGCAATAGACTTCCTGACTAACATTTCCCTTCTGACGGAGAAACTGATTATGAAATGGTTAAGTCTTTTATTGGTTATCGTGGCAGGAATGGGGCTTGGAACAGAGGCGGGTATTCTGGGACCGCTTGGTGGCGTAGTCGGTCATTACTGGGCCACGCTTTGCATATTCGGCACAGGAACGGCACTGCTTTTCTTTATTTCAATTTTTTTTGGCCGACGTCGTCCTGTATCCATTATGACTTTGCCTGGCTGGCATCTCTCGGGCGGGCTATTAGGCCCCTGCTACGTCGTCATTATGACCGTTGCTGCGCCAGTAATTGGAGTGGCAATGACGATGACAGGCATCCTTGCCGGGCAGATAGCTAAAAGTCTGCTTATCGATCACTTTGGCTGGTTTGATACCCGGCGTCGCCCGGTCAACATGAGGCGAGTCATTGCACTGTGCTTAATTGCTGGCGCGCTGGCTCTTATTGCCGGAGGAAAATGAATGTTGATGATAATGATTTTATTAAGCCTGACAGGCGGTTGCCTGCTCAGCATTCAGGCTGCCATTAACGGGAAGCTGGGGCAGGAAATAGGTGCGCTTCATGCCACATTTATTAACTTCCTGTCCGGAACCGTACTTTCAGTTTTGCTGGTGATGTTTCTTGAGCCCGCCCACACGCAGTCACTTATGGATGTGCCTAAGTGGCAACTTAGCGGAGCTTTTTTCGGGATTTTGTACATCTTATTAATGATTTTCGCGGTTCGCCAAATCGGAACCGCGGTTGCAACCGTCGGCGTTATTCTCGGCCAGCTGGGTATGAGTTTATTTATTGATACTTCAGGGTTGTTTGGTAACAGCGCTATACCACTGACCTGGAACCGCATTGCAGCACTCGTTCTGCTGATAATCGCATTGTATTTCATCTTTACCAGCAACCGTGATCAGTCACAAGCATCTGGCTGATATCTGAAATTTTTCAGGAGAGCATTATGGATTTATATCTCAAAGGTAAAAAGGCTGTCGTCACCGGGGCCAGTCAGGGACTGGGCCGCGCCATTGCACGCACACTGGCTGAAGAAGGTGTAACGGTATTTGCTACAGCACGTAACGCCTCTCTGCTGAACGAATTAAAGCAGGAGTTCATTTGCGCTGGCCTGCCTGAACCGGTTATTTTTGTTCAGGACCTGATTTCACATGAAGCACCTCACGCCATAGCCGACGCGGCACTTCAAACCATGGGTCGGGTTGATATTCTTGTTAATAATGCCGGTGCCAGCTGTCCACTGGAACCGGTGGCTCCTGACGAGATCTGGGATGAGGCGATGAACCTCGGCTTTACCCGTCAGCGCCAGTTGACGCAGTTTCTCTTACCACACTTTATCGACAATCAGTCAGGGAGCATTCTGAATATAACGGGCACGACTGAGCCAACACAGGTCAATGCGTCTGCGGTTTCAAAAGCAGCCATCGCCGTATGGTCGAAAGGACTTTCTGAACAGATTGGGAAACACGGTATTACCATTAACTGCCTGCAGCCGGGGCTGCTTGATACTGCCCAAATCCGCAGACTTTTTCCTGGTGAGGCGCGTAAAGAATTCGCCGAGCGAGAGATTGCAATGAAAGATTTCGGCGAGGCTCAGGACGTCGCTAATATGGCGACCTTTCTCGTCTCTCCCCGTTCACGGTATATCACCGGGACCGTCGCCGTAGTTGATGGCGGCATGCGCCGCTGGTCCTTCTGACAAGCAGAAATGCCCGCTCTGGTCAGGTCTTCAGGGTCATCAGGTTAGCGGCCAGAATGCTATTCAGTTGTCTGGCGTTCTAAGCAGACCAGTGAGCAGGTAATGGTCTGCTTTTACACAGGTATACTTCAGCCAGCCACTGTCATTTTTCAGCGCTGGCTATGGCTGCAACGGCACGGTAAGCCCATGAGGCGAACACGTTACGGAAAAGCATACGGCAATGCCTGCTCAGGCTTAGCCGAGTGAAGCTTTTAGCGCATCTATAAAAACATTAACGCGCTGTGGCAGATATCGCGAGGTGGGAAGCAGTGCCCACACCGGTAGATTCTGCGCGTCAACATCCATGAAAGTCACCTCCTGTAACGTACCTTCGCTAAGTTCTTTTTTGACGTCCCATAAAGTAAGCTGCGCCAGCCCCATTCCCTGAACACAAAACTCCCGAATGCTTTCAACGTTGCCTGAACTGAACCGCCCATCCACGCTCAGGCTTGTACTCTGACCGCTGGATTGAAATGTCCACTGCAGGACATTTGTAAGCCTCAGGCAGTTATGCTCAGTCAGCTCACTGAGTGTGGCAGGAACACCGTACTGCCTGAGATAATCTGGTGAGGCGCAGACTACACGCGGATTATCCACAATTTTGCGGGCTATAAGGCTGGAATCTCGCAAGGGCGCAATTCGCACCGCGACATCAATTCCGCGTCCGACAATATCGACCACGTCTTCGCTGAACTGCAGATCGATTCGTAGGTCAGGGTTGGTTTCAAGTAGTTCAGGAATCAGTGGAAGCAGGTAGCGCCGCCCGAACCCTGACGGCGCAGTAACCCTCAGCAGGCCAGACGCGCCTTTCGAATCGGGGGAAAAAAGACCCTTTGCACCCTCTTCGGCCTCAACCAAAGCACGGGCATACGGAATAAACTCTATCCCTTCCTGGGTAAGGGATACCGAACGTGT
Organism: Pantoea sp. X-Soil-MYKO-1785; assembly: GCF_059730675.1. Taxonomy (NCBI): domain Bacteria; kingdom Pseudomonadati; phylum Pseudomonadota; class Gammaproteobacteria; order Enterobacterales; family Erwiniaceae; genus Pantoea; species Pantoea sp. X-Soil-MYKO-1785. The sequence goes on from NZ_AP036001.1 coordinate 556,444, forward strand.
TGTTCTCTGGAGCAGACGAGTCCCCAGTTCACGCTCTAACCCGGCAAGTCTGCGTGAAACGGCCATTGCCGAGATGTCCAGCCGTCTCGCAGCCTGGGACAGGCTGCCGGCTTCAGTGATGGTCAGAAAAAGCTGTACGTCACAGACGTTCATGATGTTTTTACACTACCCGTGAAACGTTATTATCAAGCCCTGTAGGGAGGTTGATTTATACTTTTTAAAGCATGTTTGATTGATCATCTAAGAGTGCATTGAGCTTTATGCCCGCCACATTCTCTCTGTCAGCCGGATTTCATTTAAGCACAACCCAATATGCATCAGCGGCGTACGGTGATTATATCAGTTTATGATATACCAGCTTATCAGTCCCATGCGTTTATAGCTGCATCATTAAAAGATATCTTTCCCTTACTGTTACTTATCTGATCCGGGGAAAAATATGTCTGCATCACCGCTTTTTAACAGCTTTACGCTCAAAAATATCAAACTGAATAATCGCCTGGTAGTGGCACCGATGACCCGCGTGTCGGCCTCGGAATGCGGTATCGCCAGCAATCGCATGCTTTCTTATTATGAAGACTTCGCCCGGGGTAATTTTGCTCTGATCATTACGGAAGGAATTTATATTGATAATGCCTGGTCACAGACCTATGCGTATCAGTCGGGCATTGTTTCATCCATGCAGATCGCTGCATGGCGCAAAATCACTGAGGCAGTTCATGCTCAGCAGGGAAAGGTTATCGCACAGATCCAGCATTCCGGTGCGCTTTCTCAGGATAATTTCCATACGGAGGGTACAGTTAGCGCCTCTGCTGTTGAGCCTGAAGGCACGCAACTCACTTTTTACCGTGGCAAGGGCAAGTACCCTGTTCCGCGTGAGCTTAATGACGCCGAAATTCAGCAGATTATCCATAGTTTTGCGGATGCAGCGGCGAACGCGGTCCATGACGCCGGTTTTGATGGCGTGGAAATTCATGGAGCTAACGGCTATCTGCTTGATCAGTTCTTTACCGATTACACCAATCTTCGCGAAGATAAATGGGGTGGCGATACGGCGGGGCGTCTTACATTAATCCTTGAGGTCATTAAGGCTGTGCGTACCCGACTCGGCGCTGAGTCGATTATTGGCATCCGGATTTCTCAGAGTAAGGTAAATGATTTTCATCATAAATGGGCTCACGGAGAAGACGATGCGCGTACTGTTTTTACGCTGTTAGCCCAGTCAGGCATTGATTACCTGCACCTGACTGAATATGAAGCCTGGCAGCCTGCATTTGAGAGCGGACCGCTATCACTTGTCGCGCTGGCTCATAAATATGCGCCTGATTTAACAATTATCGCCAATGGCGGCCTGCATGAACCACAGCGTGCAATAGAGGTGCTATCAGCAGGCGCTGATCTGATAGCACTGGGCCGGGGGGCGCTGGCGAACCATGACTGGCCAAACCGCGTAAAAACCGGTAGGCCGCTGGCAGAATTTGATCGTGACATCCTCGGTCCTGTAGCAGACATTAAAGATAGCGAATTACCAGCAAGCTGCTGATTGACAGCGAAAAAACTTTGGTCGATAGTCAATCCAAAACGGGGGATCGCTTGATGAAGGGGGCTCTGTCTGGGAAACGATTCGTCTTGTGCTGGCTCAACCGCGTAGTTTCCCTATAAGTTGCATCTATTTTTAAGGTCCAGCACGAGAAGATCTGAATGTCGGAGCTAAATCTGGTGACGTCAAAAAGGGGGGCAACGTCCGCTTTTCGCTCACAGCGGACCTTATGTTCTAACTTTATGCCCGCTTTGTACCACAAGCAGACATGGTGCGCTTCATCTTAGCTAATGTGAGAGTCACCCCAGCCAATCAGTCAAAATAGGGTTTTAAAATTTCTTCAGTCCAGTGCATAAAAGCCCTGACACGCCGGGACAGATTTCGTCGATGCGCGACGACAAAACTGGCACTGAGCGGCTCGGGACGCAGATCGGCAAGGATTTCCACCAGTGCACCGCGCTCAATATAGGGCGCGAGTGTGGAGTAACCGCCCTGGATTAAGCCCAGCCCGGCCAGCCCCGCCTCATGATAGGCCGGTACGCTGTTGACCCGCATCGCGCCGGGTAACACCAGAAATTTGTAGCCGTCACCCGTCGGATATTCCCATCCATCAGGCTTCGAACCAAAGCTCCGCTGGTAATGCACCATCTGGTGTTTCTGATTGAGAAGATCGTCAATCGTCTGCGGCATCCCGAAGCGCGCCAGATAGTCCGGACTTGCTGCATTGATCATGCGTAGCTGCCCCAGAGGGCGGGCAATCAGCTGGTCATCTACGATCGACCCCATGCGGATGACACAATCAAATCCCTCATGGACCAAATCAACACGGCGATCGGTGCTTGAAAGCTCGATCTCCAGTTCAGGGTGGGCTTCCAGCAGCTGAGGCAGAGCCGGGATCACCACGCTTTGTGCCAGCACGGCCGGCATATCAACCCGTATCCTGCCGCGCAGTGACATCCCATCGTGAGAGAACATTGACTGCAGCTCTTCGGCTTCCGATAGCAGGTCTCGTGCGCGTGAATAAAACGCCCGCCCATCTTCGGTTAACTGCACCGTCCGCGTGGTGCGGTGCAGCAGCGTGGCACCGGTCTCCTTTTCAAGTTCACGCACCACCAGTGAGGCGCGTCCTTTCTGAATACCCAGGCTTTCAGCTGCCTGAGTAAAACTCTTCATCTCCGCCACGCGGGCAAAAATAATCAGCGCCTCGAGGTTTTTCATTGTTCCCCTTAAGAGTAACAGTGCGTTATTTCTTCGGTTATTTATCACCATATTAATAGCTAATAGACTGCTTTCACACCGCGGATAACGCATAACGCGATCGGCAATGACGGAGAAATTTCTCCCTGAAAGGCTTAACCGCTTTGCGGACTGTCACTGGCTGGAGGCTGAAGCAGGGACTCAGGTTGCCCGCGTCATTCAGATAACTGTCGGTTCCGCGGGAATCAGGGCGCAGGGGCAACATAGTAAGAACCTTGTTACCCGCCATTCGGCCTGTTGATCGGTTGAAAGATTTTAAACACCTCATCCCCGTTCCGCATTGGGTTAACGCCAGTCGCGTTGCCTTACGCTGGAATTTACCACCGCTAAGAAAGGATAAAGAGAAATGAACAAAGGTTATTTAATCGCTCACGTGACCGTATCAGACCCTGTCGCCTACGCTGAATATGCCAGAGCGGCTGGCGAGGCAATGCAGGCGTTTAATCCGAAGATTGTTGCCTGGTCAGGGCAGTATGAAAATCTGGAGGGAGAAGCGCATGAACGGCATGTGGTTTTTGAGTTCGACTCTTTTGCCGAGGCCAGACGTTTTTATCAAAGCCCTGCCTATCAGGCCGCCAGGTTGCTGCGTGCAGGTGCTGCATGCGGAACGTTTGTGCTGGTAGAAGGGGCCAGCCTTTAAACGCTACCTCATCTGTTTTGCGCTCGCAGTGAATCCGGGGTGCAGAATCACGTCAGCACCCGGAGTACCACCCGGATTAGCCGGAAAATACCACGGTTAATCATCTGATGAGCGACGCTACCTGACTAAAAAGCGGTAAGGTAGCGCGCAATCGGCTACGGCAACTGACGGGGTTAGTTCCGCACAGCGTCTGTATCTGCCTGTTCTGTTTTGCGTAAAGCAACGCCGGTAAAGTTTTCAAACAGACGCTCACCGTCCGGCCATTCACCATAGCCTGCGGCCGTATGCAGATGTCCCGCGCCGCTGAACAGTCGGGTTTCGCATCCCCAATCCAGCGCCAGCGAGCGCGCCCGTGCTTCGCTGAGGTGCTGATCATTATCGCTGTGAATCAGCAGCGCACTGTACCCTAACCGGCCCGACGGCAAGGGGCGCTGCTGTCGGATAGGCACGATGGCGGTTTCAGCATCGACGTCTGCCGGCGCCACCAGAATCAGCGATTTTATCCGGCTGGATGCGTGGGTTGCGGCCCACTGGACCACCGCTACCGCGCCACAGCTGTGGCCCAGCAGCACAATGTCGCCCTGGGTTTCAGCAATCACCTGATCAAGTCGCTCAACCCATGCAGCAGAAGGCGAGTTCCAGTCATCCTGCTGAACGCGGACAACGTTGCTGTATTTCCTTTCCATAAAAGACTGCCAGTGTTCCGGGCCTGAATTGGTATATCCCGGCACAATAAGGTAGGTGGTGGTCATTCGTTTCTCGCGTCAGGGGAATTGGCGGAAGAAAGGAGGATGACGGATCCAGCCGTCATGCCCTTTCCTCTTGTCAGGGATTTCATCAGATGCAGGAAACAAATGCCAGAGGTCAATTCCCGGCTCACTCTTCAAAGAGATCTCTGTGCGCGACATCCGCGTTATCCCGGCTAAGATCCGCTTCCGTTCAGGCCCGGAGGGTGAATTTGCACGGGCGGGTAACAGAGTATGGCGTTGCGATCCTCGCGGATTAAAGCGCAATCACCCACTCATCATCCCCTTTCCGGAGGCAAAGCGTGCGCAGCGTGTCTCTGTCAGGAAAGCAGGCGCAGGCCAAAGATATTCTGCCCTTTGTCGTGCCGGTAGTAAGCACTGCCACCGTGTAAGGTGGCGATTGCCCGCACCAGCGACAGTCCCAGCCCGCTTCCGGCGGTGTGACGGACGTTATCGCCGCGCCAGAACCGTTCGAATAATTTTTCTGGCTCCGCCAGCTGTTCACCGGCGTTCGACACCTCAATCTCAACGCAGTCAGCATGATGAAACGTATTGACCCGAATCACGCCTTTTTCAGGTGAGTAACGAATCGCGTTGATCAGCAGGTTACTCATCGCACGCTGGAACAGCATTTTATCTGCGGTGAGGCTGCCTTCGGCGTTGAGTTCAATCACCTTCTCCTGCTCTTCCGCAACCGGCTCAAGAAAGTCGATCAGCGCTTCCAGCGCATCATGCAGCGGGAAGTCCTGTTTATTGAGTCTGATATTGTGGTGGGTGGCGCGCGCCAGGAAAAGAATGTTTTCAGTCAGCCGCGACAGGCTCTCCAGCTCTTCAATGTTGCCTTCGAGCAGCGTCTGGTACTCAGCGGCTGAGCGTTGATGCCCCAGCGCAACCTGATTCTGGCCCAGCAACACATTAATCGGCGTGCGGATTTCGTGAGCCAGATCGTCAGCAAACTGCGTCAGGCGGATAAAGTCTGTCGATAAGCGCTGGCGCATAGCATTAAGCGCGTTGCCAATCGGCAGCAGCTCCTGCGGAATAGCCTGAAGCGGCACCGGCTGATTTAACCGGTCACTGGCCGTTTCTGCCACCATGTTACTTAACCGGCCGATCGCCCGTAGTCCCCGGCGAATAAGCAGCGGACTGACGGCGGCGCACAGCAAAATGGCCGCCAGTGAAACCAGAATGCTTTGCTGGCGATAACGCTCCAGCATCAGCGCTCGCTCGCGTGCGACCCGGGCGAGCGTAATGGTGACCGGCCCGAGCGATGAATTTGCCCGCAGGCTTAACGCCGCCGCTTCGGTATTGTCCGCGTTGATCCAGCGGTGCAGTTGTTTCTCACTGGGTGGACTGTTGACCGGCGTGGGCGAGAGGTCGGGCAAGATAATCCCGGTATGATTAATGCTGACGTTTTGCTCATGCTGCGAGCGGATGCTAAGGATATCCTGATGGATATCGACCATCCGATTGAAATAGAGCGGCAGCGAACTGGGATGTGCGCCATCTTCAAGCAGCTGCCTTAACTGCGCCGCCCGGTTAATCAGCGTTTGATCGTCACGCCAGACCAGTTCGCTGCGTAAGGCGTTATACAGGATCAGGCTGATGCCGCCGCAGGCCATCGCCATAATCAGCGTAAAAATCACCGTCAGCCGCAGCGTCAGAGAAGGGCTATACACCATCGACCGCCTTTTCTGACAGGCAATATCCCATGCCTCTTACCGTCGTAATCAGCTTTTGAGGAAAAGGATCGTCGACTTTACGGCGCAGGCGGCGGATAGCGACATCGACAATATTGGTTTCACTGTCGAAATTGACGCCCCAGATCTCGCTGGCCAGCAGGGTGCGCGGCAGAATCTCACCGTGACGGCTGGCGAGCAGCCATAACAGCATGAACTCTTTGCGCGTCAGCGTCAGTGTGACGCCGTCACGCATCACCTGAAAGCGCGCGGAATCCATCACCAGATCGCCGACCCGCAGCAGGCTACTGTGCGGTTGCTGCTGCCGGAGCTGATTCCTTACCCGGGCCAGCAGTTCAGCAAAGGAAAACGGCTTGACCAGGTAATCATTTGCCCCCAGCTCCAGCCCTTTCACCCGGTCATCTACCGAGTCTCTGGCGGTCAGGCAAATCACCGGAATATGACTGGCGGTACGCAGGGTTTTAAGTACCTGCCACCCATCCATTCCTGGCAGCATAATATCCAGTATTACCAGGCTATAGGGATGCGACAGCCCAAGGTGCAGGCCATCCCGTCCGTCTGCGGCGTGATCCACGATGTAGCCCGCTTCCTCCAGCCCCTTACGCACCCAGGCGCTGGCCTTCTGGTTATCTTCAATCAGTAATAGTTTCATCGGCGCAGTTTGCCATGAAATTTATCACCGCCCCAACGTTTCAGCGCCAGATGACAATATGGTCATCTTTCTGACAGGCAGAAGGAACCACCGCACCGGTATAACAGCAGGACGATTAACACCGGAGTATTAAAAAAATGAAAAAGAGTCTCACTGCGCTGGCGCTCGCCACGCTGCTTGCCGTTCCCGCAGTCAGCTTCGCTGCCAGTAAAAATCCGCTGAGCGTTCATGTGCTGAACCAGCAAACCGGGCTTCCGGCCGCAGAGGTTGAGGTGATGCTGGAACAGAAACAGGGAGAAAGCTGGAAAGTGCTGAACACCGCCAACACCAACCAGCAGGGTCGTATTGATGCCCTTTGGCCAGCAAAGCCGTTTGAAGTGGGTGACTATCGGGTGATTTTTAAAACCGGTCACTATTTCGCGGCACATCAACAGCAGAGCTTCTTCCCGGAAATCCCGGTGGAGTTCCATATCACCAATACCACGACCACCTATCACATTCCGTTACTGCTCAGCCAGTACGGTTATTCCACCTATCGCGGGAGCTGAAATAAATGAAACGTTTACTGCTGGCAGTGATGCTGACAACCGGACCTGCCGTGGCGCTCGCTGCTGAGCCCGCCTCCGTTTATGACATGACCCAGGCGCTGAGCAATCAGCTGGCAACCGAGGCCCTGTCTGCCTGCCATAGCATGCATCGTCAGGGCGTGGTGGCGGTGGTGGATCGGGGCGGAAATCTGGTGACGCTGATGCGGGATGACAACGTGGGACCTCACAATACCCAGGCGGCCTGGCGTAAAGCGTTCACAGCGCTCTCCACCAAAACCCCAACCAGACAACTGACCATCAAGGCGCAATCATCACCGGAAAGCGCCAACCTGAACACGGTTAATGAGCTATTACTGCTGGGCGGCGGCGTACCGGTGCAATATCGCGGCCAGTGGATCGGGGCTATCGGCATGGCGGGCACCGGTGGCGCAGAGTCCGACGATCAATGTGGCACCGAAGCAATTAACAAAGTGCTGGGTAACGGCAAGCAACAGTAATCACCCTGCGGTGCGGCGGATGTTATTGCTGTCAAACGCGGGGAAGAAACGCTTCCCCGCGCTGTTAGATCAGTTGCCGCCGGAACGTCTGCTTTGTGCCAGAAGCGGACACTGCTAATCCCCTTATACGCACTTAAACAGTTTGCAATGCTGCTGATTTATTCCTCAGATAAAAATAGCACTAATGGAAAGATGTCACTTCGCTTCCTTATGTATATCTCCATCCATCGATATTTATTAATCAAGGATGCACAAATATGCTGAGAGGTAAAAGAGCTGTGATCACCGGTGGCGGCAGTGGATTTGGTCAGGCGCTGTGCGTGTGGCTGGCGCGAGAAGGTATCGAGGTGGATTTTTGTGCGCGGCGGGCAGAGGATATTCACGATACCTGGAGCATCATCGCTGCTGAAGGTGGCGTGGCAAAAGGGTATATCTGTGATTTAACCCGACCTGAATCCCTTTCTCAGTTTTCTTCACAGCTGTTAACTTCAGAAAAGCCTATAGACATTTTAATTCTGAATGCTGCTCAGTGGTTGTCAGGGAGATTAGATGATCAGCCTGACACAGAAATTATCAATACCGTCAGTTCAGGCCTCACAGGTTCGATTCTACTTACTCAGGCTCTGCTGCCTGGGTTAAGACGTTCAGAAAATGCTGATATTGTCTCAATTATATCTACATGTGGAGTCCCGAATTTTACGGATTCTATTGCGCACCCAGCCTTTTTCGCCAGTAAACACGGGCTTAGCGGGTTTACAACTAAACTTGCACAGCAGTTATCTGAAGAAAATATACGTGTTACCGGGTTGTACCCTCCGGATTTCGAAATTACAGGGATAGACACTTCTGTCGATAGTCAATCCAGAATGGGTGAACGTCTCATGAATGGACGAGCGGTCTGGGAAACAATTCGTTTTGTGCTGATACAGCCTCGAAGTTGCCATATAAGTAGCATCTATTTTCAGGGTCCAACTCGCGAAGATCTGAACACCAGGAGCTGAAGGGGATGACGGAGAGCAAAATGGTCAACGTCCGCTTTTCGCTCATAGCGGACCTTGCCATGCACATGTGTCCGCTTCGTGCCAAAAGCGGAAGTAACTTCTGATAGTTTGTGTGGATCAACTGGGAGCATGTCAATTGTCGATGCAACCCAGACTTTACGACAACTTTAGTTTTAATCAGTAGGCTGAACAGAGCGCTTATCGAGTGCTAAAAGCCAGCCTGGCTGCAAAGCATAAAAAGAGTCCCCCGGTTGCACGATCCATTGCTCTGATGACGCGGCTTTTTTTCAGTATGCCGGACGCAAAGTGTGTAGACATGATAAGAGTGACTGACCACAGCGTGCCAATCAGGACATGGATGCTGACAAGTATAAATGTCCAGATTAAGGGTGAGTGCCCGGCAGGTATGAACTGAGGTAAAAACGACACATAAAAAATGCCAATTTTTGGATTGAGTACATTTCCAAGCATCCCTTTTACAAACCAGTTTCCCTGAGAAGATGTATTGCCATCATTTTCACTGAATGACGATCGGGGACGCCTGAGCAACTGTAAGCCCAGCCAGCACAGGTAGCCCGCTCCGCAGATTTTCAGAATTGTGTAAGCAAGCTCTGAAACCGCTAGCAGAGCCCCAAGCCCGAGTGCGACAAGCGCCCCCCAGATGAAACAGCCGGTATCGATTCCAATGGCGGCCTGAAAAGCTTTCTTCCCACCTTCGGCACAGGCAGTTCGAAGGATCAGTGCTGTATCAAGACCAGGAGTAAGGGTAAGCAACAGTGCTGCAAAGGAGAAAGCGAGAAGTGAATCGGTGACTGACATTTTCTTTATCCGAAAGAGCGGATGCTACCTACTTATTTTCGGCTGATCAATAGGTTGAAAAATAGTTCTGGAAAAAATAACAAAAAATTGATGGTGAGGGGATCAGATCATCCTCGTTAAGGCCGTATTCAGTTTGTCTTCAGATAATATTTCGGCTTTTCGCTCTTAGCAGACCTTGCATCCGGAACGTCCGCTTTATGCCAGGAGCGGACTTTCAACACATGGCGGTTAACTGGTTTATTTCGCTGAACACGACGTCTCTGGTCAGCACCCGGAATAGTCATTTCACTGCGTGCTGATTAGTACCCGGAATTTATGGCTGTGACTATTTTTGGCTTTATGCCAGCACGACTCCCTGTTGCACTATCCCCTGAGCGACTCCTGCGGCGGCAGGTTTGCACTGGAGCGTATTTCAGAAACGCAGGGTAAAGATATTGCGCCATCGGCATGCACGTCACCACCGTGACACCCGGCTCATTCCTTACGGACCGCGTGGGACGTTCGATGGTATGAAGCGCCCGAATGATGCCTGACACGCTATTCGGGCATATTCGTCAGACACGGGAGGCGAAAAGCGGAAAACAATCCGGAAATTCCGGCAAGCCTGCGCAGACCATACTGGCGTTGAGAGGAACCCGACGCCACCGGCGCATCTGTTGTAAGGCAGTGATGCCCAGGGGTTAGCCGGTCAAAAACTGGCGGCCCTTAATCAGGAAATTGTCTGGTGGAAGGATCTTACGCGTTCAACCGCTGACGGCTGAAACAGACGGCCACTGATCTGACTTTCCGGACTGAAGACGCGATCAGATTCCGATGCATAGACGGTGCACCACGTAAGCGAAAACAGAGAGTTTAGCGGCTTGCTGGTCGCTGCCTCGCAGCCAGCTGAGCCTGTTGTGTCAGCGTTGAGATCCGCGGGGGCGGACGCGCGGAGCAATCCGAGCCGTGCCGGATAAGCCGGGTACTCAGCGCTGTCCCGACAGCCAGGCAGACATTATGTGACGCGCAACGATAAAGCTATGGATCATGGCTACGCCGCTGTGACTGTTGCCCGGCATGCTGTAAAAATTGCCGCCCATCCCGGCGACGCTAAGCGGTGTCCCCATTGCATACCGGGCAGAATGACGACGTTGATTCAGGCGCAAAAAGATAAATGCTGGCGATACATTTAGATTAAGTTAACCGGGTCAGAGAAATGAATAGTAAGCCAGCGGCGCTTTGCACGTTATGAAAGCGTTGAATAGAATCGGCATAGGATGACATCATCAACCTGAGGCAAGCATGAAAAAATCGATCGTTCCTGAAGACTTTAAGCATTATTTCGATGACTGGCACTTCTCTCCGGTCATCGATGCAGAGGGTACGGTGTATCTGTCAGGTGTAACTGCAGTGCGAAAGGATAAACCCATTAGTAAGGATCCAGAAGAACAGTTTCACGATGCCTTTTATAAGCTTGGCGTTTATTTAAAAGCCGCCGGTTTAGGCTATGAACATATTCTGGAGATGACAACGTTTCATATTGACCTGAAAAAACATAGCGCACTGTTTTCTCATGTTAAAGATAAATATATAAAAGCGCCTTATCCGGCATGGTCTGCCATAGGCGTGTCGGAATTTATCCCGGAGAATGCACTGGTGGAAATGCGGATTGTGGCTAAAAGAGGATAATAGTTATAAATCCTGCGATACAGATGAGGTCTGTCAGAAGCGAAAAGTGGACTCCGCCAGCGCTTGTTTCTGACTACTCTGCCTGACTCAGAAAAAGGTTCTTGATTATTTTATCCCTGGCTATCGTCACCTGACTACCGGGGGTATGATTACCGGACTGGCATCAGCGATTTACCCCATTTAACTGCATCGTTAGCATAACACTGATTGCCAGTGAGATAATCTACTGATAGCCCTTTAGCAGAGCTCGCAAGACTACCCGGCATTTGACTCTTTACGTTCCTCCTCATCGACCTCACGTGGAAAATAGATGAAGCCTGACGGCGCCCCCTTGACAGGGAAAAATAAATAGTCGTTAAACGTCATTATCCATTACGCACGGGAAGCCGGGCCGGATAATGCCATCTCTTAGAAAATCCGTTAATTTACTTTTTCTTTAACTACATAAACACCACTATCGCGCCTCAACCTTTTAACCCTCTTACCAGGCCCTGTCTTTTAACAATAAATAAAAAAGATGACTGCAATCCTTACGCTCACATCTGGCACAAAGCGGCTATCAGATTTGCTATCCCTGAAATAGCCAGAAATTCAATGCCCGTCTTACTAAGGCGATGATACAAATACCGGCGTTTGCTGTACGGGCGCAACAGAAAAATGACGCTACATGTGTTTTATCTTCTCTGCCGGAGACCGGCCAGACCGACATTTAAACTCCCGATTAAACGTCGACAGACTTTCAAATCCTGCTGCGGCCGCAGTCATCTGCTGACGAACCATCAGCATATGCGGCTGGTAAAAGCGGGCTGATTTTACATACTGCATAGCCAGCATCCTGATATTGCGTGTGAAATGATGACGAAGCAATCAGATTCCAATGCACAGGCGGTGCACCATGTAAGCGAAGACAGCGGGCTTATCAACTGGCTGCTGCCTCGCAGCCAGCTGAGGCTGTCATGTTATCGTTGGGATTCGCGGGCCTGGCTCGCGAAACTCTCCGGGCCGTGCCGGATAAGTCGTGTACTCAGCGCAGCCCCGATAGCCAAGCAGGCGGCCATTGTGAGAAGCGCAACAATAAAGGCATGGGTAATGGCTGCGCCGCTGTGACTGCTGCCCAGCATGCTGTAAAAAATGCCGCCAATCACGGCGACGCTAAGCGCCGTGCTGATCTGTAAGGTGGCGCTGGTTATTCCCGCAATCATGCCTGAGAACGATGGCGCGACCTGGCCCGTAACCATCCGCACCAAAGTTGGCATCGCCAGTCCCTGCCCCATACCGGTCACAAAAAGCAACGCGGCGAGCGGCAGCATGGCGGGCGGTTTGCCCGTCAGCGTCATGGCAATCAATCCTGCCATGCCCGCCAGCCCGGCGGTTTCACATCCCATCCCGATTGCGCTCAGGTAATGACCGGTAAATCGCCTCAGCCAGGGCGTCAGTAACGGACCGATCAGAAAACCCACGCCAAACGGCAGAAAAATCGTGCCTGCGCTCAGCGCATTTAAATGCAGTGCGCCCTGCAGATAAACCGAAAACAGAAGGAAGAAGGTGCCAATGGAATAAAACAGTAAAACAATTACGAGTCCCTGCCCCAGCCCTGGGGCGCGTAATACGTCCGGATCCAGCAGGGGCGATCCGCCCTTCTGGCTGAGCCGTTGCTCATAGCGCCATAACAGCACGGCCAGCAGCGGGAAGGTAAGCAATAACATCCACGTCCACCAGGGCCATTCCGCTTCACGCCCTTCAATCAGCGGTACGATCAGCGCGCTTAGCGTTAATGTGGCCAGCAGTGTACCTACAGGATCAAGCCGCTGCGCCACCCGCGCCCGCGTTTCTTTCAGCAGCGGCAGACCAAAAAGAACGACCAGGAGTGCCACTGGCAGGTTAACCAAAAAAATCGCCCGCCATCCCAGATGGAACAGGTCGGCTGAAATCAGGATCCCACCCAGGACCTGTCCGATCACAGAGGCCAGACCAAACACCGCGCCATAGATACTCAGTGCTAAGGGTCTCTCCGCTTCGGGAAAAATGACCTGTACAGAAGCCAGCGCCTGAGGGGCCATAATGGCAGCCGTGGCGCCCTGTAATATCCGTCCGGCTATCAGTACCCAGGATGATCCGGCAAAACCGCACAGCAACGATGCCGCAGCAAACCCAATCAGCCCGATAAAGAACATCTTTCCGCGACCGTAGATATCACCCAGCCGGCCACCGGTGATCAGGGTCACGGCATAAACAGCAGCATAGGATGAAATAACCAGCTGTTCCGCCGAGGAAGTGGTGCTCAGCTCATTCTGAATAGCAGGCAGTGCCACGTTAACAATAAAGAAATCGAGCGGCGGCAAGAATGCCCCGACCAGTAAGATAATAAACATCGCCCAGCGGCGCGGCTCAGCGTGCGGGATGCTGTGTGCCGACATAGATCACTCCTTATGGAACAGTTTCCCAGGTAAGGACACGTGGTAATCGGGAATGTTGAGTTCGCAGGGCAGGTCACCCCGCTGAAACGTAACGCCGTCCCGGTCAGCGCATGCCACCGGAGGCGAGGATCACCTCACCGCTGATCCATGCCGCCTCGTCTGAGGCGAGAAAGGAGACGATCGGCGCAACGTCCTTCACCTGTCCGATGCGGCCGAGCGGCGTCTGCTCCTCATTCCATCTCTGGAAGTCTGAGTTCATCGCACCAGCGCTATGGCTTCCTTCGGTTTCGATCAGGCCAGGATTGACTGCATTGACGCGGATTTGCCGGGGGCCCAGCTCTCTGGAAAGCACACCGGTGATGGCGTCGATCGCGCCTTTGGCCCCGCTATAAATGGCGCTCTCCGCAAGAAAAACGCGGGTGACGAACGAACTGATGTTGATGATGCTGCTGCCTTTACCCAGGTGCGGCACGGCTGCGGCGCTGACCAGTAAGGGGCCCAGCACATTGATGTCGAACTGCCTGCGGTAAAGCGCCTCGGTGCTTTCCTCAATGCTGGCAAACTGATAAACACCGGCGTTGTTCACCACAATGTCCAGCCGTCCGAAAAATTCGAGTGTGGTGTTAATGAGTAACTCAACCTCTGGCTGGCGGGTGACATCCGCCGCGACGGCCGTTGCCTTTCCGCCAGCAGCTTCAATCGCCGCAACTACCTTTTCTGCCCCGTTTCTGTCTGAGAGGTAATTGATGACAACGTCTGCACCGTCAGCAGCCAGCTGGCGGGCGATCCCGGCGCCTATACCTTTTGAACCACCGGTAACGAGGGCAACTTTGCCTTTGAGTCTGTTCATACTTTCGCTTCCTGTAAGAGCCGCCTGAGGCGACGGAGTGAAAGAACCTATGGTGATACCTGCAAAGTTGTTTGAGAACTGACACTTTTGTATATTGGCCGTTCATTTTTGAACGGTGGGTTCAGCGTATGGAGTGGGGAGATGTTCAGGTCTTTCTTGCCGTCATCCGTAACGGCTCGTTCGGCAAGGCGGCATTGAGTCTGGGCGTAAGTCATCCGACGGTCGGACGCCGCATTAAAGCACTGGAGGATGAGGCGCAGCAGGCGCTGTTCCGTCGCACAAAAGAAGGTCTGGTGCTGACCGATGCCGGTGATGGCGTCATGAAACTGGCAGAGGCGATGGAAAATTCCGCGCTGGCACTGGAGCGACGTCTGGCGGGTAATCACGACCGTCTTGAAGGAATACTGCGCATCTCCGCCGCAGAATGGTTTACTAACACTGTACTGGCACCCGTGCTGAGTGAACTGACGCGCCGTCATCCGGCAATTGTGCCGGAGGTGATTGCCAGTTTCCGCCTGCTTGATCTGTCGCGCCGTGATGCGGACGTCGCGTTTCGTATCGTTCCCTTTACCGATCCGGATATCGTCCAGCGCCGCCTGATGAGTGTGCCCTACGCGCTTTACGGGACGCCAGAAACGGCACAGGCGCTACTGACAGAGCCCTCATCGGTGGGTTTGATCCTGATGAATACCGGACAGTCACATTTTCCTGACGTCGCCTGGCTGCTGGAGAAGTTTCCGCAGTCACGACCTGCCTTTAAAAGCACAAGCCGGGCTGTGCAGGCACAGATGTGCCTGCGGGGAATGGGCGTCGCCGTACTGCCTCAACCGCTGGGTGATACCACACCTGGCCTGCAGCGCATAGCAACGTCCGATTTTCCACCTTCACGGGATATCTGGGTCGGATACCATCAGGATCTGCGTCATATGGACCGCCTGCGCGCCTTGCTGGACCTTGCAGACAGGATGCTGATCTGAACGTCATGTCGCTCAGGTCGCCGCTTCTCAGGCCGGTCTCTCCGTGTGAGATGCTTTCACTTCCCCGTGCCTGCGGACCACTTCATCAATAATTGTGCGCATAAATCCTTCCACAAAATTCGCGTCAAGACCTGCACTCTGCCCGATTTCTCTGAATCGGGTGAACTGCAGGGTTTCTCTGCCTGTGTCAGTTCCTGGCAGATGATGTGCGGCTTTGAGCTCACCCACTTTATGCGTGCAGCGGAAACGCTCAGCAAGGATATGGATAAGCGCAGCATCGAGATTATCGATCGTCAGCCGATACGAGAAGAGCTCTGCCTGATGATCATGAGAACACATTGCTTCACCTCTGACATTAACCTGATTTAATTGTGGGTCAGACTGACGGCGAAATGCTATTAGCCGCCAGATTATGAGTGGCCGTTAAACCGCCAGTTTTAGGGTTCAGCAGTGAGCCCTGTTTCGACGACTCTTTTTTATGGTCAGGGTGATGGCCGAAATCAGGAAATAGAAGACGCCAAAAGCCGCGTAAGGCACAACCGTGGTCACATCCAGAGCCATATTACTGCTCGCCTGTTTAAACATAAACACACCCGCTAATGCAGATTGCGCGCCGCTTAATATCATTGCCCACTGTCCATTAGCCTGTTTCCAGCGACGAACGGACGCCGAGAGCTGCAGTACACCTGAAAATATGGCCCACAGCCCAAAAACTTTAATGGTGGCATTCATACTGATAGAGAGCGCCCAGATAATAGCAGCGGCGACAAGCAGGCTGACGATAAAGTTAAATTTCTGGGGGGGGTTAACTGACAATCCGCCGGATCGACTGGCATCCAGATAATTCGCGATAGCATCCCATGCCGGATAGAGAACAAGCAGAACAGCACCAGTCGCGGGATTATTTTTTCCTATCAGTACCGCAAGGGTAATCCAGACAAGCGATCCCGCCGCACGAATATAGTAGTAAGAATGAAGCCATTGATTCTGAGCTTTGGCAGATAGTAATGTGTTGGTTCGCATGATGACTCTCCAGATTGATTTTACTTATTACAGATAATGCAGGTGAGAGGATTCACCTGATTTAATCCAGTATTCATTTCGTCAGGTAATAAAATAAGCAGGCACTAAATTCCCCAGGCTATCTATTTCTGATAGTGTATTTACAGAAACAGACCTTTAATTAACAGAATGGCGTGCCCGTTAAAGCCATCGATGAAAATCTGTTATCATATTTAATTACTGTGCTCAGTTTCAGCCACGGCCCGCCTGGCGATATCCCGTCTGGTTTAAATGACGAAGCCGGCGTATACGCAATGGATTGCCGCGGTAAAAAGGCACCGGCGCCCGGACAAATTCAGGTGCGATCCAGATATAAATGATTGAAGGTGTCAGGGTTACGGGCGGGTAAGGTTGCGGGCAGGCAAAGAAAAAATCTGAAACAAGCGAATAACAACAGGAATCACATCTTAATTCAGGATGTTTTCTGTTTATTTTCTCATATACCCCTGAATCGGCCTGCTTAACCGACTCACTGCTATTAGCGTCAGACGCTTCACTGAAAGCATTATCAGTCAGGTTGCATGCGGTTAGATTTTCCCTGATAGGTTTTGCAGAAACAGGGGCTGTCCGGGCCGGCTGTAATAGCATTTTTCTGCTGGCGAGCAGTTGTGCAAGCATCGAGTCAATATCTGCCCGGCGCGGGGGCTCAGTGGCAGACTGTTTTTGCATGACGGGCTCTTTTGAGGCTTCAGAGCGGGAAAGCCGGACCTGCTCTTGCAGCTGAGACTGAAAACCTGAGGCAATTGGATCGGGAAACCGATCATTCATTCTTACGGTATTCAATGCTGCAAAATCTGGCATGGAAGACAGTGCTCGAATAGTCGTCATCTGTAACCTCTCCGTCTGAGTCAGGGTGCAGTGAAATAGCCTTCATCAGGGTATTTCTTCAATCGTTAACTTTCGTGAGGCGAACTCAGGTCCGCATCGTAAAATCATCCGACCTATCAGAAGGTAGGCTCGGCAGTGATAAACACACCGGCTGATGATGCCCTGCTTCATATGGGGCATGTAACCGCTCATTTTAATTGTTGCGAAACCCGGTCGCCGTAACTGCCCTGCGGTTTCGCGTTTTAATAAGCCAGTGAGCCTGGCTGCTGACGGAATAAAACCGGTCAGGCGGCCTTTAAATCCGCCAGGCAACACCTTATCTGCGTTGACTCAGTGTGATTTCACCAATCTTCCGATGGCCGGTTTCACAATTTCCAGAAATACGTCAGCGTTATTAAAAGCACGCGCAGAGATAATGGCACCATGTACCGTCGCCATGAGCGATTTAGCTTCAGTGGCTGCATTTTCCCGCAGAGTAAATACGCCGCTCTTCTCGCCTCTGCTCATTACGCCAGTGAGCCAGTCCGTGAGATCGGCAAAATGACCACTGACTTCCTGAGCCACTTCTTTGGGTAAAACCGGTAATTCAACAGCCAGCGTCACACAAATACAGAAAGGGGAGTTGTTCTCTTTTATGCAGGTTGCCCAGAAGTTTACATAGCTGTTTATTTCGCCCAGCGCATCTCCGACGAAATGCTGACTGGTAGCTGCCATTCCTGCCTGTGCCTGCTGACGATAGTCACTGACAACCGCCTGAACCAAACCCGCTTTACCGGGGAAATGGTGATGAATACTGGACTTGCGAATCTGAACCCGTTCCGCTAAATCAGCATAGCTGAAGCTGTTATATCCACCGGAGGTAAGCAGTTCCCGGGTATGGTGCATAATTTCTTCGGCTTTCTGTGAACGTTCTGTACTCATCCGGGCTCCGGCAGCAAAAATAAAAATAGCGTGAAATCTCTAAACGGCCCTGAACCTACTGACCGTCAGCCGGGTTGTCAAGAGCCCCTGACGTGGAGCTTTTGCGGATACCCGCCATACTGCTGAATACGCCATCGCGCAGGATCAACGCGTGAAACAGCGCAGCGGCAAGATGTAAAAGGACGGTCACGAACAGCGCCAGTGCTACCCAGCTGTGAAGCGGCCGCAGCAGCGCCCAGGTGTCGTTGCTTACCGGAATAATGGGCGGCAGCACCAGATGACCCAGCGTGACAGGATAGCCCGCCGCCGACAGCATCGCCCAGCCGAGCAGAGGCTGAGCCAGCATCATGGCATACAGCGCCCAGTGTGAGAGGTGCGCTAATGCTTTCTGCCAGCCCGGCAGCGTGGCCGGAAGTGCAGGCGTCGAGGTAGTGAACCGGATCCACAGACGAACAATGACCAGAACTAAAATCATCAGGCCCAGCGGCTTATGAATGGCAACCAGCAGGCCGTGCAGGGACGAAACCGTAGACACCATCGCAACGCCAATAAACAACATGGCCATAATGGCCGCCGCCATCAGCCAGTGGATGACCCGCAGGGCCGGGTGAAATCTGTTATGCCGTTTCATCAGTGAGTTTCCGCCTGTTCATGAGTGCGTGCATTGTAAGATTTGGCGTAAGCGGATGACCGGGCATTCAGAAGCGGGTCATCTGAGGCAGTAATGCCATCCGGTAAAATCAGCGGGTCAAAATTAATGTCATTACAGGCACCCTGCTGCTGTGGCGTCATTTTGTTAATGGTCAGCGTGCCAGCATTGATCTTCTGACGATCGGCTGCCCAGTCAATCGATGCGTCGTTGCTTTTATCATGCGGGCCTGCAACGGTGATAATCAGGTCCCATTTCTGCGGCCCCTGCGCCAGCCGCTGCTCAAGGTCGCGCTGAAGGAAATCAGTGTTTTCTTTCTCTTTCTCATCCAGCGGCTGATAGTCGGCGTGTGGCACCATACTCCAGCGCACCAGATGTGAGTGGCCTTCTGGATCAATAAAATTAAATGCGTTCAGGCTGTTAAAGCGATCGCGGGTCCAGCCTGAAGAGGGCACATATTGCTTTGCCCAGGCAAAGAACGTTTTGATTTCCGGATGCTGCTGCACAAAAGCCTGCATTCTGGCAGGGTCGCGTTTACCGGTTTGTGCGTCCGGCAGCGAGGCTATCTGGAGATCGTAAAATCCCTGTACGCTCTGCACCGGAAAAAACGGCATCGCATTCATACCGGTGCGCCACTGCTCACCATTTTTCTGATAAAACGCCAGCGCCATACTGCGCACTGGTACCGCATAATCGGGCGCATTCGGATTGCCGCCCGCAATAGCTAAACGGCCTGTCACAGGCGTGTCGCCTGGCGCGAAAAGAGCCGCACGCGAAAGGAAACTGGCGTTACCGTTAGCAGCAAAATCACCCAGAATACAGACGCCTTTAGCATGATTGCGGCGATAGCCCGGATGGTGGCCGCCAGATTTTTCTAACGTTGCCACCAGTTTGTCGGACGTCAGCCGGCTGGTCTCCAGCCACCCGCCAGCCCACAGGAACAGAACAATCAGCAGCAAAGGGACCAAGGCAATAAGCGCCAGGCGCACTATTATCTGACGGACTGTAAGAGAACGTTTATGCATGAATATACTCAACATGGCAGAAGTTAGAGTTATCGCTCATCCCATTATCTTTTACATGTGATAACAGGCTGACTTTCTAAGATACGCAGGGCGCTTTCAGTAAATCTACTAGTAGGTAGGCTGGCATGTCAAAGCATGATTGCGCTCTTTTTAAACCTGCCGTGCTTTTGCCGCAGCAAAGTGCTGTAGCGATGACAGAGAAAATGCCATAGCGATTACAGGGGTACTTTTCGGCCCCTGCCGGGAAGCAGCAGTAAGATCTCCGGCATCGTTACGGAGATCATTTTCGGATTCAGCAAAGAAATGCCGGTAAAGCACGCAGCGTTTCCTGCGGATTTTCTTTCGCATTAAAGTGGCCGCCGGCAACTTCCACGTCTACATCCTGCCAGGCCCCGGTGCCAGGTTTCTGCACGGCGAAGAGGCTCAGGGGAAAAAACAGAACGCGAAAGGATGAACAGGGCACGGCCCCGGAACGGAACGGCACGGTGCCGGGCCGGTCCTCAGCGGCCACATCCTTTTGTGGCCTGTGAACGCCCGCTGCAGGGGTTGACCTGGCTGTTGCCATCAGACACTAGCCGTCAGACCCGAACCCCGCAGGGATTCGGCGGAGCTTACCGGCCCAGCCGGTTAGCTCAGTGGGGCTGACTACCCGACCGTGCCGGGGAGCCGGAGGGGGCCATCAGGTTGTTGACACCAATGTCCGCTAAGTGCCACAGGCGGACGTTATTCCGATAACAAAGAGCTGAACAATAAAGAATATCATTAGCTAAACATCAGATTTTTAGTATATCAATGACGACTCTCAGTGCCGGCGACACATTGCGGTGAGGATAATACAGGAATGAACCTTCCAGGCGCTGGCTGTAACGTGGCAACGCCCTGATAAGATTGCCTTGCTCTAAATCATCAGCGACCAGTTCCTCCGGGACATAAGCCAGCCCCAGCCCCAGTCTGGCTGCTTTTGCTTCCATGTAGCTGTCGGAAAAGGCCCACTGGCCTTGTGGTCGGTGCGTTATTTTTTTACCGTCCTGAAGGAGTTCCCACTGATAAAGGCTTCCATCGGCAAACTGGTAGGCGATACAAGGATGAATCACTAAATCAGCCGGTGTTTGTGGAAAGCCATAGCGACGAAAATGCTCGGGCGTACCTACAACCACCATCTCCATGTCAGGTGTAATACGCACCGCAACCATACCCTGTCCTACCTCCGGCCCCAGCCGCACACCGGCATCATATCGCTCAGCGATAATATCGACGAACCGGCTCTCACTGATGAGTTCAAGCCTGATATCAGGATAACGTTGCTTAAATAACGCCAGCTTCGGTAACAGAACTTTATCAATGGCATGCTGGCTGGCATTGATGCGTACCGTACCGGACGGGGTATTCCGGTAATACGCCAGCGTGGCAAGCCCCGTATCTAACGCATCAAATCCAGATTCTGCTGTCTGATACAGTTGCTCACCTGCCTGTGTTAACGACAGCCTGCGCGTAGTGCGAACCAGCAGCTGTATACCCAGCCTTTCTTCAAGTTCACGGACAGAACGACTAACGCCTGATTGTGCAAGTCCAAGACGTTGTGCAGCTGCAGTGAAACTGCCCTCCCGCACCACCTGCATAAACAAGTAGAGCTCATTATAGTTTTCCCGTTTCGCCATCGGCGCGTCCTCAGAATATCTGGCCGCCAATGATGACGGCTGCAGCCCTTCATTTATAACAATATGATATTAATCCTAGCAATTTTCACCCTCTAATCAGCACTATTTTTGCTAACTATAATGAGCGCATTGCATCAAAGCACAGCAGTACTGTCCGTATGAAACCTGTACCTCACTTTTCTTTTCAGGGGAATTTAAATGAATGTTTTCACCAGAAAGCTGACAGCCGCGCTACCCGCCATGCTGCTATGCGCATCATTAAGTGGAGTGACAACAATGAGTTATGCTGATATATCTAATCCGAACTCGCCTGTTTCAATGGTGGAAAAATGGGATAAAACCTTTGCAGAGAGCGATAAGGTTGATCATCGCAAGGTGACATTCCAGAACCGTTACGGGATCACATTAGTAGGGGATCTATACCTCCCCAAAAATCGGGGCGAACGTAAACTGGCTGCGATTGCATTAAGTGGTCCTTTCGGTGCGGTCAAAGAGCAATCAAGCGGCCTGTATGCACAGACTCTGGCCGAACAGGGATTTGTTACGCTGGCATTCGATCCTTCTTACACGGGTGAAAGTGGCGGCTATCCGCGTAATGTCGCCTCTCCGGATATCAATACTGAGGACTTTAGCGCGGCGGTTGATTTCCTTGGACTACAAAAAGAAGTGGATCGCCAGCGTATTGGATTACTCGGTATTTGCGGCTGGGGGGGCATGGCGCTCAATGCGGCGGCGATGGATACACGTGTAAAAGCCGTTGCGACCAGCGTGATGTACGATATGAGTCGGGCAATGGGACATGGCGTTGGAGATGGTAAAGACCGTTATTCAACAGCCGATCGCCGTGCCGTATTACAGTACCTGAACGAGCAGCGCTGGAAAGATGCTGAAAGCGGAACTATCGCCCGCGGTAGTCACGATATTAATGTGGATAAGAATGGCAGCGTAAGCGCTTCTGAGCGAATTCTGCCGGAAACATTACCCGCGAATCCACACCCGGTACTGAAAGAGTTCTTTGATTATTACAGAATGCCGCGCGGCTTCCATGAGCGTTCTGTTAACTCGACTGGCGCATGGAATGCAACGATGCCTTTGTCGTTTATGAATATGCCACTGCTTAGCTACGCAAATGAAATCACCATTCCTGCGTTGATTGTGACCGGTGAAAAGGCACACTCGCGCTATTTTGCAGAAGATGCCTTCAAAGCGGTTGGCAGCACTAAGAAAGAACTTGTTATCGTCCCCGGCGCAAACCATGTGGACTTATACGACAACGCGGCCGGTAAGATCCCTTTTGCCAGGTTTGAACAGTTTTTCAAAACCAGCTTAAGATAAAAACGCGGCTCAGAATCGGTTAAAAGCCACCTGTAATACCCAGGTGGCTTTGATTCTGGATCTATCCCGACCTGATGTTACATAGAATTCTTATAATATCGCACTTCATTCTCACCCACTCTGCTCGTTATTCCATAAATAGCGTTTGTTTCGTTTATGCCTGAATAAGGTCGGGCGCTATTCACAGATTCTGCTAATAGTCATCATGCGCTATTAAAGATCACAATAGATACCGGGGCGAGCCTGACAGCAGAAGATAAATATTATGACAGGATACGCAATGGTATCCCGTCGGCATTTCTACATTGTTCCGATTTAAATTTATTACCGATCGGCGTCAGTTAAGGCTTCAGGATAACCTTGGTCCATCCCTCATCGCGATCGTCAAAGTGCTTATATCCCTCAGGCGCCTCAGCAAGCGAAAGACGGTGTGAGATTATGTCGCCCGGGCTGGCTTTACCCTGATGAATTAAACGGGCCAGCTGACGATTATAGGCTTTGACGTTTGCCTGACCGGTGCGGATTGACTGTCCTTTAAACCAGAAACTGCCGAAATCAAACGGCATCTTCCCTTCTTTGGCAAGGTCTGATGCAGCGCCCGGATCCTGAGGGATAAATACACCAACTACACCAATGCCGCCGGTTGCTTTAGTTGACGCAACGAGGCTGTTCATGGTGACTGAATTGTCTTCATGGCCATGTTTGTTACAGCACTGATAGCCCACACATTCACAGCCACAGTCGGTGCCGCGTCCGTCAGTTAAATCGAGAATTGTTTGCACGGCGTCATCGCCGGTCGCATTGATAGCCGTCGCCCCCAGTTTCTCTGCCAGCGCTAAACGGTCCTGGTGTGTATCCACCACAAAGACCTGTGAAGCGCCTTTTATAATGGCTGAGTGTGCGGCCATCAGACCCACCGGCCCCGCGCCGTAAATGGCTACACTTTCACCAGGCTTTAATCCGGCGAGTTCTGTCGCATGCCAGCCGGTCGGGAAAATGTCAGAGAGCATCACATAATCATCTTCTTTTTCTACTGCGTCAGGCGGA
This sequence comes from Pantoea sp. X-Soil-MYKO-1785, assembly GCF_059730675.1. Lineage (NCBI taxonomy): Bacteria > Pseudomonadati > Pseudomonadota > Gammaproteobacteria > Enterobacterales > Erwiniaceae > Pantoea > Pantoea sp. X-Soil-MYKO-1785. The sequence goes on from NZ_AP036001.1 coordinate 580,278, forward strand.
AGCACCAGGCAGTTAAAGTCCGCAAACGGGACCCGAAGCAGTTCCGCCTGGCCACCTTCCCACGCGCCCATTTCAGCAAATCCGTAGGCCGCGCCCGCAGTACCGGGATTGGCGGTGAGGCAAAAACCGGTCAGACCTTTTTCACAATTCTCGCAAAAACCGCATCCGACATTAAATGGCAGACAGACATAGTCACCGACCTTAACACGTTCCACTCCTGAGCCAATTTCAACTACCTCACCCAGGTTTTCGTGCCCCAGAATACGTCCCTGCTCAAAGCTGGTCCGACCTTCGTACATGTGCAAATCCGATCCACAAATATTGGTGGTGGTAATGCGGACAAGCACATCTGTGGGGCGAACAATTTTTGCATCCGGCACGTCTTTTACTCTTACATCATAGGGGCCGTTGTAAATAACTGCTTTCATGATCTTCTCCTGCTTGCGGCCGGAAAGGTGTGGCTGCCCGGCCGGGTGAATGTCAATTAAGCTTAGCTGCCATGATTGATAACGCGATCGACAGCACGGCGATCGGGATGTTTCTTATCGGATACGTTGAGGACTGCTGGCGGGGGATGACGGTCAAAGCCAGCCGGGAAAAGATCAGGATGATGCCGCATCAAGCCGGGCGGCAGCAGCCGGTAGCGTTGCGGGTATATTTGCGTGAAGCAGTTATCAATTATCGGCAGCGGTCTTAGCCGCAGCTTGAAGATAAAGACCCAATTTATCAAAAGGATGAGTTGTTTTAAATCAGGCCAGACTTTGCCTGATTCACTGCCAGAACCTTATCAGAGAGCAACTTCCCGGTAGATGCAATCTTAGCTAAAACCCTGGACTCGCTTAGCCTGGCACCCTGGATATGGGTGTCTGTGTCCCCTTCTCTCTGCGCTACGTTAAGGCTGGAATAAAAAATATCGCTTCCGGGTCCCCGTCATCGAGATTGTCGACCTGACCGCTGGCGATAAATCCGGCGTTCAACAGCAGCCGCTGCATTGGCAGGTTAGAACGATTGGTGGAGGTGAACAGCTTCGGGTGCTGGCAGCGGGACCTCAACGCTGCAATCAACGCCAGACCGATCCCCCTGCGGCGGTAGTGTTCCCCTACCATCAGCATTTCAATAAAGCCGCAGCCGAAGAAATGGTAGTTCAGCACGCCATATCCCATCGCTATCCCCTGCTGTTCAGCAATATAACAGACAGACTGGGCACACCAGCTGCGGATTTGCGCCGCACGTTTTGGCTGGTGCTGGGCAACAGAGTCGATAGTCATCAGAGATATAGCATCGTTTTCAGTGGCCAGGCGAACACGCATATTCAGTCTCCCTCTCTTTAATTGACTGCAGTGCAGCCTTAATAAAACGGCAATCCCGAACAGATTTTTTAATTTCATGCGGGATTTTACAATCCCATAAGATGGTTCGTTAACCCTAATCATCCCAGAGAGGCAGGGTTCATTTTCTGAAAGTTATCGTTAACCGGATATTGGGCCACCATATCTCTACCTCATAAACCCACCATATTTGCCAAATTTAGTTATATGCAGGGTGACAGCATGTTCGCTTCACGCTCGTTGCTGCCGGATGGAGCTGTTGCAACTGCTTTTTCACAGCGACCTGTATTGGCGCTTTGGCCAAACATCTGCGGCGAGTCGAATAGATCCCTGCAGTGCCGGCGGTCGTTTCGCCTGCCGATCGTCGTTTGACTCATTATGTTATATCGATCACTTTTTAATAACGGCGTTCAGCAACGGCTCGGTTTGCTGTCAGTGGTAATACCCTCTGTATGTTGCTGCTAAAACGGGTTATATGAAACAAACGGAGAGCTGTATGAATAATAAGCACGTATTGCTGGTCGGTGCTGCCGGCGTAGTGGGCTTTGCCGCTCATGATTCCTTCCAAAAAGCGGGCTGGCAAATCACTACCCTTGGGCGTTCGCCGCACAGCCCTCACCCTTCTCCTCATATCAGCGCTGACCTGACCTCTTCCGAAAATCTTAATCAACACCGGGAAGCGTTTGAAACGGTGACGCACATTTTTTACGCGGCATTGCGTCAGGATGCCAATCCGGGCGTGGAGGCGGATATCAATGCGCTGATGTTTGAAAATCTGATCGGCGCGGTGCGCTCGTCAGGCAATTCGCTGAAACATATTATCTTTATTCAGGGCGGAAAGGTTTATGGGGCCCATCTGGGCGTTTACCGCACCCCGGCGCGGGAAGAGGACAGCCGTCATTTTCCGCCGAACCTCTATTTCCGGCATGAGGACTATGCGAGAAAGATTGGCGATGAAGGCATCGGCTGGACTGCACTGCGCCCGGATATTGTCATCGGTCACTCATTCGGATCGCCGATGAACCTGGGAAATTTGATCGGCGTATACGGAACAATCTGCCGCGAAACCGCAACCGCCCTGCATTTTCCCGGTCCGGATGACGCTTACCGCAATACCCTGGTGAACATCACTGACAGCCGCATCCTCGGTGAAAGCGCTGTCTGGGCTGCCGAAAAGGCCAGATTCGGCGCATTCAATATCACCAATGGCGACGTGTTTCGCTGGTGTCACGTCTGGCCGAAACTGGCTGACTGGTTCGGCGTTCCGGTTGGCGAGGCGCAGCCTGTCTCGCTTAGCGAACGTCTCAGCGCGCTTAAGCCTCTCTGGTCATCCATCGCCGACAAGGCGCAACTGCAGGAGCGAGATATCGATAAACTGGCGTTAGGTGGTTTCGGTGACTTTATCTTCCATGTTGAGAAAGATGCCATCTTTGACGTCACCAAAGCGCGTCAGGCAGGGTTTAACGCCATGATCAAGCGCTCCGATGAGGTGTTGATTGAACATCTGGATGCGATGCGAAGCAGCAAACTTATTCCCTGATTTCTCAGGCAGCCCGTCATCTGGCAGGCTGCCGGCCTGCTCTCCAGGCCTGTTTCTAAACGGCGGAAGATTACACCAACCCATTGTTCCGGAAGCCAGGCGCACCGGGATGCGGTACGCCTGGCCGCTTCGCCGGATAAGTGTCCGTTATGTGCCAGAAGCGGACGCTGCTAACTTCATGTTAAGTTGATGTGCGGGAAGCAGGTCACCTCGAACAGTCCACAGCGCAAGATGTCTCTTTGCTTCCGGATCGGTTCTCTTGTGTGACTTGCTTAAGGTTGACCACGGTTCTCTTTGGCAAACAATTGAAAGCCTGAGGCTTAGATAACATAAAAAGCAATAGGCAGAAACAATTAAAATATTGGCTGTTTTTGCCGATAGTTCCAGGTAAATTAATTCCGGGTTTCTATTATAATGAAAAAATATTTATCATTTACTATCCTGAGTATCTCTTTATTAAGTGGCTGCTCAGCCTTTAATTATTCCGCGCCGCTTTATAAAGACCCCGTCGGTGAAAAAAGCAATCTGGCTCGAATCCGTTTTGTTGGGAATGTAACCGGCACATCGATATCGACTAAAGAGAACAGAGAATATCAACAGTTAGTGCCGCATACTTCATTTGGTTATTATAATGACACCCGAGATATTGGTATGCCTAAGATAAGTTATCGCCAGAATGATTATAAGAATTATTATTTTGAAGTATATGCAAAACCAGGTCAGACTATTTTCCATATTCTTACAGACAATACCGAACAGGGAAGCTGCTCAATGTCAGCGTTAGTTAATCTTGAGGCTGGAAAAGATTACGACGTGAATTTTGATGCACATGAACAGTTTACTAAATGTGTTTTCCACTTTAGTGAAATTGTAACCGATCCAGCTACAGGAGTGAAAATCCTTAAAGCTAAACCGTTTAAAAAAGAGGATTACTTTGCGACCAAATTCAATTAAATTAATCATTTATACTTTAATGCTGGCTTTACCTTTCGTGCAGGGCTGTATGTCTGGAGGCGTGCGCTCACATAATCTTCCGGAGACATTTTCTGAAAAAAAACCTCTTAGCAGTTGGTTAATTGCTGGAAAAACAACTAAACGGGAAGTCCTGAACCGTTTTGGGCCACCCAATTTTCCTGAAAATTTCAGTGAAGCCCTGAGCTGGCGCTATATCTGGAGTCAACAAAGCAGACTCGTAATAGTTCCGCTTTCGCCGAAAATACTCGGTCATGAACAAATTCTTACTTTATCTTTTACTGAGGATGGTCATCTGATTAATTATAAACTTGATGAGCAGAACCCTCACCTTCAAAAAGGTGATGATCCTAAAGGGGCATTTTTTTAAACACCCCAACCAGAGGCGTCTCCATCATAGCAATTGACCTGCTACCCTCTACTTGATACAACGCGGACTTACTGATGTCCGCTCTTCGCTCAGAGCGGACTACGCTGCGCAAGCATGTCCACTCTTTGCCAGAAGCGGCACCTCACAAAGCTGAGCCCTTTCCTGAGGTGGAGTCAGTCAAAAATAGCGCTGAAACGACGGTAAAATAAGTTGTGATTAAGTGGCAGTTATTTACTCAACTGTTAATTGACAAAAAAGCAGCATGTCGCAAAAAAAACTGATTCAAACGTTTTATGAAGCGCTGAACGGCAGAGTGTTGAAAATGTATCATTTTTAATTTTGAAATTCAGTTATCTAAACCAGCTGAAAAGATTTAATTTAAATTTTGCGTCATATTAATGCCGGTAATATGAAAGCCATTGTTATGATACAGTGCTTTGGCTGAGGCATTGTTCGGGGCTACTCTAAGTCCGACTTCATTGATGCCCATTTCTTTCAGCACTGTTTTCATTACGTTCAAGGCCAAACCGCCGAATCCACGACTGCGCCAGTCGGGATAAATGTAGAAATCACTTATCCACGCTGATGACCCGGTGAGGGACAGCCACAGAATGCCAATAATCTCTTCTGGTTCATCAGGGTGTTGAATACACCACAGCTGATTAGCTGGAGTCACAACGCCTTTAGTTAACACGGCATCAATAGATTCTATGGCTTTGGCTCGTGCTTTTTCAGGGCGATATTCCCGATTTCTTTGTAGATCCTGCGCATATTCATTGATGAAAAGAGAACGATAACTTTCGAATTCTTCTTCATTCATATCCCTCAGAGTAATCATGCTCTCTTCCCGATTAGGTAATTATGCACTGAAGATATCACCTGAAAGCGGGTTTTCAAGCGTCTCTGTTAAAAGAATTTTTTCTACCAATATCGACCACCGCTGATAATGTTGATATTTCAGAATAACCAGCAAAACTACACCAACTCATCATTACTAAGGTCCGCCCTTCGCTTATATCAGGCCGCTTTGTGCAACAAGAAAACGTTGTCTACGGAACGGTAGCATTTACATTATTCAGCTCATTAACGTGCGAACCGGCGCGAACCGATGACGCTGAGAATGATCCCTAGCGTCACCAGCAGCATCAAAGGACTCACCGTTTCCGAAAGCAGTAAGGCGGAAAGCCCGAGGCCAAAAAACGGCTGCAGCAGCTGCAACTGACTTACAGCCGTAATGCCACCGGTAGCTAATCCTCTGTACCAGAAAATGAAGCCGATCAGCATGCTGAAAAGGGAGACATAGCCCAGCGCCAGCCAGCTCTCGATGGTTATGGCATTGATATTTTCTGGCATCGTTACGCAGGCAGCCATCAGCATCAGCGGCAGGGAAATAATCAGTGCCCAACAGATGACCTGCCATCCACCAAGTTCACGTGAAAGCCTGGCACCCTCAGCATAACCCAGCCCGCAGACGAGCACGGAAGCCAGCATCAGCAGGTCACCGAACAGCGAAACCGAAGCATTTTGCGACAGAGCATAGCCGCCCACTAACAGACTGCCCAATGCGGAAAATATCCAGAATGGCAGTCGTGGTCGTTCTCCTGCTCTGATCACGCCAAAAACAGCCGTCGCCAGCGGCAGCAGTCCGAGAAATACCACTGAATGGGAGGAGGTTATATGCTGCAGTGCAATGGCTGTCAGCAGCGGAAAACCGATCACGACACCAGCCGCAACAATTATTAATGAGAACACCTGATTGCGCTGAGGAGGTTTCTGCCTGAAGAGCAAAAGCAGTGCAATCGCCAAAACGCCGGCAACAGAGGCCCGCATGAAAGTCAGAAAAAAAGGACTCATATCCTGCACGGCCAGGCGTGTAGCCGGAAGTGATCCGCTGAATATCAGCACCCCTAGAAAACCATTAATCCAGCCGGACAGCGAACCAGAATTAGCGTTATTTAAATCATTTGTCGCCACCACATCCCTCTCCTCAAGTGCTTATATCATCAGCCCGACGGTAAATTGACAGTTCCTATGCTAAGTCCCATGATTCAGGACGATCAAAAAATTGTCATAGGTACAACTCATGAAGGTGCGCTATAAAGCTGTCGTGGATGAATATGCCGCTGCGATCCGCAACGGCAACCTTCCAGCCGGTACACGGCTTCCAACCCACAGAGCACTCTCAGTGGATAAAGGCATCTCCCTTGCCACTGCAACCCGCGTTTATGCAGAGCTGGAAGCCATTGGCCTTGTGCGCGGAGAAACAGGCCGCGGCACCTTTGTCCGGGATATCTCGTTACCTGCTGGCCAGGGTATTGATCAGCTGGCATTGGCAGCTGATGTGCTGGATCTCAACTTTAATTCCCCTTCACTGCCAGACCAGAAGGAACAACTGCGCGATTCACTGCGCCAGCTGGCTGCCACTGGCGATCTCGATTCGCTGCTGCATTACCACCCTCATGCCGGAAGAAAAAACCATCGGGATATCATTGCAACCTGGCTGGCAACTGCTGGCATTGCGGCATGCGGGGATGATTTGCTGATTGTGAACGGTGCACAGCACGGTCTTACCGTCGCAGTGATGGGTTTGCTGAAACCCGGTGATGTGGTCGCTGTGGATGCACTGACCTATCCTGGTTTTAAAGCACTGGCCACGCTTTATCATCTGGAGCTTGTGCCTATACCCACCGGCGTGAACGGCCCTGACCTGACCGCACTCCGGCAAATCTGCCAAAGCAGGCGCGTCCGGGCGATCTACACAATGCCCACGCTGCATAACCCCCTGGGCTGGGTGCTGAACCACGCCCAGCGTAGTGAGCTCGCGGGTATTGCCCGGCAATTTGATTTGCTGGTGATAGAGGACGCGGCCTACGCTTTTCTGGTTAATCGCCCTCCACCCCCGCTGGCCCGTTATGTGCCTGAAAGGACGGTCTACGTTACCGGCTTTGCTAAAAATATCGCCACCGGCCTGCGTGTCGGCGTGGTGGTCTCTCCGGCTGGAATGCGACAGTCTCTCGAACGCGCTATCAGAGCCACGACATGGAATACACCCGCCCTTATGGTTGCTATTGTTTGTGGCTGGATTAAGGATGGAACGATAAAAAAAATGGAATCAATGAAGCGGCGCGATGCCCGGCAGCGTCAGGCCATTGCGCACGAGATAATGGGTGACGGTCAGTGGATAAGCCATGCCAGCGCTTATTTCATCTGGCTGCCCTTACCCGCAGAAGTCAGAGCTGAACGAATTTTGCATCGATTACTTGAGCAGCAGATATCTGTTTCAACCGCCGAGCCATTCAGTACATCATCAAATGTGCCGCACGCCATACGCCTGGCGCTCGGCTCGGTCAGCCTGGACAGGCTCCGGCCTGCCCTCACTGCGGTGAAGGAAACCATCAATTATGAAAAAGACATCTAGATAATGTTAAAAAGCTGCCTCTGCCTGATTACTGTGCTTTTTAAAATTAGCAATGTGCGCCTTTCGCTTATTTCGGATATGGGCACAGGCATCGTCAGTCCGCTTTGCGCGTGCCGGCCAGGTACGTCGCGCTGTGCCTGGTGACAGTCGATACTGCGCCAACATCAGACGTTGCCTGGGTCACGGTTTATTCAGCTATGTCGAACAGACCTTAATGCGATGAAACAAATACCGACGCTTGCTGTACGGGCGGAACGGCGAAGTGACGCTGCATGCGTTTTATCTCCTCAGCCGGCGGCAGCCCAAACAGGCGTTTGAACTCGCGATTAAATTGCGACGGACTTTCGTAGCCGACGGCATAACTCGCGGCGGCGGCAGTGATCTGCTGACGCACCATCAACATCCGCGCCTGATGCAGGCGTACCGATTTCACATACTGCATCGGCGGCATCCGGGTTATCGCTTTGAAATGGCTATGAAATGTCGGCACACTCATGCCGGCGTCCATCGCCAGTTGTGTCAGTGTTAACGGCTCAGCATAGGTCGCATGGATGCGCTGCAGCACTTTACCTATTTTGCCAAACTGTCCCTGCAGGGCCAGTGCGGCGCGCATTGCATTGCCCTGTGCGCCCGTCAATACGCGGTAATAAAGCTCACGCACCCGCGCAGGGCCGAGAATTGCCGCATCAAGCGGATTGTTCAGGACTTCAAGCAAGTGCAGCACGGCCGTTTTTACCGCGTCGTCCATCGGGCTAGACATCATGCTTTGCGGCGCGGCGGGAGGATGCGGGACATCATGTTGTTCAATCTGCAGCATCAGTTCCGCGGCCAGTTGAAAATCCAGATGCATATAAATCGCCAGCAACGGATGTTCTGCTGACGCCTCGGTTTCCATCACAAACGGCACCGGCACCGAAACTGCAAGATAATGCTGTTCATCATATAAATAAGTCTGCTGACCAAAATAGCCGCGCTTGCTGCCCTGGCAGACAATCACGATCCCCGGATCGTAAAGCACAGGCGTTCGGGCAAGCGGGCGATCGGCACGCAAAATTCTCACGTCAGGCAATGCAGTAAGGTTATACCCCTCCTGCGCCGCCAGTGCTTTCACTAAGGTCATCATCCCCGACATCACACCACCTCATAAAATCAGGCAAGAAAAAGAGAAGATACGGCCTGAAAATGCAGCAGAACATAAAATACTATGCAACTTCCACAGTTCAGGGGAGTTTTTTTATGACATCTGTAAAAACGATTTTAATCACCGGCGTCAGCAGCGGCTTTGGTCAGGCGCTGGCACAGGAAGCCCTCGCCGCAGGCCATCGGGTGGTGGGTACCGTTCGCACCCGCGAAGCACAGCAGGCTTTCGAGGCGCTCAATGTGCAGCGGGCTTTTGGCCGTCTGCTTGATGTCACCGACTTTGAGCGTATTGATAAGGTCGTTGGCGAGATTGAGTCTGACGTCGGTCCGATTGATGTGCTGGTAAACAATGCCGGTTACGGCCATGAAGGCATAATGGAAGAATCATCAATCACAGAGATGCGCCGCCAGTTTGACGTGAACGTGTTTGGCGCAGTGGCGATGATCAAAGCCGTGCTACCAGATATGCGCCAGCGCCGTCGTGGCCATATTATTAATATCACCTCAATGGGCGGTTTCATTACCCTGCCCGGCATCAGTTATTACTGCGGCAGCAAATTTGCACTGGAAGGAATATCTGAAACGTTAAGCAAAGAGCTTGCCCCGTTCAACATACAGGTGACAGCCGTGGCACCTGGCTCGTTTCGCACCGACTGGGCCGGGCGATCAATGGTTCGCAGCGTTCGCAGCATTCCGGACTACGACGCGTTGTTTGATCCTATTCGCCAGGCTCGTGAGGAAAAAAGCGGTAAGCAACCTGGCGATCCTGTAAAGGCAGCCCGCGCCATACTGGCAATCATTGAGAGCCAGACCCCGCCAGTGCATTTATTGTTAGGCAGTGATGCATTACATTTAGTGCGGCAAAAGCTCACGGCTTTAGGCAAGGAAATGGAACAGTGGGAAGCAATAACACGTTCAACGGATGGTTAATCCGCGACTGAAACAGTGAGTACGCTGGAACACGTAATATGGCCGGTCGTACTGACGGCCATTTCGCGCGGGCCACAGTGCTGATGCTTTTGCAGCACGGACTTCGCTTCGTGCGATTGCATCCGCCCTGCGCTCAACGCCGACCGTAACCCAACGGCAGAAGCTGAACTTGCCGTATACAATCTGACGCCTGGCAATCCTGTCGGTTAGTGCCCCCAACCGGCGTCCTTTTCTGGCCTGCCGCCGCACCGAAAAAGACTTTAAACTATTAATACTGTTACCCTTAGTGGTGTTTTTTTCCGGGAACGTTGAAGGACTGATTTATGAATACATCGTTATCACTGGAAGTACTGGGCCCACGCATCTGCATTATGGGACCCTCAAACAGCGGTAAATCAACGCTGGCTGATGCGATAGCGCGTAAAACATCTTTGCCTTTAATCCATCTGGATCAACTGCATCATCTGCCGGATTCAAAATGGGTCCCCCGGAAACCAGAGGATTTTTATCAGTTACATGCTGAGGCGGTGCAAAAGGAAAAATGGGTGATGGAGGGCAACTATACAAAATGCATACATCCACGACTCGAACGTGCCACAGGGCTAATCCTGCTTGATGTACCGGTGCCGATAGCGTTGCTGCGCTATATTCGCAGATGTTACTCATCAAAACCCAGAATCGGCGGGCTCAAAACCGGCAGGGAGAATGTTAGCTGGGAGATGCTCAAATACATTGCGCTTATTGCGCCTGCAAACCGCCTTCGCTACAGGACGCTGTTTGAGCAGATTACGATCCCCCGGCTAATGCTGACGTTACCCCGCGAGATTAACGCCTGCTATCAACGCTGGGATCTCAACAAATAGATGTTTCAGTAGTTGATGAGACTGAGCCGGTAAGGTCATTGGGTAATAACCAGAGAAGCCGGGCTTTGTGGTCATGCGATGGATGTCCTGTTTCAGAATCCAGTCCTGCGGCCAGCCTGATCGGTGCCTGCATCAGCGCAGTGTCTGCTCCACTTCAGCGCGCGCTTTAATAGTTGAAAACCGGTTTGCAGATATGCGCTGGTGCTCACGCCTGCCAGAACGGCCGCAGTTTAATCACCCGGATGGAGTCAGCCCGGGATAGTTCCTCATTGAACTCAGACTTCAGCTTTCCCTTCAGCATCAGCAGGCGGATGCCCGCCTGTAGCGACGCATATCATCAGACGTAACCCATCATTTTCAGCAGCGACTGCACCTGATTCATCGCTTCGGTACGATGCGACACGCCCAGCTTCTGATAGAGATTGCGGATATGGGTTTTGATGGTGGTGGACGCCACCGCCAGCTCGCCGGCAATTTGATCGTTGCTGTAGCCCGAATAGATCAAGCCCAGCACCTGCCATTCACGCTGCGTCAGCGGACTGGTGCGGATCAATTCCGGCACGTCAGGATGGTTGAGTAACCGGCTGACAAATCCCTCATCAAAATGGGCGAACTTGTGACGGTGGTATTTGTTAATCTCCAGCAAAATTCGCCGGGCACGATGGTTGTCCAGTTCATTAAGGGTGTTCAGCTGGATCAGCTGGCGCAGCTGCTGAGCCATCATCTCGCCTTCAATCACAAAATGGCTGATAAAGCCGGTACTGCGCGCCAGTTTCAGCGCCTCGATCAGCGTGCGCTGCGCGTCGGCTTTGCGATCGGTTTGCCAGTAAATCTGATTAAGCAGCAGCAGGTTACGGTTTAAATCACTCATTAACCGCAGGGCGCGGGCGTTTTCATTCAGCTCCTCCAGTACCACTTCCGCCTGGCTGACATCGCCGAGTAAGATCTGCGCCCGGGCGATATTGCGCCACTGTCCCTGCAGGAAATGGTTATTGGCGAAAGCCGGCTTCGGCGTTTGCCGCATCCAGTTGCTGGCGCTCTCGTTGTCGCCGGTCATCTGCCAGTAGATCACCCGCACTTTATCGGCGTTAGCGATCCAGTCGCTGTGCCAGTTGCCGTTATTCAGCAGGTTTTCCAGCCGGTTGAGGTAGCTACGCGCATTATCGAGATTGCCACGCGCCAGCGAGCACTGCACCAGCAGCCCCAGACACTGGATCTGCTGTTGCGGCTGAAAGCCGGTCAGTACCTGGATGCCTTCGCGTGCCGCCTGCTCTGCTTCCTCCAGCCGACCCCACGCCCACAGCAGCTGAGCGCGGATCCGCAGCAGAAACTCATGCAGCGGAAACTGCGCCAGATGCTGCTCATCGACCAGCACAAACGCCCGGCTCTGGATCTCATAGGCCGCCTGTAAAAAACCCTGGGCAAACAGAATTTCACTCTGCTGAATCAGGCTCCACAGCGCGTAATGCCAGACCTCATCGCGACGCGCCATCTGTTCAGTCTGGCGCATCAGGTTAAGTGAATTGTCTAAATCGCCTTTGCAATGCATCACCTCGCCGTGTACCGAGGTTGCCACAATGCGGCTGTAGTGACGGCTGGTGGGTAAAATATCCAGCGCCAGTTTCGCCAGTCGCTCCGCCTCATCGGTGTTGCCATCATTGATCGCCACCTGGGCACGCAGCGCATTAAATTCGCCGCGCAGCGCATCGTCAATCTCGCAGCGGCTGGCCTGTTCAAAGCGGGCCAGCAAGCTGTCCACTTCGGAAAAGCGATGCTGACTTTGCATCAGCCACGCCTGCAGCAGCACCAGCATTGGATTTTCCAGCATCATCTCCCACGGCAGCGCTTTCAGGGAGTTTTCCAGCAGCGGCAGTTCGCTCTGATTAAACAGCGTCCAGGCGTGCTTCAGCAGCACATCGCGTAGCATACTGGCATCGCCGGAGGCCAGCGCATGATGAATCGCCTCGCCGGGAAAGCCCTGTGCCATCCAGCTTTCCGCTGCGGCCCGATGCAGTGCCGGCAGCTCCGCCGCCAGCTCCCACTGACAGCGCTGGCGCAGAAAATTACCAAACAGCGGATGGTAGCTGAACCAGCAACCAGAATCGTCCATGCGCTGCAAGAACAGCCCCTGGCGCTCAATCTCTTCCAGCCGCATCTGTCCGTTCTCTTCGCGGGTAACACCGGCGATCAGCTCATCGTTCATTGAGCGCAGCAGCGCGGTTTTGAGTAAAAAATGGCGGGTCGGCAGGTCGACATTATCCAGCACCTCTTCCACCAGATAATCGGAAAGATGGCTGGCATTGATGCCGGAAAGACGCCGCGCCGAGTCATGTGCGGCACTGGCACCCTGGCGCGCCGACAGCACGATCAGCTGCAGCGCGGTGGCCCAGCCCGCGACGTCATCACACAGCTTGCCGCTCTCTTCGCTTTCCAGCGGCGCGGCCAGCCGGCAGTCGAAAAACTGACGCGCTTCCTGATGGGTAAACGCCAGCTGCTGGCTGCCGAGTTCGATCAGCTGCTCACGCACCCGCAGGTTAGCGATGCCGAGCTGCGGCAGATTTCGCGACAGCAGGATCAGGGTCAGATTTTCGGGTTGATGACGCAGGAAAAAACGCATCGCGTCGTGAATAACCGGATTGGTGATCAGGTGGTAGTCGTCAACGATCAGCCACAGCGGCTGCTGCCACTCCACCAGTTCTATAAACAGCTGTGAAAACAGGGCATTGAGATTAACGTATTGCCGCTTTTGCGCCAGTAATTCACTGCGTGGACAGCCGCCGTTGCTGGCCTGTTGCAGTGCAGCAATCAGGTAGTCGGCGAACCGCTCCGGCTGATTGTCACCCTCGTCTAACGAATACCAGCCAAGATGCGTTTTACCCGCCGCCCACTGCGACACCAGCGTGGTTTTGCCGTAGCCCGCCGGACTAGTGATCAGCACCAGCCGGTAATTGCCGGCGGCGGTCAGTTTTTGCAGCAATCTTTCACGGATGACGGTGCCTTCAAGGCGAACCGGGCGGCTGAGTTTTGAGGGAATTAGCATGGGCGCACGTTTCTCCATTCACGTCAAGCGCATCATTATTTTACGCTTCGTAATTATTCCTTACACGTTCATCCATTCGCCTGGCGAATGCAAGCAAACCCATTAACTAAACTTTACAAAAGCGCGCGGAATCACACTCCTGGCGCGCTTTCAGATTAGCCTCAGCCTCTCCACCCTCCCTATCCTCCTGGTCTAATTCGCTTCAGGAGGAGGAGCCGTATCTGTCGCACGGGCAAACTGGTGTCACATTGACCCATTGACTGTTCTGACAGGACACAAACCATGACACAGCCCGAATTTAACCCCGAACATTTTACTGCTGCCCTGACGCGTCAGTGGCAACGTTTTGGTCTGCGCGATGCGCGTGAAATGACTCACGCCCAGTGGTGGCAGGCGCTGAGCGGCGCGCTGGCCGATCTGCTGGCGGCACAGCCTCCGGTGGCGGCGGACAGTTCGCTGCGCCACGTCAACTACCTGTCGATGGAGTTTCTGATTGGCCGGCTGACCGGCAACAATCTGCTGAACCTCGGCTGGTACAACGCGGTCAATGAGGCGCTGGCGGGCTGGGATATTTCACTGACTGAGGTGCTGGAAAATGAAACCGATCCGGCGCTGGGTAACGGCGGTCTCGGACGACTGGCCGCCTGTTTTCTCGACTCGATGGCAACGGTCGGACAGCCTGCCATCGGCTACGGGCTGAACTACCAGTACGGTTTGTTCCGCCAGCGCTTCGAAGACGGCGCGCAGCACGAAACCCCTGATGACTGGCAGCGCGATCGCTATCCGTGGTTTAACCATAATGCGGCACTGAATGTCGACGTCGGTCTGGGCGGCAAAGTCACCACCGTCGACGGACGCCCGCACTGGCAACCGGCATTTGTGCTGCAGGGTGAAGCCTGGGATCTGCCGGTGGTGGGATACCAGAACGGCGTCAGCCAGCCGTTACGCTTGTGGCAGGCGAAGCATGCGCAGCCGTTCAATCTGAACCGCTTTAACGACGGTGATTTTCTGCGCGCTGAACAGCAGGGAATCGACGCTGAAAAACTGACTAAAGTGCTCTACCCGAATGACAATCATCAGAACGGCAAAAAGCTGCGTCTGATGCAGCAATATTTCCAGTGCGCCTGTGCGCTGGCCGATATTCTTCGTCGCCATCATCAGGCCGGACGCAGCATTGAATCGCTGGCCGATCACGAAGTGATTCAGCTCAACGACACGCACCCGACGCTGGCGATCCCTGAACTGATGCGCCTGCTGCTGGATGAGCATCAGCTCAGCTGGGATCGCGCCTGGCAGATTACTCAGCATACTTTTGCTTACACCAACCACACCCTGATGCCGGAAGCGCTGGAGTGCTGGGATGTGCGTCTGGTGCGCAGCCTGCTGCCGCGCCATATGATGATCATCAATACCCTCAATACCCAACTGAAAACCCTGGTTGAGGCTCGCTGGCCGGGCGATGAAGCCAAATGGGCGAAGCTGGCGCTGGTGCATAACAACCAGCTACGCATGGCGAACCTGTGCGTCACCAGCGGCTTTGCGGTGAACGGCGTTGCCGCCCTGCACTCGAAACTGGTGGTGCAGGATCTGTTCCCGGAATATCACCAGCTGTGGCCGGAAAAATTCCATAACGTCACCAACGGCATCACGCCGCGTCGCTGGATCAATCAGTGCAACCCGGCACTGAGCGCGTTAATCGATAAAACGCTGCAAAAACCGTGGCTGAACGACCTCGATGCGCTGCAGGGACTGGAGGCGTTTGCCGACGATGCGGCGTTCCGCGCCGAATATCGTGCTATCAAACAGCAGAACAAAGTGGCGCTGGCCAACTGGGTGGCCAGCCGTACCGGGATTGAGATCGATCCTGAGGCGCTGTTCGACGTGCAGATTAAACGCCTGCATGAGTACAAACGTCAGCATCTGAGCCTGCTGCACATTATTGCGCTGTGGCAAACGCTGGTCACCGATCCGCAGGCGAATCGGGTGCCGCGCGTGGTGCTGTTCGGGGCCAAAGCGGCACCGGGCTATGCGCTGGCGAAGAACATCATTTATGCCATCAACAAAGTCGCGGAAACCATCAACCAGGACCCGCGGGTCGGCAACCGTCTGAAGGTGGTGTTTGTGCCGGACTATAACGTCTCGGTGGCCGAGCGCCTGATCCCGGCGGCCGATCTCTCCGAGCAGATTTCCACTGCCGGTAAGGAAGCCTCCGGCACCGGCAACATGAAGCTGGCGCTCAACGGCGCGCTGACCATCGGTACGCTGGACGGCGCGAACGTTGAAATCGCCGAACAGGTCGGCAGCGAGAACATCTTTATCTTCGGTCACACCGTAGACCAGGTGGTGGCGTTAAAGGCTGACGGCTATGCCCCGGCGCAGTGGCGTAAGAAAGATCATCAGCTCAATCAGGTGCTGCAGGCGCTGGAAGATGGCACCTTCAGTCAGGGCGACTGCGCGGCCTTTGAGGAAATGCTGCATAGCCTCGGTCCGGAAGGCGGCGACCCGTATCTGGTACTGGCCGATTTCCAGCCCTACCTAGATGCGCAGGCGCAGGTGGAAGCGCTGTGGAGCGATCGGGATGGCTGGACGCGCGCTACCATCCTTAACACCGCGCGCTGCGGCATGTTCAGCTCCGATCGTGCCATCCGCGACTATCAGCAGCGCATCTGGCAAGCCACGCGCTAAGGAACGCCATGAAAACCGAACAGGTACTGGATCAGTTTTCTCTGGCAGGTATTGCCGCCGAGTATATCAATGCCCACGGCCAGCCGCAGGCGATTCCGACTGACACCCGCCAGCGTTTGCTGGCGGTGATGCAGCCGCCGCGACCGGCGACCACGCCGCTGCCGCCGGTCGCGATTTTTCGCAGCGGCGAAGTACTGAGTCTCGCCCCGCAGCTCAGCACGGACGCGCACTGGCAGCTCACCCGCGAGTCAGGTGAAATCACCGCCGGGCGTTGCCAGCCCGGGCAACCGCTGCATCTGCCGCCGCTGGCAGAGGGCTATCATCAGCTGTCGCTGCAGCAGGCGCATCAGCAGTGGTCCTGCCAGCTGATTATCGCGCCGCCGCGCTGCTATGAGCCGCCCGCGCTGGTGGCGGGTGAGGCTTTGTGGGGTGCCTGCGTCCAGCTGTATACCCTGCGTTCGGCAGAGAACTGGGGGATCGGTGATTTTGGTGACTTACGCCGGATGCTGCCGGCCGTGGCGGCACGCGGCGGTGCCTTTATCGGCCTTAATCCGATCCATGCGCTGTTCCCGGCTACGCCTGACAGTGCCAGCCCTTACAGTCCCTCGTCGCGCCGCTGGCTGAATGTGGTTTACATCGATGTGGCGGCGGTGGCGGATTTTCAGCAATCGCCCGCGGCACAGGCATGGTGGCACCAGGCCGACACCCGGCAGGCTCTTGAGCAGGCGCGTGCATCTGAATGGGTCGATTATCCGGCTGTAACCCGGCTCAAAATTGATGCGCTCAGCTTAGCCTGGCCGCAGTTCGGGCAGCGCGATGCCGCCGACCCGGAGGTCAAAGCGTTCAACGACTTTGTTCAGCAGGGTGGCGAAAGCCTGTTACATCAGGCGTTGTTTGATGCGCTGCACGCCGACCAGATGGCGCAGGATAGCCAGCGCTGGGGCTGGCCGGTCTGGCCGGAGGCGTTGCAGCAGCCCGACAGTCCGGCGGTGCAGCAATTTCTGCAGCAGCAGGGCGACCAGGTGCGATTCTGGCTGTGGTTACAGTGGCTGGCCGCCCGGCAGTTCGCCGCCTGCTGGCAGTGCTGTCAGCAGCAGCAGATGCCGATTGGACTCTATCGCGATCTGGCGGTCGGCGTAGCGCAAGGCGGGGCCGAAACCTGGAGCGAGCGCCGTCTTTACTGCCTGGATGCCAGCGTCGGCGCACCGCCCGATATTCTGGGCCCGCGCGGTCAGGACTGGGGCTTGCCGCCGATGGATCCGCAGGTGATGCGGCAGCGGGCCTGGCAGCCGTGGATCGCCCTGTTACGTGCCAACATGCGAGACTGCGGTGCGCTGCGTATCGATCACGTGATGGCGTTACTGCGCCTGTGGTGGATCCCTGCCGGTCAGGGCGCTGCTAACGGCGCTTACGTGCACTATCCGATTGATGATCTGCTGGCGATACTGGCGCTGGAGAGTCAGCGCAACCGCTGCATGGTAATCGGCGAAGATCTTGGCACCGTGCCGGAGGCCATTGTCGATAAGCTGCGTGACGGCGGGGTTTATTCCTACAAGGTGCTCTATTTTGAGCAGACTTCGGCTCAGGGTTTTCGTCCGCCGGCCGAATGGCCGCGTCAGGCGATGGCGGTGGCGACCACCCACGATCTCCCGACGCTGCGAGGCTGGTGGCAGAGCGATGATTTGACCCTCGGTGCCAGGCTCGGCCTCTACCCCGACAAGGTGGTGCTGGCCGGGTTGTATCAGGATCGGCTGCGGGCGAAGCAGGCGTTGCTGCACAGTCTGCACCGGGTCGGTGCCCTGCCCAAACGTGCCGGACGCGATGCACGCCGTACCCAGATGAGCAAAGCCCTGAACCGGGCGATGCAGCGGTATCTGGCGGACAGCCACAGTGCGTTGCTGGGTCTGCAACCGGAGGACTGGCTTGATATGGCGGCTCCGGTCAATATTCCCGGCACCAGCGACGAGTATCCGAACTGGCGACGTAAGCTCAGCGCCACGCTGGAAACGCTGTTCAGCGATGCCGCCACCGACGCACTGCTGCGTGATCTGACGGCTCGCCGAAAACGCCTCGCTAAGAGATAAAGGCTGAAGCACTGAAACTCAGTTAAAAACCAGGCCGGTCAGTGATATGCCTGGTTTTTAACTCAACGTCTGCCGGAAAGTGTCATAACGGAGGGTGGGCTGTACTAACCGCACGGTTCACGAGGACAGAGATAAACGACCTAAAACAGCGGCAACCTGATCGGGAGTAACAGCGCCGGTTGCGGCCGAGACGGTTAACTCCTCAAGTTCGTCATCTTCATCCCGGATAGCAATACCGTTACGGTTTAAAAAAACCATCGCAACGAAAAAGGCTGTTCGCTTATTGCCATCATTGAAAATATGCCCACGGGCGATAGCAACCAGATAGATTGCGGCCAGAGCATAAATATCTGTCACGTTTTCATAATAAAGCTGATTTTGTACCCGATGGATAATAGCCTCTGCTCTATCGGGATCGGGCATGCCCGGGATGCCAGGCAGCAGAGTCAACAGGCGATCGTGGAAGCTTATCACCTCCAGCGCGCTGACCCATTTCATCGATCGGCCAGCGCCTTAATGGTGCGGTCATGTCGCCCCATGATGGTGTCAAATTCAGCATCCAGTTTCGCCTCCTGCCACGCATTAAAGTCATTGCGGCTAATCAGCACGGCAGAAGAACCATCACGCCGGGTGATCTCAACCGGCTCACCAGCGGTGGCTTTTTCCATAACCTCAGCAATATTTTGCCGGGCCTGAGTTGTGGTATAGGTGCGCATAAAATCTCCATCAATACTTTGCTGAAATGTACATAACAAACGTACAACATACAAGAATTATGGTCTGTCTTCAGCAGCACAAGACTATACAATCTTAAGCTTTGGTCCATTGCTTAATCGGATGGGAGTATCAAAAAAACGGGCAGAGTAGCCACGCGGGATAACAGCTGAAAGACTTAGGCAGGTTTTTGCCGCATAAAAAAGGTGCGCCGCAGCGCACCAGGTGGGACAACATCAGTATTGTCGGGGCCGTTTCACCCCTTGCCTTTAACACTACTGATAAAGGTCTGCCGGGCGGAGGTCGATCCCAGCCGCTCGGCTTCATCCAGCAATTTCAGCGCCTTATCGATATTGCCGCTGTTCACTGCCTGTCTGATGTTCTGATTAAAGTAACTTTCGGTCTCATTGATGATCGGTTCAGCTTTGGCTTTTGGTGCCGGGGCCGGTGCAGCGCTGTAGGCGGCTGGCGAAACCGCAGCGGTGTTGCCGACGGTAACCGGGCCAGGGCCGGAAGAGCCAAACAGCGGGCCGACCAGAATTGATGAGCCGGAACTGGTCTGCAGTTTCAGCTTCAGCGTCCCTTCACGGCTGTGACGGGCGATCGGATCGGGAATATCCGGTACCGCGTGACCGGTGCCCTGCGCGTAAGCTTTCGCCGGGTCAAGCAGTGTGGTGGTCTGGGTCAGATCCTGCTCAGTAGTAAACACCAGCAGGTAAATTTTTTGCTGGCCAAGCGCCGGCGTGAGCTTCATCACCCCTTCCAGCCGGTCCGCCGCCATCACACCCGGTTTCTGGTAGGTGAAGTAGCGACTCGGGAACCAGGCGGCGGGCCGCATATTTTCATCCAGCACCAGCACGTTCGGGGCGAAAACCTGATTGTTCGCCACTTCGCTGCTCAGCGTCAGCGTCAGTTCACCGATATTGGCCGGCAGACTGTAGGCCGCCACTGGTCCGGCAACGTGCGGAGCATTCAGTGACTGTCCACTGGTCGCCAGCTGGGTAACCTGGGTCTGAGAAGCGGCAACCGGCAGCCAGCTCAGGTGTTGCAGCGTTTCCGGCGCAACCTGCGGAGCAGAGGAGAGATCCTGCGGCACCAGATTGATGTCCGCCAGGGCTGGCAGACTGTGTCCGGCCAGTAACGCCGCGCTCAGGCAGAGCGCCGTCAGGGTTTTTGTCATTTTCATTATGCCTACCTTATTGCAGGCCACGGCACGAACCAGGCAATGGCGCACCGTGACCAAAAAGACCAATCAGGCGCGCCGCCGCGCCTGGGCTGGAGAGCGTCGGCTTACCACCAGATTTCCATCTGCGCACCGAAGGTAATCTCGTCGTTGTCGCCACGGCTGTTGGTCAGGATACCGTTACCGCTGCTGTCAGCAGAGGCGAAGGTGGTGAGATCGCCGGCGCTGTCTTTGTTATAACCCCACTTCTCATCCCACTTGGCGTAGGTGGCGAATACGCGCAGCGCCGGACGTGACCAGATGCTGTCACCCGCCTGCCACTGCTGCGCCAGCGTGATTTTATACTGGCCGTTGCGTTCGTTAGCCTGCTGCGACTTCACGTTGTCGTAGCCCAGCTCCAGCAGGGTGCTCATGATCGGTGTCCATTTGTACATCGGGCGCACGCCGACGGTGTACCATTCGGTGCCGCGGTTATTATCCAGATCGATGTTCTGATACATCGCCACGTACATCAGGTCCCAGCGTTCCGCCAGCGAGATCGCACCGTGGTCGAGGATGCGATACATATCGCCGTTGTTGTTGAGGCTGGTGCCCTGCGGCACGCCTTTGCCCTGTGAGGTCAGCGCATCGGTGGCATACTGCAGCACAAATTTGTTGTAGCCCTTCAGCATGCTCTGGGTATGTTCAGCAGTGAACATCCAGCCATCTTTAGAGGCGCCGTCTTCCAGACGGTAGTCATCACGGGCATTGGCGCGACCGTAGTCGACCCCCAGCTCCAGCACGCCGTTGGTGTTGGTTTCCAGTCCGGCGAGGCGCACGTCAAACACGTCGTTGGCGGTGCTGGTGGCGAAGTCACGGATCCGATCGCTGGAGAAGGTGTAAGACCCGCCCGCTTCAGACGAACGGGTGGCGGCGAATGACAGCTTACCAAAACCGAGATCCACATCTTCCAGACCGGCACCCGGACCAGAGATATCCCAGTAGTAGAAGTCGATCATGTGAACGTCATGACGCTGATAGAAGCGCTTACCGGCCCAGATGGTTGAGCCTGGCAGCGCTTCGATCAGGTTTTTACCTTTCACATTGGCTTCACGGAAGGCCGGAGAGGTCGCTTCCCAGTCATTCTGCTGCGCCACGGAGTAGGCCACGTTGGTGTCGAAATAGAAGCTCTTATCGCCCTCTTTCCACACTTCCTGACCTAATTTTAATTCGGCGTAGGTTTCGCATTCGTTACCCAGACGGTATTTACTTTGAGCACCGGTGGCCTGAAAACATTGCTGTTCACCACCGCTGCCGGTCCAGCCAATGCCGGAACGGGCGTACCCGGTAAAATCGACCGCCATCGTCGGGGCGGAGAGGGTTCCCACCGCGACGGCAACGGCGAGGGGAAGTTTGCGCAGAGTTAACATTTTCTATCTCCTGAGGTCATTGCTTTTATTGTTTTGGCAGGGCTAAACACCCAGCTCCTGATACAGCCTGCGACAGGCGCTCCCGTCCTCACGGAACAGGTGACAGCGCTCGGGTGGCAGGCCGATACCGAGGATGGCGCCCTCTTTTACCAGCACGACGTCTTCCTGGCGGTAGACCAGGTTTTGACGAATGGCGGGAATCTGGATATGGATTTGTGTTTCATGCCCCAGCTGCTCCACCACCTGCACTTCACCCTCAAGGGTAACGTCGGCGATATCGCTGGAGAGCAGATGTTCAGGGCGGATGCCCAGCGACATATTGCTGCCGACCTGCACGCCCGCACTGTCGACCGGCAGCCAGACCAGCTGCTGATTCGGCAGCCGGACCTGCACCTGATCGATGGCCGTGGCGGTCACTTTGACCGGCAGGAAATTCATTTTCGGAGAGCCGATGAAGCCAGCCACAAAGCGGTTGGCGGGATAGTGGTAAAGCTCCAGCGGCTTGCCGACCTGCGCAATGCGCCCGGCGTCGAGCACCACAATCTTATCGGCCAGCGTCATCGCTTCGATCTGATCGTGGGTGACGTAAATCATGGTGCGCTTCAGGCGCTTATGCAGACGGGAGATCTCAATCCGCATCTGGACGCGCAGCGCCGCATCAAGGTTAGAGAGCGGTTCATCCAGCAGGAAGACCCGCGGTTCCGCCACCAGCGTGCGGCCAATTGCCACGCGCTGACGCTGTCCTCCCGATAACGCTTTGGGACGGCGATCCAGCAGGTGCGCCAGCTGCAGGATTTCCGCCACCTGGTTGACCCGCTGATGGATTTCCGCTTTTTTCACACCGGCCAGCTTCAGGCCAAAAGACATGTTTTCCGCCACCGACAGGTGCGGGTAGAGCGCATAGGATTGAAATACCATGCCGATACCGCGCTCGGCGGGCGGCACCTCATTCATGCGGCGGTCACCAATCAGCAGCTCCCCACTGGTGATGGTTTCCAGTCCGGCAATCATGCGCAGCAGTGTTGATTTGCCACAGCCTGATGGGCCAACAAAAACGACAAATTCCCCTTCACGAATGGTGAGATCGATATCTTTCGACACCACCGTATCGCCCCAGGCTTTTGTGACATTGCGTAGCACAACGCTCGCCATGATCCCTTCCCTCTTAGCTGCTCATTGGTGTCTGCTCTCGGCAGACGGGTTCCGGGGCTCACTATGCGCAAGGATGGCCGGGCTAACATCCTCCGCCGCCGCGCAACCTGCTGGGGGAGGAGACGGGAGGAGGAGAAAGGCGGGCTGACGCGGCGGTGAGCGATGGGCGGCGGTTTTTTGTGATCGCTAACGCAGACCTGCCGGATTTTTTAGCCCGTAACCGCCCGCTTCGCCGGTTTTTTGCCAGCCCGATCACACCCCTCAGCCACAGGGCGTAGAGCGAAGGAGGATGAGAAGCGGTGACGGATGCGCACAATGTTGCCGGAAGAGCAATCACCGCTTCCGCAAACAGGATGGACTTATGACGATGAAAACCGGTGCACGAATTCTGGCCCTCTCTGCCCTCTCTGCCGTGCTGTTTTCAGCATCCGCAGTGGCAAAAATTGAGGAAGGCAAGTTGGTCATCTGGATCAACGGCGACAAAGGCTATAACGGCCTTGCCGAGGTCGGTAAGAAGTTTGAACAGGAGACCGGCATTAAAGTGACGGTGGAGCATCCTGATAAGATGGAAGAGAAATATCCGCAGGTCGCCGCCACCGGCGATGGCCCGGATATCATTTTCTGGGCTCACGACCGCTTTGGCGGCTACGCACAATCGGGCCTGCTGGCTGAGATCACGCCTGAAGCCAGCTTCCAGCAAAAAATCTTCCCCTTCACCTGGGATGCAGTGCGCTTTGACGGCAAGCTGATCGGCTATCCGATTTCGGTTGAGTCGCTGTCGCTGATTTACAACAAAAAGCTGCTGCCGACACCGCCAAAAACCTGGGAAGAGATTGCCGGACTCGACAAGCAAATGCGCGCCAAAGGCAAAAGCGCCATCATGTTTAACCTGCAGGAACCCTACTTCACCTGGCCACTGCTGGCCGCGGGTGGCGCTTATGCCTTTAAGCTGAATGACGGCCGTTATGACGTGAAGGATGTCGGAGTGGATAACGCCGGAGCCAAAGCGGGCATGCAGTTCCTGGTCGATCAGGTCAAGGCCAAAACCCTCAACGCCGATACCGACTACTCGATTGCTGAAGCTGCTTTCAACAAGGGTCAAACCGCCATGACCATTAACGGTCCCTGGGCGTGGAGCAACATCGATAAAAGCGGCATCGACTATGGCGTTGCTGAGTTACCGACGCTGAACGGCAAACCGTCGAAAGCCTTTGTCGGCGTGCTGAGTGCCGGGATCAACGCCGCCAGCCCCAATAAAGAACTGGCAAAAGAGTTTCTGGAAAACTACCTGCTGACCGACGCTGGACTGGACGCGGTTAACAAAGACAAGCCGCTGGGTGCCGTGGCGCTGAAATCATTCCAGCAGACGCTGGAGAAAGATTCCCGTATCGCCGCCACCATGAGCAACGCCCGCCACGGCGATATCATGCCGAACATCCCGCAGATGGCGGCGTTCTGGTACGCCATGCGCACCGCTACCCTGAATGCGCTGGGCGGTCGTCAGAGCGTTGACGCTGCCCTGAAAGATGCCCAGGCGCGCCTGAAAAAGTAATCCTCCCTTTACAGCCGGGGCAACCCGGCTTGAGTGACTGTTAAGGAAAACCGCATCATGTCAGGAAAACCGAAAACGCCAGGTCTGTTGATTAAAAGCGTTCTCATCGGGATCTGCTGTCTGCTGGTCGGCTATCTGCTGGTGCTGATGTATGCGCAGGGTGAATATCTGTTTGCGCTGCTGACGCTGATCCTCAGTGCGCTCGGCCTTTGGATCTACGCTAATCGTCGCGCCTATGCCTGGCGCTATGTTTATCCCGGCGTGGCGGGGATGGCGCTGTTCGTGCTGTTTCCGCTCGCCTGTACCATCGCCATCGCCTTTACCAACTACAGCAGCACCAACCAGCTCACCTTTGAGCGGGCGCAGCAGGTACTGCTGAGCCGTTCCTTCCAGTCGGGTGAAGCTGTCAGTTTCTCGCTCTATCCGGCAGGCGATCGCTGGCAACTGATGCTGGATGAAAATGGCAACCATTTTGTCTCGCCGCCGTTCCGCTTTGGCGGTGAACAGCAGCTGAAAATGCAGCCCGCCGCGCAACCGGCTGGCGAGCGCGCCACGCTGCGGGTGATCACCGGCAATCGCCAGGCGCTGAGTCAGATCAGTGCGGTGTTGCCGGATGGCCGTCAGTTACGCATGAGTTCACTGCGGCAGTTCTCCGGCACCCAGCCGCTGTATCAGGTTGGCGCGCAGGATGAGCTGACTAACCAGCAGAGCGGAACGCACTATCGCGCTAACCCGCAAACCGGTTTCTATCAGGCGATTAACGCCGACGGTAGCTGGGCGAATGAAACCCTGAGCCCTGGCTTCACCGTCAACACCGGCTGGCAGAATTTCCTGCGGGTGTTTACCGATGAAGGTATTCAGAAGCCGTTCCTGGCGATCTTCGGCTGGACGCTGCTGTTCTCGCTGATGACCGTGGTGCTGACCGTGGCGGTCGGTATGGTGCTGGCTTGTCTGGTGCAGTGGGAGGCGCTGCGCGGCAAAGCGGTTTACCGGGTGATGCTGATCCTGCCTTATGCGGTACCGGCGTTTATCTCGATTCTGATCTTCAAGGGACTGTTTAACCAGAGTTTCGGTGAGATCAACGTGATGCTCAGCGCGCTGTTTGGCGTGAAGCCCGCCTGGTTCAGCGATCCAACGCTGGCACGCGCCATGCTGATTATCGTCAACACCTGGCTGGGTTATCCCTACATGATGATCCTGTGCATGGGGCTGCTGAAGGCGATTCCTGACGATCTGTATGAAGCCTCTGCGATGGACGGGGCCGGGCCGTTGCAAAACTTCTTCCTGATCACCCTGCCACTGCTGCTGAAGCCGCTGATGCCGCTGATGATCGCCAGCTTCGCCTTTAACTTTAACAACTTCGTGCTGGTGCAACTGCTGACCAACGGCGGGCCGGATCGAATCGGGACCACCACTCCGGCCGGTTATACCGACCTGCTGGTCAACTACACCTGGCGTATCGCCTTTGAAGGCGGCGGCGGACAGGACTTTGGTCTGGCGGCGGCAATTGCCACCCTGATCTTCCTGCTGGTGGGTGCGCTGGCGGTGATCAATCTGAAAGCGTCGCGGATGAAATTCGACTAAGGAGCCTGGCTCGCCAGGCGTAATTGTTGCAGGCAGCCGGAACACGGACAGCGTGAAACAACCGGCACCTACCCGAAGTAGCTGAGGATTGTGAGCACTGCCCGGCTTCAGACTGACAAAAAAATGGCCTGATGGACCAGGCTCTAAGGAGTTGTTATGGCTATGGTACAACCAAAATCGCAACGGCTGCGTCTGCTGACGACGCATCTGCTGCTGCTGTTATTTATTGCCGCCATCCTGTTTCCACTGCTGATGGTGATCGCCATTTCACTGCGCGCCGGTAATTTCGCCACCGGCAGCCTGATTCCGGAGCAGATCTCCTGGGAACACTGGCGGCTGGCGCTGGGCTTCAGCGTTGAACACGCCGATGGCCGGGTGACGCCACCGCCCTTCCCGGTACTGTTGTGGTTGTGGAACTCGGTCAAGATTGCGGCCATCAGTGCGCTGGGCATTGTGGCGCTCTCCACCACCTGCGCTTATGCGTTTGCCCGCATGCGCTTTACCGGTCGCGCCAGCCTGTTAAAGGGAATGCTGATTTTCCAGATGTTCCCGGCGGTGCTGTCGCTGGTGGCGCTGTATGCGCTGTTTGATCGACTCGGCCAGTATCTGCCCTTTATCGGGCTGAATACTCACGGTGGGGTGATTTTCGCCTATCTGGGCGGTATCGCGCTGCATGTCTGGACCATTAAGGGCTATTTCGAAACCATCGATGGTTCGCTGGAAGAGGCCGCTGCGCTGGACGGCGCCACGCCATGGCAGGCGTTCCGGCTGGTGCTGTTGCCGCTGTCGGTGCCGATTCTGGCGGTGGTGTTTATTCTGGCGTTTATCGCCGCCGTTACCGAGGTGCCGGTTGCGTCGCTGCTGCTGCGCGATGTCAACAGTTACACCCTGGCGGTGGGGATGCAGCAATACCTTAATCCACAGAACTACCTGTGGGGCGATTTCGCCGCCGCGGCGGTGCTCTCAGCCATTCCTATCACCCTGGTGTTCCTGCTGGCGCAACGCTGGCTGGTCAGCGGCTTAACCGCCGGCGGTGTGAAAGGCTAAACGATCATCATTGTACGTTGCCACTGCTTACACAACAGCTGTTGTGGTTGAGGATTAGGCGGCCTGCGGGCCGCCATTTTTATGCTGTCAGCCTTCGGACGCCCCGCTGCCTGCCACCAGTGCCAGGATGATCGCGGTTAACGTCTGCTCACCTTCTGCCTGACGAATATCGCCGCGCACCACCGCGCCGGCTATCGCATCGGCCGCCCCCAGCATTCCCCACATTCCGGCGTCAGCAATCCGGTTTTCGCCGCTGAAAGGCGCAAACCACTGCTGACAGCGGGCGATAAAGTCGAGCTGATAATGTCGTTTAACGGCGGCAAGTTCAGGCGAGGTGCTGAGCGCAGACAACAATTCCGGGATTTCACGCCCCTCCGTCATCACGCATTCCACATAACAGGCGGCCAGCACCTGCGCTTTTGGTTGCAGCAGCGGCGGTGCGGCATCCATCGCCGCCGCCATCAGTTCGGTCTGGCGACGATCAAAATCAGCATACAGAGCCGCCAGCAAACCATGACGGGTTGTGAAGTGATCGTACACCACCGGCTTACTGACCCCGGCGGCATCACCGACCCGCGCCAGCGTCAGGCCATCACTGCCTTCGGCCTGCATTAACTGCCATGCAACGTCCAGCAACTGCCTGCGCCGGGCTTCACGCGACAGGCGCGGCCTGGTGGACTTTTCACTGGTCATGAGATCTCCGATCGGCAAACAAACGCTGACCCAACTGCCGGGCCAGCTGATAGTGCGAATCAGGATAACCCTCATCGCCGGTCAGCAACAGTTCGCTGGTCACCACCGGTGCGCCGCAGTAATCGAAGATACCGTGCTCAATTTCATTGCGCATGCTGGCGAAGTAGCCGTGCCGCAGATAGGTCCGCGTGTCGGCCGCCCCCAGCGCCAGCAGATGAACAGGAAGATGGCCGAGACGTTTCACTATCCGTCCATCCTGCTCCCGATAAGCCCAGCCCTGGGTAAACACCCGATCAATCCAGCCTTTCAGCTGCGCCGGAAATGACCACCAGTAAACCGGATAAACCAGTACCAGCGCGTCGGCGCGATCCACCCGCTGCTGTTCAGCCAGCACATCAGGTGGCGAAGCAGCCTGACCTTTAAACTGCCGCACGTCATGGAGAGTAAAACGCGGATCAAACCCTTCAGCCGCCAGGTCAGCCTGTTCAGCAGTATGCTGACCACTGGCAATAATGCCGCGCGCCAGCTGCTCCGCAACGCGGTGAGTATGTGCATCCCGATCGGGATGGGCCGTCACAATTAATGCGTGCATGGTCGTCACCTCCTTCATCACTATTAAGTTACTAAAGGTAGGTTACGGTTAGTAGGTTAGCAAGTGAAGTTTATCGGCGATGGTGCAGACCGCATTTACGGTTTAAAGGTCGAGGTCGCCCGTAGCGCCTGTTCCAGCTTGTGCGGGTCGATAGTAAAGGGCAGATCCGCCAGGCTGGCGTCGGGGAAATGAATCTCACGGGCGATCTGTTGCAGCGTGGCGTCGTCGATCCCGGCGGGCAGCGTCAGCGGGCTGTTGAAACGCCGCAGCAGCGATAACAGCGTCGGCTCGACCTGCCCGTTATCCTGCTCGATCAGAGAATGTACCAGCAGGCTGAAGCCGACTTTTTCACCGTGCAGCCAGTGGTGAAGCTCAGGCTGATGCGTCAGACGGTCATGAATAACATGAGCAAATCCTGGCGTGGCCAGGCTGTCCTGAATACTGTTCGCCAGCCCGGCCAGCACAATATTGGCTTCGATAATCTTTTCCAGCGCCGGCGTGACCTGCTGCGCGACGTTGGCTGCCACCGCCTCCTCGCCCCAGCGATCGCACCACTCCAGCGCCTGCCTGGCGGCGTTAACTTTCAAATCCAGTGCCAGTTGATGCGGCGTCTGCCGCTGATAGGGTTCAAACTCAATCCATTTCGCCAGCGCATCCACCATTCCGGCGCGCAGATAACGTACATCGCTGGCGGCAATCACCTCGCTGTCGACCAGAATCCACTCCGGCATGCTGCTGAGCGGCTGGCTGCGCAGATGACCGCCCTGCTGATTGTAAACAATCGCCAGCGGTGACCAGGCCGCACAGGTCGCTGCTACGGTCGCCATGTTAACCAGCCGGACCTGCGGCAGCGCATCATTGACCGCTTTAGCGCAGTCCAGCACCCGCCCGCCGCCAATCGCCAGAATCAGCGATGCGCCGTGCGTCTGCACCTGCTGCTGTAGCCCGGCAATCGCCGCCTCGGTACATTCGCCGTTTAAAACGTCGAGCTGCCAGCGTATGCCGGCCCGCTCCAGGCTGATACTCAGCTGCGGATTGACCGCCTGCCAGGCGCGCGGCGAGGTCAGAATGTGAATATGTGTGGCCAGCGGCCGGATGATTTCACCCACCTCTGTCCGCAGGCCGGGACGTTGCAGATAGCCTTTCGGCGACATCACACGAAACATCAATCCCCCTTAGCGACGATAGGCCAGCGAGCGGACCAGCCGATCGCCCAGTTTTTGAATCAGCATCACCAGCGCCAGCAGCACCACGATGGTGGCGGCCATAATCTGGTTATCAAAACGCTGATAACCGTAACGGATCGCCAGATCGCCCAATCCCCCACCGCCGACCACACCGGCCATTGCCGAGAAGCCAATCAGCATCACAATCGTCAGGGTAATGCCCGCCACCAACGCCGGTAAGGCTTCCGGCAGCAGCACGCGGCTGACGATATGCCACAGGGTGCCGCCCATCGATACCACCGCTTCAATCCGTCCTCGATCCACCTCATCCAGCGCGTTTTCAACGATGCGGGCAAAAAAGGGAAAAGCGCCCAGGGTGATCGGCACGATCGCCGCCGTGCTGCCCAGCGTGGTACCGACCAGCAAGCGGGTAAACGGAATCAACGCGATCAACAGCACCACAAACGGCAGCGCCCGGCCAATGTTAACCAGTGCATTCAGCAGCCATGACACGCCCCGGTTAGGCAGAATGCCCTGCGGGCGGGTCAGAAACAGCACGACCCCGACCGGCAAACCGATTGCCACAGTAAAGAGCGCGGCCAGCAGCACCATGTAAAGCGTTTCTGCGGTGGCGTTCAGCAGCAGTTGCTGAAAACGTTCGCTGGTCAGGCTACGCATCGTGTTACGGCTCCACGTTGATATTTCCCGATAAATGCCCGATCCGCTGCGCCATCCTGCAGCAGCATCTGCCGCAGGCGTCCCTCTTCACGTGACATGATCTGGCTCAGGGAACCACTCTCCACCAGCCGCCCCTGCTCCAGCAGCGCGGCACCGTCGCAGATGCGTTTGACCACCGTCATCTCATGGGTGATTAATACGATAGTGATATTGAGCTGCTGCTGGATATCAGCCAGTAAGTCCAGAATCGAGCCGGTGGTTTCAGGATCGAGCGCGCTGGTCGCTTCATCACACAGCAGATAACGCGGTCGGGCGGCCAGCGCGCGGGCAATGCCGACCCGCTGCTTCTGTCCGCCGGAGAGCTGTGACGGCCAGGCGCGGGCAAAGTGCTCCAGACCGACCAGTTGCAGCAGTTCGCTGACCCGCTGACGCCGCGCCGCCGCCGGCACGCCGGCGATCTCCAGCGGCAGGTCGATGTTGTCGTGTACATTGCGCGAGTGCAGCAGATTGAAGTGCTGGAAGATCATACCCATCTGCTGCCGCTGCTGGCGCAACTGCGCCAGGCTCATGGCGGCGATGTCCTGGCCGTCGATCTCAATCTGGCCGCTGGAGGGGCTTTCCAGCCGGTTCAGGCAACGCAGCAGGGTACTTTTTCCGGCACCGCTGCGGCCTAAAATGCCAAAAATCGTTCCCTCTTCGATGGTCAGCGACAGGTCATCCAGCGCGGGGGTCGCCGCGCCGGGGTAGTGTTTACTGAGATGGGAGAGTTTAATCATGCTGCGGGTCCGCTACCGGTATCACCGAGCCGTGATAGTTTTTACGGATGAAGTCGGCCACCTGTGGCGAGCGCAGATCTTTCGCCAGTTGCAGAATACGCGGATCTTTTGCCAGCGCTGGCGTGGTAACCAGCAGGTTGGCGTAAGGATTGTGGCTGGCAGACTCCAGTCCCAGCGCATCTTTCGCTGGCGTCAGTCCCGCCTCCAGCGCGTAATTGCCGTTGATGACCGCCGCATCGACATCATCCAGCGCCCGCGGCAGTTGCGGTGACTCGATCTCGATAATTTTGATCTGTTTCGGGTTGTCGCTGATATCTTTCGGCGTCACCAGCGTTGAACCCGCTTCGCCCTGCGCGCCAAGTTTAATCAGCCCTTTATCCTGCAACAGCCACAGCGCCCGGCTCAGGTTGGTGGTGTTATTGGGCACCGCGATGCTGGCCCCCTGCGGCAGGGCCGACAGGCTTTTCACTTTATGGGAGTAAATGCCCAGCGGCTCAATGTGCACGCTGGCCGCCACCGCGAAGGTTTTCCCCAGTGCTTTTTCCTGATCTTTCAGATAAGGCAGATGCTGGAAGTAGTTGGCGTCAACGTCACCCGACGCCAGCAGCTCGTTGGCATTAACGCCTCCGCTCAGCTCGACGATGTTAAAATCGAGTTTCGGATCGAGTGTTTTGACATATTCCAGAATTTCCGCGTGCGGCACCGGATCGGCGGCCACACGTAAAGGTGCCGCCTGTAAACTCTGTGCAATCAGTAAAGTCAGCCCGGCAAGGGCTAAAACGCGCTTTTTGATCATCATTTTTCTCTTAGGATTAGGAGTGTTGAAGTTGTTCGGGATAGAAACGCTGCGCGACTTCAGGATGGGAACGTAAGCGCCCTTTGAGGTAGTTCCAGCCGACCTCACGTAACAGCGGATTAAGCGGATCGCTGCTCGGTCCCTGCGCCTGTTGCGCCAGTGAAGGCGGCAGCTGATAGACCGGCACCACAGCATCAAGCTGTGCACCGAGGAAGAAGGCGATCGATAACCGCTCGCTGGACTGCTGAGGCGACACCACCCGATGTACGGTGGCACGCAGATAACCGTTGGTGGCCAGCTCCAGCAGTTCACCGATATTCACCACAAAAGCGCCTGGCAACGGCGATGCGTCAATCCAGTGGTCAGGCGTGACCTCAACCTGCAATCCCGGCTGGTCGTCCTGCAACAGCAGCGTCAGGAAACCGGAATCTTTATGCGCACCCACGCCCTGGCGTGACTCGCCATCAGTGCGGCCGGGATAGCGGATCAGCTTGATATGCTCGTTGGGGTAGTCGCCATACAGATTGTCGAAGGCGTGACGCGGCAGATCCAGCGCCTCGGCAAAGGCCCGCAGCAGCTCCAGCGCAACCGCGGTCATCTCCTGCTGCCAGCGGGTCACCACCGTTTGCAGCTCGGGCTGCGCGGCGGGCCACTGATTGGGTCCCTGCATCCGCTGCCAGGCGGGTGAATCGGCGGTCACCGGCAGAGCTTCGCGTTCTGCACCAATATCAAACTGTTCGCGGAAGTCAGGCTGGCTCCGGGTAATTTCCACACCGGCAAGGTTATAGCCGCGGAAATGGGGCGAGTTGGCCATTTGTACCGATAATTTTTCCTGCTCGGGCAGCGCAAAAAAATCCCGGGCGACGCGCTGTACCGCATTTAATAATTCAGCATCAATACCGTGATTAATTAAATAAAAGAAGCCGACATCACGTGCTGCCTGGCCTAATTTTTCCAGACACTGTTGTTGCTGCTGTTTATTACCGGACAATAACGCGAAATCAATTATCGGTAATTCTGACGGCGCTATCTTACTCATTATTGACACCCTGTTGGCATGGAATGAATTAACCTTGCCAGTTCACCGGGTGTTTAACTACCAACTAATCCTGCTATCGATATTCAGTCGGCGGGAATATCCCGATTATTCTTAAGCCGCTCAATTTTCAACGGTTATTCTGCCGGCCAGTGAACAAACTCCGGCGGCTGCCAGGCGGTAATAGCAGGCAGTGGCTGGCTATAAAGCGCGATATCGACAAAGCAGGTCTGGGCACTGCATCCCTGCCCCAGCCGTGAACTGCCACAATCGCGGGTCAGCACGTTGGGATTGCCGTGTTTATCCAGCGGCAGCTCGCCGTCCTGCTCCAGCGGGTCATACCAGGCACCGGTCGACATCTGCACCACGCCAGGCCGGATATCCCGCGTCAGATGGACGCCCGCCAGCACCGCTCCGCGCGCATTAAACACCTTCACGATGCTGTTTTCGCCAATGCCGCGCGGGCTGGCGTCATCCGGATGCATCCACAGCGGCTCGCGTCCGGCAATCTTAGTCTGCTGGCTAATGCGGCCATGATCGTACTGACTGTGCAGTCGGGTACGCGGCTGGCTGGAGAGCAGATGCAACGGCCACTGCTGCTTCTCCTGCTGCTGCGCCTGATATTCATCCGGGTCCCACCAGGCGAAACCCGGCGCTTCGGCGTAACCGTAATCGGCGACCGTCTGCGAAAACAGCTCAATCCGGCCTGACGGGGTGGTTAGCGGTGCCGCTTCAGGATCGTCACGAAACGCCTGCAACAGCACCTGCGGCGTGTCAGGTAACGGATATTCCAGCTTGCCGCTCGCCCAGAACGTCTCGAAGTCGGGCAGCGTGATGCCCTGCTCTGCGGCGCAGGGTCGGGCCTGATCGTAGATTGCCGCTAACCATTGCCGTTCATCGCGTCCTTCGGTGAAGCGGTCAGCAAAGCCAAGCCGCTGCGCCAGGGCGGCAAAAATCGCATAGTCAGACTGCGATGCCGCCAGCGGTGCCAGATGCTGCGGCATGGCGATGATAAAACCGTCATTGCTGGCGCTGCCGATATCTTCGCGCTCCAGCGAGGTGGTGGCGGGCAACACAATATCGGCGAACTTTGCCTGCGCGGTCCAGAACTGCTCATGCACGATAATGGTCTCTGGCTGTTGCCAGGCGCGCACCAGCTTATTCAGGTCCTGATGGTGATGGAAAACGTTGCCGCCCGCCCAGTAGACCAGGCGGATATCGGGATAGGTCCGCTGCTGGCCATCAAACGCGTAACCGCCGCCGGGGTTCAGCAGCATGTCAGCAATACGCGCCACCGGAATGTTCTGCTGCACCGGATTGTGACCGGCAGGTAGTCGCGGACCGGAAAACTGACGCCGTGCTGCCCCCGCCAGATTGGTCGAAGCATAGCCAAAACCCAGCCCGCCCCCCGGCGTGCCAATCTGACCCAGCAGCGCGGCAGTGGCCACCGCCGCCCAGAAAGCCTGTTCGCCCTGCCGCGCACGCTGCACCGACCAGGCAATATTGATCATTGTTTTGCATTCCGCCATCTGCCGTGCCAGCTGGCGGATCTGCGCCGCCGGCAGGCCGGTCAGCGGCGCGGCCCATTCCGGCGATTTGACCACTCCATCCCGCGCGCCGCTCAGATAAGCGGCATAGTGATCGAATCCCACCGTGCAGCGGGCAACAAAGCGGGCGTCGTAACGGGATTCGGCAATCAATACCTGACCTATCGCCAGCAACAGGGCGGTATCGGAACCCGGCTGAATCGCCAGCCATTCCGCATCCGCTACCGCCGACAGATCGTTTCTGACCGGGCTGATATTGATAAAGCGGGTGCCGTTGCGGCGCAACGTGGTCAGCCAGTGCGCCAGCGCGTGATCGTTGGCTCCGCCGCCATTCACCTGAGCATTACGCAGTGGCAGCCCGCCGATGGCCACAAACAGCTCACAGTGCTGCGCCAGCACCGGCCAGTGAGTGTGCTGACGTTGCAGAGTGTCCAGATCGCCGAGGATATGCGGCAAGGTGCGTTCACCGGCGGCAATACTGTAAGTGTTGGAACTGGCGGTATAGCCACCAAAGCCGTTAAAAAAGCGATGCAGCTGACTCTGCGCATGATGAAAACGTCCGGCGCTCGACCAGCCATATGACCCGGCGTAAATCGCCTGATTGCCGTGCTGCTGTCGTACCCGTGCCAGCTCGTCCGCCACCAGCCGCAGCGCGAGATCCCAGCTCACCTCAACAAACGGCTCTTTGCCGCGCGACTGGCGCGACGCGGGCTTGCCCTGCAGATAACCCAGCCGCACCGCCGGATATTTTACCCGGCTGTTGCCTTGTACCGCCTCCGGCAGCGACTGGCCGATCAAAGAAGGATTACGATCCCACGCCACCGGTCTGACCGCCGTCAGCCGTCCCTGTTCGGTGGTGACGTGATAGGTGCCCCAGTGCATCACAGCTAAATCATTGTTTTTCATCGGCTACTCGCGGCGAATACGACGCGACAGGCGCGTCCCCAGGGTTTGTAACAGCTGAACGATAACGATCAGCACCAGCGCGGTGGTGATGGTGGCAAAGGCATCAAAGCGCTGATAGCCGTAGGTGATGGCCAGATCCCCGATCCCGCCGCCGCCGACCGTTCCGGCCATAGCGGTAGCACCCAGCAATCCGATGGTGGCGGTGGTCAGGGCAAGCACCAGCGACGAGGCGGCTTCCGGCAGCATGAAGTACCAGATGGTCTGCAACGTGGTGGCCCCCATGGCGTTGGCGGATTCAAGAATGCCCTCATCCACCTCCAGCAGCGCGCTCTCCACCAGCCGCGAAATATAGGGCGCAATAAAAATCACCAGCGGCACGATCGCCCCGGCCGTGCCGATGGTGGTATTCACCAGCAGGCGCGTCAGCGGCAGAATAGTAATCAGCAGGATAATGAACGGCAGCGAACGGATAATGTTCACCAGCGGATTCAGTATCTGATGCACCAGCCGGTGCGGCATGATGCCACCGGGACGGCAAATCACCAGAATCACGCCGAGCGGCAGGCCGAGCAGCGCGCCAAACCCCAGCGATACGCTGACCATCACCAGCGTGTCCTGCAAG
Source organism: Pantoea sp. X-Soil-MYKO-1785 (assembly GCF_059730675.1). Taxonomy (NCBI): domain Bacteria; kingdom Pseudomonadati; phylum Pseudomonadota; class Gammaproteobacteria; order Enterobacterales; family Erwiniaceae; genus Pantoea; species Pantoea sp. X-Soil-MYKO-1785. The sequence goes on from NZ_AP036001.1 coordinate 616,101, forward strand.
GCGATCAGAAACTGGTCGCCGGTCACCGCCGTTTCAAACAGAGCAGACATGGCTGATTTTCACTCCTGTTTCCGTCAGAAAATCTTTCGCCGCCGCGATCTGCGCCGGTTCCCCGCTGAGCTGCACAATCATGAAGCCGAGGATGGTGCTCTGCACTTCGGACATACTGGCGAACAGGATGTTGACCTCCACCGCGTAGTGCTGGATCAGGCGATGAATAATCGGCTGCTGGGCGGTGCTGCCGACAAACTCCAGCCGCAGCGACTGCAGGTTCGGCTGCTGGCTCAGCAGCGCCAGCGTCTGCTGGGGCAGACGATCGTGGATCACCGACTGCACGAAACTGGCGCTGACCGGCTGTTGCGGATCGGCAAACACCGCCAGCACGTCGCCCTGTTCAGCAATCTGGCCCTGCGCCATCACCGCCACCCTGTTGCAAATCTTCTGCACCACCGACATTTCATGGGTAATCAGAACGATGGTGATGCCGTAACGCTGGTTGATCTCCTGTAACAGCAACAGGATCTGCACCGTGGTCTGCGGGTCCAGCGCGGAGGTGGCTTCGTCACACAGCAGGATCGCCGGATTGGTTGCCAGCGCGCGAGCAATCCCGACGCGCTGCTTCTGGCCGCCGGAGAGTTCATCGGGGTAGCTGTGGGCTTTGTCACTCAGGTTGACGAACGCCAGCAACTCGTCGACCCGGGCGCGAATAAAAGCCTTATCCCGTCCCTGTAAAATCAGCGGAATAGCCACATTATGAAACACCGTTCTGGCATTCAGTAAATTGAAGTGCTGGAAGATCATGCCGATCTGCTTTTTAACCTGGATTAAGCGCGATTTACTGATGCCCTGCAGCGCTTCACCCTGCACCTCAACTGTGCCCGCGGTCGGCGTTTCCAGATGATTAATCATGCGCAGCAGGGTACTTTTTCCGGCACCGCTGGTGCCAATCACCCCGAAAATATCCCCCTGATTAATGGTCAGGTTGATGTTATCCAGCGCCCGGACCTCAACGCCATTTCGCGAGAAGGTTTTGCTCAGCTGGCGAAAGACAATAGCCGGCTGACTCATTTGAAATAGTCTGGCAGCAGATAGCCGCTATATTGTGGCTGGCTGACAATATATTGCCGGAATTCCGGGGAGTGATAACCGGCAATAATATCGCGGGCAAACGCCGCCTGTTTATTTTTCCCGGCCACCGTCACCACGTTAATAAACTGGCTGGTCGGCGCTTCCAGCTTCAGCGCTGAACTCAGTTTCATGCCGCTTGATACAGCGAAATTTCCCTGAATCACGCCAAAATCGACGTCCGGCAATGCCCGTACCTGCTGCGCGTTGTCCATCTCTTTCAGCACGATTTTATACGGATTGTCGCTGATGTTTTTCTGTGAAAAGGTCGCTGCGTCGCTGTCAGGGCTGATCTTCAGCCAGCCGATGCTCTGCAACAGCAGCGCCGCACGATATTCATTCGAGGGCTGATTAGGCACCGAGACGGTGGTCCCCGGCGTCGGGGTTGGCAGTTGTTTAACCCGTTCAGAATAGAGCCCCATCGGCGGGGTTGACACCTGAACAATGCCGACGTTATCTATGCCGAGCCGGTCATTCACCGATTTGAGATAGACCGGATGCTGCATGATATTGGCGTCAATCGACCCACGGTGTACCGCGTCATTAACCTGAATACCATCGCTGAAATCTTTATATTCAATTTTATATCCCTGCTTAATTAACCAGGGCGCGACACCCTGTTCAAACTGCTCTTTATACGGGCCGGGATTAAAGCCAATCCGAATCACTTTCTCTTCGGCTGCCTGGGCGGCAGAAATTAACGTTGCGGCGGCGGCCAGTAAATAAAGCGTTCCCTTAACACTGATGCGCATAAAAAAACCTTATTCATTATTGTGAGAAAAATCGATTTAATCACAGCCGCGATAACCAGGAATAGTTAAAATCCGCCCGTCGCTTTGGCTTTTTTATGCTAACGATAGTTGCCTGCTGGAAATTCATTTAACGGCAATCGATAGCGTTATTTCTGCTAAATATTGATCACCCGGCTGTGTCATGCTCTGCCGCTTAGCAGGCGATTTTGCGGGGATAGTATGGCGGAGTTTGCAGCATCAGAACTGGTAGCAGGGCTGGAGGAAAACCTTTTCAGCCGGTTAGAAAAGCAGGCAGCGCAGGTGGATGATCCGCGCCTGCCGTTAATTGATCTCTCGTCAGGCAGCCCGCGTCAGCCGACGCCGCCCGCGATAATTGACTCACTGCAGACGGCGGTGACGCAGCCTGATAATCATGAATATCCCTCTTTCTGGGGCAAACCGGCGCTGCGCCAGGCTATTGCCGCCTTTTATCAGCGCCAGTATGGCGTGACGCTCGATGCTGAAAGCGAAGTCGCGGTGTTTCAGGGGGCGCACATTGCGGTCACCGGCCTGCCGCGCGCCCTGCTGAATCCGGGCCAGGTGCTGATTTCAACCGATCCCTGCTATCCACTTTATCGCTCTGCGGCGCGCCAGGCGAATGCCGACTTTTATGGCATTCCGCTGGAGGAACGCAACGCTTTTCTGCCCGATTTCAGCCGCATTCCGCCTCAGATAGCGGCCCGTGCCGGACTGCTGCTGCTTAATTATCCACATAACCCGACCGGTGCGCTGGCGACCCCCGACCTGTTTGCTGATGCGCTGGCGTTCGCCCGCCAGCATCACGTTCCGCTGGTGCACGACTTCGCCTATGCCACCGTCGGCAGTCAGCGCGGCGAGCAGCCGATCAGCCTGCTGGCGCAACCCGACGCCAAAGCCTGGGGAGTGGAAGTTTATACCCTGTCGAAAAGCTTTCTGATGGCGGGCTGGCGGGTCGGCTTTGCGGTCGGTAATGCCTCGATTATCGCCGCGTTTAAAAAGCTGCACACCCACAGTTACAGCACGGTATTTGGCGCAGTGCAGGATGCGGCCATCACCGCGCTGGAACTGCCGTCTGAACAGGTCGCCCAGCTGACCGAATGCTGGCATCAGCGGCGGGTGCAGGTGCTGGCTAAACTGGCCGCCCTGCACTGGCCGGTACGCGCCGCCCAGGGGACTTTTTTCCTCTGGCTGGCGGCCCCGCCAGGCATGACCGGCAAGCAGTTTGCCGCCCTGCTACTCGAACAGGCACATTTGCTGGTCGCGCCTGGCGAAGGATTTGGTCCGGCGGGTCAGCACTATATTCGCATCAGCCTGACGGCAGAGACGGATTTAATTATGCGCGCCCTCGATCGTGTTGCAGCGCTGAAATTATTTGGCTGACGCGACCGACAATAATAATCAGTGCCAGCCGTGCTGATAATAAAACCGGCAATTCAGTAACAAAATATTGATAAGCGTAAGCGCTGATGAACAAGTGCAGCGTGCTGCATTTGTCAAGAATTGCGGTTATTTCCCCCGAAAACTTGCAATAACTTACAATAATGGTCTAAGGTTTGGCGGCTGCGGTTAATTGCCGCTTCACTTAAACATTATTCGGCTTCTTATAGCTTTCATTTCCACGGTTTCTTCTGAACATTATTTTGCGGCTGCGAAAGCTATAAGACTCCTTTATTGAAGCACTTGAGGAGAATATGGACACCAGAAACTCATCGTCTGAACATCCAAAGAAGCACTTCTGGAACAGGAAGCAAAAAGAGCTGACTGTTGATGACATTACCGTGATCGATAACGACATGCTGAAACGTGCCGTTGGCGCTGCCGCGCTGGGTAATGCGATGGAGTGGTTTGATTTTGGCGTGTACAGCTATCTCGCCGTGATTATCGGCAAAGTTTTCTTCCCGGATGCCAATAACGCGGTTCAGCTGATCGCCACCTTTGGTACCTTTGCCGCCGCCTTCCTGGTGCGCCCGATTGGTGGTCTGGTGTTTGGTCCGCTTGGCGACCGAATCGGCCGACAAAAAGTGCTGGCGATGACCATGATTATGATGTCGATCGGCACCTTCTGTATCGGGCTGATCCCGGCGTATTCGTCGATAGGTATCATGGCACCGATCCTGTTGCTGGTGGCGCGTCTGATTCAGGGCTTCTCCACCGGCGGTGAATATGGCGGTGCGGCAACCTTTATCGCCGAATACTCCACCGATAAACGTCGTGGTTTTATGGGCAGCTTCCTTGAGTTTGGCACCATCGGCGGTTATCTGCTGGGCGCCAGCCTGGTGACGGTGATGACAACCCTGATGTCGAATGAAGCGATGATGTCATGGGGCTGGCGCGTACCGTTCTTTATCGCCGCGCCGCTCGGCCTGTTCGGGCTGTACGTCCGTCTGAAACTGGAAGAGACGCCGGCATTCCAGCAGCACATGGAAAAACAGGAGGCGCTGGAGCAGAGCAAGCCGCGTCTGACGCTGATGCAGATGCTGAGCAAATACCGCGCACCGATGCTGAAATGTATTGGCCTGGTGCTGCTGTTTAACGTCTCCAACTACATGCTGACCTCCTACATGCCGAGCTATCTGACCGGCGTGCTGGGTCTGCCTGAACTGAGCGGCCTGCTGCTGGTGATGGTGGCGATGTTTGTGATGATGCCGCTGACGCTGCTGTGGGGACGCTGGACGGACCGCATCGGCCGTCGTCCGGTGATTGGTTTTGGCGCGGTCGGTCTGATTCTGCTGGCGATCCCCAGCTTTATGCTGATCGGTTCCGGCAATATGTGGGCAGTATTCGGCGGACTGCTGATTCTGGGCGTGCTGCACACCTGCTTTAGCGGCACCATGCCCTCTACCCTGCCAGCGCTGTTTACCACTGACATTCGCTACAGCGCACTGGCGATCGGTTTCAACCTGTCAGTCTCGCTGTTCGGTGGCACCACGCCGCTGATCACCGCCTGGCTGGTGGATACCACCAAAAACAACATGATGCCCGCTTATTACATGATGGGTGCCGGGGTGATTGGTCTGATTACTATCCTCACGGTGCGTGAAACCGCCCGCCAGCCGCTGACCGGTTCGTCACCCGCAGTGGCAACCAAAGCGGAAGCGCAGCGCCTGATTGATAAGCTGCGTAAACGCCCTAAGCCGACGGCGGCACCGGCTAAATAACCTGACCCACACCCTGCTTTTGCAGGGTGTTTTTTATCTGCCGTCCGTTACTTTCCCGCCGGGTTCAGCTGCCTGAACCGCGCCACTTTAGCCCGGTTTCCGCACAGCGCCATGCTACACCAGCGACGACGATGCGCTTTGGTACGATCGTAAAACCACAGGATACAGGCCGGATGTTCGCAGGCACGTATCCGGCTCACATCTTCCTCGGTCAGCAACCTCGCGGCCTGTTCCGCGACCCGTCCCAGCCGCTGTGCCACAGTGCGATCCGCATAGACCTGCCGCAGTTGCAGCACACCCTCAGCGTCATTAACCAGCTGCAGATGGCTGTCCGCCTCGCTGAGATAGCCATTCAGCGCCTGCGGGTCAACGGCAGCGCCCGCTTTACGCTGCTGCACCGCGTCACGAATGATCTGCCGTAACTGCCGCGCCGCCTGCAGCAGCGCACCCGCTTCATAGCGGTCGTGGGGCGTATCCGGTACCAGACTGGCCTGCTGCAACCACGCCTCGACATCGCCATCGGTTTGCCAGAAATCGTGCGGCTGGCCATCAGCTATCGCCAGCGTATTGATGAAATCCAGCGCCGGATGATCGGCCAGAAACCACGGCCCCTGCGGGTTGAATGCTTGTTTGTCCGCCATCTTTTTATCCTGTCCCGACACCCTTATCTGCGCTTAATGTAACCGATAAAATTACCTTTGAACAGTTACAAACCGCCGTTGTAACCAGTTAAATATATCTTTACTGGTTACATGATTGGCGCATAATGACCTACAGGTAACCCCTAAAATTCATTTTAACAGTTACAGGAGCAGGCTATGTCGATTCAACCGCACCCGATCTCATACCGTTATCAGCAGGCCGACGGCGTTAATATTTTTTATCGTGAAGCGGGCGATCCCGCATTGCCTGCCCTGTTACTGCTGCACGGCTTCCCCACTTCCTCCCATCAGTTCCGCGATTTGATTCCGCTACTGGCCGATAAATTCCACATTATTGCCCCCGACCTGCCCGGCTTCGGCTTTACCGACGTTCCTGCGGAACGCAATTATCATTGGTCCTTTGATGCCTTCGGCCAGACGCTGACTGCCCTGGTGGATGCTCTGGGGCTGGAACGCTATGCGATGTATGTTTTCGATTACGGTGCGCCTGCCGGGCTGCGACTGGCGCTGGCCTATCCGGAGCGCGTCAGTGGGCTGATTTCACAAAACGGCAATGCTTATCTCGAAGGATTGGGTGACGCCTGGGCGCCGGTGCGGGCTTACTGGGACGATCCGAGTGAGGCAAATGGCGAGGTGATCCGCGATGCCATCCTGACGCCGGAAGGCATTAAGTGGCAATATCTGCATGGCGTCAGCGATCCTCAGCTGATCGCGCCGGAGAGTTATACCCTCGACACGCTGTTGATGGATCGCCCCGGCAATAAAGCGATTCAGCTGGCGCTGTTTCTGGATTACGCCAGCAACCTGACGCTCTATCCCGCCTTTCAGGCCTTCTTCCGTCAGCAGCAGCTGCCGACGCTGGTGATATGGGGCAAGCACGATCCGTTCTTTATTCCACCTGGCGCCGCGGCCTGGCAGCGGGATAATCCGCAGGCGGTGGTAGAGATGCTGGAGAGCGGCCATTTTGCGCTGGAAACCCATACCGCTTACATCGCACAGCGCATCCGTGAGATGTTCAGTGGCGACTGACTGTCGATGCTCCCGCAGGGCAAACACGCTTACGGGAGCAGATTGATGCCGGGTTATTCATTACTGAAACGGCCCACGGTGCTGGCGGCACCCAGTGCGTGTCCTTTCAGCTGGCTTAACAGCTCGCTCTGGGTTAATCCCGCTTTTAGCTGCCCCACCGGCAGATCGGTGGCGATCAACACAAAATTATAGTGGTGAAGACCGCTGCCAGCCGGTGGACACGGCCCATAGTAATGCGCGGTGCCGGGGGTGTTTTTGCCGCCGGTATAGCCTTTGCCCTGCGTCAGCTCGCCCTGCGCAAAGGCGCTGCGCGTCGGCGCAATGTTATACGCCACCATATGCGTCACCCCCAGCCCTTTGGCACCGACCGGATCGGTGATCAGCAGCGCCAGACTGCGGGTGCCGGCGGGCATGGCAGACCAGTTAAGTTGCGGTGAGATATTTTCACCGGTGCAGGAAGGATTACTTTTATTCGCACCGGCAAATTTTTTATCCAGTAGCGCATTATCGCTGAAGTCACTGGACTGCAGGGTGAATACGGATGCTGCCAGGGTGGTTGCAGGCAGCGTTGCCAGCACCATTGCACAGAGTAATTTCTTCACCAGCCACTCCTTTGTAAGGTCAGTATCAGGGTAAATTGCGGCAGATTAACGGTCCGCTGCCGAATGCTGCCGGTTAAAGCTGCCTGTTAAATATAACGGTTTTAAAAATTTTCACGGCCTTAACGCTGCTATCGAGTCGAATAGCCGCATGCCGCAGCGCTACGTTGTCCTTTGGCGCGTTAATCGTTATAAGTTAACGCTTGTGCTCCCTTATCAGTGACCGTGCGCCGCAGGGTCACCAGAAAGCAGACCTTATGCAGATCGAAGACCTTCGGATTTATGTCGCCGTCATTCATGCCGGTAACTTTACCGCCGCGGCTGACCAGTTGATGTTATCGAAGCAGTATGTAAGCCGCCGCATGGCCGCGCTGGAAGCGTCGCTTGGCGCACGGCTGCTGATTCGCAACACCCGCAAACTGTCAGTAACCGATGCCGGTTCGCTGTTTGCTCAGCACGCCCAGCGCATTCTCGATGACATTCAGGAAGCGGAGCTGGCGGTATCGGAACAGCGTCAGATCCTGCGCGGCAGTTTTCGTATCAACCTGCCGATGTCATTCGGGATGAATCATCTTTCGCCGCTGATCGCCGAGTTTCTCAGTCAGCATCCGGCGCTGCAGTTCCAGATTGAACTGGCTGACCGCTATGTCGATGTGATTGGCGAAGGGGTGGATATGGCGATCCGCATCGGCGCGCTGGCCGACTCCACGCTGATTGCCCGTCCGTTAGGCGAACTGAAACGGGTGATTTGTGGCAGCCCGGCCTATTTAGCCCGGGCCGGAACGCCACAACAGCCGGACGAATTGCTGCAACATGCCTGTCTGCGCTATGGCCGTGAAGGTCAGAATGGCTGGGAGTTGCAGGTCAGCGGCAAACGAAAACTGCTGGCGGTACAGGGACCGATGGTGAGCAATAACGGTGAAGTATTACGTGACGCGGCGCTGGCGGGCCTGGGGCTGGTGCTGCTGCCGGAATTTATCGTCGGTCCGGCGCTGCAGCGTGGTGAACTGGTGACGGTGCTGGACTCTTTTCATCCGCCATCGCTGGCGCTGAATGCGGTTTACCCGCAGCACCGTCAGCGCAGCGAAGTAAACCGTCAGTTTCTGGCCTTTTTACAGGCGCGATTACTTACTTAACCGCGCCTGTCGCGTTAACCGTTACTCAGAGCGGCAAACACCCGCGCCACCGCCACCGCACCCGGATCGGGCACGCCGTTGAGGTTATCGCTGTTGAGATAGGAGGACCGTCCCGCTTTGGCCTGGCCCATGTTGGCAGTGGCTTCACTGCCCTGCTGCGCCGCTTCCGCCACCTCCGCCAGTGATTTGCCGGCAACCATCGCTTCGATAGCCGGTTGCAGCGCATCGATCAGGGTACGATCGCCCAGCTGCGCGCCGCCATACTGCTTCATTTTCTCCAGTCCCTGTTGCAGGGCGGAGGACAGCGCCTCGCCCGCGGCCAGTTGCTGCGCGGCGGCAGTAAAGAAGATCGCCATCAGCACGCCGCTGGAACCGCCCATCACCGTCGCCAGACGTTCACCGGTGACCGCCAGCAGATCGGGTAACGCGTTGAGCGGTAGCTGGTTGCCGGCACATTCGCGCTGGATCTGACGGGCACCGGCGGCGAAAGTCGATCCGGTATCACCGTCGCCCACCTGCGCATCCAGCTGGTTCAGCTCACTTTCACAGGCGATCAGGGTTTCGCACAGAATATTCACTATGCGGGCAACCGCCGGGTTTTCCGACGGCGTGGCCGGATGTTCCGTCACCTGCTGTTCGGCCGTCACCGGCTGCAGCGCGCTCAGCCTGACGGCATTAACCCAGCCAGAGACTTCTACCGGCGCGCAAATCGCCTGCTCAAACAGCGGGGTCAGGATCATGCTGGTCACCGAAAAACCTTTCATATCCAGCGCCGTCATCAGCGGTGCAGGCCCAATCAGATAGTCGACCTGCTGGCTCAGCGGCGAGGCGATCAGATCGCGGGTTACCAGGCTCATCTCCAGCGCCGACATGCCGCCCAGATTGTTCACCAGCAGCGCCCGTGGCTGCTGCGGGTCGCCCTTCTGCATCACTTTTTCCAGCAGCTGCTGGACGATTTGCTCGCTGTTCTGGGTTTTCAGCACGTCGACGCCCGGTTCACCGTGGATACCCAGTCCCATTTCGACGCTGCCTTCCGGCACCCGCTGTGCGGTCTGCTCATCGGGCAGATGGCAGCTCGACAGCGCGACGCCCATGGTCGCGATCGCCTGGCTGGCTGATTCAGCCGCCGCGGTTACCGCCGCCAGATCGTCACCGCGCTCGGCGACAAAACCCGCGACTTTATGCACCAGCAGCGTACCGGCCACGCCGCGCGGCTGGGGATTCTCCGGCAGCGCGACATCATCGCCGACGATCACCATATTGACCTTAAAGCCGGCCTTGCGCGCTTTCTCCGCCGCCAGACCAAAGTTGAGCCGATCACCGGTGTAATTCTTGACGATTAACAGACAGCCCGCGTCTCCGGTGAGGTTGATGATAGCGTTATAAACCGCATCGACGCTGGGCGAGGCGAATACGTCGCCGCACACCGCCGCGGTCAGCATGCCTTTACCGATAAACCCGACGTGCGCTGGCTCATGGCCCGATCCGCCGCCGGAAATCAGTGCAACCTGCTGCTTTTTCCAGTCCTTACGCATCACGATACGGATCCGTGGCGCAACCGCCAGCCGTACCAGGTTTTCCCACGGACTGGCATAGATCATGCCATCCAGTGCGCTGTCGACAAGGTCATCCTTTTTGTTCATTACGAACCGGGTCATGGCTTTTCCTCTTCTGAAGGGGTCAGTTTGCTCATCACGAAGTGTTGCACAGCAAGCGGCGCTGTGGGGAATATCACCGCTTTATACGCAGAAATCAGACAGTTCGGCTGGCAACCGATCTGCACACTGTTCAGGGCCTTAGCAGGAGGGGCAAACTGATTAGGGCTTAAGCCGTTGTTTTTGCCGGCGGCTCTGGTGGAGTTCTGAGACGTGATACGCAGATTCTGACGACTGAATGACGGCTGGTAACCCTGATCCTGTCACCCAGGCAGTCCGGATAACCCTTCCTGCAATGCGCAATCTGCGCGTCACCGGGCCTGCGGGCCTGCTCGCTGCACCTGAAGAAGGAGTAAAAGGATGCCAGGTTGCAGAGGCTGGCGCGTCGAACGTTCTCTCTATTGGCGTCAATTCCACCAGCAAGACATCATGGCGCGGTATCTGCAACCTTGCTGCCTGCTGAGGCGGACAGCAAACGGTTATCATGCTGTGCCGCTCGGCTTAACCGGGCCTGATGTTTCGCCAGCGCGCCAGCAGGGTGAACACCCGCCGCCCGCAACGCCTGAGCCACTTTTCCCCCCTGCGGTTTCAGGCTGAAATCGCCCAGGACCCACGCCGTCATCCAGCCGTAAAACATCAGCCACAGCGCGCAGTTACTTTAGATTTTTAACGGCGTTCGACTTGATCTGGATCACAAAAATCCGCATCATGCGCAGCGAAAACCTTAATGACGCCGCGGAGATATCAATGACACTGTACCAGGGTATGCTAATTTTTTATGCCGTTGTTGCATTGGTCGCTACGCTAATCACCTTCTTTATCGCTAAAGATAAGCTGAGCATTAAACTGCTGAGCGCATTTTTAGTCGGCGCTACCTGGCCGATGAGTTTTCCGGTTGCACTGATGTTTGCCCTGTTTTAATTGACAATTTAGCCTTTGCCACCACACTCAGGTAATACGCCTCTGGCCAGCTAAGTGTGGCCACCGGACGTTTGTTTGCTCATGATAATCCCAATAAGGAGCGGATATGCGTTTTCTCAGCCTGATAATTGTGGTCACGTCCTTAACCGCCTGCAGCTCTCCCTGGGGCACTGAAAAACCGGTACCTGCCGGAGAAACCCGCCAGCAAACCTGCCAGCCAGGCAGTAACCCCAACCAAAACGACTGCGGTCATTTTCCAGAGCCTGAATTTCACTGAACCGCTGCGTCGCCACCTGCTGCATCACAATAGCCTGCAGGTGGACCAAAGCGTGACGGCGCAAATGTGAATGGATAACAAGGCTTTACTCTTCACAGCTGGGTCAGTAGAGTAGCGTCCAGACATCAAATCTGATGCGTAAGCGTTAACGTCAACCAACGCCCCCGCAGCATTGCTGCCTGTGATGATCATTCTGATGACCCCTGTTCAACAACCTGCAAAATCTCATTCGCGCTTTTCCGGCACCGCTTTTTTTCTGTTTGTTCTGCTGCTTACCGCCGCCAACCTGCGCGCACCGATCACCGCTGTTGGCCCGGTACTGCAGGATATTCGCCTGACGTTCGGCCTCAGTGCCGGTGACGCGGGCCTGTTTAACTTTATTCCGCTGATGCTGTTTGCCCTGCTGGCCCCGCTGGCGGCCTGGCTGGGCAATCGGATCGGGCTGGAGCGCAGCCTGTGGGGCGCGTTGTGCCTGATCACCGTGGGTTCGCTACTGCGCTGGCAGCCTGCCGAAGCCGCATTATGGGGCGGAACCCTGCTGCTGAGTGCCGGCATCGCAGCGGCCAATGTGCTGCTTCCGCCGCTGATTAAGCGCGACTTCACCGCTCACACCGCCAAATATATCGGCCTTTATGCCGCCACGATGTCGATTACCGCCAGCCTGGCCTCGGGCATTGCGGTGCCGCTCAGCCAGCTGTCGGCAGCGGGCTGGCGTCTGTCGCTGGTGGTCTGGGCGCTGCCGGGCCTGGTGGCGCTGATTGCCTGGCTACCGCTGTTACGCCGTCACGTTACCACACTGCCGACCTCATCAGAGACGGTCACGCATCGTCATCCCTGGCTCTCGCCCGGCGGCTGGCAGATTGCGCTGTTCATGGCGCTGCAATCGCTGGCATTCTATACCCTGATTGACTGGTTCACGCTGTATGCCCAGGCCAGTGGCTTTAGTCAGGCGGCCGCGGGCTGGTTGCTGTTCTGGTATCAGGCGATAGCGATCGTCGCCAACCTCGGCTGTATGGTGTCGCTGAAGCGGGTGAAAGATGCCCGGCTGACCGCCTTTATCGCCTCTGGCGCCATTTTCCTCGGCATGCTTGGCCTGCTGATGTTGCCGCAGGCGGCGTTCGCATGGCTGACGCTGGCCGGTCTGGGCGCAGGTGCCTCGCTGGTACTTTGCCTGTCGTTGTTTAATCTGCGGGCCAGCAACCATCGTCAGGCCTCTCAGTTATCGGGGATGGCTCAGTGTGTCGGTTATGCGCTGGCGGCGCTCGGCCCGCTGTTTTTTGGCGTGCTGCACGATTACAGCGGTAACTGGACCTTACCGTTCACGGTGCTGACCGGACTGAGCCTGCTGCAGATGCTGCTGGCACCGCTGGCCGCGCAGTCAAAGCCCATCAGCTGACTCTGCGGTTCTGCATGGCTCACAATGGCAGTAAATTAGCCTTGATTCACTGGCCGCTGACACGCATTATCCGGCCAGTTTTCATTGACGGGAGAAGCGTGCGTGTCCGAACTGAGTAATGAGCTGCTGCAGGAGGTGCTGGACCAGGTACGTCCTCTGGTGCATCAGGGAAAAGTAGCCGATTACATTCCGGCGCTGGCGGAAGTCGCCGCCGATCATTTAGGCATTGCCGTCTGTCTGCGCGACGGCACGTTGTATCAGGCGGGCGATGCCGAAACGCGCTTTTCGATTCAGTCGATCTCCAAAGCCCTGTCGCTGACGGTGGCGCTGACCCGCTATGACGACAGTGAAATCTGGCAGCGGGTCGGCAAAGAACCTTCGGGTCAGCCGTTTAACTCGCTGGTGCAGCTGGAGCTGGAACAGGGCAAGCCGCGTAATCCGTTTATCAACGCCGGTGCGCTGGTGATTTGCGACCTGCTGGAAACGCGCCTGACCGCCCCACGTCAGCGGATGCTGGAGATTGTGCGTCAGCTCAGTCAGCAGCCGGATATCAATTATGACCGCCACGTCGCCCGTTCTGAGTTTGAGCATTCCGCCCGCAACGCCGCCATCGCCTGGCTGATGAAATCGTTTGGCAACTTTGATAACGACGTCACCAGCGTGATGCAGACCTATTTCCACTACTGCTCGCTGTCGATGAACTGTATTGAGCTGGCGCGCAGTTTCGTCTATCTGGCGAACCAGGGGTTGACGCTGGATGGCAGCCGGATGATTACGCCGCGTCAGGCGCGGCAGATTAACGCGCTGATGATCACCAGCGGCATGTATGACGGTGCGGGTGAGTTTGCCTGGCGCGTCGGGATGCCCGCCAAGTCGGGGGTTGGCGGTGGGATTATTGCGGTGATCCCCGGCGAAATGAGCATTGCGGTCTGGTCGCCGGGGCTGGACAGCGCGGGCAATTCACTGGCCGGAACCGCCGCGCTGGAGTGTCTGACCGATAAACTGGGCCGCTCAATTTTCTGAGTCAGCTCACCACATTGATCGGCTGGCCGTGGCGAAAGGCCGTGAGGTTAGCAGTGATGCCCTCGATCAGATTATGCACCCCACTCTGACTGGCCCAGGCGATATGCGGCGTGAGCAGCAGATTCGCCAGGCCGGGTTGCAGCAGCGGATTGTCGGCGGCCGGCGGTTCGCTGCTCAGGACGTCGAGCGCTGCCCCGCCGATCTGGCCCTGCCGCAGCGCCGCAGCGAGATCCGCTTCGTGAATCAGCCCGCCGCGTGCGGTATTGATCAACAGCGCCTGCGGCTTCATTTTACCCAGCGCCTCGCGGTCAATCATCTGTCGGGTCTGCTCGCTCAGGGGGCAATGCAGCGAGATGATATCGCTGCTGGCCAGCATCTGCTCAAAACTGACGTAGCCGTCACGCAACGTCGGGCTGCCTTTGCGCTCGGCGAACTGCACCTTCATGCCTAATGCCTGCGCCAGTTTTGCTACCGCCTGACCAATAGCGCCTTTGCCAACAATGCCCAGCGTCGCGCCGCCAATATCCTGAATCGGCTGACGATGAAGGCAAAAATGTTGCGCTGCTGGCCACGCCGTCCGGCTACTGCTGGCGTAATCCAGTAGCTGACGACGCAGGGCAAAAATCGCCGCAATCACCCCTTCCGATACGCTCTGGGTTGAGTAACCCGGCACGTTGCTCACCACAATGCCTCGCGCACGACAGGCATCGAGATCGATACAGTCGTAACCGGTCGCGGCAACGCAGATAAAGCGCAGCGCCGGCAGTTGCTCAAGCGTGGCCGCCCGCAGCGGCACTTTGTTGGTGATGGCTACCGTGGCGTCTTTCAGCGCGCTCACGATGGCGTTTTCCGCAGTATGCTCCCGCACCTGCCAGTCTGTGCAGCCCGGCAGCGCGGGCAACGGAACCGGTAACGTGGCCCCATCCAGCATCACAATTTTCATTTTTCATCCTTTTTGACAGCAATAAACGCAGCCGACCCGCTTCTGGCGCGCAACAATGTTAGCCTTATGTATTTCCAGAGTAACAAACAGGTTAAATGACAGCAGAATTAAAGTGAATATGTTCAAACTGTGCGAAATTTTTCAGAATTTATGCCACTTTCTTTAACCCTTTTATCCCCTTCGCGTTACACTGCCGCCCTGAATTCTGACCGATTATTCTGATGTAAATCATGCAAACACCCGCCTGCCGACAACGACTCACCGCCAGTATTGCGATCCTGGCCGTGCTGCTGTTGTTTGTTGCGCCGATGGTGTCAAAAAACCTGGCGGAACATCACGCCAGTCTGCAGCGCCTCTCCGCCATCAGTGGCGAGATGCCGATGATGACGCATCACGGTGAGATGCCGATGATGGATCATCACAGCGAGATGCCGATGGCCGGCCATGAGATGATGGCGCCCGGTTTCGCCTGCGGCTACTGCGATTTACTGATTCATGTTCCGCTGATGTTATGGGTGTTTATCCCGTTCATCTGGTGGATGTGCCAGATCTCCCGGGCACCGCCACCGCCCGCCACCGCTCCACCCCGGCGGCGACGTTCTCTGCGCACCCATCGTCCGCGTGCGCCCCCGCGGCTGGCGTAAACCTCACTGTTTTTTGACCTGTACTTCTTACGCGTTACGGCGTCAGAAGCTTTGTCCTGTCTTTTGAAAAGTGTGGAATGCTATGTCCTCTATTCAGGAAACCACCGCTGCGCCGCGCGGCGCAGTGTTAAATCTGTTTCGCCGCCTGCATTTTTATATTGGCCTGTTTATCGCGCCGTTTATTTTTGTCGCCGCGCTGACCGGTACGCTCTACGTTCTGACGCCGCAGATTGAGCAGGCGATCTACCATGACGCCTTAACCACTGACGCACAGGGCGTGGCGAAACCGCTGTCGGCGCAGATCGCCGCAGCCCGCCAGCGTGCCGGTGAAAACGCGCGCATCTATGCGGTTCGTCCGGCACCGGGTCCGCAGGAGACCACCCGGGTGCAGTTCACCGGGCGCGACCTCGGCCCGTCGGAATCGCGTTCACTGTTTATCGATCCCTATACCCTGCAGGTGAAGGGTGACATGACGGTTTACGGCACCAGCGGGGTATTGCCGCTGCGGATGTGGCTCGATCAGCTGCACCGCGGCTTACTGTTAGGTGATTTCGGCCGCAACTACAGTGAACTGGCCGCCTCCTGGCTGTGGGTAGCGGCACTCGGCGGGGTGGTGTTATGGCTCGGCACCCGACCTCGCCGTTCCGCCAGAAAACCGCGCCGGGGAGTTACCGCTCTGCGTCACTGGCACGTTACGCTGGGGCTGGTGCTGACGGTCGGGCTGGTGTTCTTCTCGGTTACCGGACTGACCTGGTCGCAGTGGGCAGGCAATAATATTGAAAAAATGCGCAGCGATCTCGGCTGGATGACGCCGCAGGTCACTACCGCGCTGAACGGTGACGCACCGGCAGTCCCGGCCGATCCGCACGCTGACCATCGCGGCAGCGGCGAGGGCATGACCATGGGCGATATGGCGATGCCGGCCCGAAAAGCCGCGCCCGCGCTGCCAAATCAGCCGGACGGCAACTGGGATCGCGCACTCAACGCCGCGCGGCAGGCCGGTCTGCACGCCAGCAAGCTGGAGTTACGTCAGCCGAAAGCCCCCAATCAGGCATGGACCATCTCTGAGATTGATCGCAGCTGGCCGAGTCAGGTCGATGCAGTTTCGATTAATCCCAACGATTTTAGTCTGGTTGATCGGGTGGAGTTCGCTCATTTCCCACTGGTGGCAAAACTGACCCGCTGGGGGGTCGATGCCCATATGGGCGTGCTGTTTGGCCTGCCGAACCAGCTGATTCTGGCGCTGTTCGGTTTTGGTCTCTGCGCAATGATCGTGCTGGGCTACCGCATGTGGTGGATACGCCGTCCCGCGGTGCCGCAGCTCAGCCCGTCGCAAACGCTGTTGTCAGCCTGGCTGGCGCTGCCGCGTTACGGTCAGGGTGCCAGTCTGATTGTGGCGCTGGCGCTGGGCTATGCCTTGCCGCTGATGGGGATTAGCCTGCTGGTGCTGGTGCTGCTGGATATTCAGCGCTGGCGTCGTGCGCAGCGCAGCGCCGAACGGCGGGTTGATACCGCGCCGGATAAACAGTCACCGCTGGCGATTATTCAGTCACGCTTTGCGGTTAAACGTAAAGAGATGCGCTATTT
Organism: Pantoea sp. X-Soil-MYKO-1785; assembly: GCF_059730675.1. Classification (NCBI taxonomy): domain Bacteria; kingdom Pseudomonadati; phylum Pseudomonadota; class Gammaproteobacteria; order Enterobacterales; family Erwiniaceae; genus Pantoea; species Pantoea sp. X-Soil-MYKO-1785. The sequence goes on from NZ_AP036001.1 coordinate 633,026, forward strand.
CCTGCGTAGCGTGACGGTGCTGGCGCTGATTGTGATTACCGTGATGGCAAATGCGATGATTGGCGGAGTGATCGATCAGTATCAGATCCCGTTCAGCAGCTGGTCGCTGACCATGTACATCACCCAGGCGATGATGATCCTGCTTTACTCCACGGTGTTTACCGGCCTGTTATCCATTCCGCTGTGGTATTTCTTCCTGGGCGAAAGCGACGAACAAGGTAAGTAAAGCGCCCTGCCCGCTCTTCCGGCGGGCAGGCTGTTATTCAAATTAACTGACGAGGCCCGGCAAATCTGCCGGCTTCTCATTCCCGGCGTAACGGTTATCATCGTTATCATTGATCCCCTGATGAAAGAGTAAATCATGAACATCGTGCGAGCGAATCCTGAACAACTGTTTGAGTACGGCCCTTTTACCGTACGCCGCCAGCGGCCAGGCGAGAGCTTAAGCCCGCTGGTCAGCGTTGACCTGATGACGCTGAAACTCGATGCACGCATTCCGATGCAGCAACATCGCGATGAAGAGGTCTTTACCTATCTGTGGCGCGGTTCAATGCGTCATCAGGACAGCAATGGCGAAAGCACCTCACTCTCCGCGAAACGGGTGATGCTGGTGAACGCCGGCGATGGCGTGCAGTACGAAGAGTCGGTTCCGCTGTACGAAGCAGAACTGTTGCAGGCGGTGATCCGACCAGCTCAGCGCGGCGGTGAAGGTATGACACAGGTGCTGGAACGTGACCAGGGCATTATGGCCAACGGCTGGACTGAACTGGCGGGGCCGGAAACCTCTGACGCGCCGCTGGAACTGCGGCAGGATGCCTATATCTACGACGCCCTGCTGGAACGCGGCCATACGCTTGAGGTGCCATCGCTGCCCGGTTTTATCGCTTACATTACCGTGCTGGAAGGCGTGATTCGGATCGGTGAGGAGCGGCTGTCGCGCGGTGACGCGGTCAGCGGCGTGGATGAAACCATGGAAATTGTCGGCGATCGCGACGCCAATCTGATCTGCTTCCTGATCAAACCTGACAGCGTGCAATAACAATGCGCGGGAACCTTTCCCGCGCCATTTATAGGCTGCTTTGATCTTCTGCTATTGCGCCCGTTGCTGCTGCATCGCCTTAACCCGCTTAAATGCATGTTTAAACTGACGCACATCGTCGAGCAGCCAGTGACGCTGGGTCAGGGGTGCGTCATCCAGCGACTGCGGCAGCGGCACGCCGGCCAGCGATCCACGACAGCAAAACGCACGCGCCAGCGTCGGTGTTTCGATGCCGATATACTGCGCAAATTCAGGTAATGTCATTAATGCTGTACTCATTTCCAACCTCCTGAACAAAATACCAGTCTGCATTTTTGGTCCATTTCTTACCGGCATTTATTGATCTGAAACAAGGATGTGTTACTAATCATCTGCCTGCTAATGAAATTATTTGTGATGCCCACCGCAAACAGACAACGAAGTGAGGAATATCGTGCACCGTTATGGATTGATGAGTCTGCTATTTGTTTCAGCCTTGAGTTGCGCACATACTCTGGTGCCCGGTCAGCCCGTTCCCTCGGTTTATATTGCCGATAAAGGCGAAATGGTGATTGATCAGGGCGATGTAAATTACCAGCGCTGGAATAGCCAGAACCTGACCGGCAAAGTCAGGTTAATTATTCATGTCGCGGGACGTCTGTCGGCCAAAGAGCAGAGCGCGGGATTAATCGAGGCCATTCAGCAGGCGAATTTACCGCGTCAGGGTTTCCAGACCACCACCATCGTCAATACCGATGATGCCCTGCCCGGCAGCAGCCTGTTTGTGGTTCGCAGTATCGCAGCCAGCAAAAAAGCCGCACCGTGGCAGCAGTTTATTATTGATAATAGCGGCGTGACGGCGCACAGCTGGCAGCTAAAACCGGGCAACGCGGCAGTGGCGGTGATTGACCGTCAGGGCATTGTCCGCTTTGCTAAAGATGGCGCATTAAGCGCTGATGAGGTGGCCGGAATAATCAGTCAGCTGCGCAGTTTACTCGGATAATTCAGGCTGCGTCCGGCGACGATTCACGATGAAAATTCAGGTAAAGAAACGCTGAATGCTGCTGAATTGCCCAACTTTTTCCCGATCCTCAACTATTATTGTTTGAATGGATTGACCCGCCGTTCTTTGAAAACCTGCCAACTATGCTATGGCAGCCGGGGACGATTATTAAAGATGGCATCGAATAATTTCGACCTGCTGTGAATTCCTCTGTAGATAAGGACAGCCTTAATGACGGTCTGCGCAGAAAAACACGTCAATTCCATCCACAGCGAAGCAGCAAACCTGTTGAATGATATTGAACAACGGCTCGACTCTTTATTGCCGGTTGAAGGTGAACGTGATTTTGTCGGTGCGGCAATGCGCGAAGGCGCGCTGGCACCGGGTAAACGTATTCGTCCGATGTTGCTGCTGCTGGCGGCCCGCGATCTGGGCTGTGACGCAAGTCCGGACGGCTTGCTGGATCTCGCCTGTGCGGTAGAGATGGTCCACGCCGCTTCGCTTATTCTGGATGATATGCCCTGCATGGATGACGCGCAGATGCGGCGCGGACGCCCCACCATCCACTGCCAGTATGGCGAACACGTGGCGATTCTGGCGGCGGTCGCGCTGCTGAGTAAAGCCTTTGGGGTGATTGCGACCGCTGAGAGCCTGTCTGCCAGCGCCAGAACCCAGGCGGTGAGCGAGCTTTCTCACGCCATTGGCATGCAGGGGCTGGTGCAGGGCCAGTTTAAAGATCTCTCAGAAGGGGATAAACCGCGCAGCGCTGACGCTATTCTGATGACCAATCACTTTAAAACCAGCACCCTGTTCTGCGCCTCAATGCAGATGGCGTCGATTGCCGCCGGCGCTTCGGATGACGTGCGCGAACAGCTGCACCGCTTTTCGCTTAATCTCGGCCAGGCGTTTCAGCTGCTGGACGATTTAACCGATGGCATGAGCGATACCGGAAAGGATTGTAACCAGGATGCCGGTAAATCGACGCTGGTCAATTTGCTGGGAGCCCAGGCGGTGGAAAACCGTCTGCGCGACCATTTGCGTTGCGCCAGTGAACATCTTTTACTGGCCTGCCAGGACGGCTATGCCACTCAACATTTCATTCAGGCCTGGTTTGAGAAAAAACTCGCTGCCGTCAGTTAAGGATGCTGCATGAGCCACTTTGCGGTGATTGCACCGCCTTTCTTCAGCCATGTTCGCGCGCTTCAGCATCTTAGCCAGGCCCTGATCGCACGTGGCCATCGCGTGACGTTTATCCAGCAGATCGACGTTAAGGCGTTACTGAGCGACAGCAACATCGGTTTCTTCCCGCTGGGATTAGCCAGCCATCCGGCTGGCAGCCTGGCGCAGACGCTGCAACTGGCAGCGCATCCGCTCGGTCCGTCGATGCTGAAACTGATCAACGAAATGGCCCGTACCAGCGATATGCTGTGCCGCGAGCTGCCGGTGGTACTTAATACGCTGGCGGTCGATGGGGTGATCGTCGATCAGATGGAGCCCGCCGGCGCACTGGCAGCGGAAGCGCTGGATCTGCCTTATGTCTCGGTCGCCTGCGCCCTGCCGCTCAACCGTGAAGCTGATTTCCCGCTGGCGGTGATGCCGTTTGACTATGGCACCCGCGATGCGGCCCTGGAGCGTTATCGCGCCAGTGAAAAAATTTATGACTGGCTGATGCGCCGTCATGACCGGGTTATCGCCCAAAATGCCCATGCGCTGGGACTGGCACCGCGGGAAAAACTGCACCAATGTTTCTCCCCACTGGCACAGATTAGCCAGCTGATCCCGGCGTTCGACTTTCCGCGCAAGGCGTTGCCGGATCATTTTCACGCGGTCGGGCCACTGCGCGCCATCCAGCCAGTGTCGTCTTCTGCGCCGCGCTACTTTCCACACGGCGATAAGCCGCGCGTTTTCGCTTCGCTCGGCACGCTGCAGGGACACCGTTACGGCCTGTTCAAAACCATCGTCCGCGCCTGTCAGGAACTGGATGCTCAGCTGCTGCTGGCACACTGCGGTCGCCTGACGCCGTTTCAGGCGGCCAGGCTGGCACGCGCCAGCCAGACGCAGGTAGTGGATTTTGCCGATCAGGCGGCGGCGCTTGCGCAGGCCGATCTGGCGATTACCCACGGCGGCATGAATACCGTGCTGGATGCTATTCAGCATCTGACGCCGCTGCTGGCGATCCCGCTGGCCTTTGATCAGCCTGGCGTGGCCGCGCGCATTGTCTATCACGGCGTAGGACGTCGTGCCTCACGCTTCACCACCAGCCATGCCATGACGCGGCAGCTGCAGGCGCTGCTGGATGACGACAGCTACCGGCAGCAGATGGCCCGGATGCGCAACGCCGTTGCCGAAGCGGGTGGCAGCGCGCTGGCGGCAGAGATTGTTGAGCAGGCGGTGCTGACCCGCAAACCCGTGCTGACCCGGAGGGAGTATGCCGCCGTATGATCTGATTCTGGTCGGCGCCGGCCTGGCCAATGGCTTAATTGCCCTGCGCCTGCGCCAGCAACATCCGTCGCTGCGCATTCTGCTGATAGATGCAGAGCATCAGCCGGGTGCCGGACACACCTGGTCGTTCCACGCCGAGGATCTCAGCGAAACCCAGCACCGCTGGATCGCCCCGCTGGTGGTTCATCACTGGCCGGGTTATCAGGTCCGTTTTCCGCGCCGCACCCGCAGCCTCAACAGCGGTTACTTCTGCGTCACGGCTGAACGTTTCGCCAGGGTGATGCACGATCGTTTTCAACAGGACCTGATGCTGAACACCCGGGTTGAAAGCGTTGCCTCGCGGTCAGTGACGCTGGCCGATGGCCGGATGCTGAAGGCCAGCGCGGTGATCGACGGTCGGGGTTATCAGCCGGATGCAGCGCTACGCATGGGATTTCAGGCGTTTGTCGGACAGGAGTGGCAGCTAAGTCAGCCGCACGGCCTGACCACACCGATCATCATGGATGCGACGGTTGATCAACAGGCGGGCTATCGCTTCGTCTACAGCCTGCCGTTTTCAGCCGACACCTTACTGATTGAAGATACTCACTATATTGATGACGCCACGCTGAGCGCCGATCGCGCCCGGCAGAATATCCGCGACTATGCCGATCGCCACGGCTGGCAGTTAACGCGACTGCTGCGAGAAGAACAGGGTGCGCTACCGATTACCCTGACCGGTGACATTGATGCCTTCTGGCAACAGCGCGATCTGCCGTGCAGCGGGTTACGCGCCGGTCTGTTCCATCCCACCACCGGATATTCATTACCGCTGGCGGTGGCGCTGGCCGAACGGCTATCGCAGATGACCACCTTTAATTCCGATACTCTGCACGCCACGATTCAGCACTTCGCCAGCCAGACATGGCAGCAGCAACGCTTCTTTCGCATGCTGAATCGGATGCTGTTTCTGGCCGGTCCGGCCGAGGGGCGCTGGCAGGTGATGCAGCGCTTTTACGGCCTGCCCGAGGACCTGATTGCCCGCTTTTATGCGGGAAAACTCACTTTGCCTGATCGGCTGCGCATTTTAAGCGGCAAGCCGCCAGTTCCCGTACTGGCGGCGTTACAGGCTGTTATGACTCCTCACCGTCAACAGGCGATGCAATGAAAAGAACCACAGTAATTGGTGCAGGCTTTGGTGGCCTGGCGCTGGCAATCCGCCTGCAGGCCGCAGGTATTCCCACCAGGCTGCTGGAACAGCGCGATAAGCCAGGCGGTCGCGCTTATGTTTATCAGGATCAGGGTTTCACTTTTGACGCTGGCCCGACGGTGATCACCGATCCCAGCGCGATTGAAGAGCTGTTCACCCTGGCGGGCAAAAAACTGTCCGACTACGTTGAACTGCTGCCGGTAAAACCGTTTTATCGCCTGTGCTGGGAATCCGGCAAGGTGTTCAGCTACGACAATGACCAGCCGGCGCTTGAGGCGCAAATCACCGCTTTTAATCCGCGCGACGTTGAAGGCTACCGCCGCTTTCTGGCCTACTCACGCGCGGTGTTTGCCGAGGGTTACCTCAGGCTCGGTACCGTGCCGTTTTTATCATTCCGCGATATGCTTCGCGCCGCGCCACAGCTGGCTAAACTGCAGGCGTGGCGCAGTGTTTATAGCAAAGTCGCGAGCTACATCGAAGATGAACACCTGCGCCAGGCGTTCTCTTTTCACTCGCTACTGGTTGGCGGTAACCCGTTTGCCACCTCGTCGATTTATACCCTGATTCATGCGCTGGAGCGCGAATGGGGTGTCTGGTTCCCACGCGGCGGCACCGGCGCACTGGTGCAGGGCATGGTGAAACTGTTTGAGGATCTGGGCGGTGAAGTGGAGCTGAACGCCAGAGTGGCGCGGCTCGAAACCCAGGATAACAGCATTGCCGCGGTACATCTGCAGGATGGCCGGGTGTTCCCGACCACTGCCGTCGCCTCCAATGCTGACGTGGTGCATACCTATCTCGATCTGCTGAGTCAGCACCCGGCCTCCGCCGCACAGGGCCGGACGCTGCAGGGCAAAAGAATGAGTAACTCGCTGTTTGTGCTCTACTTCGGTCTTAATCATCATCATGATCAGCTCGCCCACCACACCGTTTGCTTCGGCCCGCGCTACCGCGAGTTAATCGACGAGATCTTCAATCGGGACGCGCTGGCTGATGACTTTTCACTCTATCTGCATGCCCCGTGCGTCACCGATCCGTCGCTGGCCCCGCCGGGTTGCGGCAGCTACTACGTGCTGGCGCCGGTGCCGCATCTCGGCACCGCCAATATTGACTGGGCGGTTGAGGGTCCGCGGCTGCGCGATCGCATTTTTGACTATCTTGAGCAGCATTATATGCCGGGCCTGCGCAGCCAGCTGGTGACCCATCGGATGTTCACGCCGTTTGATTTCCGCGATGAGCTGAATGCTTATCAGGGATCGGCTTTCTCAGTGGAACCGATTCTGACCCAGAGCGCCTGGTTCCGGCCGCACAACCGCGATAAGCACATCGACAACCTCTATCTGGTGGGCGCAGGGACACATCCCGGTGCCGGCATTCCCGGCGTGATAGGTTCGGCTAAAGCAACCGCAGGTTTAATGCTGGAGGATCTGGCTTGAATAATGCGTCATTACTCGATCATGCCGTAGAAACCATGGAGGTGGGTTCGAAAAGCTTCGCTACCGCCTCGAAATTGTTTGATGCCAAAACCCGGCGCAGCGTGCTGATGCTGTACGCCTGGTGCCGCCACTGTGATGACGTGATTGACGATCAGCAGCTGGGTTTCAGCACCGATTCCCCCTCGCTGCAATCACCCGAGCAGCGGCTGGCACAGCTGGAGATGAAAACACGCCAGGCCTATGCCGGTTCGCAGATGCACGAACCGGCATTTGCCGCTTTTCAGGAGGTGGCAATGGCGCACGATATCCTGCCCGCGTACGCCTTCGATCATCTGGCTGGTTTTGCGATGGATGTGCGTGGCGCACGTTATCTGACGCTGGATGATACCCTGCGCTACTGCTATCACGTGGCGGGTGTGGTGGGTTTGATGATGGCGCAGATTATGGGGGTGCGCGATAACGCCACCCTGGATCGCGCCTGCGATCTGGGTCTCGCCTTTCAGCTGACTAATATTGCGCGTGACATCGTTGACGATGCGCAAGTGGGACGCTGTTATCTGCCGGCGACCTGGCTGGCAGAAGAGGGATTGACGACCGAAAACCTGGCCGCGCCTGAACATCGTCCAGCCCTGAGCCGGGTTGCCCGACGGCTGGTGCAGCACGCCGAACCCTATTATCACTCAGCCACGGCGGGCCTGACCGGATTACCGTTGCGCTCGGCATGGGCGATTGCCACGGCGAAGCAGGTTTATCGTAAGATTGGCATGAAGGTTGATGAAGCGGGTCAACAGGCGTGGGATCAACGTCAGTCCACCAGCACACCCGAGAAACTGGCGCTGCTGGTGTCGGCCTCAGGCCAGGCGATTACTTCCCGGCTGGCGCGTCATGCTCCTCGTCCCGCTCATCTCTGGCAGCGCCCGCTTTAGCGCCGTGCCGTTCGCGCAGCGTCGCCTGCAGCTTTGACAGCGGCGGCGCGTAGAGGAAGCCAAACGAGACACAGCCCTCTTTACCGCGCACCGCATGATGCATCCGGTGCGCCATATAGAGACGGCGGAAATAGCCGCGACGTGGAATGTAGCGGAACGGCCAGCGCTGATGTACCAGTCCGTCGTGCACCATGAAATAGAGCAGGCCATAAACCGTCATCCCGGCGCCAATCCACTGCAGCGGCCAGACGCCAACGCTGCCGAGATAGATCAGTAGAATCGCCAGTCCGGCAAACAACACCGCATAGAGATCGTTCAGTTCAAACCAGCCCTTGTGCGGCTCGTGATGTGACAGATGCCAGCCCCAACCCCAGCCATGCATGATATATCTGTGCGCCAGCGCAGCCGTTATCTCCATTCCGATAACGGTGGCCAGAACAATCAGGGCATTCCAAATCCACAACATAGTTTCTCCTGAAGCTGCATCCTGCAAAGTGGCGTAAAGGATTAATTTTAACAGAGTTCAGGAAAAACAGCGGCGCCAGAACCCGGCTGCCGCAAACTATCGCATAACCCTCAAAAATCCGCCTTCAGTACAATGCGATAGTGAGTTTTTCCGGCGCGCAAATGGTCGAGCGCCTGATTGATCTGCGACATCGGGAAATACTCCACCACCGGCGCAATATCAGCGCGGGTCGCCAGCTTTAACAGCGCCCGTAGCTGAACCGGTGAACCGGTGGAAGAACCGCTCAGACTGCGATCGCCCACAATCAGGCTAAAGGCCGGCACGCTGAACGGCGTCATCACCGCACCCAGTGTATGAAATTTTCCATGCGGCGCCAGCGCGCTGAAATAGGGCTGCCAGTCAAGATCGACCGCAACGGTGTTGATGATTAAATCAAACTGTCCCGCCAGCGCATTGAGCGCCTGCGGATCGCGGCTGTCGACCACCTGATTTGCCCCCAGCGCCAGTAATGACGGCGTTTTGTCGCTGCTCGAGGTGAAAGCGGTCACGTCCGCCCCCAGCGCGCGCAAAATTTTGATCGCCAGATGTCCCAGGCCGCCGATACCAATCACCCCGACCTGGCTGAGTGCGGAGATGTTATGCATCAGCAACGGTTTGAACACCGTCATGCCGCCGCACAGCAGTGGACCGGCGGTGGCGGCATCCAGCGCGTCCGGCAGCGGGATCACCCATTGCCAGTTCGCCCGCAGTCGCTCGGCAAATCCGCCGTGATTATTGATGGTGGAGACTTTGCCGCGACGGCAATTAACCTGATCGCCGCCCAGGCAGGCGTCGCAGTACTGGCAACTTTTGGCCGTCCAGCCGATGCCGACGCGCTGACCGATATGCAGCCCTTTGTGCTGAGCACCGTCACCCAACGCTACGATGCGGCCGATCACCTCATGTCCCGCCACCAGCGGATAGGTCGATCCGCCCCACGCATTATCAATCATCGACAGATCGGAGTGACAGATGCCGCAATATTCAACAGCGACCTCAGCGTCGTCAGGCTGCAGCGGACCGGGAGAGTACTCATAAGGCTGTAACGCTTCGCCGGGCTGGAGCGCGGCATAACTTTTAATACCCATTCTCTTTCCTCAATCAACGGATGAAGGCGTCGCAGACCAATACAACTGCAACGTAACCGGCAGCATAGCAACAGACAGCAGTCATAAGCTGCTGTAAATGCGAGGCTTTCATCGGTTAAATGCGGAATTTTACTGCCGCACAGCGGATGCTGCGCGCTGTCAGCTAAAGCGGGTCGTGATTAAGGGGGGTACGGAAGGCGTGGCGCGCCGCGGCCATCAGCTGGCTGGCCGTTACGGTGGTCGGTAATCGCATCAGAATTTTACTCGCCTGCCAATAACACAGCACCATCATCTCATCCTCTTCTTTCTCAGCCAGTTCACGCAGCTTCGCCCGTAAAGAAAGGACGTTTATCGTCTGCTGCTCATCCAGCATGTCAGAGATGGTCTGATTAATAATGTGGTGGAGTGTTTTCCAGGAGAGATCTGTCTGCAAAATTAACCTCTTTTAACGCTCATCGGCTCCGGGCAAGGATTACGGAAATTATCGCAGCAACGGGTCTGCAACGTCATGGCTCTAAAGTCTGGAAATAACTATAGCTGTTTCTGCACGCTTGCGCCGGACGACACCGTCAGAATTCTAAAAGCCGACAAGTTTAAATGCTTTTGGCCATTTTTGTCTCGTTTAAACCGGTCCGAACCGTTTGACTGTCGATTTTTTTAACAATTGCACCGCGTTGTTAACTGGCTGATATGGCGAGCCTTTTACAATTACCCCACCCCTTTCTGGAAGATTCGCAGCAGATCGACGCCAGGTTAAGCCACAGCGTAAAAATTTAGCCTCATTTGACAGTCAGCAGCGTTGGCTACAGGTATTGACGGTCAGAGTGAGGCTATTGGTTGCCGATCCGCGCGGATTTCAGATCCACCTTTCGCTATAGATTAATTTATATAGCGATAGCGGCGCCCATGTTATAAATCGCGGTACGGCTGTCAGGTTCCCGCCTCTTCAGGCCGGTAACGCTATAGAGTCGGTCTTAATCGGCAGCGTGATGGATTAAGAACGGGGCGGCGGGCGAATTCGCTATCGTGATGATCTTTGCCTGTTTTCCGTCGAAGATGCCGGTTAAGCTGTTCAACAATGTGCAGAATGAAGGCGTAGCTACGGTCTGTCTCCTGCCGTGGTTACTGCTGTTTACTTTACCGCTCCCGCTGGCCTGCTTCGCGCTTACCCGACGTCAGGCGCAAAACAGCCGTCAGCGGCAACCCTGAATCGAGGATTTCCTGATGGCAATGACGCTGGAACAACTGCAAGACAAATACCCGGATGCCAACGCGGCAGCGCTCGGTGACTCCCCGGAACTCGCCAGCCAGCTGGCGACGCTGGTGATTGCCGGCAAAAAGGTGGCCAGCTGCGGTTCGCTGCACAGCTGGCAGGATGATGAAGATAAACCTGAGCCGGGCCGTTACAGCATTATCCTCAACGGTGAGCAGCGGCCGGTGTGTGTCATCCGTACCACCGGGCTGTTCCTGACGCGCTTTGACCGCGTGACGCCTGAAATGGCGATGCTGGAAGGCGAAGGCGATCTCAGCCTGGAATACTGGCAGCAGGAGCATCAGCGTTTTTTCCAGCGCGAAGGCTATTTCCATCCCGAGATGGAGCTGGTGTTTGAAACCTTCCAGCTGGTCGAAGTGATCTGAGCCGACCCGGCCAATCCGCGCTACAGGCTGTTTGCCGCCATCAGTGCCAGCCGTGAAAAACCGCGCGCCGTCAGGTTCTCAGCCGCCTGGGCGGCGCGCATCCCGCTGGCGCACACCAGTACGATGCGTTTATCCCGCGGCGGCTGCCAGTCCGCTATCTGCTGCGGCAGGATCCGCTGCACCGCATCTGCCACGCTGACCGGCGCTTCCTCCCGACTACGTAACTCCACGATGCAGTCATCGGCGCTCAGCATCGGCGGATCGATAAACGGTACGCCAGCGCTTTCCGGTTCCGGCGCATCATCAAAACGAAACTGCCGCAGATGCCAGTTGATGAAGTCACAATGGATCATGCAGCCAAGCGGTGACGGCGTCAGCTTAAGCAACAGGCTGAGCGCCATCTGCGCCTGCAACGCGCCCAGCGTGGCCACCGCCGCACCCATCACCCCGGCCGTATTGCAGTTGCCCGCCGCAGTCGGCAACTGTGGAAACAGCGCGCGGTAGCCTGGCGCACCGCCGCAAAAACTGCCGACGTAGCCTTTGCGGCCCAGCACCGATGCACAGATTAGCGGCAGACCGCGCGGCAGACAGGCGTCCGACAGCTGATAAGTAATAGCGAAATTGTCAGCCGCATCGATCACCAAATCGATCGCCTCCAGCGCATCCGGCAGCAGACTGGCACTCAGCACCTGCGGCCGGGCGTCAATCTCGCAGTCAGGATTACGCTGAAGCAGCGCGCGCCGGGCGGCTGAAACTTTAGGCTCGCCGATATCCGCCATGCCATACAAGGTCTGACGATGCAGATTATGCAGCTCAACCCGATCGCCATCGTAGAGACGGATAAAGCCTACGCCCGCCCCGGCCAGCAACGGCAGCACGGTTGACCCAAGCCCCCCCGCGCCGACCACCAGCACCCGCGCCGCGCGTAAGCGTTGCTGCCCCACCTCGCCGATCTCCGGCAGTATGGTTTGTCGCTGATAACGATCCATCACGGCTCCTTAGCTGAACTGTGCCAGCCCAAAAATCGGGGTTGATGCTGCGGCCATATCACGCTGCTCCATCAAACCCGCCTGAAACGCCTGCTGTCCGGCATCAATGGCGGCTGAGAATGCGGCGGCCATGCGCACCGGATCGCGCGCCTTCGCTACGGCGGTATTCAGCAGAATGCCATCAAAGCCCATCTCCATCGCCTGTGCGGCCTGCGAAGGCGCGCCGATGCCGGCATCAATAATCAGCGGCACATCTTTAAACCAGGCTCGCATGCTGCGCAGTCCTTCAATATTGCGCAGCCCCTGCCCTGAGCCAATTGGCGCGCCCCACGGCATCAGCACTTCGCAGCCAGCCTCAAGCAGTTTTTCGCCAACAATCAGATCTTCAGTGGTATAGGGAAAGACCTGGAAACCGTCAGCGCAGAGAATACGTGCCGCCTCGACCAGTGCGAACGGATCGGGCTGCAGGGTATCGGCGTGACCAATCACCTCCAGCTTGATCCACGGGGTGCCGAACAGCTCGCGGGCCATCTGTGCGGTGGTTACTGCCTCTTTCACGGTGTGGCAACCGGCGGTATTAGGCAGAATGCGGGTGTTGAGCTGTTGCAACAGCTCACGGAAAGCGTCGCCCGCGCTGCCTTCGCGCCGCAGACTGACCGTAATAATCTCTGCGCCTGAGGTCTCAATCGCCTGTTGCAGGATGGCGGGCGACGGATAGCCTGCCGTGCCCAGCAAAAATCGTGATGATGGGGTATGTTGATAAAACATGATTATCCTCCCTGCATCGGTGACAGCACTTCGATCTGGTTACCCGCCGCAAGCGGCTGGCTGGCATAGCGGGCGCGCGGCACAAATTCACCGTTGAGCGCCGTCGCGACCGTGGCGGGATCGATCTGCTGCTCCTGCAACAGTTGGTCCAGCGTGCGCGCCGCGGTATCAATGACACGTCCATTCAGTTCAATCTGCATGAATTACCTCCTGAGTCAGTTGCTGCATTAATTGTTCCGCCATCAGCGGCGCCAGCAGAAAACCGTGGCGATAGAGTCCGTTGAGCGAGAAGATCCCGTTTTCATAGCGCACCTCTGGCAGGTTATCGCGGTAAGCCGGACGCAGGCCGGTTCCACTCTCCAGCACCCGCGCCTCGGCCAGCGCCGGATGCAGCGCCCAGGCGGCGCTGAGCAGTTCCATCATCGCGCGCGCGCTGATCGGGCTGCTGTCGTGGCTCTCTACCATGGTGGCACCCAGCATAAAAATGTTGTTGGCACGCGGGACCAGATAACAGGGAAAACGTGGATGAAGCAGGCGGACCGGCCGGGAAAGGTGAAGTTCAGGCGCGTGCAGGATCAGCATTTCGCCGCGCACCGCACGCAGCGCCGGTTGTGCCGCGACGGCGTGAATACCGCGGCAGTCAATAATCTGACCTCCGGGCGCGCCGGGATGAAACGGCACATCAGCCTGGCGCAAACGTTGCGCCAGTTGCCGCAAGGCATGACGCGGATCAAGGTGGGCTTCGGCGGCAAAAAACAGGCCACGGGCAAAGCGATTTTCCAGCGCCGGTTCGACCTCGCCCGGAACCACCCACTGATGGTTGTCGGTCAGGCTGGCGAAGCGGGTCAGCTCACGGCTGTCGCGCGGCGGTGCTACCACCAGCGTCCCGTGCTGCTCCACGCCGTCAACGCGTTTCGCCCACCAGGCCGCCGAATGCTGGCCCCACTCAATCACCTGCGGCGGCGCACTTTCCGCTTCGCACCAGGGTGCCAGCATGCCGCCCGCCCAGTGCGAGGCTGCACGAATTTCAGGCCGGGTGATCACTTCAACCGTTTCGCCCCGCTCTGCCAGCAGTGTGGCGACACACAGTCCGGCCACGCCGCTGCCGAGTACCGACCAGCGACTCATGTTGCCCACCGTGCGGGCGTTACGTCATTCAGAACAGGAGGGTTCATAGTGGCCTCGTCGTAACTACGCGAAGACCCGGGATACCAGAAGGGAAAAAGGCGAGAGCGTTAATCGAGATGCCCTTGCGGCAAGCATCTGCAGAGAGCGGATGCCCGTCTTCCTACGCCAGTATCAACTGGGTCAGGTTCGAAGGGTCGCTAAGCCGCGCAGTGCGCTATTAGCCTCTCAGTCTCTCTGGCGAGACTCCCCTGACGGCTTCTAGTTTTAAGTTAAGCGGGCAGGTTCGTCAAGTGAAGCGCGATGATCAACCGCTACCACTCTGTTTATCTCAGCAGTCGTTGATCAACCCGAGAACGCGGGGTAAAAGTAACGGTCTCTTCAGTGTAAGACCACTGCGCCGCCAGCTGGCTGACTCACTGCGCCGGTGGTTTATCAGCGGGTGTTAATAGTCTGATGCCAGAGAGATCAACCGACGCGCGTGCCCGCTTAAGATCGTAGGTTGCCTGCATTGCCAGCCAGAGCCGGGCGGCAATGCCTGAACCGGCTTCAGGCCGGAGCGCCATTTCAGGGCTGATAGCGGTTTTACCGGCTGCAACCTTGCTCAGCGCCGACGGTGAGACGCCAATATGGCGGGCCAGACTGCGCAGACTCATCGGATGATCGTCGAGGTATTCCGTAATCAAGCCTGCCGGATGGGGTGGGTTAATCATCGTCATCAGTGATAATCCTCAGGGTTCAGAATAGAGGCATCGCCGTCGAAAATTCGAAAGTGATATGCCAGCTAGCACGCACGTTAATCGCGTACAGTTGGCATTTGTCACCTTTCAGTGTGTGAAAGTTAAGCCCCTGAAAGTGACTGAATGGGTTAATTGTCATGGCATTATCCAGCACCCTCAGCCGCAGCATGATCCGACGATTATCCTTTTCCTGCAGACCGCGCGTGTCACCTTTTTGGTATAACTTTTGCAATGCCTTATGCTTCCAGCTTTTAATCACGTTGATCACGCCTGTTTCTCAACGGGAAGCAAGAGAGTGTTTTCCTTCAGGCAACAAAATTGCGTGACCAGCCCAACGATGAGCGGTCCGAAAGGAGTGTCAATATGGCGTCCAGAGCGGTATGTCATAGCGGGCGGGAACGCAGAGGGGCCGCTGAAAGTGGTCTGACCCAATGTCTGCTCCTTTCAGCGGCCCACAGGCTTAACCCGCATTACGCTCAAAGTGGCTGTTAACCAAGGCGCGACAGCGCGGCGAGATGGGATCGAGGAACACCTGCTCAGGATCGAGCGCGGAAGTCGGCTCATCAAACAGAATCGCTTTCGACTGCTGCGCCAGCGCCCGAAAAATTTCCGCGCGCTGCTGCTAATAACGGTGAGTGATTGAATGCATCCCTTACAAAAGGATCGCAATAAATTTGCTGAGCTGTTTGTGGCAAAAACCAACCCTTACTTAAAAATAGTCCTCTGATGTTACGGGATAGTTTATCCGTAATTGCCACATAACTATTGAATGAAGTTTAAAAACAACCAGATTACTTAATTACCGGTTTTAAGGTATGCCTGGCATATCAGGCTATGTTCACGCAACATCGGTTACTCCGTTAGTTATTAATGTTAACGAAACGGCGAAGTCATCGTATATTCCTTCAGGCAACATGACTTGTCATTTTACAATAGGCATTTAAATCTGGCGGAATAATTCTTTTAAATGAAAGCAACCCATCTTCAACATCGGTCAAAAGCGATTAAATTAATAATAAAGTGAGAGGTGATCCACAACGTGACTAATTAAATTTTCTTATAAAAATATTCAGGGGTAGACTATTTTTGACCCCGCAGAGTCATGTTAAAAAGTTATGAAGAACTTATATGAAAGAGATTTTAAGTCATCAGTCAGATTCGCTAGCAGCGGCATAGGCAGACGCAGATGGAAGCGGGCACCATTCAGTCACTAATGGAGGCTTTCGTTCAGGTGAAACCCACACCGGTGGCCATAGCGGAAATCACAATTTACAGTCTTTCCTTTCGCAAAACTCCCCCGTATGGCAGCGGCTCAAGCGCAAGTGGTATCTGGGGGCCTGCCAGCTATGCGCCCCTGGTAATGGCTATAGTGGAAACGGCACCTATGGTTATAATGCAAACGCGCGCCATGCTGGCGATAATCATTAGTCACTAATTTGACAAACTAAGCACGGGAGCCTTTTCCTGTGCTTTCAGGAAAAAAACCAATGCATAAATATATGATTTTTATAGGTAAAAACACCTCTAAAATTATCCGGAAAGAAACTGCTACGACTGAATTCATAAAACAAATGAAACAGCAAGGCTTCAGGAAACACCATATTGAAATTGAAGCCGAAAACGAAAAGGAAGCCGCGGTGAAACTTAATAATTTAATAGCGGGTATCTGGATTCACTCAGAGAGTATTCAGTAAGTTTCGCCATCTCTGCTGCGGTTGTTATTTTAATGGCTTTGATATATATAATCAGAACATGGTAAACCCGATAATAACCAATCCAGATTCAAACCCACGCATTGAAAGATCCATCAATTATAAAATCTATTTAATACCTAAAAATAAATAAGAATGTAATTAAAATAGTTTCACCTGCTTCAGTAAATCAGTAATTTCTGTATTATCACCAACCCCCCTTAAAATTACATGAATTTAACAATCATATACCAACTTCCGGACATCAATCTTTCTAACGAAAGCAAAATTATTGTACCTGATATGCTACATTTTGTCTGGACTGGCGATACTGAGGACTGCTGAACTGATTGGATAATGATTTCAGGCTAACACACCCCGGGGGAATTTATTCCGGCATAACCCGTATCTTTTACGTAGTCATTTCCTTTATGTCTGCATAATGGAACTCGTTAAACTACATTAATAAAATAATTTAACTCAAACTGAATTAAAATTGGCAATAGCGAGAACGAGTTAATTTTCCAGGTCGATGATTTTATCAAACTTATTTTCAGGTCTGGCTTTCGATATAATCCCCTCCCGGCGATCCAATTAATAATGATGCACACGCGGCAAATGGTTTCTCAGGCCGGCTCACTCTCTAAGACAGGCGACTTCACTCTCGATTTTCAACAGAAACTTAAACGTGCTGCTTAACCCACGATAACAAAACACGGATGTTAAAAGTGGGATGGCTGATTTTGGTTTATTCTTTTGGGTTATTTCGCATGATGTCTGACTCTGCCGGAAAAAGCAGCAACGCCGCCCACGTTGATCATCACACGAATTCAGAAGAGTAGCAGGATAACATCGGATCATGAGCGATGAACATTGTCGCCCAGACCCGATGCCGTTAAGGCTCAACGTCCTTAACCCGCATTACGCTCAAAGTGGCTGTTAACGAAGGCGCGACAGCGCGGGGAGATCGGATCGAGGAACACCTGTTCCGGCGCGCCGGACTCTTCAACCATGCCCTGATGCAGGAAAATCGCTTTATTGGAGACTTCGCGCGCAAAGCCCATCTCATGGGTCACGATGATCATGGTGCGTCCCTCTTCCGCCAGACTACGGATCACCCGCAGCACCTCGCCAACCAGCTCCGGATCGAGCGCGGAAGTCGGCTCATCAAACAGAATCGCTTTCGGCTGCTGCGCCAGCGCCCGGGCAATCGCCACGCGCTGCTGCTGACCGCCAGAAAGTTGCGATGGCCAGGCATCGCGCTTTGCATACAACCCCACCTTATGCAGCAACGCTTCAGCCTCTTCCAGCGCCTCTTTGTGACTGCGTTTCTGCACGTGAATCGGTGCTTCAATGATGTTCTGCATCACCGTCTTGTGCGGCCACAGGTTGAAACTCTGGAACACAAAGCCGAGCTGCATCCGCATCAGTTTGATACGGCGACGCTGCTCGCGATTGAGTTTTTCGTCGGCGTTGTCCAGTGTGACCGACACCTCGCCGACCGCAATTTCGCCCGCCTGTGGCACTTCAAGGAAAGGAATGCAGCGCAACAGGGTGCTTTTGCCGGAGCCGCTGGCGCCGATCAGCGAAATCACGTCGCCGTCCTGCGCCATCAGGCTGATGTCGTGCAGCACTTCATGCCCCGCATAACTTTTTCTGAGATGACTCAGCATGATAGTCGGTGCCGTCATGAGCGCGCTCCAAAATAGTAAGGTGATAGACGACGTTCCAGCATCGACACGCCTTTGCTGACCAGCATGGTCAGTATCAGGTAGATAACCGCGGCACTGAGGAACACCTCCAGCGCCCGAAAAGTTGACGAGACTATCGAGTCAGCAATCCCGGTCATCTCCATCAGGCTGATGGTGCTGACCAGCGAGGTGGCTTTAATCATTGAGATAATTTCGTTGCTGTAGGCCGGTAACGCCTGACGAATGGCGATCGGTAAGGTAATGCGGGTAAAGATTTTGTGTGACGCCATACCGGAAACTTTTGCCGCCTCCAGTGACTGCGTACTGACAGCACGCAGCCCGCCCCGCAGAATCTCAGAGGTGTAAGCGGCATCGTTAAGGATCAGCGCCAGCAAGCCGCACCAGTAGGGATCGCGTAGCAGCGGCCAGAACAGGCTTTCGCGCACCGCCGGTAAGCTGCCGAGTCCGTAATAGACCATGAAAATCTGGATTAACAACGGCGTACCGCGAAACAGCCAGACATAGAAACGACAGAACAGACTGCCAATCCGCGTCATGCGCAGCAAATTGAGCAGCAGCGCCAGCAGGCCGCCACCCAGCAGCGATAACAGCGCAAGGTTAACCGTCAGCGGCAACCCTTTCAGCAGCGCCAGCAAGGTTTGCTGTAAAAAAGTGATATCCACGTGGACTCCTTACTCCTTCACGCGCTGTTGACCGCGCATCGCAAATTTTTCCACGTAGCGGAAAACCATGTCAGAACAGGTGGTGATGATCAGGTAGATCACCGCGCCGACGCTGTAGAAGAAAAACGACATCTGAGTGGAGTTGGCCGCAGTAGAAACCTGATTCATGGTTTCGACCAGTCCGGTCACCGACACCAGCGCCGACTCTTTGATCACCGATTGCCACTGATTGCCCATTCCCGGCAATGCGGTGCGCAACGCCTGCGGCACAATAATCCGGCGGAACATCATTAAGCGCCCCATACCGGTGACCGTCGCCGCTTCCAGCGTGCCCTTCGGGATGGCGTAGAACGCGCCGCGAAACACGCCGCTCTGATAGGCACCGGAAATCAGCCCGATGGCAATTGCGCCGGCCACAAAGCCGTTCACCTCAAACGGGCCCGGCAAAC
Organism: Pantoea sp. X-Soil-MYKO-1785; assembly: GCF_059730675.1. NCBI lineage: Bacteria > Pseudomonadati > Pseudomonadota > Gammaproteobacteria > Enterobacterales > Erwiniaceae > Pantoea > Pantoea sp. X-Soil-MYKO-1785. The sequence goes on from NZ_AP036001.1 coordinate 652,404, forward strand.
CCAGCGCGCTGCCGACGGTCGAGACCACCTGTCGCCCACCGAAATAGAACAGGTAGATCACCAGTAGCTCGGGCACGCCGCGAAACAGGGTGATGTAGCTGGCCGCCAGCCGCTGTTGCCAGCGCGAGCCGGCAATCTGCATCCAGCACAGCACGCTGCCGAGCACCGCGCCCAGTAGCCAGGCACAGAGTGAGACCGTGACGGTGACGGCGGCGGCGTTAAGCAGCACCCCGCCCCATCCTTCGTCGCCAAAGCCCAGTATCTGCCAGTCGATATTCATCAACATCAGCGGTTACGCTTTGGGCGCGACGTCTTCGCCGAACCACTTAATTGACAGTTTGCTCAGCGTGCCGTCTTTGATCATCGAGCCCAGCGCCTGATTCAGCACCTGCTGCAGCTCACTGTTACCTTTGCGCAGGCCAATAGCCGATCCAGCACCCAGTACGCCGCCGGAGAAGCCGTAGCCGCTGCTGCTGATCGACTCAGCGTGTTTTTTCACAAAGGCGTTGAGGTTGGTCCGTGAGGCCATCACCGCATCAACCCGGCCATTCATCAGGTCAGCGAAGGTTTCCGGGCCAGCCTGATAGGTGCGGATGGTGGCCACATCGCCAAGGTATTTTTGCAGGAAATCGGCCTGAATGGTGGCGACCTGTACCGCGATGGTTTTGCCTTTAAAGCTGGTTTTCAGATCATCAATCGCTTTTTTCATGCCCGCTTCATCATCCGCGCTGACCACCGTGCCGCTGCCTGGCAGCGTGGCCAGCGGCGAGGTTTTAGAGGTGACAAAACTGGAGACGCTGACGGTGTACTGATGGGTAAAGTCGATCGCTTCGGCGCGCTTTGGCGTAACGGTTACTGCATCAATCACCGCATCATACTTGCCGTCGATCAGCCCCGGGATCATGCCTGACCATTTCTGGGCGATGATTTCATATTTAAAACCAGCGCGTTTCGCCAGCTCCGCCACCATATCCGGCTCGTAGCCGACAATTTTGCCGCTCGGCGTGGTCTGGTTAAACGGCGGATAGGCCGCCTCGGTAGCGAATTTCAGGGTGCCAAAATCTTTTGCCTGGCTGACCACGGAGGTTGCCAGCAGCGCCACAGTGAGGGAAGCCGCAAACAGACGGTTGTGCATCATCATAAAACCTCATTTTATTATTAACAGAGCAGATCAATCGCAAGACGGCTTAGCGCCTGCGTCCCGGCGGCAATGCTGCGTTCATCCGGTTGATAGTCGGAGTTATGCAGGTGATCGTCACGGCCCGGCGTGGCAGACCCAATGTGGATCTGACAACCCGGCGCCCGTTCGGTAAACAGCGAGAAATCTTCAGCACCGAAGCTGTCGCTGGGCTGCGCGATGATCGGCTTGTCAAACTGGTGCGACAGGATCGACTCCAGCGCATCAATCAGGCGATCGTCATTCATCAACGGCGGGACGCCACGCTGGAAATTGACCTCGACACGCACGTTCTGGGCCAGCGCCACGCCCTCGCACATTCGCTTAAACGCGGCTTCCATATCAGCACGCACCGCCGGTGATTTGGTGCGGATGGTGCCCTGGAACAGGCAGCTGTCGGGGATAATATTGTGGGTAGTGCCGCCCTGAATATGACCGATAGTTAACACTGCGGAGTGGGCCGGATCGCGTTCGCGCGAAATGATGGTTTGTAGCTGACTGATGAGGTGCACGGTAGCGATAATCGGATCGTTGCCCATGTGCGGGCGCGCGGCGTGGGTCGATACGCCATGCACCGTCACGTCGAATTCGTCACTGGAAGCGGTGCTGGCGCCACGGGTCAGCGCCACTTCACCGGCCGCCAGTTCCGGTTTATTGTGCAGGGTGATCGCCCAGTCGATGCCATCCGCCGCACCGTCGGCGATCATCGCCTGCGCGCCGCTGTCCGGTGTCTCTTCGGCTGGCTGGAAAATCAACCGCACCGTTCCTTTCAGCTGCTGACGATAATGCGGCAGGATCGCCGCCACGCCAAGCAGGGTGGCGGTGTGGATATCGTGTCCGCAGGCGTGCATTTTGCCCGGCCAGACGCTGGCAAAAGGCAGCCCGGTCTGTTCATGGATCGGTAAAGCATCCATGTCAGCGCGCAGCAGCAGGGTTTTACCCGGCTCTGCGCCCTGGATATCCACCATCACGCCGCTGCGGCCGATACCGGTTTTTGGCGTCAGCCCCAGCGCCTCTAACTGTTGCGTCACCAGGCTGGCGGTACGCAGCGTATCGAAACCTAATTCCGGGTGGGCATGAATATCACGTCGAATCGCCACTAAATGGGATTCCAGTTGTTCTGTTCTGGCTTTTATTTCCCTGGCCAGCAGTGCTTTATCCTGATTCATAGCAGCCCCGGCAATATTGGGTCGGCATCGTAATGCAGACTCTTTTTTTATGTGATCATGATTTCTGGTATTTGCGACCATTTATTTATTCACAGCACGGCGCAGAAAGCAACGCGCAATAACCGGTCGCAGCCCATTTAAAATCAATAAGATAGGAGCAACCATAGGAAGATTGAATGAGAATCAGGCGGATCAGCAATAATATTAATAATCCGCCAGATAAGATTACTTTCGCTACTTATCGGGTGCCAAAAGTTGCAAGTGAACTGTTGAATTAAAAAAGTCCGTTAATATTTCCGCCAGTTTTTCGGCGGTTGGTCGGGAATAAAATGGCGGTATTTGAGGCAATCCTGACTGCTGACCTGCTCTGCCTGCCGGCTGATGTGGTGCGGACACTGCGCCACCGCCCGCCCGTTTACGCCGAAACTTGCGGATTTTGTTGAGTCCCCGCGGTATTCCGACGTCCGGGCCGACAGTTCGCAGGCCTCTCGCGGTCGCAGCCTGATTTCCATCGCCTGCCTGATTGCGCCTGATCATGCCAATGAGTTGCCTGCGCATCTGCGCCGCGGCGTTGAAAATGGCCTGACCGAAGATGAGATGAGTTGAGTGAGGTGATCACGCATCTGGCCTTCTACGCCGGTTTCCCGGCGGCGATTACCGCCTCCGCTTACGTGAATGCCACGTTCGCAGACAATACCCGGTGCGGACCGGTTAACAGACTATGAAAATGAAGACTTTTCAGCAGTCGTCAATAAATTAACCGACGGTAAGGGTGTCAATCTTATCCTGGACTTCATCGGCGCGCCCTGCTCCGAACGGAATATTCACTCGCTCGATTATGGCGGTCGCCTTATTCAGACTGGCATTATGGCAGGGATTGAAAAAGCAAAAATGCCCCTCGATCGGCTGCTTTACCGGCATCTGCAAATATCTGGCAGAGAATGGGGCCTCAAGGAGAGTTATAGATATTCTATAGACAACCTGACCGGTAGAACCTGGCAGCAACGTTTAAAGTCTGTAAAGCAGCAATATGGACTGCTTACCCTTGTTCATTAATGTAAGCATTGCAAGATCTTTAATTGATTTTTGTCATAGGTATACCAGTACTTTCCCTCAAGAAAACCGGAGGCAGTTAACATCTCTTCCTTACTGAAATCAACAAGAACCCTATCCTGATTTTGCCCCAGGAAAATTACGCTTACCTCAAGGTCTTTTAAATTTGAGCACGGATTTTTTTTGTTGAAATCCAGCTGGTGAGCTAATGAATAGACTTTTTGGTTGAGTACCTCACCATTAAAATTATTATCAACCCAGCCCAGAGCAAAGTAACTAAAAGTGCATGTAAAGAAGATATAAATGGATGCCCCAACGGGAAAATCAATATCGCTGTCTCCGTCCCACTTTGACTTAACGTAAGAAGCGATGTTTATTATGCAAATCATACCTGCAATAGCGAGCAAATAGACAAGGATAGAGATTTTTTTGAATAAAAGATAGGCCACAAGAAAACTTCTTGTAAAAGGGAAAAAGGAGGGATCAATATTAAATATATCATTTATTATTGCTGAGGCCTCAGCAGTACAGTATAAAATCAAACCGGTAAATGATAGAGACAGTATGATTTTTGCTGTTTTAAACCGCCACAGCTCCTTGAATAATAAAGTTCTTTCAATATTAATTCCGATCCATACTGTTGATAGCATGATTGATATAATGTACGCAGGTAATTTTAACGATTCAATAAATTCAGAATCAGAGCCATTGGATGTAGAGAATATAAATACCAATATCGCCACAACGGCCAATATATTAAGCGCAACGGAACAGCCCCATTGCTCACTGTATTTTTCGTTTTCTTTTTCTCTTTTAATAAATAAAACAGTATCACGTATCTCTTTAATAACTTGCTTGGTGGATTTCTCACGCGAATACCTGTAGTGAGCATCCTCGCTCGCATCAAACTCAGCCGCAAGTTTTTTGATAGACTCGGTATTAACTTTCTCATTAGTCATAATGAATAACTCTTGTTCTGATTAAGTGCAGGTTGACTATAAGCCCCCATGCTATTCTTCATGGATAAACGCCGGGATAAGCATCATACCGCCATGGTGTTGACTTCGCCGCCTTTTTTCGAAATTCGATGCCCACAAGTATGCGCAATGATAATCGGCAAGATATACGCTTCCTCTGATTGCTGTATACCAAACCGTTGTCAGAAGAGAAACGTCTGGCGGCGGTAAAATACCCTTAAGGTAAATCAAACCATTCTCTGCAAAAAATATTGATCAGTTTAATGTCCGCTCCAGCCTGATAGCTGCTGGAGAGAGCGGGTGCAACTGCTTTTTGACAGCGTCCTGTATTGGCGCTTTGGCCAAACATCTGCGGCGAGTCGAATAGATCCCCTGCAGTGCCGGCGGTCGTTTCGCCTGCCGATCGTCGTTTGACGCATTACCTTATATCGATCACTTTTTAATAACGGCGTACAGCAACGGCTCGGTTTGCTGTCAGTGGTAATACCCTCTGTATGTTGCTGCTAAAACGGGTTATATGAAACAAAACGGAGAACTGTATGAATAATAAGCACGTATTGCTGGTCGGTGCTGCCGGCGTAGTGGGCTTTGCCGCTCATGATTCCTTCCAAAAAGCGGGCTGGCAAATCACTACCCTTGGGCGTTCGCCGCACAGCCCTCACCCTTCTCCTCATATCAGCGCTGACCTGACCTCTTCCGAAAATCTTAATCAACACTGGGAAGCGTTTGAAACGGTAACGCACATTTTTTATGCGGCATTGCGCCAGGATGCCAATCCGGGCGTGGAGGCGGATATCAATGCGCTGATGTTTGAAAATCTGATCGGCGCGGTACGCTCGTCAGGCAATTCGCTGAAACATATTATCTTTATTCAGGGCGGAAAGGTTTATGGGGCCCATCTGGGCGTTTACCGCACCCCGGCGCGGGAAGAGGACAGCCGTCATTTTCCGCCGAACCTCTATTTCCGGCATGAGGACTATGCGAGAAAGATTGGCGATGAAGGCATCGGCTGGACTGCACTGCGCCCGGATATTGTCATCGGTCACTCATTCGGATCGCCGATGAACCTGGGAAATTTGATCGGCGTATACGGAACAATCTGCCGCGAAACCGCAACCGCCCTGCATTTTCCCGGCCCGGATGACGCTTACCGCAATACCCTGGTGAACATCACTGACAGCCGCATCCTCGGTGAAAGCGCTGTCTGGGCTGCCGAAAAGGCCAGATTCGGCGCGTTCAATATCACCAATGGCGACGTGTTTCGCTGGTGTCACGTCTGGCCGAAACTGGCTGACTGGTTCGGCGTTCCGGTTGGCGAGGCGCAGCCTGTCTCGCTTAGCGAACGTCTCAGCGCGCTTAAGCCTCTCTGGTCATCCATCGCCGACAAGGCGCAACTGCAGGAGCGAGATATCGACAAACTGGCGTTAGGTGGTTTCGGTGACTTTATCTTCCATGTTGAGAAAGATGCCATATTTGACGTCACCAAAGCGCGTCAGGCAGGGTTTGACGCCATGATCAAGCGCTCCGATGAGGTGTTGATTGAACATCTGGATGCGATGCGAAGCAGCAAACTTATTCCCTGATTTCTCAGGCAGCCCGTCATCTGGCAGGCTGCCGGCCTGCTCTCCAGGCCCGTTTCTAAACGGCGGAAGATTACACCAACCCATTGTTCCGGAAGCCAGGCGCACCGGGATGCGTTACGCCTGGCCGCTTCGCCGGATAAGTGTCCGTTATGTGCTGTGAATACAATATGCAGCATACAAGGACCGTCGTAATCCTGAAACATACATAGCTCGCAACCCCTTTCCCAACACATTTCTCCGCTAAAGGTTGTCAGTGGTAAAGATAGAGATGCTGTCAGTAAGACCTTACCGGGTGCCCGGCAGATATTCGGCTACTGTTCGTTTTTAAGCTGCACATCCTCTGCGCCAGAAACGCCGGTAATCTATGCGCTACTACGCGTAGCGGTGTCGCCATATCCGCTTTCAAGCCCTGATCGGCACTCACCGCCAGCATCAGCAGCGCCAGGTGCTGAAACCGGGCTGCCAGCTTCCAGGCGGCCCACGCACCGAGAACGTGTCCCATAGGATGACAACGGATGATGCGGAGCTGTTGTAGCAGCACTATTACCCGCTGCGCTGTCATCATCAGAGCATCAGAAACGCATTTTAAGTCCGACCGATGCTGAAATATCCGCTGTCATTTTACTGTCACCGCCATTGTCCCAGACTTTGCCGACTTCGGTGTAAGCCTGCACTTTACTGCTCACCGCCCAGGTGGTGCCCACCGCAGCTTCAGTCGCGCTGTAGCGCTGATCGGCGCTAAGGCTGGTTTTTCCGTCATTGTTGCGGGTGTTGCGATAGGTCACGGTGTCCTGCCCGTCCGATATTTCCTGCCACAGGTTCACCCGGAGATAAGGTTTAACTTTGCCATAATCCGTATCATAATCCGCCATTAATCTGGCGCCTATCCGGCCAATCACCGCTGCGTCAGTGTCTACATTAACATTGGTTTTCGCCGCCCCTTTCAGCGTGACGTCCCTGAAATCACTGTATTGATAAATGAGCTGGCCCTGAGGCTCAAGAGCCCAGCGACTGTTACCTATTTTTTTCCACGGCTTACCCACTTCCACCGAGGCAACCAGCGAGTTGCCGTCCGGATGATAGGTAATCCGATCCACATTGTTTTTCAGGTCGACCTGGTGGTAACCATACTGAATCACGTTATCGACATAAAATCCGTCACTGTCTGTCCAGGTGGCGTAACCGCCCAGATAGCTTGAAAAGGTCGAATTATAGGCTGAGCCGCCGCCCATGCCGGTGTTACCAGAAATCGCGCTATCAGTATCCATAAAGGTGGCATAGATGCCCGCACGCCATTGATCGTTCTGCCAGAAGTCGCGCCCCATCTGCATTCCGTTATAACTGGAATCACTGGTGGTACCGGTAGCATCATTCATCTTCTGATCGACGGTTTTATAGATATAGCGCGCCCAGAATCGGCCTTCCTGATCTTCCGGAATTGCAGCCTGCCACGGTTGCTCATCCCCGACGCGTTGATGCAGGGTACCTAATACGGTCAGATCGGCCTGACGGATGATTGAGCCCAGACTGTTAAAACCCGGCACATCCGGCCGGTAACCTGCCCGCAGGAACCAGTCCTCTCCCGCTCCAGCTGCATTTCCGGCAAAAAGTTGATACTGGTATGCGCCTGCCAGCAGTTTATCTGCGCCGATGGTGAACGCATCTCTGGTGGACTGCGCCGTAGTGGTTGCGCCATTTTGCGCTTCTACCACCTTGATTCCATCACCTTCTGTTGGTTCACCTAACTGGCTGACATCAATATTTAGCAGCGTCAGGCCGGATGCCGAGCCGCCGGAAATCACCAGCCGGTCGGCAACGCCGGGGCTGTGCTGCTGAGCAGCAATGTTCAACCTGCCGTTAACCCCAACATAGTCGCCATTAACGGTAAGCGTTGATCCGACATCCCCGCCCTGAAGGTTTACCGTGCCCTGGTTTACCAGATTGCCAATACGCTGATTAAACCCACCGCTATCCAGCGTGGCATTCTGGCTGACAACATAGTCTGAAGCTGAACTGAAGCGGTTAGCACTGCCCGCTCGCAACGTGCCATTTTCTACCCGCGTCGTGCCGCTCCAGCGGTTGTTGCCGTTTAAGGTGGTAATGCCGCTACCGCGTTGCCAGACCTGCCCGCTGCCGGAAATATCCCCGTTCACCGCCATCTCATCAGACCGGTTAAAAGAGAGAACAGCCTGATTTTGAATGTTGCCCGTGACGTTACCGCCCGCGCTGCCATCACCCAGCTGTAACGTTCCGCCGTTAACGATCGTCGTTCCCTGAAAGCTACTGTCTTTCGTCAACGTCAGCACTCCCGCGCCCGCTTTAGTCAGATCTCCTGAGCCGGTAACGCTGTTCAGTAATAAAACGTTAAAACCATTGGTATCGACAGTGCCGCCGCTGTCAGCGAGCTTCACTTCACGGGGAGTATCAAAGGCTGCACCGTAACGCAAAGTCCCCCCGCCCAGGGTCAGTGCCGTTTCTGGCGCTCCCATGCTGGCATCCTGTGCGACCTGAAGCGTGCCCGCAGTAACTGAGGTGCCGCCTGAGTAGGTGTTGTTGCCGTTAAGCACCAGCGTACCTAAATCAGTTTTTCGTATGCCACCCGATCCCACCAGCAAGGAATTAATCGTAGCGGTATAGCCTGCCCCCTGAAGGGAACCCTCCCCCACACGCAGGATGGTATCGGCAGTATTGGTTGTAATTACGCCATCATTCAAGACATAACCATCAGTAGCAAACTGCGCGCCACTGATCGCCACAACCCCCAGGCTATTATTCACGGTCACTGTCCCGGCCTGGCCACCAAAAACAGCGAAAGAGGTATCGCTAAACGGTGTGTTAAAGCGCCCGTCTGGTGAGGTCTGATCGGTGGTCCAGTTATCGTTACCGGTACTGTTTTGCCAGATGCCGCTTCCGCCGTCGATCACTCCGTTGTTTTTGTCCGCACTGTTATTTCCACCGGCACCATCCCAGAATCTCATTACCGTGCCCGCATGATTAATGAGGTTGACCTGGCCCGCGATGGACGTCTGCACGTAAAGATCAGCAGCTGCCTGAGGTGCCGTGCCGATATCAAGCTGTTTGTCTGTTAACCTGCCGCTGTAATTGAATACCCGGTACAGGCCAACATCGAACTGGCCACCGGTGGTTTGAGTGATATTCAATTTGCCATTCAGGTTGAGATCGCCGTTGATGTTAATCAGGTCGTTCAGCGTCCCACCTGGCGAATAAGCCTGACCAAACTGGAAGTCGAGCTGAGCATTTTCATCCAATGTCAGCCCGCCTAGCGTCAATACACCGACGCTGTTTAAATCGCGTCCGGCAGCGAGATGAGCGCCATCCGCTACCGTTACGCTGCCGCCTGAGATGCCTTCTCCCCCTAACGTCGTCTGACTAGCAACAGCGATCGCGCCAGTTGCAGCGGATTGATCGCCGTTAATTAACAACGTTCCCTGCAGCACGCGGGTGTCTCCTGTCCAGCTATTTTCACCGGTCAGCGTCAGCGTGCCGCTGCCGACTTTCACCAGGTTACCGCCACTGCCACTGATAACCCCAGAGATAAGATCGCTCAGCCCCAGGTTACCTTCGACCAGTGTGCCGGCACCCAATACAACATTTCCGGCACCGGAGAGTGAACCGATGGCCGTCGGTTGCGATGCTGCGCTGATGTCTACCCGCGCGTTTGCCTGATTATTTATGCGGCCATTGCCAGCCTGAGCATTGTCGGCAAAGATCACCTCGCCCTGGTTAGTGACAGCGGCAGTGCCAGCATCAGCCGCATCGGTAAAGGCCAGACCAGAAGTAGCATCAACAGTCACCTGCGACGTACCGCCGGAACTTTGATCGGCGAAGTTAAGCTGTCCGCTGTTTATCAGGTTAACCCTGCTTTGAGCAGCTGAACTGGAGCCAATGAATTGCAGCGTTGCGTTATCTACGCTGAAAGCATGACCTTCCGCCTGAGCAGCGCCGGTAAAATTCAACTGTGCGAGATCGGTGAGGCTGATATTGCTTTCAGCAGTCCCCAACGCACCGGTGGTATTCGCATTCACGCTGAGCTGTCCATTACCGTTTTTGCCGGCGATCCTGGTATCACCCAGGTAGCTGTTTTGTTGATTCAACTCGAGCACGCCATTGCCTGTGCTGACAGAGGTATCCACAATGTTCAGAGCACCATTCCCGCCAATAACCCCGGCTGGGGTAAACGTGTGGCCGTACGTATCCAGCGTGCCGCCGCCAGCCGCATCAAGAAAAATTAACCGGCTAGTCGCGAAATCTGCGCCAGCTTGCAGCGATGCACCATTTTTCAGCGTCAGTGACGTACCGCTAAGGCCCAGGCTGGCATCGCGGGAAGCCTGTAATGTTCCCTGCCAGACTTCTATCCCTGCTGAGAAATCATTCTCTCCATTAAGAATTAATCTGCCGGGGTCGGTTTTCAGCAACCTGATGCGATTCTCATCCAGTGGGTCCTGCAACAGATCGGTGTTAATTGTCGTCGTGACATCGCTGCCCGCGCCGCCGTCACCGACTCGAACGATGTAATAAGTATCGGCAACCGCTTCCCCTTGCGCACTGTAGCTATTGGTTGGTGCAGGAACGGACTCTGGGAAAGAGTCCGTGACGGTACTGATGTAATAAAGCGGTGAGTCGGCGTTGAGTTGATTCACTGCATAGCCGTCACTGGTAAACTGCATTCCTGAGTTGATCACCCTGCCGTTTACGTTACTGACTACTACCACGCCTGCCGTTCCCTGGAAAATAGCGAAAGCCGTCTGTGACCAGGGCGCATTTCCCACCCCATTTGACGTCGTCCAGTCATTGGTTACCCCGGCGATATTGGCGCGCCAGATGCCATTACCACCGTCAACATTGCTGTTACCGCTGGTGCCATCCCCGTGGTTGGTGGTACGGCCGCCATCCCAGAATTGCAGTTCAGAAGCCGGATTGAGATAGTTCAGGATCAGGTTAACCTGATTAGCAATGTTGGTCTGAATACGGCTGGTACCGCCGTCATTAGCAGGTAAAGAGCCGATATCCAGACCCCGGTTAGCCGCCGTATTGTTGATGGAGGCCCCTGCATAGCTAAACAATCGATAGACGCCAGGCAGGAAACTGCCGCCTGGTGAGAGGGTGACATTAAGGATCCCATCAAGGATCAGGGTCCCTTTCACATTAACAAAATCATTCAGGGCGCCGCCTGCCGTATAGGACTGTCCCAGCTCAAATTGACTGTTGGTCGTGGCATTCAGCGTTAAATCGCCATTGATGGTCAGGGTGCCTCTGCTGTTATCGCCTGGCGTCAGTACCGTATTGTTGCCAAACACAACCGCACCGCCTAACGTGCCGTTACCGCCCAGCGTCGTGCCATCACCTGCCGTTGTCAGCGCGCGGGCGGCAGTTTGATCACCATTGATCAATAAGGTCCCCTGGGAAAGCAACGTCTCACCTGCATAGCTATTGTTACCGCCCAGCCGGGTCACGCCAGACCCAATCTGATGAAATGCGCCGCTGCCAGAAATGATGCCATTAAGCGTGACACTATCGGACTGATTAACGGTCAAAATGCCGTTGTCGGTGATGTTTGTAACCTCAGAAAGGCTGCCTGTGGTGCCTCCCTTGCCGAGAGAAAGCTCAGCGCCGCTGCCAATCAGCGTATTACCGGTATAAGTATTATCGGCCAGCAAATTGGTTTTACCTGCGCCCGTTCTTTCCATGCCGCCATTACCCGAAATGATTCCGGCGTAATCCTGCTCATCGTCGCCATCAAACGACACCAGACTGTCCGCACCATCAGTAAAGAGGCTGTAGTTATGCAGAGTGGCTTCGCTGGAACTGGCGACACTGTCACCACTGCGTAACGTCGCCCCGCCCGTGACATTAATTTGCGGCGTACCGGAAAGCGTTAAATCATCGACCAGGCGTACGTCCGTAGCTGCCCCGTTAAGCGTTAAGGTGCTCCAGCCGCTGCCAATATTGGTGCCGCGGACCTGATTGTCCGTGCTGAAAGATCCGACTAAGGCCGGGCTGTCGCCCTGATGGGTATTATTAAACGTCAGCGTGCTGCCCGTGCCGCCTTCACTCACCAGGTGAGTCATATTTGCCAGTGAAACATCGCCGATTGTCGCGCTGTCATTGCCATCCGAGCCGCTGAATGTGACGCCACCCGCAAGCAGGCCGCTGGTCCAGCTGAATTGATCGTTGCCACTTCCGAGATTGATTTCACCGCGCGTATTGCCACCGGTAAGAGAAATCGCGTCGTTGCCACCGCCGGTCAGTATCGCCTGAGAGGTGCTGCCTGCGGCCAGTAAAGTCCCGCTGTTGGTGATCGTATTGTTCGCATTTCCCGAGGCGTCAATCACTGCCGCATTCAGATTGGTGCTGGCGTTGGTCAGGTTGCCACTGTTGACAAGGGTCCGGTTCGCCGCCGTTCCGTTGAGCACAATCATGCTGTTGCTATTGCTGGCTCCGCTGGCTGTGATGCTGCCGGTATTGACGAACTGTGAGGTATTGGCGGCAAGAATGGTGCTGCCCGCATTGGTACTGGTCACGATCGTGCCATTGTTGATCAGGCTACTGGCGTTGGTGGCATCGATTGCCGCACCCGCGCTGCCACCCATAGTGATATTGGCACCAGAAGTTACATTCCCGGCGGTGTTACCGAGAATACCGATACTGCCCGCGCCCGTGCCATTAATGGTATATCCGGTGCCGATGGCCAGATTACCGGTTGTGGCCGAGCCGTCATCATTCTCAAAAGCGAAGCCCTGACCGCTGCCGCTGATGTTGAGAATGTTGTTGGTCCCCTCAGCATTGAACGTCACTGCTGTGCGGATTGCCGGGCCATCCGCGGCATTGATGGTGACATTGTTGAGGTTAATATTGCCGGTATTGGATTTATTATTGATTCCCGCACCTGATCCGCTGATCCCAATGATGCTGTTACTGGCGGTAAAGGACGAAGAACCGATGTCCATCAACACGCCGTCAGCGCCGCCAGAGGCGGTAATCGTATTGTCCGACCCATTAATGGTCAGCGCTGCGCCTGAACCCAGTAACTGAACGGCAGCAAGCCCGCCATTTGCCGTTACCGCCCCCAGCTTCTGCACAATCGCGCCAGCGCCCTGAACGCGAATACCCACATTTCCAGCGCCACCGCCAACGCTGATGGTGCTGTTGTTGGTCAGCACGCCCGCGTTCAGGATATCCACACCAACGTTATTACCAGCGCCCAGTACCTGAACGGGCGCATTAACCACGGCACTGCCGTTATCATGCAATGCGATCCCTTTGCTGTTACTGCCGTTCAGTTGAATACCTGAAGCGCCCTGTAACAGCAGATTACCGAGGTGTGATACGTCATAACCGACAATGCCACTTTGTGCGACCCCGCTGGTTGTTGATGCGTCTGAGGTGACATTAGTGACAAACTGATCCGTCCCTTTGCTGCCATCAATATTGTAATTCCGGCCATCAATCAGTACTGCCGTCGTGTTGTCGTGATTAAGGATGATACCGCCGTCGGCAATAGTTCCTTTTGCACCGCCAGTGACTTTAACGCCGACGGCATTCTCACCGTTTACATCAATAATAGCCGGGCCTGTATTGAGGGTAGTCAGCACATCGTCACTGGCATCACTGTTATTTTTGTCATCAAAACCATTGGCAAACACCCCTGTTGAGCCTGTCCCGGTCAGCGTTAACTGATAGGGCGTTCCGCTGCCATTGTCACCGCTAAAGGTGGCGCCATTATCTACTGCAAACAGCACGGAACCCGCCTGGCCATTATCATTAATGGAGGCATTGGCCACGTTAATATTGGCCGCATTGCCATAGGCGTAGTAACCAATCTGCTGGCTGTTTTCCAGTGAAAGGCTGGACTGGTTGGTGACGTTAATAATCGCGTTGCCACGCGCATGTACCCCAATGGCACCCGCCGCGAGTAACCTGATAGTAGAAGAGAGATTGACCACCGATTGATGAGTGTTCAGGCCTTCGGCATAAACTGCGTAATTGCGGTAGGTGTAAGGGTTGTTATCCGTTCCGCCAGTATCGCCGGCGCTGCCAACGGTAATTTCACTATTTTGCGTCGAGGTGACTGAAGCATTCGCTGTGCGGGCCTGCAGGTAGATAGCGATATTATTGTCGCCATCAATCAAAATATCCCCGTCGTTCACCACCGCGCCGCTATTATCGGCAATATACAGACCATAACTGGAGGCCGCAGCGCCATTGGTTAATTTGCCCAAAACTGCAATATTCCCGCTGTTGGTCACGTCTCCCGTGCCGCTATCAGAAAAAATGCCTGCCGCATTTCGGGTATTTTCACCGAGATAAATCAAACCATTGTTAACGATAGCTCCACTACTTTTACTGTAGATCCCCGCCGCCAGGCTGCCGCCACCGGTCATGGCAACGCTTACAGGTGTCACGCCACCGGTCAGGATGGGGTCTACACCCAGATAGATATTACCGTTGTTGGTGAACGTCGCGCCCTGATCGGCATACACGCCATAACCTGTTGCACGACCGCCAACATTATTAGCATTACCAACAATCGCAATTGTGCCGCCTGCAGCATTCGTTGCCAGGGTAGTGCCCGACGCGCGAATACCGATGGCATTAGCCGTTGTGGTATCGGTAAGTGCGACGTTGATATGACCGTTATTGGTTAAGGTGCTGGCACCCAGTCCGGAGATTGCGACACTGCCCGCATTGCCTGCATTCTGATTAGTGCCGTCTTTCTCGATAAACAAGCCAGCATTCAGGGTGCCGTTGTTAATGGCTGTCGCGTCTGTTGCGATCATCCCCACGGTCGCCGGACTGCTATTACTGCTGCGCCAGGCATTGATCGCGCCATCATTAGTAATTATTGCTCCTTGATCTGCCCGCATGACGGCTGATGCACCATCGACCGCCAGACTACCCGTTGAGGTTACCGCACCGCTGGCATTCGCGCCGGTTGCGTAGATCACGTTTAGATCGCCGACTGGCAAGGTGCCATTATTGATATGTGTGCCTTTGTCATCCCATACGTGGTAAGTCAGGTTGATGGTGGTCTGGTCTTCCTTCGCCAGCAAGCCGGTAATAATGGCATTGTATGTGTTCTGCGCCTCCACCGCCGAGTCGATGGTTTCGCCATTCACCGTTGCCCCAGCCGTCAGCCAGTACTGGATTTGCGGTTTGCCGGCATAATCGCCCTGGCCCGTAAGGTAATCATTGACGGTAGCAATGTCGGCTGAAGACGTAATATCAAACGCGCGCGATCCTACCTGCACTACTCGCTCGCCTATCCGGGTGTAATTCGGCAGCGTGATGGTGTAATTGTATTGTGCACTTTGCGCGGTGATAGTTTGGGTATTGCTGGAAATAACGGGTGCCGGACGGAAATGAATATAATTATCGGATTGCCAGCGGGTCGCGCTGGCTGCTGTACCGCTGCCGTCAGCCTTCGCCAGGACAGAATTTTTTGCCAGCAAATCCAGCGTGTTGGTGGAATCGGCAATGGCTGTGCTACCCGCAGTATCTGAGCCGATATTAATACTGGCGCTCCCCCCTTCCGAACTGACTGAGGCAATGCCAAAGCTGTTAAAAATGCGCAGGGAATCAGGGTCATATACCGGCAGTAAAAGTGCACTGACCGGCGTATCGTCCGATGAAACAAAAGTAGTGGAATCATAAATACTGATGATCTGATTACTGCCTTCAAGCCCGGGAATGACAACGTTCAACTCCTGATTCTGTTGAGGATTGGCCGGGTTGGGTGAATAAGTAAACTGATCAATATTGCTGGCTGTGATGGCTGTTTGATTACCGGATGAATCGGTGGCTGTAATGACCGTAATGCGGTTGGGATCGCTGCCGGTGTTCCCGGGTAACGCCTGCCCGACCGCGACTGAGGTGCTGCTGCCTGTGCTGCCAGCGCCAATCTGAGGGATAGCGCCGATAATATTCAGCGCAGTGCCTGGGGGGTAATGATCAGGCGCGTTTTGACTGTCCAGCGTAAAGGCAAAGCCCGTATTAATCACGCTGTCATAGTTGATGCCCTGATTTTCCGGGAACAGATAGGAAGGATGACCTGATGCATTCCATTCTGCATCAATCGCATAAGCCCCCTGCGCATAGCCAACGCCGCCTGTGATGAGCGCGGAAAGTAACAGTGAGGTGGTTAAAGAGGCTTTTTTACCTCTTGCAGAAGCAAGTTCAGAAACAGGGACATAGCAAGACGCGGTACAGCTCCAGATTAACCGGTAAACTTTGTTCATCTCGGACCTCGAAGCGCAACTACCAGTTGATTGTAATAAGATTACATATTTGAAAACATCAATTACTAATTCTTAACAATAGTTCATAACGAAAATCTTCAAGATTTAATTGCCGAAAGTTGAGACCAGATCAAATAAGGGAAATGAAGGCGCCGGCTTATACACTGACTGCGTGTACAAGCCGCGCTAGCGTGGAACCGGGAGAGGAGCAGAAAAAAGCTGACCTGATATGTCCAGGCGATGAAACCGGTGCTGCAGGCCAGGATCGAAACCACTGAGTGCTCGTGCTGTCTTACATGGCTTTGCTGGTTCATGACGCTTTCAACAGTATGATGCTGCATTGTATTGCATTGGCAGTGGGGTACCGGGTCCGATTGCAACTCACTTCAGGCACTGTATAGCAGAGGAGTCGCGTCAGCAGTTTGTGGTACCTATCCTCCTGTCCGGGGACACATCCACTGTTACCGGCAGCCAATATGCTGTAGATGGCGGGCTGGTCGGTTACCGATGGTTTAACAGGATGTATAAAAGCAACTGAAAATAATTCTTTAATGTCTGCTTTTCGCTGAGAGTTGACACCACGGAGGCAAAACGCGGATTACACCGCCCTGCGGATGATTTATAGTCCAGCATTTTTCCCGGCCTGCCTGAGCGGTCTGACATCACCGTTTAGCCCTTTGCTGGCTATGAAAAGATAAGTCAGGTCCTTTTGGCAAAGAGTGTCTGCGCAACGCAGTCTTAACGGGTAACACTGTTCTCAATTCACTTTCTCGTTTTTCGCCCGCCTTTAAGGCAGCAGGTTCAGCTGACGCACCAGAGTCAGGATCGCCCGCACCGTATGCCATCAGACCTCAGCCGGAAGTGCCGAAACGACTCAGTTGTGTCTGGTAATAGTGACCGACACCGCAGGACTGCATTGTGAAGATAACGCCAGAATCAGCCCAGGCTGACGGTTTAAATCACGACAACCCCCCTTCATTAAACCGCCAACCCGGTTAATTTTTTCATCGTCTTACCTGCCATCTGTTCTTTTTGTGATCCACATTGTAGTACAACACATCCACTTTGTACTACATTGCGTCATGCTAACTAAGACGGTTAACACTCTCCCGGTCAAAAGGCAGGTGAAAATCAGCGCTCAGGGTAAAGTAGACATGGGAATAAAGAGAAAAAGGATCATCCATGACTATCAACAAAACTGACCGCATTGTGATCTCGCTGGGCAGCCAGATTATCAGCGGCAAGTATCTGCCTGGCGCAGCACTGCCCACTGAGACTGAGCTGTGTGTGGAGTTTGAAACCTCGCGCAACATCATCCGTGAAGTGTTTCGCTCGCTAATGGCCAAGCGCCTCATAGAACTAAAGCGCCACCGTGGGGCTTATGTGACCTTGCGTAATAAGTGGAACTACCTTGATACAGATGTACTGAAGTGGGTGCTTGAAAATGATCACGACCCGCAACTGATTGCTGCGATGAGCGAAGTCCGCAATCTGGTCGAACCCACCATTGCACGCTGGGCGGCAGAGCGTGCGACATCAAGCGATCTGGCGCAGATTGAGTCAGCGCTGAACGAGATGATTGCCAATAACCAGCACCGCGATGCCTTTAATGAAGCAGATATTCGCTTTCATGAAGCGGTATTGCAGTCGGTACATAACCCGGTACTGGAGCAGCTTAGCGTGGCGATGAGTTCGTTACAGCGGGCGGTTTTTGAACGCACATGGCAGGGAGACGAGGCAAATATGCCCCAGACACTGCAGGAACATAAAGCGCTGTACGATGCAATCCGGCATCAGGACGGCGAGGCGGCAGAGCAGGCGGCATTGACCATGATCGCCAGCTCAACATCAAGGTTGAAGGACATTACATGACATCTCGCTATATTGCTGTTGACTGGGGATCGACCAATCTGCGGGCCTGGCTCTTTGAGGACGGAAAATGTCTGCAGAGCCGGCAATCCGAGGCAGGCGTAACGCGTCTGAACGGTAAATCTCCACCAGCGGTGTTAAATGAGATCACCCAAACATGGCGCAATGACGACACTCCCATTGTCATGGCGGGAATGGTAGGCAGCAACGTCGGCTGGAAAATAGCGCCGTACCTGCCGCTGCCGGTTAAGTTTTCGGCAATGGGTGAGCAATTAACCCAGGTTGACGACAACGTCTGGATCATTCCCGGCCTGAGCGTTGACAGAAAAGATAACCAGAACGTTATGCGGGGTGAAGAAACCCAGCTGATCGGTGCCCGTACCCTTGCCCCTGCTGCCGTTTACGTTATGCCGGGAACACACTGTAAATGGGTGCTGGCTGACGATCGGCAAATCAGTGATTTCAGGACCGTCATGACCGGTGAGCTGCACCATTTACTGCTGCATCACTCACTGATTGGCGCCGGTTTACCCGAGCAGCAAAGCTCACAGGCTGCTTTTACCGCCGGTCTGGAGCGCGGGATGGCAACGCCAGCCCTGCTGCCAGAACTGTTCGAAGTTCGCGCTTCACACGTACTCAAACGTCTTCCGCCCGAGCAGGTCAGCGAGTTTTTATCAGGCCTGCTGATTGGCGCGGAGGTGATGACGATGAGCGCATTTTTTAGCGAACAGCAGATTACCGTGGTTGCCGAGGACGCACTGGCAAAACGTTACCAACAGGCGCTTACCGCCCTTGGACGTCAGGTGACGTCGATTTCAGGCGATACCGCATTTCAGGCAGGAATAAGGAGCATCGTTAATGCAATGGCAAACTGAACTTCCCCTCATCGCGATTTTGCGTGGGATAAAGCCCGATGAGGTTCTGGCGCACGTTGGCGCCGTGATTGACGCGGGATTTGACGCGGTGGAAATCCCGCTTAACTCTCCGCAGTGGGAAAAAAGTATTCCCCTCATCCTGCAGGCGTATGGTGAACGGGCTTTGATTGGTGCGGGCACGGTTTTAAAGACGGAGCAGGTTGATACGCTCGCCAGAATGGGCAGCAAGCTGATCGTTACGCCGAATATTCAGCCAGAGCTGATCCGCCACGCCGTGAACCTTGGCATGACCGTCTGCCCTGGCTGCGCGACGGCCAGCGAAGCCTTTAACGCTCTGGACGCGGGTGCGCAGGCGTTAAAAATTTTCCCCTCGTCCGCCTTTGGTCCGGCCTATATCAAAGCGCTTAAAGCCGTTCTTCCCGACGACGTACCGGTATTTGCCGTTGGCGGTGTGACCCCGGAAAATCTGTCGGAGTGGATTGATGCGGGCTGTGCCGGAGCAGGGCTTGGCAGCGATCTCTATCGCGCCGGACAACCGGTTGAGCGCACCGCGCAGCAGGCAGCGGCATTTGTTAAAGCTTATCAGGAGGCAGTGAAGTGAAAATAACTAAACTCACCACATATCGTTTACCCCCACGCTGGATGTTTTTGAAAATTGAGACCGATGAAGGTGTGGTCGGCTGGGGCGAACCCGTTATTGAAGGCCGGGCACGCACCGTCGAGGCCGCCGTACACGAACTGAGTGAATACCTGATCGGTCAGGACCCCGCCCGGATAAACGATTTATGGCAGGTGATGTACCGCGGGGGTTTTTATCGCGGCGGCCCAGTTCTGATGAGTGCCATTGCGGGTATTGACCAGGCCTTATGGGATATTAAAGGTAAGGTGCTGAATGCTCCGGTCTGGCAGTTAATGGGCGGACTGGTACGCGACAAAATCAAAGCTTACAGCTGGGTTGGCGGCGACCGTCCGGCGGAAGTCATTGGTGGCATAAAAAAACTGCGTGAAATTGGTTTTGATACATTCAAACTCAACGGATGCGAAGAACTTGGCATCATTGACGATTACCGCAAGATTGACGCGGCGGTCAATACCGTTGCCCAGATCCGCGAAGCGTTCGGATATGAAATTGAGTTCGGTCTCGATTTCCACGGACGCGTTAGCGCGCCGATGGCAAAAGTATTGATAAAAGAACTTGAAACCTATCGTCCGTTATTTATTGAAGAGCCGGTGCTGGCGGAGCAGGCTGAGTATTATCCAAAACTGGCGGCTCAGACGCATATACCTATCGCTGCGGGCGAGCGGATGTTCTCGCGATTTGAATTCAAAAGAGTGCTTGAAGCCGGAGGGCTGGCCATTTTACAACCCGACCTGTCGCATGCCGGGGGAATAACTGAATGCTATAAAATTGCCGGCATGGCAGAAGCCTATGATGTTGCGCTGGCACCTCATTGTCCGCTCGGTCCGATTGCGCTTGCTGCCTGCCTTCATGTCGACTTTGTTTCGCGCAACGCGGTATTCCAGGAGCAAAGCATGGGTATTCATTACAATCAGGGCGCAGAGCTGCTCGACTTTGTGAAAAATAAAGAAGATTTCAGCATGGAAGGCGGTTTCTTTAAGCCTTTGACTAAACCGGGTCTCGGTGTGGAAATTGATGAAGCCCAGGTGATTAAGCTCAGTAAAATTGCTCAGGACTGGCGTAATCCGCTCTGGCGACATGCGGATGGTTCCGTCGCGGAATGGTGATCCCTGCTCTGTAACCCGGGCTTACGCGCTCCCGGGTAGTAAATTTTAAATAACTAAAACACACCCTCTGTAATTTACCGGGCATGGTGAATGGCTTTGCTATGCCCAAAATCTGGAGACAGATTGCGATGCATATTCCGATTAATGCTGAAAAACCAGGGCGTCGTCGTTATCTGACGCTATTTATGATCTTTATTACGGTGGTTATCTGTTACGTCGACCGGGCAAACCTGGCGGTAGCGTCGGCACACATTCAGGAAGAGTTCGGTATTACCAAAGCAGAAATGGGGTATGTTTTTTCCGCTTTTGCCTGGCTGTATACCTTATGTCAGATCCCCGGCGGCTGGTTTCTTGATCGGGTCGGCTCACGACTGACCTACTTTATTGCTATCCTGGGATGGTCAGTTGCAACCCTGCTGCAGGGATTCGCCACCGGGCTGATTTCTCTGATTAGCCTGCGGGCCATTACGGGCGTTTTTGAGGCTCCCGCCTTCCCGACCAATAATCGCATGGTGACAAGCTGGTTCCCGGAACAGGAGCGAGCATCCGCGGTGGGTTTTTTCACTTCAGGCCAGTTTGTCGGTCTGGCTTTTTTAACCCCTCTGCTCATCTGGATTCAGGAACTATTAAGCTGGCACTGGGTGTTTATCCTCACCGGCGGTATCGGTATTGTCTGGTCATTAGTCTGGTTCAGGGTTTATCAGCCACCCCGTCTTACGAAGGGGATCGGTAAGGCCGAACTGGATTATATTCAGGCCGGAGGCGGCCTGGTTGACGGCGATGCACCGCTGGTCAAAGAGGCGCGTCAGCCACTGAGCAAGGCCGACTGGAAGCTGGTATTCCACCGTAAACTGCTGGGCGTGTATCTGGGACAGTTCGCCGTGACCTCGACGTTATGGTTTTTTCTCACCTGGTTCCCGAATTACCTTACCCAGGAGAAAGGAATTACCGCACTTAAAGCCGGCTTTATGACGACGGTTCCGTTCCTGGCCGCTTTTTTCGGCGTGCTGCTTTCTGGCTGGCTGGCGGATAAACTGGTTAAAAAAGGCTTCTCGCTGGGCGTGGCGCGTAAAACCCCGATAATATGTGGTCTGCTGATCTCAACCTGCATTATGGGTGCGAACTACACGAATGACCCGATGTGGATCATGATACTGATGGCAGTAGCCTTTTTCGGTAATGGTTTTGCATCAATAACCTGGTCGCTGGTTTCTTCGCTGGCCCCGATGCGTTTGATCGGGCTGACAGGGGGGGTATTTAATTTCGTCGGTGGTCTTGGCGGCATTACCGTTCCCCTGGTTATCGGCTATCTGGCGCAGGATTACGGTTTTGGTCTGGCTCTCATCTATATCGCGGCCGTCGCGCTGATAGGTGCGCTCTCCTACATCCTGCTGGTGGGGGATGTGAAACGAATAGGCTGATACCTGGCAGGGACTGCATCACCGTGAGGCCTTATACCAACCTCACGTGATGCAGTCCGTTACCCCGGCTACCGCGCTTTATCCCCTGTTTCCCTTAATGCGGAAAAGCTACTCATGGATGCATGCTGCTGAAGCTCTGGTCACCATCGGCTTATCCAGTCGAATCTACCGCTCGCCACCCTTAACGTCAGGAAACGATGCGTTGCTTTGAGGCGACGGGGGCTTTACCACACAGCTGTTCTTCAAGCTCCTCCAGCGATTTACCTTTGGTTTCCGGCACTCGCTTCACGACAAACAGGAAACCTGCCGCGCAAATCACCCCGTACAGCATAAAGCTGCCTGCGGCTCCGAGGCCGGCATTTAAAATCGGGAAAGTGTAGGTCAGCACGAAACAGGCTATCCACAGTGCCAGGGTTGCCACTGACATCGCAAGGCCACGAATACGGTTCGGAAAGATTTCCGCCAGCAGCACCCAGGTTACGGGTGCCAGCGTCAAGGCATACACGCCAATCGCTGCCAGCACCAGAATCAGGACGGGCCAGCCGGTTATGCCCAGCGTATACGCACCCGCAATCAGCGCATAGCACACCGTCAGACCACCTGCACCGATCAGCATTAACTTACGGCGACCCAGACGGTCAACCAGAGGCAGAGCCAGCACGGTGGCAACAAGGTTGATCAGTCCGGTTGCGACAATGGATTTGAGCGTACCGTTAATATCAAAGCCAGCCGAAGCAAAAATCTCCTGTGCGTAATTGAAAATAACGTTAATGCCGCACCACTGCTGAAAAACGACCAGTATGATGCCGGTGATCATTATCGGCAGTACCCGGGGTTCTGAAAGAGAGGCGAAGCTGGCGCGCGTCTGCTGACGATCATTATGTATGGCATGGGCAATCTCCCGGAGCGTTTGCTGCGCATAGCCAGATGAGCCGATTTTGCTCAGCGTAGCCAGTGCGCGATCGTTTTTGCCGGCCAGCATTAACCAGCGTGGCGATTCCGGCACCCACATCATGAGCATTAAAAATAGCACTGAAGGCACCGCTGCCGACGCGAACATCCAGCGCCAGCCGTACTGACCATTCCAGGTTTCACGCAGCGCGGCCTGGGAGGCTTCGCCTGTCACCGGATCGGCAATCAGCAGGTTAATCAGTTGTGCGGCCAGTACACCTATCACAATGGTGAGCTGATTAACCGCAACAAATTTCCCACGCTTCGCGCTCGGGCTGATTTCAGCGATGTACATCGGGCTTAATGCCGAGGCAATCCCAATGCCCACACCGCCCAGAATTCGCCACCAGACAAAAATCTCAAAATTACTGGCAAGCGCGGTGCCAATGGCGGAGACCACAAACAGCAGAGCGGCAGTAATCAGCGGTATCCGGCGTCCCAGTTTATCGGCGAACCAGCCTGAAACCAGTGCGCCGAAAACACAACCAACCAGCGCAGAACTCATTGCCCAGCCCGACATCGCCGGATCGGTAACACCAAACCAGGCTTCATAAAAGGGTTTTGCGCCCCCGATGACTACCCAGTCGTAACCAAAAAGCAAACCGCCGCAGGCCGCTACCAGGCAGATGCTCCAGACGTAACGCATATTGAGGTTTTGATTATTGTTCACGCGAATTCTCCGCACAGGGTCAAAGTGCGGCTATATCACCACTGTTACCAGCAGGTGAAAGTTCAGGTCTTCACAGATTTTAGTAACAGGAGTTTAGTAATCTATGCTGCGGAAGGATCGGCTTCGACAAATAAATAGCCAATACCCAAAACCTGACGCGCGCGGTCCAGCTGGCCAAAATGCACATTCGTGGCTTTGCTTTTCAGGGCATCGCGTGGATCAAAAGGGTTGAAGTCAATCTGACTGACAATAGTCCGTAACCAGCTTTCGCCGAAGGTACAGCTGCGTCCATAAATCCATATCTGATTGATATTTAATGTATTGAGGAAGTTGTACAGACTCATGCCAATCGCTTCTGCACTGCGCTGAGCCCACTCAACGATCCACGACTCGCCAGCCTGCCATGCCGCCAGTAATTCACGGCTGGTCGGCGATGTCGCATCAGGGACGCGGAGCTGCGCCAGTTGCTTTAGCGTACTCAGCGAGGCGACCGTTTCCAGGCAGCCCTGACGGCCGCAGTTACAGCGTTTGCCATGCGGATCGATGATGGTGTGTCCAATCTGACCGCTGCCATAGAGATTACCGCGGAATATTTCACCGTTGATGACAAAGGAAGATCCGATGCCGTAATCAACGTTAATCACGCAGAATTCACTGAGTGCATTGCTGTTCAGCCACTTCTCCGCCAGTGCCAGCATGACGCAATCGTTATCGACGCGCACGTCTACATTCAGTTTCTCTTCCAGCAGGAACTTAAGCTGCAGCGGGCTTTTCCAGGGCGCCTGCGGCATATGCTGAGAGACGCCGGTAACCGGATCGACCTGACCGTGCACCGCCAGGGCAAGGTTAATGCGTCGCTTCGGCCACTGTTTGCAGGTTTGCCGCCATACCCCTTCAATGTCGAGCAGCAGCTGCTCGGGCGAAAGCGCATGGATAGCGATCTGCTGATATTCCCCCTGCGCGACAAGCTGCGCATCTGCCAGCTGCAACTCTATGCTGGAAGGCTTTACGCACAGACAGAGCGTCCACGCACCTTCTGACGGCAACTGAAAGCTGCCGCTGCTGTTACCGCGTGTGCTGAGCGTCATGCTGGAATATTCCACCTTCTTCTCATCCAGCAGCTCCTGCAAAATTTTACTCGCAGCGGGAATGGTTAACCCACTGAGCTGTGCCAGCTGCGATTTGCTCAGCCGCTTATTCCGCCACATCAGGTGCATAAACAACGCCTTGTTATGTTTACGTACCTGGGAATTATTCAGTCCTGACAGCTTCATCCTGCCTCCTTTCTTCGGGTCAGCCAGAGTTTACTAAACATTGTTTACTGACTTCTGTGATGGTTACGCCATCCTCGCTGTAACCATTGCTTTAGAGTCCGGCCTTATCATGTTGAAGGAAAATGACTATGGCTTTCATGTTACGCAATGCTCAGGAACTGGCGAATGAGCTGTCCGAAACCCAGGTCCCTGCTCAGGCTCTGGCTATCTGGAGCCTTGGTCAGGCAGGCCTGATAATCAAAAATCAGGCAGGCGACATGCTGGCCATCGACCCTTATCTGAGCGATGCCATTGAGCGCAACGATCCTGAAACCGAATTTGTGCGGAATTTTCCGCCGGTGCTGCCGCCGCAGGCGCTTAGCGTCTGTGACGCGGTGCTGATCAGCCATTTTCATGACGACCATATGGACCTTGCAACGCTTGAGCCACTGGCCCTTGCCGCGCCCGATCTTCCGGTCTGGCTGCCGGCACCGGATATTCACCGGCTGCCGATAAGCAATCGCCGCTCAGCTAAAACGGGTCAGCGCTTCGAAATCGGCAGCTTTAACGTATTACCGATTGCGGCGGCGCACAGTGAGTATGAACACGACGAGGCGGGCAACGATCGCTACCTTGGTTACTTGATCAGCACTGATGGCATCAGTCTCTGGCACAGCGGCGACACGCTGGTGACGCCACAGCTACGGGCACAGATGCAGCAACTTCAGCCCACCATTAACGTGCTGCCGATAAACGGTGGTGACTCTGCCCGTATGGCCCGGGGCATCATGCCTAACATGAGTTTCCGTGACGCGGCGGATTTACATCATTCACTTGGTAGCGAATTACTTCTTCCCTGCCATTACGACCTGTTCAGCTGTAATCGTGACAACCCCGCCTGGTTTGTTGACGACATGCTGACTCGCTATCCCGGCAAAAAATTCCATCTGCTGATGCCGGGAGAACGCTTTATCTACCTGAGCTGACACCTACACCTACCGGAAAAATATAATGACAACATCATCTGCAAACCATCCGTGGCTGATACGCCTCGGTATTCCACCGGCGCTGGCCTGGGGCTACGTCGCTGTTCTGCTGTTTATGATCGGCGACGGAGTTGAATCAAACTATCTCGCGCCTTACCTGCATAAAAATGGCTTCTCACTCAATATTGCAGCAGCGGTTATTGCCTTCTACGGCGTTACCGTCACGCTGGGTTCCTGGCTGGCGGGCTCGCTCTCAACCCTCATTGGTCCGCGTAAAGTTATGCTGGCTGGCGGCCTGATCTGGATTGTGTTCGAAGTGCTGTTTCTGGCCGTCGCGCTGCCCTCGCACAGCGTGCTGCTGCTGGCGCTGACCTATGGCTTACGCGGCATCGCCTATCCGATGTTTGCTTACGCATTTCTGGTCTGGATCCAGGCCGCGGCGCCTGCCAACATGCGCGGCTCGGCCACCGGCTGGTTCTGGCTGGCATTTACCGGCGGCCTGCCGACGCTGGGTTCGCTGGTGGCGATCTTTTCAATTCAGCTGGTTGGCGAATACGCCACTTTCTGGCTGTCGCTTGTGCTGGTGACTATCGGTCTGCTGGTGATGCTGCTGGCGCTGAAAGAGCGCAGTGGTTATCAGTCATTACTGGATGAGGAGCACCGGCAACAGGGTACGTGGCGCACGCTGATGGGCGGCATTGATATTCTGTGGCGTGAGCCGCGTATTGCCGCCGCCGCGGTGGTACGCATCATCAATACGACACCTTACTTTGGCTTCTTCATCTTCCTGCCGGGATTTTTTACCGAGCAGATTGGCTTTTCCCAGACCGAGTATCTCAGCCTGATTACCATCATGGGACTGGTGGGGATGAGCTTTAACCCGATAGTCGGAAAAATCAGCGATCGTATCGGCTGGCGTAAGGTGCTCACCGTGTTTGGCGGCCTCGGTTCGGGTGTCTCAATGCTGCTGATGTACTTTGTGCCGCTGTGGAGCCACGGCAGCTTTATTCTCAGCGTAATCTGCGCCTGCCTGTACGGCATCACGCTGTGCGGCTACGTGCCTGCCGCCGCGCTGTTCTCCTCCCTTTGCCAGCCGAAAGACAAAGGCAATGCGATGGCAATTTATTGCTTTGCCGCCGGATTATCGACCTTCTTTGGACCGGCGCTGTATGCAGCCATTAATTCGCTGTTCGGTACATCAGGCGTGATTTGGGGGTATGCATCTTTATATCTGGTCAGCGCTGGCGTTTCCTGGCGTTACCTGCTCAGCCCGCTTGATCCCGGCGAGCAACACAACCCCAACGCGCAGCGTCTGCGTCGTTTAGATTCTGTCGTTTCGGAGTAAAGAGTGACCTATGAAAGAGTTTGATTACGTGGTGGTGGGCGGGGGTAGCGCAGGCTGCATCGTTGCAGCCCGCCTGGTGCAGCAAGGCAACGCGCGCGTGCTGCTGCTGGAAGCAGGAAGTGATGAATATCATCCGCTGCTGAAAATGCCGGCGGGTTATATGAAGTTTCTCGCCAGCGATAAATATCTGACCCTGCACCAGACCGAAAATCAGCCACAGCTCAATGGTCGTGGCGTGATTGTGCCGCAGGCCAAAGTGCTGGGTGGGGGGTCAACGGTCAATGCCATGGTGTATATGCGCGGACATAAGCAGGATTACGCCGACTGGAACAGTGCGCTGGGCAATCAGGGCACCGACTGGTCCTGGGACGCGCTGCTGCCGCACTTCACTGCTATTGAAGATAACGATCATCTTGGTGCACCTTTTCATGGCGTTGGTGGCCCGATGAAAGTCTCGCATCTCGGGCATTTTAGCCCGCTGAGCCGGGCTTACGTAAAGACCCTGCAGCAGCTTGGCATTCCTTATACGCCAGATTTCAACACGGGAAACCCGTTCGGCGTCGGCTTTATGCAACACACCATTAATGGTCAGACGCGACAGCGCTGTAGCGTGGTTGATGCGTTCATCAATCCGCTGCGGCAGGATGAGCGTCTGACGATTGTCACCCAGGCAGTGGTTGAGGAGATTCTGTTTGACGGCGATAGTGCCTGCGGTGTGCGCTACAGCAAACAGGGTGAGTCGCAGCAGGTGCGCGCGTCACAGGAAGTGATACTGGCCGCTGGTGCGTATCAGACGCCAAAGCTGCTGATGCTATCCGGCATCGGTCCACAGGAGCAACTTGAGCAGCACGGTATCGCGTTACGCCATCACCTGGCAGGCGTGGGGAAAAACCTGCAGGACCACTACGAAGTCCCGGTCGTTGCCAGCACCAAAGGCGCATTCGGTTATTACGGTCAGGATCGTGGCTGGCCGATGTTCAAAGCGGGTCTGCAATACATGCTGTTTAAAACCGGCCCGGTAACAACCACCGGGGTGGAAACCTGCGCATTTTTTGATCCGCTCGACTTCAGTGCCACGCCCACGGTTCAGATGTTCTGTGTGCCGACGGTCTACCTTGATCGCGATGTGATGGGTGCCGATCCGGGCCATGGCGTTACCGTTAATTCGCTGCTGTTACGACCCAAAGCTACCGGAGAAGTGACACTGCGGGATGCGAAAGCCAGCACCCCTCCGGTGATAGATACGCAAATTTTTGGTCATCCGGAAGATCTGGCCCGCACCCTCGCCGGGTTCCGTTTTGCCCGTCAGGTGATAGCCACTACGCCGATTGCCGCCATGGTCAGGCAGGAAATTTTTCCGGGCGCGGATGTGACCTCGGAACAGGCGATTACTGAGCACTGTAAACGCATGGTGAAGACCGGTTATCACCCGGTTGGTACCTGCCGGATGGGGCATGATGATGATCCGCTGGCAGTGCTGACTGATGACCTGCGTGTGCGCGGCGTGCAGCGGCTGCGCGTGGTTGATGCCTCAATGATGCCGAATATTATCAGCGGAAATACCAACGCGATTGTGATGGCAGTGGCACACCGCGCCGCTGAATTGTTGTTAGAAGGAAACACCTGATGAGTGAAAAACTGCTACGTCTGCAAAACGCCCTGGATCAGTGGCAGCTGGATGCGGTGCTGTTGACGCGGCGTGATAACATCGCCTGGCTGACAGAAGGAGCCAGTTATTATGTGGTTGAGCGCGCCGAAACCGGTGTCGCCAGCCTGCTGATTACCCGCGATAATGTTCTGTTATTCGCACCGGATAACGAACTGCCGCGCATTGTTGCTGAGGAGCCGCTGCCGTTTTCCTGCGCCACACAACATTACCCCTGGTATCAGTCACTGCGCACAGTGTTGCCTGGCGGCAATATTGGCAGTGATACCGCCATTGCTGCCACAGCAGATATTCAGCAAAAAATGATCGTGCTTCGCCAGGGGCTGAATCAGCAGGAAAGAGAGCGTTTTCAGGCGTTAGGCGCAGAAACGGCCAGAATTGTCGAAGATGTGGCACGTCAGTTGCGCGCTGGCGTAACGGAATACGAGGCAGAAGCGGCTATAGCGGCGGCCTGCCTGTCGTGCGGTATCCGCCCGGTTTGTACCCTGGTCGCGGCCGATGAGCGCATCGCCGCTTTTAAGCACCCGGTGCCAACACAGAAGAAGCTGAAACGCCAGATGCTGATTACGCTGGGAGCAGAGCGACACGGTCTGCACGTCAGTCTTTCACGCATGGTCCAGATCGGTGAACCCGATGCTTCCCTGCGCCAGCGCTTCCTGTCGCTGATCAATATCCATGCCGATATGCTGGCGGCAACTCAGCCACCGCGCAGCTGGGCAGCACTGTTTAGCGACATTGCAAAAGCGTATCAACAACATGGCTACGCCGATGCCTGGCGTCAACATCATCAGGGCGGCCCGGCAGGCTATGGCTGTCGCGACTGGATTGTTACGCCTGAAACGCAGGGTGAGGTACAAAATCATACTGCTGTGGCGTGGAACCCGACCCTGAGCGGTGTAAAAAGCGAAGACACATTTTTAATTAATCAACCGGGCCTTCAGGCGCTGACGCGAACTGACAGCTGGCCGCTGATCACGCTCCAGCGTGGCGAGCAGACATTCCGGCTCGCCGACTGGCTGGTTTTACCGACATCATCATAAGGACGCGACTATGTCTGAACGATTACCCAATAAAACAGCCCTTATTACCGGCGCAGGGAGCGGTATCGGCAGTGCGATTGCCGAGCTGTTTGTTCGCGAAGGCGCCAGCGTAGCGTTGCTTGATCTCGATAGCGACGTAACCGAGGCACTGGCTAGCCGACTGCAACACCAGCACAAAAAACGCTGTGTTGCCGTTGAAGCTGATGTGACACAGCCGCAACAGGTGCAGAGCGCCGTGCAGCAGGCACAGCACGCCTTGGGTCACATAGATATTCTCATTAACTGCGCAGGCATTAACGTGTTTCGCGATCCGCTGGCGCTGGAAGAGGAAGAGTGGCAGCGTTGCATGGCGACCAATCTGAAAGGTCCTTACAACCTGATCCGCAGCGTGCTGCCGGGGATGCTGGCACGCCAGTACGGAAACATTGTGAACGTCGCGTCGGTGCACGGACATAAAATCATCCCTGGCGCATTTCCTTATCCGGTGGCGAAGCACGGTTTGATTGGTCTGACCCGCTCTCTGGGGGTCGAATATGCCGCACAGGGTATCCGCATCAATAGTATTTCGCCCGGACTGATAATGACGCCCGCAGCCGAAGCGTGGCTGGCCAGCTGTCCGGACCCGCAGGCCGAACGCGAGCGTCAGGCGGCATTACTGCCGTGTAAACGCATCGGTGAACCGAGCGAAGTGGCGTACACTGCGTTGTTTCTGGCATCTGACGAAGCACGCTTTATCAACGCCACCGATATTCTGATCGATGGCGGGCGTAGCCAGATTTATCACGAATAAAAACAGCATAACAACGATGGCGTTCACCCTGGCGGTTGTCACGATTGCTGTTATACCTAACGCGTAGGGTCAGTGCTGAAGGTGAAAAAAACCACCGGGCAGGTTATCCGGCAATCGACTGGCGTGAACGGTCCGCTCTGCGCCGTTTCAACTCTGCTGTCAGCTGGCTGGATTATTTCCTGTCTCAGGATATCAGCAGCCCCGCTTAGCGCCGCCAGCCTGCCGCTGGCGGCCTGAGGCGATACGGCAGGCACACTGCCACGGTTACCCGCTTAGCGGATCAGTGAGAAAAAAAATCCGTTAATATTTCCGCCAGTTTTTCCGGCTGTTCGTCGGGAATAAAATGCCCGCATTCCCCGATAACCGCCCCGCTGACCTGCTCAGCCACGGCGCGCAGCGGGGTCGCCATATCCGGTATCGAGCCCTGATCGGCACTGACCGCCAGCAGCGGCAGCGCCAGCTTTCCGGCCTGCGCGCGCTGGCGATTCTGGCCGGCCGACTGCTCAACAGCCCGGTAGTAAGCCAGCCCGGCCCGCAGCGCGCCGGGCTGCTGATACAGGCGCAGATATTCGGCGCGCGCCGCCGCATCTATCCGCTGCGGATTGGCCGCTTTACGGTTAAAGAACCAGTCGAGGTAGATCGCCTCCCGGCCGGCAATCAGCGCTTCCGGCAGATCGCTGACGCAGTGGAAGGCGAAATGCCAGGTTTTCCAGGCGTTACCGCCGGCCAAGGGCAGCGAGTCAGGCAGCGTAATGCCCGGAATGCCGCCATCCAGCAGCGCCAGCCGGCTGACGTGCTGCGGAAACTGCGCCGCCAGCGACCAGGCGACCCAGGCACCGATATCGTGTCCCGCCAGATGAAAGCGCGTGATGCCGAGCTGCTGTAACAGCGCCATTACCCGCTGCGCTATGCTGTCAGTGTCATATCCGTCTGCCGGAAAATCAGAGTCACCCTGCCCGGGCAGATCCGGTGCGATCACCCGAAAACGACTGGCCAGCCGGGGAATGACTTCGCGCCACGCATAGCTGCTTTGCGGAAATCCAGCCAGCAGAACCACCACCTCCGCGTTTTCGCGTCCGGCGCTGAGATAATGGAGGCGCAGCGCTTCCACGCTGGCAAAGTGATGCTGGTAGTGCGGATTGTGTTGCATTGATTTGCTCCGAATTTTAGGAAATGATCGTTTCCATATTGGTTAAAAAATTTAGTCGAGTATTTTCAGGGCCAGCGGGATAACGCTTTCATCCGGCCGGGTCGCGGCCACTTTGCCGGCCACCCGCATGCCGAGCACAATACACAACATCAGCGAGGCGCTGGCTTCAGCATTCAGCGCCGGATTGATCGAGCCATCCTGCTGTCCCTGAACGATAAGCTGCTGCAGCGTCTGCTGATTACGCATCACCGCGTGGCTTACCGCCTCGGCCAGACCGTCATCCAGGGTCTGGATTTCTACTGCGCTGCCCGCCACCAGACATCCTCGCTCGCCTTCGACTTCGCGCACCGATTCAACATAAAACTGCAGCACCGCCGTCAGCTGTTCACGTCCGGTTTGACACTGCGCCAGCCGTTCGCGCAGCGCAGCCTGACGCAATGAGAGATAGCGCGCAAACACCTGGGCAAACAGCGAGCGTTTGTCAGTGAAGGCTTTATAAATGCTGCCGGTGGTGAGTTGCATGGCGCGGCTGAGATCGCCTATCGAGGTGGCGTGATAGCCTTTTTCGCGAAAAATCTGCATCGCACTGTCCAGCGCCGCTTCAGTGTGGAATGCCCGCGGTCGGCCCCGTTCTCTGACCCGATTATCATTGCGCATTGTTTGCCCTTTAGGAAACGTTCATTTCCTTAAAGATAGCCGGAATCTATCCATAATAAAAGAGGCGTATTTCGCCCTCGGCAAACCCAGGCTCTGAACAGCGGCCGGTCCGCTTTGCGGGATGCTAATCCCGACTGACCTGACGCAAAGCGCTGTTACCGGCCGCTCATCTATACTGCAGTTTATCTTTGCTAAAGGAGCTCCCTCATGGGACTGAGCTGGTTTACCCTCTGGCCGCCACTGGCACGCGTATTGTTTGTTCTCGCTTCGTTAACCCTCATTCTTAGCGGCCTCTATCTGGCGGCACCGCTGATCAACCAGGTGCTACTGGCGATGCTGTTGTCGATCATGCTCGATCCGCTGATTAGCTGGCTGGAGAGGAAAAAGATCCCGCGTATTGTGTCGACGATACTGGTAATTGTTTTGATGCTGATGGTGGTGGTGATCACCATCATTAAACTGACGGTGCTGACCCCCGATTTGATGCAGCTCAGCCGTCAGGCACCGCTGCTGCTGGCCGCCCGACTGGAGCAGCTCACGCTGGCGTTTGCCCGGCTGGATATCGGTATCACGCCCGACCAGCTGTTGACCTTTATTGATGCGGGTGCCGTGGTACGGATAGTCACCGCCTTTCTGACGCAGATACCTGGCGTCATCTCC
Organism: Pantoea sp. X-Soil-MYKO-1785; assembly: GCF_059730675.1. Taxonomy (NCBI): domain Bacteria; kingdom Pseudomonadati; phylum Pseudomonadota; class Gammaproteobacteria; order Enterobacterales; family Erwiniaceae; genus Pantoea; species Pantoea sp. X-Soil-MYKO-1785. Next base: position 685,698 of record NZ_AP036001.1, read on the forward strand.
TGGTGGATCATGGTCTTTCTGATGCTGCTGTTTATGTTGTATGAATTGCCGCTGCTGAAAAAGACGCTACAACAGCGGGTAGCCGGAAAACATCAGGCGCTTTATCAGGCACTGCAGGAAGGGATTATGAGTGTGATCGTCTATGCACGGGTAAAAACCCTGACCAGCCTGCTTGGCGCACTGATCGTCGGCACCGGCGCGCATCTGCTGGGTCTGAAGTTTGCCTTTTTCTGGGGCGTACTGATGTTTGTGTTTAACTATGTGCCGGTACTGGGCTCGTTTCTGGCGGCGATCCCACCGGTGATCCAGAGCTACATCATGTTTGATCTGCAGATGGCGCTGGCGGTTGCCGGCTTTTTCGTGGTGCTGAACCTGGGGCTGAGTTCAGTGATTGAACCGCTGCTGGTGGGTAAGCGGCTTGATATGTCGCTAACCAGCCAGTTACTGGCATTTCTGTTCTGGCAGGCTTTACTGGGGATAACCGGGGCGATTCTGGCGATTCCGTTAACCTATCTGATTAAAAAGGTCCTGCTGGCGGGTAATCCGCAGCAGCAGGACCCTCAGTCAGACTTAACGCCGTGAAGGCGTTTTAAGTCGCCATGAACGGGTAAGACGTTTCTCGATCTCCACCACGAAAAAGATGATTACGCTGACAATCAGTGAGATCAGCCAGTAGTTGATCGGCAATGGGCGGGTACCAAACAGCGTATTCATCAGTGGCACGTAAATAATAATTGCCTGTAGCACAATCAGTACCAGCGTAACCAGCCAGATGCCGCGATTTTTCAGCAGGCCGCGATCCAGAGAGAAGCCATCCGCGTTACGGCAGTTGAGCATATAGGCCCACTGTGCGGTTACCAGCATCTGCAGCAGCACAGTGCGGATAAATTCCGCGCTATAGCCACGCGGTTGCAGCCAGGCTTCCAGTACGAAGGCGCTGATTGAGATCAGCAAGCCAACAAACACCACGCGCCAGATGGCGTATCCATCCATCACGTGCGCTTTCACATTACGCGGCGGACGTCGCATCGCATTGGCTTCAGCGGGTTCAAACGCCAGGCCAAATGACAGCGTGGCGGAGGTGGCCATGTTCATCCATAGAATCTGTACCGGGGTAAGCGGCAGCAGGTTGCCCATCAGGATGGCGATAATAATCAGCAACCCCTGCGCCAGGTTGGTGGGCATGATGAACAGAATGGTCTTCTTGAGGTTGTCATAAACCCGACGTCCCTCTTTCACCGCAGCGGCAATGGTGGCGAAGTTGTCGTCAGCCAGGATCATATCTGCCGCCTCTTTCGTCACCTCGGTGCCTTTAATCCCCATCGCGATACCGACGTTGGCCTGTTTCAGCGCGGGCGCATCATTGACGCCATCGCCGGTCATGCCGACGATTTCGCCACTGGCTTCCAGCGCTTTTACCAGCCGCAGTTTATGTTCCGGGCTGGTGCGGGCGAAAATATCGTAGGTTTTGGCCGCTTCAGCCAGTTCGGCATCGCTCATGTGTTCAAGCTGGTAGCCGGTGATGGCTGCCTGACTGTTGCCAATACCCAGCATCTGACCAATTGCCATCGCGGTTTCCTGATGGTCACCGGTGATCATTTTGACGCGGATCCCCGCCTGCTGGCACTCATCAATCGCCGCGATCGCTTCAGGGCGCGGCGGATCCATCATGCAGGCCAGACCCAGCAGCACCATGTCATGTTTCAGCTCATCATGATCGAGCGCGGTAACCGGTGCAGCGGTTTTCTTCCACGCCGCCGCCACGGTACGTAAGCCTTCACTGGCGTAGGTGGTAATGGCGGCGTCCCAGTAGGCACGGTCGATCGGCTCTGCGCCCTCCGGCGTCTGCTGCTGCTGACACAAATTGAGCAGCACGTCTGGTGCGCCGGTCAGCAATACATAGGATTCATCGCCCGCCACGCAGCTGACCGACATATATTTATACAGGGAGTCAAACGGCAGTTTGCTGACCACCTCAACCGCCCCGGTGGCGGTCAGCCCTTTGGCCGCCAGCACTTTCAGCGCGCCTTCCGTCGGGCCGCCCACGATGGTCCAGTGACCCTGACTATCCTGACGAAGCTGGCTTTCATTACAGGTATCGACCGCACGCAGGAACTGCTGGAACAGCGGATCCTGCGCGGCACTGATACTGCCTGCAGCGCCCTGCTCGGCCACGATCTCGCCTTTGGGTTCATAACTGTTGCCGCTGACGCGCCAGCGACTTTTCGCCAGCACCACCGCTTTGACCGTCATCTCATTCATGGTCAGGGTGCCGGTTTTATCGGAACAGATAACAGACATCGCACCCAGGGTTTCGACGGTCGGCAGCTTGCGGATAATCGCCTGGCTGCGCGCCATCGACTGCACGCCCAGCGACAGGATGATCGAAATAATCGCTGGCAGCCCTTCCGGCACCGCCGCAACCGCCAGGCTGATCACCGACAGCGACAGCTCGCCCAGCGGAATATCGCGCAGCAGATAGCCGAAAATAAACAGCGCCACCATCATCAGCAGGATGATGAAGAAAATCGCTTTACCCAGCTTATCGATCTGCACCAGCAACGGGGTTTTCACCTCTTTGATGCCGCTGATCATCTCATTGATATGACCGAGTTCAGTATCGCCACCGCTGGCAATGACCACGCCTGCCGCCGTGCCTGAACTGACGGTGGTGCCGGAAAAAGCCAGATTAAGGCGATCGCCCAGCGATTTTTCGCCGCTCAGCGTATCGATGCTTTTCGAGACTACTGTCGATTCACCGGTGAGAATCGCCTCTTCGACCCGCAGATTGTTTACTTCAAACAGCCGCAGATCTGCCGGGATTTTATCGCCAGGACGCAACATCACCACGTCTCCGACCACGATCTCGCGCGTTGGCACGGTGACCTGTTTACCATCACGAACCAGCATGGCTTCATTTGCCAGCATATTCTGGATGCTTTTCAAAGACTTCTCGGCGTTGCTTTCCTGGATAAATCCAATCAGTGCGTTAATGACAGCAACGCCGAGAATGACAAAGGTATCAACCCAGTGGCCCATGATCGCGGTAATCACCGCGGCAGCCAGCAGGATATAAATCAGTACATCTTTGAAATGCGCGATAAATTTAAGCAGCGCAGACTTTTCTGCTTTTTGCGGCAGGGCATTTGGACCATATTTCTGCAGACGATCATGTGCGGTGGCCGAGGTTAATCCCGCTGACGAACTTTGTAAGTCAGAAAATATCTCGGCCACACTGCGCTGATACCAGGGACGATCGGATAAAGCGGGCGCTTTACCCTGTTTTTCGTTGTTTAGCATATATAAACCCCGTGCCATTAAGTGATGAATTAAAGGCGGAAATTAAAAAAAACGCATTTTGCGGGATACAAACCCCACAGGTAATGACCGACATCATTTTTCTGCAAAAAAAGGTTTGATGAATGACAGGAATGGCTAAATTAAATTTAACCTATATTATCAGAATGACAACGTTGTTTTTGTTTAGCTAAGGTTTAGCCTGACTCATGCAGTGTGCATCGGTTTATTTCGTGGCCTATAAAAGGAAACTTTGATGAAAAAACAGAGCATTTTCGTGCTTTGCGGTTTCGTTATTCTCGCGGTTGCCGCGACCACGCTGGTGGGGTTATTAACCTGGCTGGTGGTTTCACAGATGGCAATCTGATAGGTAACAAACGAAGCGGCAATGCCGTCTGGATTAAAAATAGTTTGAGACAACTAAAATTTATTTTAAATCGGTGGCAATAAGCATCGGGCTGAATTATTCCTTAACGCTTATTAAACCGCAGCTAAAATAGCTGAAGTTAAGGCGAAGAAAATGATCAAACACAAAGTTATCTCTCTTTTTCTCTGTTGTGTTTTTATGACAGCCTGCGACGAGAAAAAACAGCCGGATGCGCCACCGCCACGCGTAATTAAAACATTCACTCTGGAATCTGATGTTGCACAAAATATCCGTATTTTTCCTGCACGTATTCAGGCTGGTGACAATACCGATCTGGCGTTTAAACGCGCTGGCCAGCTGATCACCCTGAATATTCGCGACGGCGCAGCGGTAAAAGCGGGTCAGACCCTCGCCACGCTCAACGACGCCGAAGCACAATTACGGGTGCGGGACCGTCAGACCAGTCTGCAACTCGCCGAACGGCAATATCAACGCTTCAGCACCCTGGCACAGCGCAGCGCCGTCTCAAAGTCGGAGATGGATGTGCAAAAAGCCAATCGCGATGCGGCGGCGACGGCGTTAAAACTCGCCAGGGAGGAGTTACAGTTCCTGACGCTGCGCGCGCCGTTTGATGGGGTGATCGCGCAGGTTCAGGTGCGTAATCACCAGGTGGTTGCGGCCGGGCAGCCGGTGGCGCTGCTGACCCGCGCAGATTTACTCGATGTGATTTTTACGCTGCCCGAAACCCTGTTTGCCAGTCTCGATATCCAGAACATCGACTATCAGCCCGAGGTGCAGTTCAATGCGCTGCCGGGCCGGGTGTTTAAAGCACAGTACAAGGAGCACACCAGCCAGACCGATGCCGCTACCCTGACCTACCAGGTAGTGCTGACCATGCCGCGCCCGGCAGATTTACCCGGCGTGGCGGGCCTGAGCGGCTCGGTGCGGGTTCAGTTGCATAATCTGCCCAATGCCCCGGCACTGCCGCGCCTGGTGGTGCCCGCCGCCGCGGTATTTAATCCCGATCACAGCCCGACTAATCAGCCGCACGTCTGGCTGGTGGAGCAACAGGCTGATGGTCTGCGGGTCAAAGATCGCCAGGTTGAGGTCGGCAGGCTGAGTGCCCAAGGCGTGGAGATCGTCAGCGGACTGAAACCGGGTGACCAGATTGTCGCCGCTGGCGTAGGTGAGCTGCGCGACGGTGAGGCGGTGCGGATCTGGCAGCGCGAGCGGGGGTTATAATGCGTATTCAGCAGCATTTCCTTGATAAGCCGATCCGCTACTGGATGATTATTCTGTTGCTGGGCGTGGGCGGCATTTACGCCCTGCTTAATATCGGACGGCTGGAGGATCCGCTATTTACCATCAAATCAGCGGTGATTGTGACGCATTATCCCGGTGCCTCGGCGCAGCAGGTGGAAGAAGAGGTCACCCTGCCGCTGGAGAATGCCTTACAGCGCCTGCCGTCGCTGGATAACGTCAGTTCCATCTCGGCCAATGGTCTGTCACAAATCACCGTCAACATTCATATCAGCTACCTGGCCGATCAGCTGCCGCAGATCTGGGACGAACTGCGGCGGCGGGTTGATGATGCCACCCGCCAGTTCCCGCCAGGCGTTCAGGCACCGCTGGTCAACGACGATTTCGGCGATGTCTATGGCTACTTTTTTGTCATCCATGGCAAAGACTTCACCAACAGCGAACTGCGCAACTATGCCGATCAGCTGCGCCGCGATCTGGTGCTGGTGCCCGGCGTGGCGAAAGTTGCGGTGGCGGGCGTCGAGCAGGAAGAGATACGAATCGCCCTCTCCGCCGCTAAAATGACCGCCTACGGCCTGACACCACAGCGGGTGGCCGAACTGCTCAGCCGCAACAACAGCGTAGCCAATGCCGGTAGCGTGCGGGTCGACAGTGAATCGATCCGCTTCCATTCAACCGGCGAGTTGCAGACGCTGGATGACCTGGCCAGCCTGCCAATTCTGCCAGCCGGCAGCCCGCAAAACGTTCATCTGCGCGACATCGCCACCCTGACGCGCGGCGTGACGGATAAACCGGCGAATCTCTATTTTGCCGATGGCGAGGCCGCGCTGGCGATAGGCGTCTCTTTTGCGCCAGGCGTCAACGTGATTGACGTCGGCGACGCGCTTTCCAGCAAGCTGGCGCGCTATCAGCAGGACACGCCGGCAGGCATTAGCCTGAAGGTGTTTTATAACCAGGCGCACGAGGTTAAGCAGTCGGTTGATGGCTTTATCCTTAACTTCCTGATGGCGCTGGCCATTGTGATCGGTACGCTGCTGCTGTTTATGGGCTTACGCAGCGGCGTGGTGATTGCCGCCTCGCTGGCGCTCAACGTGCTGGGCACTCTGCTGATCATGAATTTATTCAGCCTGGAACTGCAGCGGATATCGCTGGGAGCGTTAATTATCTCGCTGAGTATGCTGGTCGATAACGCTATCGTGGTGGTTGAAGGAGTCAAAATTGACCACCAGCGCGGCCAGCCCTTACAACAGGCAATGAAACGGATGATACGCCGTAGCGCACTGCCGCTGCTGGGCGCGACCGTGATCGCCATCATCGCCTTTGCCCCGATTGGCCTATCCCAGGACTCCACCGGCGAATATTGCAAATCACTGTTCCAGGTATTGCTGATTTCGCTGATGCTGAGCTGGGTCACCGCGCTGACCTTAACCCCGGTGTTTATCCGCTGGAGCGAGAAGCGTCAGCCGGCCCGCCAGCCGGTACAGCAAGCCGCGCCTTACCAGGGCGTGGTTTTCCGCCTTTACCGCCAGATGCTCAGCGGCTTACTGCGTTTTCGTCTGACTACCCTGACCCTGATGGTGACGCTGTTAGCCGTGTCGCTGTATGGCTTTGGTCTGGTTAAGCAGAATTTCTTTCCCTCCTCCAGCACGCCAATCTTCTTTACCGACCTGTGGCTGCCCTACGGCACCGATATTCACTACACCGCAGAGACGGCGGCCTCAATTGCGCGCTTTATCAATCAGGATCCGGCGGTAGAGGCGACGGTCACCACGGTTGGTCAGGGCGCGCTGCGCTTTACCCTGACCTATGATGGCGCTCGCCAGTACAGCAACTTTGCCCAGATCATGGTGCGGGTCAAAGATGCCGGTCAGCTGGATGCGTTAGCGCTGCAAACTGAACACTTTATTCAGCAGCACTACCCGCAGGTGAATGAGCGGATTAAACGCATTCAGTTTGGCAGCGCCAGCGACAGTGCAATCGCCCTGCGCGTCATAGGTCCCGATCCGGAAAAATTGCGCCACATTGCCAGCCAGCTGGACGCCATCTTCCTCGCGGACGGCACCACCTTCCCGGTGCGCAATGACTGGCAGGAGCGGAGCAAAGTGATCCGGCCGCTCTATTCTGCGCTGCGCGGCCAGGAGTTGGGCATTGATAAACGCGATATCGATCAGGCTCTGAGAATGAATTTCAGCGGCGATGCGGTGGGCATGTTTCGTGACGGCTCGCGACTGATGCCGGTGATGCTCTATCCGGCGGATGAGGAGCGTCAGGATATCGATCATATCGCCAATATTCAGCTGTGGAGTGCCGCCTTACAGCGCGTGATTCCACTCAGTAATGTGGTCGCGGACTTCCGGCTGGAGTGGGAAAACCCGCTGATCATGCGGCGTGATCGGATGCGGGTGCTGACGGTGCAGACCGATCCGGATCCCGCCGCAGGTTTAACCTCCGCGCAGATTGTCGCCCGGGTTAAGCCACAGATCGATCGGCTGGACTTGCCGGCGGGCTACCGGCTTGAGTGGGGCGGCGAACTGGAGAGTTCACGCGACGCGCAGCGCGGTTTGCTGAGTTCGCTGCCGGTGGGATTCCTGGCGATGTTCGTGATTACTATCCTGATGTTCAATTCGCTGCGTGACGCGCTGGCGATCTGGGCAACGGTGCCGCTGGCGCTGATCGGCGTCACCTGCGGCTTCCTGCTCACCGGTATTCCGTTTGGCTTTATGGCGCTGATTGGCCTGCTCAGCCTGTCAGGCATGCTGATCCGCAACGGTATCGTGCTGGTTGAGGAGATTCGCCTGCTGCAACAGGAAAAACCGCTGCAACAGGCAATTATTGATGCCGCAACCTCGCGTCTGCGCCCTATCCTGCTGACCGCCTTTACCACCGTGCTGGGCCTGTTGCCGCTGCTGCGTGACGTCTTCTTTCAGAGCATGGCGGTGGTGATTATTTTTGGGCTGGGCTTCGCCACCGTGTTAACCCTGTTGGTATTACCGGTGATCTACCGCTGCCTGCATGGGCGGGAGGCGAAAAGTGAATAAAAGCGGGCTGGCGATGCTTAAGACGCTGGCCTGCATCACTGCTGTCTCCTTTTTTACCTTTTATCAGAGCTACGACAGCTATCACTACGACCCGGACCTGGCGCTGAATGTGCTGAGCTTTGTGTCCACCATCGCTACGCCGCTCTACTTTTTACTCAACGGCTATATGGATGCGGGCGAGCAGCCTACCCCGGCGTGGCAACTGGGCAAAATCCGGCGTATTTTGCTGATTTTTTTGTTCTGGTTTGGCTTTTTCTGGTTTGCCGGCCTGCACAAGAAGGGCTATTTAATCCAGCCGTGGTTTGTGATTGCGTTAATGGTGATTTACGTTTCACATCCGCTGTTCGAACGGCTGATCCGGACGCCTGGACGAATGGCGCTGGGGCTACTGGGGCTGCTGATTTTTGCCTTTGGCTATGACCTGCTGGCCAGCCTCTATCCCAGCCAGCGGGCATTTTCACTGTTGCCGCAGTACCGTATCTGGACCTGGGTGCTCTATTACCTGTCTGGCCGGCTGATGGCAGCGCCGCAGGTGATAAGCCTGCTGATGTCGCCGCGAATGATCAAAAGCAGCCTGCTGTTGCTGCCCGCGGTCTGGCTGTTTACCTGGCTGTATGAGCGTTATTACTTTATCACCCGCTTTTTTGCCACCAGCAATGAGATAGTACTCACCGGCTCGCAGGTATACCTGCTGGTGGTGCTGATTGTGATCAGCATTAATGCCATCAGGCTACCGGCCAATAAACCGTGGATTACCCGTTTCCTGACCACGCTGGGCAAGACCATGACCGGCGTCTATATCCTGCACTATCTGATTTTCAATCTGCTGGCAGCGGCGATCCGAATTCAGACGCTGGGCGACAAACTGCTGGTTATCGCCCTGACGCTGCTGTTTTCGATGGCTATTTCACTGCTGATGCTGCGTATTCCCGGCGTCCGCAAGCTGATCAGCCTGTAGCCGGGCCGCTGCCTGCTCCGTGGCCAGACGGCGGGTGGCAATGAATGACGCCATCTGGCTTCGCGCCTGCTCCACTTCTTCGGCTGGCGCGGTTCGGGGCGAACCGCTGCTGAACGGCGGCTCAGGATCGTATTCCATCTGCAACTGAATCGCCCTGGCAGCGGCGTCACCACAGAGTTCGGCCACCAGCGTCAGGGCAAAGTCGATGCCCGACGTCACCCCTGCGCCGGTAATCCGGTTGCGGTCACGTACTACCCGCTGGCTGACCGGCTCAGCGCCCAGTAACGCCAGCTGATCAATCGATCCCCAGTGCGAGGTGGCACGGTATCCCTGTAGCAATCCCGCCGCGCCCAGCACCAGCGAGCCGGTGCAGACTGAGGTGACACGCTGTGCCTGTCGCGCCTGCTGACGCAGAAAGTCCAGCGTCTCACGGTCGGACATCAGCGCGATTTGTCCCGGACCGCCCGGCACGAAGATCACATCCAGCGGCGGACAGGCGTCGAACGTCATGTCAGGCAGAATCGACATGCCGCGATCGGAACGCACCGGCTGCAGGTCCTTCCACACCAGATGGCAGGCAAACTGTGGCGCACGGGCAAACACTTCCCACGGACCGGTTAAGTCCAGCTGGGTAACATCAGGAAACAGCAACAGACCAATCTGTAGCGGGCGGCTCATGGTAAAACTCCCTGCGGATCATAAGAAAACATCATGCGATGATTAGCCCGCGCCGATCAATCTTTTGCGCCGCCAAAGAGAAGTAAGGTATCGCGCAGCGATGAGGGCAGGATCTGACCGTGACTTTGGCCAGCATAATGGGTCAGATGCAGGCTGGCTCCCGACTGACGCAGAATACCGGTCAGCTCAGCTTCTTCCCGTTGTAAATCGTCGGAGTGACCCGCACGGCGTTCGGTGAAGCCGTCGCTCTCCATCAGATAAAGAGACAGCGGCTGCAGCGCACGCGGATCGGCTTGTCGCGCCAGTCCGATGATGCGTTGCTGGTTCCAGCCCAGCGACGGAGCCGCAGCAAAGTAATGACTGAACCAGGCGGCGTGGTAAAAGGTATCCAGCACGAACAGCCCGCCGTAGGAGTGGCCCCACAGGCCACGCTGATGCGGATCGCTGGCGGCCTGAGCCTCGACCCACGGAACAATACTTTCCAGCAGCAGCTGACGAAACTGCTGGCTGCCGCCGCCCTTACGACCGTGTGGCTGAATCACCTCCGGATTCGGTGCATCGTTGGGTGGGGTGTAATCGTAGCTGCGCGCCACCACGTCAAACGGCAGCCGGGTGTCATAGCCGACCGCCACCAGCACCGGCGCGTTGCCATTGCGCAGCTGTTTTAGCTGGTTCTCGGTCAGACGATCCATTGCCGCATTACCGTCCAGCATATACAGCACCGGATATCCCGCGGGCGGAGCCGCCGTTTTCGGAATGCCCAGCCAGACCCGGTAGTGCCGCTCACCGTCCTGCGAGTCAAAGGTCCGGCTTTCGAAGCGGTAACACGCCGAGCCTTTGTCGGCGATATTTTCACCTAACGGGCGCAGGTCGGGTCGGGCTTCGGCTGGCATCACCGAAAAAAGGGCAGCGAGAGAGAACAGCAACGGAAAGCAATAACGGAAGGTTTTACGGGCAGAATTCATTCAGCAGCGCCTGTTTATTCATTAACAAAAATTAACTGACCGGCATGCTAACAAATATCTGCCACAATAAAATCCCGCTGTTGCTGGGGTTATCCCGGCTTAAGGCAGCCCGAAATAGCGTAATAACCCCGTCATCAGCGCCGCACCGAGAATAATGATAATCAGTGGCGCACGACGCCATGCCAGTAACAGCGCAAAGCCAACGCCGATGACCCGCGCCATGCCGGAAAAATGCTGACCCTCAAACAAGGTGGTAGTGGCAGCCACAGCTAACAGCAAGACCGTAGCGGCGTCCGACAGCATTTGCTGACTGCGTTCACTGAGCGGTAAGCGATTCCCCAGCCTGACCCCGGCGAAGCGCATCAGCCAGGTACCGGCGGCCAGCAGGGCTATACCGGCGATGACCATCATCGGGTGGCTCATTTACGCGATCTCCATGCCAGCAGGCCCAGCAACGAAAACAGCACCGGCATGCCAGCCGGCACCAGCGGCGTCGCCAGCAGCGACAGAGCAGCGCCGAGCACGGCGGGAACCCGGGTTCGCCGCTGACGCAGCGCCGGGAAAATCAGCGCAATCAGGATGGCCGGAAACACCGCATCCAGTCCGATGACCGAGGTATCCGGAATGAACTGGCCGATGGCCGCGCCGGTCATAACGCTGATCGGCCAAATCAGGCCAATACCGATGCCGCATAGCCAGTAGGCGCTGCGCCGCTGTGCCAGTTGCGGCTGAGATATACCAAACACCACGCTTTCATCGTTCATAATGTGGCAACCCAGCCAGCCGGAGGGACCGCGTCCCACCAGATCTTTCACCGCAATGCCAAACGGCAAGTGGCGGGCATTAACCAGCAGACCCGCCGCTGCTGCGGTGAACGGACTGCCGCCGCCGGCCACCACGCCGATAAACAAAAACTCCGAGGCGCCGGCCAGCACCAGGGTGGAGAGCGCCAGTGGCACCCACAACGGAAATCTATCGGCGGTTGCCAGCGATCCATACGATAAACCAACAATGCCATCAGCCAGACAGACCAGGAAAATGGCCTTCACCACTCCTTTGTCCAGCAACTTTGTTTGCGGAAACAGCATAACCTGATCTCATAATGAACGAATTATCCATTATAATGAACATCGCCAGGCTGTTTTACAAGATGAACGTTACGTTCGTTATAAAAAACGATCACACTGCAGGAGCTCCTTTGAATACCCCTATCAGCATTATCGCCAACGCTTTAGTCCGTGAACGTCAGCGGGCCGGCTTATCGCTGGCAGAAGTGGCACGTCGCGCGGGTATCGCCAAATCCACCCTGTCACAGCTGGAAGCGGGCAACGGTAATCCCGGCATCGAGACGCTGTGGTCGCTTTGCGTGACCCTCAATATTCCGTTTTCACGTCTGATGGAGCCGGAAGCTCGCCGTATGCAGGTAATTCGCCGGGGTGAAGGACCGACGGTGACCGCCGATCTGGCCGACTATCAGGCGGTATTGCTGGCGACCTGTCCGCCAGGCGCACGCCGCGATATCTATCTGTTGCAGGTTCAGCCCGGTAGCGATCGCTGTTCGCAGCCGCACTCCCCGAATACAATTGAGCACATCATCGTGGCGAAAGGCCGGGCGCTGGTCGGTCCGGTTAATTCACCGGTCGAACTGGAAGTGGGCGATTACATAACCTATCCCGGCGACGAGCCGCATATTTTCCGCGCGCTGGAAGCCGATACCCTGGCGCTGCTGGTGATGGAGCATATCTAGGCGTCGTTCAGCCCTCAGCCATGCGCTTGCGCGTCGCCTCAGGTGTGAGGTGATGCACCAGCTGCACCTGTGAGCTCAGCTCAATCGCCGGATAGTGTTCACGCATCCCGGCCAGCAGCACCGCATCCGGCCACTCTGCCTGTTTTCCTAATCTCTCCGCTGCCGCACTCAACGGCAGCGTCTCAACGCTCGTCACCCACACCACCAGCGCGTCAGCTGGATTTTGCTGATTACAGTAGCGCAGCGGGCCGGGGCGGATATCCCCTTCCTGCCAGCGCAGAGTATGGGTTTTTTCACCGCGTCGGACGGCGGGCAACAGGCGCGGCACGATTGAGAGTTGTTGCATTCCCGACTCCCGGTTAAGTTAATCCTGTCTGTTCAGACTGTACTGAACAGGCCACCTGAATCAAACCATCGGCTGCTATCGCTGCGTCGATCAATTCCGGAGAAGAGTGACTATGCCTCAAAAGACGGTGCGACAACATACCGGACCACAACGTATTGCCGTCATCGGTGCGGGCGTGCTGGGCTTAGCGGTCGCCCGATCGCTGGCCAGCCAGGGCGCGCAGGTGACGCTGTTTGAGCAACACGATCCCGGTAGCGGCACCAGTCAGATCAGCTATGGCTGGGTGAATGCCAACGGCAAAGATCCGGCCAGCTATCATCGGCTCAATGCGGCGGCTATAGACGAGCACAAGCGCTGGCAGGCGCAGCATCCCACGCCAGCGCCGTGGCTGCTGGAAACCGGCACGCTGGAGTGGGCAGCCGATCCGGCGACCCGGCGTCAGCTGGAACAACGGGTAGCAAAACTTAAGGCGCTCGATTACCCGTCAGAACCCTACGATCGCGCCAGACTGCAGGCTGCCCTGCCGGAACTGCGACTCGATCCCCGGGTGCAGCAGGGATGGTATTTTCCCTCTGAATGCCTGATCTATCCGAGCCTGTTTATCGCCCGGATGCTGGCCGATCTGCGCCTGCTGGGCGGCGAGCTGATCTGTCACGATCAGGTGACTACGCTCTCTACCGCTGACCAGGGTGTTTCAGTGACGCTGGCCAGTGGCAACTGCTGGCATGGCGATCAGCTGGTGCTGGCAACCGGCCGCTGGTCAGCCGAATTGCTGGCGCAGTGTGGCCTTGAACTGGCGATGACCGATGCTAATCGTGCCGACCCCGCTGCCTGCAGCTTTCTGGCGCATACGCAGCCCCTGCCGGTTCAGCTCAATTGCAACATCATTACCCCGGAACTGAACGTGCGGCCCGATGGCGGTGGTCGCCTGATGTTGCAGGCGCTGGATCTGGATCAGCATGCCGATCCGGCACGTCCGGTTGCAGTGGATGGGATGATCGGTAATGAACTGCTGCGTCGCCTGCGGCGGCTGTTTGCCAACAGTGACAGTGCGCGGATCGAACGGATTGAGGTCGGACAACGCTCACGCCCGGCTGATGGATTACCGGCGATTGGCTATGTCAGCGGCCTGCCAGGTGTTTATCTGATGGTGAGCCACAGCGGTATGACGCTGGCACCGTTACTCGGCAAGCTGGTGGCCGGGGAGATGATGAGCGGCGCACGTCCCGCGATGCTGGCTGACTTTGCGCCGGATCGGTTAGTGCGCCCGCTCAGTGACGAGCAGAATGTTGCTGCGCCAGCCTATCTGCCGGCGGCGCAGTAAAAGCTAGCGACGATTTTTCCAGACGGTCTGGACGTTACAGAATTCGTGCACGCCAAAGTGTGACAGTTCACGTCCGTAGCCACTTTTTTTCACGCCACCGATCGTCACCCGTGGATCAGAAGCGCCGTTACCATTGATAAATACGGCGCCCACTTCCAGCTGTAACGCCAGATGATCGGCCATCTCTTCATTGGCGGTCCAGACCGTTGCGCTCAGACCAAACTCACTGTCATTGGCGATCGCCAGAGCATGCTGCGGATCCCGCGCCACGGCAATAGCCGCCACCGGTCCGAACAGTTCCTGCTGGAAAGCGGTCATGTTAGGGGTGACGTCTGACAGAATGGTCGGCGCATAGTAATTACCCTGCCCCGCTACTTTTTCACCGCCGAGCACCAGACGCGCGCCTTCACGCAGCGTGGCTTCGACCTGCTGATGCAGTTCATCCCGCAGATCGGAGCGTGCCATGGGTCCGAGGAAGGTGTTTTCATCCAGCGGATCGCCGATCGTCAACGCCTGAACGGCAGCGGTGAAACGTTTTTCGAACGCTTCCGCCACGGGCGCTTCAACGATAAAGCGTTTAGCCGCCATACAGACCTGTCCGGTGTTCTGGAAGCGACCAATCACCGCTGATTTCACGGCTTCATCCAGATCGGCATCCGCCAGCACGATAAACGGATCGGATCCGCCCAGCTCTAATACAGTTTTCTTCAGGGCGGCACCGGCCTGCGCGGCAATCGCAGCGCCAGCCCGCACGCTACCGGTCACCGCGACCGCAGCAATGCGATCGTCTTTGATCGCGGCGGAGACGCCATCATTGTCGACGTTGATCAGGTTAAAGCCACCCGCTGGCAGATCGGTAGCGTCGAACAGCTCAGCCATCAGCGTCGCGCTTCCCATAACGTTAGGCGCGTGTTTGAGCAGATAGGTGTTGCCTGCCAGCAGCATGCTGACTGCGCCGCGCAGAACTTGCCACAGAGGGAAATTCCACGGCATCACAGCCAGGATCACGCCGAGCGGACGGAAACGTTGCCACGCATCGGCAACCTGAGTT
Source organism: Pantoea sp. X-Soil-MYKO-1785 (assembly GCF_059730675.1). NCBI lineage: Bacteria > Pseudomonadati > Pseudomonadota > Gammaproteobacteria > Enterobacterales > Erwiniaceae > Pantoea > Pantoea sp. X-Soil-MYKO-1785. The sequence goes on from NZ_AP036001.1 coordinate 700,729, forward strand.
GGCTGGTCAGCCAGCATTGCCGGGCCATGTTCTGCATACCAGTCGCATAAGTTAGCGCATTTAAGTACTTCAGCCCGCGCCTGAGCGATAGGTTTACCCATTTCCAGGGTAATGGTGCGTGAGAGTTGTGCTTCACGCAGGCGGATCTGTTCGCCCAGCTGACGCAGAACCGCGACCCGCGTTGCCATTGTGCTGTGTCGCCATTGTGAAAAAGCGTCAGCACTGCGGCTCAGGCTCTGTTCCAGCTCTTCGGCAGTCAGCAGCGGATAGCGTGCAATTTCTTCGCCAGTGGTAGGGTTATGTGAGATGGCATAGTCAGTCATGATGCACTTTCCTCATTCAGAAAACAGTTCCACCACCATACGCGCCGCCCTTAGTGATGAAAAATGAATAATAATGAGGAAGTTCTTTAGGGTTTGAGAATTAATATCCTGCTGATGCAATCTGTCAGATTGTCAGGATCGCTTGACTGGCAGCGATCGCGATAATAATCCTGACTCTCGCCGTTACCAGACATAATGTTATGTGCTGCCGGCAGTTATCCACTTATACAGTGATTAGTTCCTATATAACGATCCTAAAGAGATCATATAGAGATCCTAAGAGATCCCCGATCGTCGCAGGCCGCACCCCACAAGGGCTGAAAGGGTGATCGCGTTCACTATAATCAGTAAAGTGTTCACTGTAATCAGTACTTTATTCACTGTACCAGGTAGAATGTTCAC
>NZ_AP036002.1:0-222185 GCF_059730675.1 Pantoea sp. X-Soil-MYKO-1785
GATCGCTAACCACTGTAGTGAGTAAATCAACCACTGTGGCGAGACAAAAAACCACTATAGCGAGTAGATTAACCGCTATAGTGAGTGCTAGTATCCACTGTATCGAGTAACGGCGACTCTCGCTTGTTCACATCACGGATCTTCCGCATGGCCAGAAAAGAACCAGATATCCTGAACATAGCTGAAGCGTTTAGCGAAACAGACAAACGTACCGGTGAAGTTGTTACCCTGACGCCTAACAGCAATAACACGGTGCAGCCGGTGGCTCTGATGAGACTGGGTCTGTTTGTTCCTACGCTAAAGTCCACGGCGCGCAGTCAGAAAAACCAGATGAATGCGATGGACGTCACGCAGGACCTTAAACAGTTATCTCTGGTCCGATCGGAAGGGTATGACAACATCAAGATCCTCGGCGCCCGGCTGGATATGGATAACGATTTCAAAACATGGGTGGGGATCATTCGTGCTTTTGCCACGCACGAGTGTCTGGGAGACACGGTAACGCTTTCTTTCGTCGAATTCGCCAAACTGTGTGGCATTCCCTCTGTTCGCCTCTCGTCGAAGCTCAGGAACCGTCTGGACGCATCACTGACGCGTATTGCCTCTAATACATTAACGTTTACCAGCAAAGGCGGCGAAAACTACACGACTCACCTGGTGCAGTCCGCCAAATACAGTATTAAAAAAGATACTGTGACGTTGCAGGCCGATCCGAAGATTTTTGAGTTGTATCAGTTCGACCGAAAAGTGCTGTTGCAGCTCAAGGCGATTAATGAGCTGGCGCGTAAAGAGTCCGCCCAGGCGCTTTATACCTTCATTGAAAGCCTGCCGCCGAAGCCTGCGCCGATATCCATGGCCCGACTGCGCGCCAGGCTTAACCTGACCTCCCGCGTGATCACGCAAAATGCGACCGTCAGAAAAGCGATGGAGCAGTTGAAAGAGATTGGGTATCTCGACTACACCGAAACTAAGCGCGGCTCGTCAGTCTACTTCTGGGTCCATTATCGACATCCTAAGCTGCGGCCGGCAGAACTGCCGCTTAGTCAGTCGGGTTTAATTGACGATGATATGGATGATTATGATGATATCGACAGCGATGCAGAGATCATGGATATGAGTCTGCCGGATATTATTCCGGAAGAAGAGAGCAGTGAGTTGGTGATGGTGTCACGTGAAGAGAAAGAGCTACTGAATAAAATCCGCAAAGAGAAAAAAGGCTAACCTCCTTGCGGCTCTACGACGCCTGGCAGCGAGTGAGAATGTGAGCAAGGCCGCAAACTAACCACTGTAGCGAGTAGGGCACCGTTTCGGGCAACCGCTGTAGTGAGCACTAACCACTATAGTGAGCAAGATCACTCGCTATAGTGGTTGTTCACCTCCACCCCTGGTATTCACTTACCTGTCAGCCCGTGCTATGAATGATGTTAGTGGTTACTGACATTGCTTTTCCTCTCTGCTGCACATATATCAAGCTGCTGCTGGGCAGTCAGCGCGTCAGAGATGCTCGCTACAGTGGTTATGGGTGGCGCGCTGATGAGACGTCCTTCCGTTCACACTCTGCTCTGGCACGCTGATAATATCGCGATCGCCAGTTTGACCATTCTCGCTATAGTGGTTGTTACCCGTGGCAACCCTGTCTGACTCCTCTTTTCTCCGCCTCGAAATGAATGTTCTTTGGCCCCTTTACGCTTCACAGTGGTTGGTTGCTGTTTTTCTAACCTATAGCGGCTGATTTTTTGTTCAGAAAATGTTGAGTTACACTGTTACTTCCTCGCTACAGTGGTTATCAATTGAGAACGGTCAGCGTGAAGTAAGTTAATACTCGCTACAGTGGTTACCAATTGATAGCAGATACCCTAATACAGGTTAAGTACTCGCTACAGTGGTTAGCAAATGAGAACGGATACCCTAAAACAGGTTAAATACTCGCAATAGTGGTTAGTCAGAACGGTGGATTTGAATTGATCTCTCCTGTTTGCCTGGTCACCGGCCTGTTTTCTAAGCTAATAGCGGCCTATTACTCGCTATAGTGGTTAGTTGCCTGATAGGCAGAGCTTCTCGCTATAGTGGTTGTTGAGCTGTCAGGATGACACTGACTGACACTGACGGGCGAGAAAAACCACGCATCGCGCGGTGTTTTACTCGCTATAGCGGTTAGCTGACAACGAATGCAGGCCATTACCACGCAAATCTGGTCGAATCGGCGCCTCCCTAACTGAACGAACCTGTCAGAACAGGCTATAAACGCGATGCTATCGACTACCTGCGCTCAGGCTACTCGCTACAGTGGTTAGCTAAGTGCGAAAAGCAGCGAAGAGGGTTAACCACTGCGATGAGTTATTGTGTCAGTCGCTGCCTGACGCTCTGCTGGGCAGCGTTGGTGGGAAGGACGTAATTTCTCGCTATAGTGGTTATCGGCGGCGGGGCACCGGTAGGCGGGCACTCACTACAGTGGTTATCCGGTGGAAATTTGGCCGGATAAGACTCTTCTGTCGGGAGCTCAGGAGCATAATTGCGCATAATCACTCGCTATAGTGGTTGTTAATGTCTCTGGCCGACTTTTCACGCGCTCTGGTCGATAGCTCTGCCACCTGATGCTGCGGGATGTCAAAGCGAAACAGATCTCAAAAGTGATACGGTCACTCGCTATAGTGGTTAGTCTGACTTTTTACTCGCTATAGTGGTTAGATGTAATAACCATGATTGCGGAAGGCTAAGCGAGGTAGCCACATGCCAGCGCTGCTGTCCCGAAGGATAAACCAGGGAACTTCAGTCACGGCAGTCCGGATGTGAAAGAGATCGGCTGTATCGGTAGCGGCCGCGGTTCTGACGTGAACATTCATTGTGGTATGCACTCCCGGCAAGGTTGTCAGCTGTGCGCGATCAATAGCGCAACAGGCGCAGCGGATCACGATAAAAAAAGCCCGCCATCCGGCGAGCCCTGCTGAGGGGGTAGCCCACTGTGCCGTGATTACATCGCTTCGCGGTATTCCGGCCAGGCGACCGACTCTGGATCATAACGTCCGGCGGCGGCGAACAGCGTCCCCTGAAAGTTAATCACGCCCGCCGCTTCCAGCCACATCCACTCTTCAGCCTGCACGATACCGGCTGCGATCACCGTAATTTCCAGCGCCGAGCAGCATTTGATAATCGCCTGTACCACCGCTTGCTTTGGTCCGCTGCGGTGAACATCGCGGGTGATACCGGCATCGATGCGGATACGATCTGGCTGAATATGGGTCAGTAACGACAAACCGGCCGAACCGTCACCAAAGTTGTCGACGGATAAGCTGATCCCTACCGCTTTAAGTTCGCGCACGGCTTTGGAAAACGCATCAAGCTGGGAGATGACAGCTGTTTCGCTGACGCCGATAACTACCTGCTCAGGCACCAGACCCGCCTGCTCAATCGCCGCTACAATCAGCTTCACCGCATCCGGCACCACCACCAGCGTCATAGGCAGCAGGCTGACGTAGAGCGTCATGCCGTCCGGGCAAACCAGACCGGCATGGGCAAAGCTCTTTTTCACTGTTTCAAGATCGTCGAAATAGAGCTGTTGGCTGGCTGAATCTTCTGACAGCGATCCTGCCGGGCGGTTAATGGTCGCTTCAATAGCGGTGACCTGACGGGCCAGCGGATCGACGACCGGGCGGAAGCTGACCCCTTCGGTGAGCGGTCTGGAATCCGGCACATCACTGCGTTCAGAAATGAATTCCCAGTAACCCGGCGGAAGAACTTCGTAGTAATTTTCTTTCTCGCGCGACTCAACGAAGGTACGCAGAAATTGCAGTGCCCGATCGTCATAGGTCAGGCGATATTTCGAGGTCCCTTTATCGAGTACCGCCTGCAGCACGGAGGAACGGTCGTGCTCGCGCAGATCGAACAGTTCCATGCCGGCATTACCAAAACGACGTGAAGGTGCATAGTCGCGCATCAATTCCACTACGTTGTGATGGCGTTTATCGGCGCAGATCCGTCCATAAACGGCGAGTATTCCGGCTTCAGGGCCTTCCAGCAGCTGAAAGAAATGGGTGCCGTTGAACAGTAAAATGCCGGTGACATCGTGGGCCGCGTTAATTTTGCTGGCGTTTTCGACCATTTCGGGCACCGTTTTAAGCGGAAAGTCATCCGAAATATGGCTGCGATATATTATTGTGGTCAGCATGTGCAGCTCCGATTTTATGTGATTGTCGGGCACACGCTAACATTGTTCAAATAATGTTGCATCTAACCTTATTTGCTGTCGCACACACTGCACCATCACAGGTGGGAGTAAGCGAAACGGCAATTTTGCCGTTAACCTGTTTTTAACCGTAGCGGCTAAATGCTGACCCGATCCGGTCCGCCTGAACCGGAGGCACTAATGACGTATAATGCGGAGTGCGAACAGGGACGCTGGCGGAGCGTCGTTAAAGCAGCAGGCAAAAAAAAAGCCGCCTTACAGGCAGCCTTTATACAGAACAGATGCACTTATTTAATTAGCTCAGCCGACACATAGGCGCGGTTGTCGACGCGGGCGCCAGTGATTTTATAGGACGCGCCAGCATCTTTCGCCTGTGCAGCGACTTTTGCTTCAGCCGCGTCCAGAGTAGAGGCGGTCGCCGTGATGGTCTGAGCAAAACCAGCGAAAGAAATCAGGGAGAGTGCAGTAGCAGCAACGAAAGTTTTGATGGTTTTCATGGTCATTTCCTCAGTTCATTTTAATTCGGAAGAGGCGTTCTGCCTCGATGGAATGAATAGTAGGCGCAATGAGGAAGAAGAAAAATAGCCTTATTTTGCTGTTAAAGGTCAATTATTTTGAATGACTGATTGGTGCCTGATCGGGCTGCCCGATCGCTGACAATAAAAAAGCGCTGTCTGTCACAGACAACGCTTTAGCTATTTTCAGCCAGGCCAGCGGCAGCCTCAACGGCATTCGCCGCGTAGCTTCCAGTGCAGCCAGTGGTTAAGGGCTTCTTCAGTTAACGGTTTTGAGTAAAAGTAACCCTGTGCCTGATCGCAGCCATATTCGGTCAGCGAGGTCACGGCATCCGGGCAATCGACGCCTTCCGCCAGCACCACATAATCCAGTTCTTTCAGCATGGCGATAATGCTGCGGGCGATGATACGGGAAGCGGTATCTGAGGAAAGCTCACTGATCAGTGAACGATCCAGCTTAATCACATCAAGCGGCAGCCTTCGCAGATAGCTGATATTACTGTAGCCCGATCCGAAATCATCAAGCGAAATGCCAAAACCACGCTGTTTGAGCATTTCCAGACCGCGTAATGCCATCGGACTTTCAATGATGCGCTCCGTCTCCAGACATTCGATACCCAGCAGCGACGTTGGCAATTTTGCCTTCAGCATTTTATTCTCTAGCGCGGCGGCAAATCCCTCGCGTGAGAAGTCACGCACGCTGACGTTGACGGTTAAAGGCAGCTGGATACAGTTATTTCGCAGTCGCCGCAGACGATCCACCGCCTGATCGATCACCCAGGCCGTCAGGGTCGACAGCAGATCGGTTTGCTCTGCCAGCGGGATAAAGCTGGCCGGAGAGAGTTCACCGCGCGTAGGGTGATGCCAGCGGACCAGCGCTTCCAGACCGACCGGCTTACCGCTGTGCAGACAAATTTTGGGCTGATAGACCAGATAGAGCCCGATATTGTCACGCAGCGCCATTTTGAGATCGGTCATCAGAACGAAATCTTCGGTGCGCTGCATTTCGGTGGCGGCGTCAAAGCGTTGCGATGGCACTCCCCGGCCCACGGCTTCGTTGAGCGCACTGACCGCGCGACGGAGCACTTCAGGTGCCGGCACGCTGCCCGCAGTAAAGTCGGCTTCGCCGGTATGCGTGGTGAGCGCCACCGACAGCCCTTCATCCATATCGGCGCTAATCCCTTCCAGACGTCCTGCGACCCACGCTGCACTCAGACGGCTGTCTGCGCGGGTCAGAATAGCGAACCGACCGGTTGCAACCGTATAGAGCATTTCACCGACCGCCGGACGCAGACGCAGCGGCAACAGGGTCGCCATATCTTTGAGCAGACTTTCAACCGGTCCCATACCCATGGTGCGAGCCAGCTCGTAAGCGCGTGACATATCGATGCAATCAATCAGCACCAGACGGCGCGGCGTGGTATCGCCCGCCACGGCCAGATATTGCAGATCGCGGATCAGCCGCTGACGATTTGGCAGGCCCGTGACCGGATCGGCAAAGCCAGCGGAATGCCACGCCTCCAGAAACGACATCACCAGCGTAGAAAGTAATTTCAGCGTCGTGACCTGATCGACACTAAAAGGGTGGGGCTGCGTATCGGTAACACACAGGGTACCCAGAATAATACCTTCGCGGTTTTTTAACGGCACGCCGGCATAAAAGCGAATAAAGGGCGCGCCGGTAATTAACGGATGGGTAACAAAGCGCGCATCGAGATAGGTATCAGGCACGATAACGGCGCTATCACTGTCGACTACATGACGGCATAAGGAGTCCTGGCGCGATGAACGCTCAAGAGCAAAGTTGTGTGCTGCGCGTACCGTCTGATATTCATCATCCAGCACGGAAATAAAGCTGCCCGGAATACTCAGTGCCTGGCTGGCTAACCTGACAAATTTCCTGAGGACATCGTCGCGGCTTTCGTCAGGGCGGCTGAGCGCCTGCAAAGCACGGGTACGGCGTTCGTCGTCGCCGTTTAAATTTTTTAGCATCTGTGTGTGTCCTTCGTACTGTCTGGTGACGGCACGAAATAAAAAGAGAAATTGTACGGTAACTGACCGGAACGATGTGCGGGTCGGGCGAAAGGAAATAATGCGTAATTATAGTTTTCACTGCGATGATATGTGACTCGACGGCGGGTGTCTCTTATTATTTTCTTTAACGCATTTGATGCCTGTTTACGATTCGATAATTTTATCGACAGTCGTTTTTATTTTCACCGTCAGGCCGCAATACTCTCCAAAGCGGCTAATCGTTTATTACCCGATTGGTAATCAATTATCATTCATTCTGCAGAGAATTAAGTTGGGATTATTTTAATTGTTAAAATTGAAGTCAGCGATAAAACCGTCACTGTGTTGGACGACAGGTGTGGGTAACTTTCTAAATTATATGATGAAAATTCAGCAGGGCACCCAGACCGGGATAGATCCGCGATCTGAGTTAACCTCACCGCAGTCAACAGGAGGAGCAACGCTGGCGCTGATGCTCCAGCGGCAGTCCGTTTAACGCTTGTGTTCTGTTTTGGACTGCTCTGGATGCCGTGGCGGCGGGTTTTTTTCCAGCCAGTCGCGCACGTGGTCTGCCTGCGGCCCGGTCTCACGGATGGCGCGTGTCAGTCGATCCTGGGTAGTTTTAAGCTCCTGAGTCCAGTAAGTGATCTGCCACTGCTCTCGTATCTCCACCCGCGACAGGTCTTCAGGCATACGGCGCTGAATAGGGTTTTTCATCTATTTATTCTCCTCTGTTTTTTTCGGTTATCTGTCCTGAAAAATTTTTCCCAGGCTAAACCGACTATCCTGGTGAAGGATGGAGAGGCAGGGTAGCGGAATAATCCCTGAATTAACGCGCGAGAAAATATCAGGAAAATTCCTGGTGTTGGAAATAAGGCATTCTAAAAATCTGAAAAATGACGATTTACCGACAGATTTAGCCGCTTCGCTTATTCACTGACTGTACTTAAAAGATAAGCCCGACATTTGACATTTAATTAAAATGGTCAATTATTCTCATGTCAAAACGTCCGGACCGCGTTCTTCACGCTTCGCTTTCGATAAAAAGTGGCGTGAAATATTTTTGCGCGGGCCCCCTCATTCAAAGGAGTTTTTTTTGGTTAATCGTCCTCCCCGGCAGCCTGTAGTGGTTCAGAATAATGTGCGTGAACTTCGTCTTGCTGCTGGACTCTCTCAGCAAAGTGCCGCCGAGCGCTTCGACCTCAGCCTGCGTGTCTGGCAAACCAAAGAAGCCGCAGTAAATCCGACACCGCTAAGTCAGGGTGAATATGAATTACTGCTGCTACTGGCCGGCCAACACCCGCATTTTTGCCTCGCTCCCCATGCAAAAAAATAGCGGATTACAGGCACGATATTATCTTTATAAATCTTTGGTTTTACTGGAATAAAAAATTTATTTGCCGGGCTTGAAAGCGCAGTAAAAGACCTTATCTGGAGTAGTGACCGGCGATTGAAAACCGGTCAGATGAGCTTTTGGATGAACATTATTCAGGAGGTTGTCACCATGTCTTTACATCAGTTTTCTGTCTTCCCATCGCTGGCCGATTCCGTTTTGTCAGACCGCTTTAGCCGTATCGATAAACTGTTCAGCCAGCTAACCGGCGACAGTCAGATCGCCTCGGTACCGGCTTACGATCTACAGCGGGTTGACGATGTCCGCTATGCACTGACGGTGAGCGTGCCCGGCTGGAAAGAGCACGAGCTCGAAATTGAACTGAGCGGCGGACGCCTTTCGGTCGCCGGTAAGAAAGAAACCACGGCATCCGACGCGTCTGAGGAAGCGAAAGAGGAGAAAAGCGGCTGGATCTACCGCGGCATCGCGCGTCACGATTTCCGGCTGAGCTTCTCGATCCCTGAGCACATGAAAGTTACCGGTGCCAGCCTGGCGGATGGCCTGCTGAACGTAGGCTTACTGCAGGAGATCCCGGAAAGCGAGAAACCTCGCCGTATTCCGATTGAGGTTGGCGGGGCACCCCGGACGCTGGAACATCAGAAATAAGCTGTTGGGGTAAACACAATGGCGGAAGGTGACTCAGGTGGCCTTCCGCCTTTTTTATCGTCAGATTCGGCCGGGTTTTATCCGCTCGTGATGCTGCGGCAGGCCAGCATCAGGCGCTGGCAGCCAGCAGGCTGGTTTCAGTTTCAGCTTTGAGCCGGGTGTCGGTTCCGGTCAGCATTACCGGTTTGCCCGCCTCCAGCATCGATTGATACGCCGCTTTCATCAGCGGAGTGATCCCATCACCGCACCACATCAGATGGTGCTCAAACCGGCGATGCGCCACGGCGGGTTCACCAGACGCAACTGCAGCCACCTCAACCCGGAATCCCTGTCCATTCAGTCGAATGGCCTCCATCCAGATTTCTGTTTCATCAGTGACGCTCACCGCTTCCAGAAAAAGCGGCACGGTACTGCGACGCTGGGCAGCCAGCGCCAGTCGTTCCCACTGGTTGACAATAGCAGAATGAAAGCGCTGCTGGCGCCCTGTTGCTCCTTCACTGGGGTCGCTACGTAACCAGAGATTCAGCGGTCGCAGATAACGATTAACATAATCATCGCCACTGTAGTTCGCGCCCATTATGCGTAATTCACGCGCGATATCGTCATCATCGTCATGCCGCAATAGCTGCAACAATTCTTCTTCCCGACAGATCCAGCCGCCCTGCAGCGTAAGCGCAGGCCAGCGAAGCGAAGCATGAATATCAAAAAGAGTATGCCCACCCGAAGTCAGGTCGCGCACACACAGCGCACGCGTTAGCTGGCTGTCGGAATAACCGGCCGGGCCCGGAGACGTCATGAGTCCGGCACGTCGCCAGCGGCGCAGCGTCTCAGGCAGAACACCGACGAGGCCACAGACCGTGTCGGTAGAGTGTTGGGGCATGTAAGATTTCCGCAGGCGATTCAGATCCCGTTGACAGGGACAAGGCCGGCAGTATGCGCGCCACGCCATGATAAAGAAACAATCATTTCCATAATAATTGCGGTCAGGAGATGTGATGAAGGTAGAAAGTCGGGACAGAGAGAAAAAAGCGCTCCGCAGGCGGGAGCAGATAACGAGCCGGGCGCGACGAGGCCCGGCGTGAACAGCGTATTACCAGCGGTATTTATTCGTATCTTCCCACTCTTTCACTTCTTTTTCGGCCCGATCTTTCTCGTAACCGTAGCGTTCCTGAATTTTACCGACCAGCTGATCGCGCTTCCCTTCAACAACGGTCATATCGTCGTCCGTCAGATCGCCCCATTTTTCCTTAACTTTACCTTTAAACTGCTTCCAGTTACCGCCAATGCGATCTTCATTCATGGTGAACCTCCACTTTAAGGCTGTTATCCAGGGGACTCAATCATTACCGGTCAGGCGTTATGCCTGCGGATGGATTAAGCCTGGCACAGCTTTTGCTGTTTGCAGCGAAGCGGTGTGAGCAAGGTCAAAATTCAGCTAAAAGAGTCGATCAACGCAGAAGACGTCGCGCAGGCCAGCTTACCGGCGGAATGGCATTAAGCGCTGGCCGGGCAAACAGGAAGCCCTGATAATAGCGGACGCCGGCGCTTTCCAGCCACAGCCATTCTTCAATCTTCTCTACGCCCTCCGCAATGACGGTGATTTCCAGCGCGCTGCAGCACTTAAGAATCGCCTGCACGATGGCCTGACGGGGACCACTGCGGTGGATATCCATAATCAGTTTTCGATCGATTTTAACTTTATCCGGCTGAAAGTCCGCTAACAGCGACAGGCCGGCAAAGCCCGCGCCAAAATCGTCGAGCGCCAGACTGATCCCGGCGGCTTTCAGTTGCCGAACGGCAAACTGAAACTCATCGAAGCGCGAAATAACTTCATCTTCAGTGACTTCGACCACCACCTGCTCCGGACGTAACCCCTGGCGGGTGATCTGCCGGATAAGCCGGTCAACCGCGTGTTCAATCACCACCAGCGACATCGGCAGCAGATTGACCGACAGGGTCTGATGTTGCATACCTACATGACGGGCCAGCAGAAACGCATAGTCCTTTGAAGCGAGATCGGCCTGGTAGATTTGCTCTTCAGGCAGCGCGGCAAAATAGTCCGCTGGCGACCTGCCCTGCGGGCCGCGGATCAGTGCTTCACAGGAGACAATCCTGCGATTGGCGACATCGACAATCGGCTGTAATGCAAATTCACATTGCTGGCCGGGGGCAGGGCGATAGGCTAACGGTGCATCCGCTAACGGCGGGGTAATCAGTTGCCACTCTTCTGCAGGGTCAATCGCAATAAACGTCTCTTTGTCACGCCCTTCAACAAACGAGCGTAAAAATTTCACTACCCGGTCGCCTTTCACCCGCTCGGCATTGAGCGTGACACGATTAAGCAGTGCATCAACCACGTTGCTGTCCCGGTAATCGCGCAGATCAAACAATTCCATACCGGCGTGACCAAAGCGACGGGCGGGCGCGTAATCACGCATTAATTCAATCAGATTGAAATGCCGATCGTCCTGACTGATACGCTGGTAGACAGTGAGAACCGCCTCCATAGTGCCTTCCAGCACCTGAAAAAAATGCTGGCCATCAAATAGCAGGATCCCGGTAACCTGAATCGCCGCATTTTTCGAACCGGCATGATCGACCAGCGCCTGCAGTCTCTCAGACGAGACGCAGGACGTAAGCTGGCTGCGGTAAATGATGGTGGAAAGCATAGGCGGACTCGCATGGCTGGTGGTTGCTTTGCAACCATAGCACAGCGCGATACGCGGTTAGCGGCATAACAGCGGCGTTTTAATGCTGCTACTGGGCGCATGGCTCGCTTCAGCCATCGGGCAGGTCACCCGTTTTGCTCGCTGGCGACGACTCTTTTAGCGCCATAAAGTCAATGGGAAGCGGCACAAAATAAAAGCCCCGCCAGACAGGCAGGGGCAAAAAACGGGCAGAACATATTTTTATAGGCTAACGGCTTCCCTGGTGAGGCGCCGGATAATAAGGGCTGATTGATTATTACGCGTTTTTTTCGACAGTTGCCATATCTCAGCTGGCTAATTATTAGCCGTAAAAAAAGCGCCAGAGCAGTATAAAGAGAAAAAATGATTACTTTCAACGGAATAACAACAGTGATTTTGGTAATAACCCAGAATGTTGAATTATCACGTTACAAATAAATAACCGTTCTTAACTGTTTCGATCGATAAATGCGCAATTTTTCTGAATTCTGACACGTGCTGATCCGCGTTATCACGCGACGATTCAGCCACTTTCAGCGGATAGCGAAGCGGGAGATAAAGACTGTATGTTGAATAAACATCCGCTCCGCAGGAAATAACCGGGACCAAAAAAAGAGCCCCCTGTAAAAGGGGGCAAGGGTAGGAGTTAGATCACTCTGTAACTGGAGTGGATTTCGTTACAGAGCCATTTAAAGATAGGGCAAAACCGTCAGCTTTGCCGTTACGCTTTTCTGATTTTTTAATTAGATATCAAATGATTAATAAGCGAAGGGTGAGTTATGTTCTTGCTTATCAACGCGTTACGCTTATATGAAAACGTTTTCTAAGATTTGGCTTAAAGTCATCGCAGCTGAAAGGTGAACAGAACGAGATCGTCAGGATGGCAGCTGCCAGTCCACCAGAAGCTGGCCGACACAACCCACAGGCAAGCCTTGCGCATCCAGCAATGACGCAGCAGAAAACAGAAGCCGCTTGATCATCCTGTTAATCGGTAATACTGTTTATCTATACAGTCTGTGTGAGAAAAGATGAATGTCACAGCCGGATGAGATTTATAGTGCGTTTTGTCAGGTCATGCGCCGGAGCGGTAAGGGCGGATGGACGGTAAGTACCCGTGATTTTGTTGCTGAACTGAAACGGCGCAACTGGCCACATAGCCTGCGGGCTGCTAATCAGTGGATCGAGATCCACATTACGCTGTTTCGTGACATCTCGATTGAGGCGGGTGACTATCGGTTATTTGAACTGCCGGACAGCGCGTTAATACCCGCATTAGCCACCACCGCGATTCAGCTATCTGACCAGCCTGATCGGTAACGATCAGGCTGAAGAAGAGCCGTCGCGGCTATCAGAGCAGGCGACTGGCTGAATGCCCGGTGGGGCGATTCAGGCTGGCTGGGAAATTCTTTTCGCAGCTGAGACGTGCAAGGTTAACCGCCACTTTGCGTTTTTTAAGCCGCAGTTTAGGCAACCACTCTTTGAACTGGGCGGTCAGCGATTTTGCCTGCTGTTCATTCACTACGCGGCAGATGAACAGCTTACTCTTGGTCTGACGGCTGACATCAATGGCATAAATCTCGACACGGTCGCCGCAGACTTCATATTCTACATCGGTAAAGTGCATATGTGGCCAAAGGCCGGTTCTGGCTTCAAAAGTTGCTAAATCCATAATCACTCCTTTTTTTATTGTAAGCGCTATTGCTGTGGACCTGGCCGAAGCCTGGTCGGGCCAGTGAGCATAGACCACTATTCTGTTTCTGCCAGTCCGATCACAGTTTTAAATTGGTCCTGACAGAATCAGTCAGATTCTGGTCACAGTTGTTCAGGCAGGCTAAAAGAATATCCCACTTTTTGATCAGATATTCTGATGATATGTGGCAACCCTGTTGTCTGCGCGGTGACCGGCTCCACAGCGCCTGACCCGCGAATAAACCTTAAGAGTCGGGGCTGCGGTCCACTCTTTTAGCCGACGACGCCCCGCCTGGAATAATTCCCGCTGCCGTTAATCAAAATTAAATTTGCACAATAAGCGGACTAATCATCAGGGATCAAAAAGTGACCGCCGGAGAGCTCCAGCCGCCCGGCAGGTTAATTGTGGCGTTAAGCAAAAAATCAATAAACCGCGATGAAAAATAATGTTTCTCATCCGGTCTTAATAGCGACGTCATCAAGACTGGCCCTTAGTTCAGAATACGCAGTGTGCAACTCAGAATAAAAAATACAGTAGCGGTAATTAATTAAAGACAGGTTAAACAGCGCCGATAAGATCGATTCAGCTAATCACTTTGTTCTTTTTTTAATCTATTACTCAGAGCACCTATAACCATTACACGGCGACTGTTATTGGTATTTCCACTGCTTGCAATGTCCGTGATTGCACAGTGATATCGGGCTTCCAGTCTCGTTTTAAATATGTGCAGGTGAACGCGATTCCCAGCATTGGTGATTTAAACAAATCGATCAGTGCTCCAATCAGCTCGGTATTGCGTTATATGGTTATCAAAGCTTGATGGATAACGCTAAACAGCCGGCCACCGAGCACCGGTTCGACCCGGATTGCTGTCAGCATCGACGATCTCTCTTCCCGCACTGAAGAGCAGGCCGAAACCCTGTCGGCGCTGGTAGCTTTCAGGTAGGCAGCCAAAGCCGCCCGCGCCGGGGAGCAGGGTAAAGGATTTGCGGTGGTGGCATCGGAAGTCCGGGCACTGGCGCAGCGATTGGCCAGCGCGGCGAAAGAGATCAAAGAGCTGATTGAGCAGTCAGTGGGTCACGCGCAGGAAGGGATCTCCATGGCGCAAAATGCCGTCGACAAGGTAAAACAAAGCGTCAGCGCCATTGAACAGACCTCTCAGCTGATGCGTGATATCTCTGCATCTTCAGCAGAGCAGTGGCATTGCGCAAATCAACATTGCGGCTAACCAGATGGATCAGGTCACCCAGTAAAATGCGGTTCGGGTTGAACAGTCCGCTTCCTCGGCGGATGAGCTGGCCGATCGTGCCGGAAAGCTGCGGAATAGGGTCGCGCGGTTCCAGACTGCCTGATTATCATTCCCGGACGGCGGCCTGCGGGCCGCTGTTTATCCCGGTTCTGCGGTTACTCGTCGCGGTCCTGCAGACAGTGCAGATAGATTTGCCCCGATCGCATCACCTTCTCTTTCGCCTGCTGGCGAATATCCTGACCTTCGAATGCGCCGTAAACCTGGCCGAACGTCACGCCCGACAGCCGTTGCATTATACGCTGCACCGCGGCAGCCGGGAGCGGCAGCATATTCGGGTAACTCCACATAAATGAAACACCATGCGCGCCGGGCGTGACCTGCAAAATGTCGCCCGCCAGGATCACGCCGTCACCTTCAGCCCAGTGCAGCACACAGCCGCCGGGAAAATGGCCGCCCAGCCGCAACAGCGTCAGTGAAGGCAGCAGCGAGAATGCGTCACCCTGCCACAGTTTAAGATGCGGACTGTCTCGCACAATCCATTCGCGATCGCGGGCGTGCAGATAAATCGGTGCGTTAAACGCGGCGGCCCACTCCTGCATCGTGGTGTAGTAATGCGGATGGGAAATAGCGATGGCCTGCAGCCCACCCAGCGCGTTCACCAGCGTCAGGGTTGCCTGATCAAGATTGGCAATGCAGTCCCACAATACGTTACCGTGCGGCGTGCGCAGCAGAAAGGCCCGTTGATCGATAGCAAATTTCGGCACGGTTTTGATGCTTAGCAGCGCATCGCCGTGTGCCGTCCATTTGTTGGCGTGGCGGGCGGTCAGCTGCTCGAAATCGATCCAGCTCTGGCCGCCTGCAGGCACATACTGACGCGGGTCATCGCAGATTTTACAGCGATCTGACAGGCTGTAAGGGGGCTGATACGCGGTGCCACAGGCGGTACATAACTTGATCATACTGTCCTCCTTCTCTCCCGGCAGGGAATGGGGTGAATTATGATGCCAGCCTGCCGCGCCACGCCTGCATCAGTCGTGCGCCATACAGGCCGATGGTCAGTCCGCTGACAACGATCAGCAGCGCAGCCAGTTTCAGCGCGGAGAGCTGCTCGTCGAAAATCCAGAACGATCCCAGTAAACCAAACACCGGCACCAGCAACGAAAGCGGCGCGACGGTCGAAACCGGATAGCGTTTTAGTAAGACATTCCATACCCAATAGCCGAACAGGGTGTTGGGATAGACCTGGAAAAGAATCGACAGCAGCGTTGTCCCATGGGCGTGAGTCAGTAAACCGTGAAAGCCACTCAGCCCATTAACAGCATAAGACAGAATGAATAATGGGATCGGCGCGAACAGGCTCGACCAGATTAAAAAAGCGAATACCTGATGACTGTTCGCTTTTTTATACAGGATATTGGCCACGCTCCAGGCGATAGCCCCGAACAAGACGCAACCCAGCCCGAGCGCTGAAACGGAGCCATCGGTCAGAAAAATAATGCACGACAAACCGGTGAGCGCAATGACGATCCCCGCCGACTGAAAGCGCGACAGCGGTTCGCGAAACGCCCAGCTGCCGAGTAACAGGGTAAACAGCGCGCTGAACTGCAGCACCAGCGACGCGACACCGGCAGACAACCCGAGCCGGATGCCGAGATTGACCATGCCCCATAAGCCGACGCCGAATACCAGCCCATAGCCGATCAGCCAGCGCCATTTCACCGCGGGCTTAGCGATAAAAAACAGCGCGGGCAGGGCGCACAGCAGAAAGCGGATGCCGGCAAGGACAAACGGGTCAACCTCTTTCAGCCCCAGCTTAATCACTGAAAAATTAATTCCCCAGATAGCGGTGATCAGTAGCGCCAGCAGCAAATGGTGGGTTTCATTTTATCGATCCTGCAGCAGAGTGAGCGTCAGTGGAGGTGGGACCTGAAGTGGCCCACCAGAACAGCAGTGCCGCCAGGCTGATGGCGCTGCCGAGCAGACAGACTCCCGGCCACTGCCAGCCGGCATAGACCCGGGTGGCGGCGAGGGCCCCGAGGGCGCTACCGACAGAGTAGAAACACATATAGGCAGCGATCAGTCGATGATTTGCGTCGGACCGGCCATGAAGAAGCAGGCTCTGACTGCTGACGTGGACCGCCTGCACCGCAAAATCGAGCAGGATCACGCCGGCGATAAACAGCCACATTGTGTGATGCAGCCCGGCTAGCGGCAGCCATGACAGCGTCAGCACCAGCAGAGCGATGCCGGTGGTACGTTGCCCATGACCCTGATCCGCCCAGCGTCCGGCCCGGATGGCGGCCAGTGCGCCGGCGATACCGGCGAGACCAAACAGCCCGGTTTCGCTATGGCTAAAATTAAGCTGGCTTAACGGCAGCACCATGGCGGTCCAGAACACGCTGAAAGCCGCAAAAATCAACATGGCGAGGATGCCGCGCACCCGTAATAGCGGTTCATCAACGAATAACCGGAAAAAGGCGCACATCAGCGCTCTCCAGGCCGGCCTTTGTACCGGCAAAACCTGGCCGGGCGCGGTTCGCCAGAGGACCGCGGCCAGCAGTACCAGCAGCGTGGCAGAGCAGAGATAAACCGCCCGCCAGCCGGCGAGATCGGCGATTACGCCGGCGGTCAGGCGGGCAACCAGAATCCCCAGCACCACCCCGCCGGTAACCCTCCCCACCACCTGACCGCGTTGCGCCGCAGAGGCGAGTGAGGCGGCGTAAGCCACCACCACCTGAACCACCACTGCCATCAGGCCGACCAGACTCATGGCGATCAGCAAGGCATAAAAGTCCGGAGCCAGGCTGACCAGTAACACGGCCAGCGCAAGCATCAGCAGCTGACAGACAATCAACAGCCTGCCATTAAATAGGTCGCCCAGCGGGACCACAAACAGCAGCCCCAGCCCGTAGCCGACCTGCGTGGCGGTCACCACCATGCCTGTTGCTCCGGCGGAGACGGCGAAGGTTTGCGCCATGGCGGTCAGCAGCGGTTGGGCAAAGTAGACGTTGCCAACCGCCAGCGCGCAGGTTGCGCAGAGCAGCAGCACCAGGTTCAGCGGCACCGGTGTGCTGCTGGCTGATAAGGCCAGACGTTTACTGTCTGTTGCCAGCAACCGGCTATTGCTGTCGGGCTGAACCATCTATACCTCCTGTTATATTGGTTTCAAATTAAAACCAGCTTGGCCATTATTAACGGCTTTGGTTTTTTTTAGCAACCAGATTACGACACTAAGATATACTCAGGCGAAAGCAGAACAGAGCAGGAGAGAAGATGGCGAAGCAAACCGCATTGTTAAACAGTGAATGCCCGGTAGCCCGCACTCTGGAAGCCGTGGGTGAGCGCTGGTGTTTGCTGATCGTTCGCGAGGCGTTCGACAACGTCCGCCGCTTCAGCGAGTTTCAGAAAAACCTCGGGCTGGCGAAAAATATCCTGGCCGCACGTCTGAAATTGCTGGTGGAGCTGGGCGTGTTTGATCTGCGTCCCGCTTCTGACGGCAGCGCCTACAGCGAATACGTGCTGACAGCACGCGGACGCGCGCTGTTCCCGATTATCGTGGCGATGCGTCAGTGGGGTGAGCAGAATATGTTCACCCCAGGCGAGACCCATTCGGTACTGAGGGATAACCGTGACCAACAGCCGTTGCAGCCGCTGGCGGTGAGATCCGCCAGTGGAGAGCCGCTGGGGCCGGAAGACTGCCACCGTGTGCGGGTGGTGAAGGGCGGCTAATCACTCTTGCCGGGCCTGCTGCGGCTGTGTCCCGCAGCAGGCCCGACCGGGTGAATCAGGGTTGCCGTCTGAGCGTGATGCGGGTCAGCTCTGACGGGCGGCCCAATCGGACTGCCATGCCCGGCCAGAGCGCGGTACCGTTATTGACATAGAGCTGCATTCCGTCCACCTGATAGAGCCCGGAAACAAAGCCGCCGTTGGGTTTAGCAAACAACCGGTCCAGCCCGGCGATCAGGCCGCCGTGGGTATGACCCGACAGCTGCAGGGCCACGCCCATCGCGGCGTTAAGGCGGGCATTACGTGGCTGGTGATCCAGCAGGATCACCGGCGCATTGGCTGGCGCATGCGCCAGCGCTTTGGCCAGATCGGGTCCCTGCGCCTGTCTGGCCGGGGCGGATGCGTCGGGCAAACCGGCCACCACCAGCTTCGCCGCGCCGCGCTGGATCACCGTATGGCTGTTGAGCAGCGGCTGAAGCCCCAGTGAAGCCAGATGTTCAGTCCAGATCGCCTGATGAAAGAAGTACTCATGATTACCGGTGATTGCCCATACCCCATCAGGCGCCTGCAGGCCACGCAGCGGGGCGACGTCGTCGCGCCGGTGTTCAAGACTGCCATCAATCACATCCCCGGTCACCACGATAAGGTCAACCCCCAGCGTCATCGCTTTCGCCACCGTGGCTGCACTCCACGCCGCATTAAACAGGCGGGTGATATGTAAATCTGTCAGCTGTAACAGCTGATAGCCGTCGAATTCCGCCGGCAGATCAGGGATCACCAGCGTCAGGTCTTTAACTGGCGGCACCCGTATGGCCTGGTGAACGCCGACGGTGGCCAGTCCCATGGCGAACAGCACCGCCAGATAGCGCACGCCGGGCACCAGTTCCAGCGGATGGCGCAGCAGCAGGGCCACCAGCGTCACCGCGTCAATCAGCATCTGGGTCAGCGCCAGAAACAGCACGGTGCTGAAAGCCCAGTTAAACAGAATGATAATCATCCGCGGCATCTCAGCCGAGAAAATGCCGCCCGAGGTAAAGCGGCTGACCAGCAGATACTGTGAGGCCAGCAGCACCAGCAGGGATAACAGAATTTTGACCACCAGCGGCAGGGATAAGGGAACAATGACGCGCGCAATAACGTACCAGCTGGGTAAGCTGAAAATCAGGTGAAACATAGCAATCTTCCCTTTGAGCGCTGAAGGTCAGCGCAAGAAATAAAACCAGAGCGTGCGTGATAAACCGCGAACTTTCACGGGATGTGCAGGCGTGTAGTCAGGCATGTAGTGTAGACGACGCTGCCGCGGTGTTGACCTGGCGACAAATGCTTTATACCGTGATAACCGCAGGCAGCGGCGGGAGGGATGAAACCAGTGAAAAGAGACGCGGGTGCGGGATACAACAGCCAACGGCCGTGCAGACGCGGTGAAAGTGGCCGGCAATCCGGCCACTGCGGTTACCCGACGACCGGGCGTTTACTCTGCGACAGCGCCGCCATAAAGGTATCGTCCAGATGCAGATGCTGCTTAACCAGCTCCGGCGGCGTGCTGGCCAGCCACTGGTTGAGCGAAATATCGGCGTAATAGTCGCTCTTAAACAGTTCGAGAAAGCGTAACGGACCCTTGCCGGTATTTTCGATGTAATGACCCATGGCGAACGGCACGTAGCCGACGTCACCGGCGCGATAATCAAAGGTGCGGGCCTGACCCGACGAGGCGAAAACGCCCATCCGGCCTTCGCCTTCCAGATAGTATTGCCATTCGTCATTATTCGGATGCCAGTGCAGTTCGCGCAGTCCGCCGGGTTCAATTTCGACCAGTGCCGCAGCCACCTGTCTGGCTATCGGAAAGTTTGAGGTGTCCGTAATCCGCACCGTTCCGCCAGGCGCCTTTAACGGATCCTGAGCCAGCATCCGGTGGGTAAAACGCAGCGAGGATCGGGTGCCGCCCTGAACGCTGTCGGAGGCGGCGCGGTCAGGCGGCGTAGCGGCGAAAATATATTCATCTGACGGCGACGGCAGCTGAGAGAAGACAGAAACCGGGACCTGAAAGTTTTTGGCGAGGATCTCGGGCGGAATGTGCTTAAACCAGTCAGAGAGCAGAAAGGTGCTGTCCTCATCAAAACCACCGTCGTCAAAGGCCAGCAGAAATTCACAGCCATCCGGTCCCAGTCCCTGAATGGAGTGCGGTACGCCGGGCGGGAAGTACCACAAATCGCCGACGCCAATATCATCAACAAACCAGCCGCCGTGAGTATCAAAGGCGGTCACCCGCGCCGTTCCGTAGGTCATGTAGGCCCATTCCGCTTGTTTGTGCCAGTGCAGCTCGCGGATCCCGCCGGTGTTGAGGCGCATGTCGACCCCGGCAATGGTGGTGGAGATGCCCAGCTCGCGTTGTGTCACCTGTCGCGTCCAGCCGCCGCTGCCTTTGCGCACGTGCGCATCGCTGAAACTGTAACGCAGATTAGGCAAGGTACCGCTGTCGGTTGCGGGCGGATCAACCAGGTCGGGATTTTCTGCTTCGCGCATCGGGTCATGTGGGCCGGGATCGCGCCCGCCGGGTTTGGCACCGGCCGGATAGGTCCTGACCTGATTATCATGGGCATGAACCTGACCCGCGGCCAGCGCCACCGTGCCACCGGCGGCAAAGGCCATAAAGCGTCGTCTGCTTAACGTTGTCATTGGCAATCTTCCTTCAGCTGTAAAATAAGTAGAGAGGGTTATGAGTGCTGCCTATCCGTTATAAACAGAGAAGAAAGCTGGCGTTTAACAAACTTGTAACGTTATAGCGGTGGCAATAAACAGATAAGCCCTGATGATACGTTGCTGGAGGTCTGGAAGAATGATGCAGGTTGAGCGAAGGTATAATTTCAGCCGGTAAATGGGCTTAAGAAAAGCACGCAATGGCTAAAAAGTCGGCGTGTGTTTAACGGCGGTTGAAGAAGTGGTCAGCATTGCTGACGAAATAAAAAGTTACGTATAAGGTAAATAAAATTTATATCTTAGCCTGCTGGCTATTGTTTTAACGACGGTGTTTTCAACCGGCAGGCTCACGGCGAAGCAGCGCGCATAAAAAAGGTTGCCTGGCTCTCAGGCAACCTCTGTGGTGACTACGCGACGTCATCGAAGATTTAGCGCAGTACGCCCGACGTAGTCGTTGTCTCGTCGGTCACCCTGGTCATCGTCACCGGGATACTTTTATAGGCAGGAATACCGCTGTGCGTATCATGGCTGTCGAGCGGCACCATCACGTTAGCCTCAGGATAGTAAGCGCCGACCGAACCGGGAGCCATGTCGATGATCACAATCGTCAGGTTTTTCATCTGACGTGAGGTCGGATTACCGTCCGGATCGAGCGCCATTAAATCGACCCGATCGCCGACGCGCAGCTGACGTTTCTCCGCCTCTTCGGCATTGATAAACAGCACGTCACGGCGGCCGGTCACGCCACGATAGCGGTCGTTGAGGCCGTATAACGTGGTGTTGTACTGGTCGTGGCTGCGCAGCGTGGTCAGCACCAAATCATGGCACTTCAGCGATCGCGGATCTTCATTAATCCCCTGCATCACCTTAAATTGCGCCCGGCCGGAGGGCGTATTCCACACCCGTTCCGACGCGGCATTATAGAGCCGGAAGCCGCCCGGTTTTTTCACCCGCTGATTGAAGTTTTCAAATGCCGGGAACACGGCTTCAATCGCATCACGGATGCGGTTGTAATCGGCCGCCATAGCACTCCAGTCCACCACGCTGTCTGGCAGCGTGGCCTGAGCCAGCGCGGCCACCAGCGCCGGTTCAGATTTCAGGTGCGGTGAAGCCGGTTCCAGCGAGCCACGCGAGGCGTGCACCATCGACATGGAATCTTCTACCGTCACGCTTTGCGCGCCGCTAGCCTGCACATCGGTTTCGGTGCGGCCAAGAACCGGCAGCAGGTAGTTATGTTTGCCCAGCAGCAGGTGTGAGCGGTTGAGTTTGGTGGCCATATGCACCACCAGATCCAGCTTACGCATCGCCGGGAAGGTCACCTGAGGATCGGAAATGGCCTCCGCCAGGTTACCGCCCAGACAAAGCAGCGCTTTAGCTTTACCGTCACGCATCGCCTGTATCGCCTGAATAGCGCCGTGGCCGTGTTTCTGCGGCGGGCGGAAGCCAAAAACGCGTTCCAGACTGTCGAGCAGCGACTGTGGCGGTATTTCGGTGATACCCACGGTGCGGTCGCCCTGCACATTGGAGTGACCCCGCAGCGGACAGATGCCGGCACCGGGTTTACCGATGTTGCCGCGTAACAGCAGCAGGTTGGCAATCTGCTGCACATTCTGGGTGCCATACTGATGCTGGGTAATGCCCATGCCATAACAGATGATGGTGCGCTCAGCGCTGGCATAGAGCCGGGCGATGTGCTGGATCTCTTCACGCGCCATGCCCGACACCTTCAGGATGTGCTGCCAGTCGGTGCTCTCCAGATCGGCCTTCAGCGCCTCGAATCCTTCGGTGTGTTCATTAATAAAGGCTTCATCAATCACGCCGGGCTCGCCGTTGCTCAGCGCCTCCTGATGCATTGACAGCAGGATCTTCATCACGCCTTTCAGCATCGCTGCATCGCCGCCGACCCGCACTTTGTAATAGGTCGATGCCAGTTCGGTCGAGCTGAGGGAGAGCATTTCAATCGGGCTCTGGGGCGAGGTAAAGCGCTCAAGCCCACGCTCCCGCAGCGGGTTGATCGCTACGATGGTCGCGCCGCGTTTAGAGACTTCACGTAAGGTGCCGAGCATGCGGGGATGGTTGGTGCCAGGGTTATGACCAATGCATAACACCAGATCGCAATGGTCAAAATCCTCCAGTTCAACCGTACCTTTGCCGACGCCAATCGATTCCGGTAATCCGACACTGGTCGGTTCGTGGCACATGTTGGAACAGTCAGGAAAATTATTGGTGCCATATTCGCGGGCAAACAGCTGCCACAGGAAAGCCGCTTCGTTGGAGGCGCGACCCGAGGTGTAAAACTCCACGCTGTCAGGGTGGTCATAACCGCGAAGATGTTCGCCGATCTCTTTAAACGCGGTCTCCCATTCGATTGGCTGATAGGTGTCGCTGGCCGCATCGTACTTCATCGGGTGGGTGAGTCGCCCTTCGCCTTCAAGGTGCAAGGCGCTGCGCTGCCACAATTCTGTGACCGTATGCGCGGCAAAGAATTCCGGCGTGGTACGCTTGCTGGTCGCTTCCCACGACACCGCTTTCGCACCATTTTCACAAAATTCAAACGAAGAGGCATGCTGAGGATCGGGCCAGGCGCATCCCGGACAATCAAAGCCCTGCGGCTGGTTAACTTTGAACAGGGCGATCACATCCTGCTTGACTGACATCTGACCGCGTATGGCATCGGCAACCGCTTTCAGTGCGCCCCAGCCGCCTGCTGCGCCGCCGTAAGGGGCGATCCCGGTTGTGCGATTTTGCTCTTTCATAATGCTCCACAGGTTCTGTGTTGTTATTTTTGTAAGTCTGGTACACAAATAACCTTATCAGGGTGGATTCAACGCATTATTTACTGAAAATTTTTCTCAAAATGTTTCCGGAAAGCGACGTCACTGGCAGCTGTTTTTTATTGGCAGGCATAATGCTGGCGCAGGATTGCGCCAGCAGAGGAATAAACGGAGCGAGGACGTACTGCATATTAACGGTATTATCGCTGCGCTATATCGGCACGCAGCAACAGCAGTCTGTTAGCTGACCGACGCCAGCGCTTTTGCCGGCTTCGCTTTCAGGCCAAAAAGTGTCGACAGGAAACTATTACGCTTAATGACCATATAGCAGAGGGCGCTTAGTCCTGAAGCAATAGCCGTTACTATCAGAACATAGCTGACGGGATAATTGTCCGGCAGGTAATCATCCAGCAGCCAGGCAAAGCCAATCGCGATAGGGTAGTGAAGGATGTAAACCACCAGCGCGGAATCGACTACCGTGTTCACGATGCGGCTCTCTTTCATGCGCAGCTTCTCAAAAAAGAAGATTACCCAATAGGAAAAGATCACCGAGAAGACGCTGCTAAGCAGAACCGGAATGTATTTCGCTACGCCCTGCAGGTTAAATTTCATCGTCAGGAAGAAAGCGATATAACAGATTATCGCCAGCAGCGTCACAACAGCCGTATTCAGCAGTGGATGTTTCGCTAATTGCGGAATCGCATCACGATTAAGATAAAGTGCATAGCCAGCTGCATAATAAACGCAGAAACGCGCCGTCACCGGAATTAAGGTAATCAGCTCACCCAGGTCTTTAACCGCGAATTTCACCACAAACAGACTGTTAGCAGCGATTATCAGGGCTGCCAGCCACAGGGTAAAGGGCAGGCGGCGGGCAAATGTCGCCAGCGTCTGGTAAAGGCGGGCAGGCACAAAAAAGGAGATAGCCGACAGCGAGACCAGGAACCACAGGTGGTGCAGCTGGGTGTAGGCCGCCAGTAACCCACTGGTTGAGGTATCGACCCCTTTTATCGTCGTGCTCAGCCAGTACATGATGCCGGGGATAAAGGCAAAGGCGGCAATCAGCGGAACCAGCACGCGTTTGCGGCGATTCTCAAAGAAAAAAGCCTGACCTTTGCGTAAAAAAACCATGGCGGAGAACATGCCGGAGAGAAAGAAAAAAGCCTCCATCCGGAAGGTATGGATGAATTCAATCAGTGAACTAAAAATCAGCGACGGATTTTTATCAGCAACGTAATACCAGCTATTACCGCCTGGCAGGCTACGGGCGGCATGATATAAAACACCTTCAAGGATAAGGATGGCGCGCAGAAAATCGAGACCGATGTTTCGGCTCGATAAAAAAGCGGGTGTGGTCATTTTTATTACCTTAATAAATGACGAAGTTGTAGTGTGCGAAGTGACGTAACAGCGGCAGAATATCACTCTGAAGTTTAATTAACATATTGCGCCACGCTTTTCAGAATTCCGCCAGCATGTCCTTTCAGGTAATCGATAAATTATGGTAAACCGGCCTGGCCATTTTTTAGCGCCACTTTTTTATCAGAAAAAAGTGTGCTGCTGCTGATTGTCATCGCCCTTTCTGGCGGAGACCTTGTGGGACGGGCAATCAGTCACCTGATAAACTGCAAGCCGGGTGAAGCTTCGCTTAACAGAAGATTAAAAATTGAGCGGCGCGTAAGCATTTTATTGATGTTTATTCGCCGCCGACGCGGCTTTTTTTTCGCTGCCGGATCGAGAAAGAGATTATCAATCATCGCCACGGGCTTCGCTTATTGGCGATTTTTTCCGCGTAGTACCGGTTTCAGCGGCCTGACAGCGCGGCGGCACGGCAAAATAATTTTGCAGCAAATCAATTCTGGCTGATAAGCTTTTCCTCTTCGCCTTGCCAGAGTTATGCCCAATGAAAAACCTGTTTTGTCATCTGCTTGTTTTTATCGCGTTCTGTTTATCTTCGGGCGTTGCGCTTGCCAGTCAGCAGGATGATAAATTTATTATTGAAGCCTATGGCGGTTCCAGCACCAAAGGCGCGATGGCAGTCAGAAAAGACGGTAAATTGCGGGCGACCCTCACACCCAATAATGAAATTGCACAGTTAAACCAGATGCTGAAGGCCAGATATGGCGCTGAGGTAGAGATCATCAATAAAGGCGCGCTGTCGGCGCAGTCGAAGGATCTGCTGCAGGGTCGCAATTTTTACCGCAATAACAAAACCTGGCGTGAAGAGATGGCCGCCTCGCCGGCAGATCTTATCCTGCTCAACTTCGCCACCAATGACGCCCGCCACTATCACTTCAAAGACATAGAGCCTGACTACATCGTCAGCCCGCTGCAATATCGGGCGATCATGACTGAACTGATTCGTGTGGCGCAGCAGTATGGTAAAGCGGTGATTGTTCAGGAGCCTCATCCGTTATGCGGCCGGGCGGAAAAATGGAACGTTGCGCCCTATGTTGCGCAGATCGACAGCCTGACGCGGGACGAGAATGTGCCGCTGGTCGCGCAGTATCAGCGCATTCAGCAAATTAAAAACTGGCAGACGCTGATGTCACCGGATTGCATTCATCCCTCCGACGCGCTTTACCAGATTAAAGCGCAGGAGACCTTCAGAGTATTAGAGAGTCATTATGACCGGCAGATTAAGGCCGCGATTAATGGCTCGCCTGCCGCTGTTCCGCCACGTTCGCAGGCAGCCTCCCTCAACCGGACCGGCAATCAGGCG
Organism: Pantoea sp. X-Soil-MYKO-1785; assembly: GCF_059730675.1. Taxonomy (NCBI): domain Bacteria; kingdom Pseudomonadati; phylum Pseudomonadota; class Gammaproteobacteria; order Enterobacterales; family Erwiniaceae; genus Pantoea; species Pantoea sp. X-Soil-MYKO-1785. Next base: position 26,256 of record NZ_AP036002.1, read on the forward strand.
GGATAGTGTAGCGAGGAAATTTTAGCGAGACAGGTTAGCCGAATAGCCTGGAGCGGCAGACCGGAAAAAACCTGAAACGGTCAGCCGCTGGAAATTGAAAAAAGCCGGATTCCTTTTCCAGCCTGATCAATCAGATAGGATACCTGATTCGCCTGTTTGCCGCTTTGCTTCGCTCGTTGCGTCAGATGTAATGCCGGACGCCATAAATCGCCCAGAATATGGCATTCGCCCCGAGGTAAGCCCAACATCCCCAGTAGGCAATAGGTTCGCGTTTGGTTCGGAGTTTAGGCAGGAACGCTAATAAATAGAGCGCTGAAGCAATAAGCGAAACGAAGTAGAAAAATTTCATCATTCTCTCCTGTTTAATTTCCTTTATTTTCAGCATAGCCAGGCCTCGCTATTTTGCTTAACGCGTTGCTCAGGTATTCAGACTTAAGCGGTTCTGTCAGGATTGCGTCAGGCTGTAGCCGTCACCGGATCTGCGCGGGATTAACAAATGATACCGTCGGGATGTTTAGCGGGAAGGTTACAAACTATAATCAGCGCTGCAACGTTGTTACACAACCTGCAGGAATGCAGGCTTTGCGCCCGCCCTAAAAGGAAGAGACCCCGCTGATGTTTTCTCGTTTTTTTATTTATCGCCCCGTCTTCGCATGGGTCGTTGCCATTTTAATCATGCTGCTTGGCGCGCTCTCCATCACCCTACTGCCGGTTGAGCAATATCCTGATGTGGCACCGCCGTCGGTGAATATCAGTGCCACCTATACCGGCGCGTCCGCTGAGACGCTGGAAAACAGCGTCACCCAGGTGATTGAGCAGCAGCTGACCGGGCTGGACCATCTGCTCTACTTCACCTCCAGCAGCAGTTCGCAGGGCAATGTGACGGTCACGGTGACCTTCAGTCAGGGAACCGATCCCGACACGGCCCAGGTGCAGGTGCAGAATAAGGTGCAGCAGGCGCTGACCCGCCTGCCGAGTGAGGTACAGCAGCTCGGGGTCACCGTCACCAAGTCGCAGTCCAACTTTTTGCTGGTGATGGGGCTGTATGACACTACCGGCAAGAGCAACAGCACCGACATCGGTGACTGGCTGGTGAGTAACATGCAGGAGCCGCTGGCCAGGATCGAAGGCGTAGGGGATATCCAGGTGTTCGGCGGGCAATACGCGATGCGTATCTGGCTCGACCCGTTTAAGCTCAACGCCTACGCACTGCAGCCTTCCGACGTAACGGCAGCGATTCGCTCGCAGAACATTCAGGTCTCCGCCGGTAAAATTGGCGGGCTGCCCTCGCCAGATAATCAGCAGCTCACCGCCACGGTCAGGGCGCAGTCGCGACTGCAAACGCCTGAACAGTTTCGCAACATCATCGTCAAAAGCGATACCCGCGGTGCCATTGTGCGGGTCGGGGATGTGGCGCGGGTCGAGCTGGGCGGTGAATCTTATGACATGACCACCCGGCTTAATGGTCATCCGGCGGCCGGTATCGGGGTGATGCTCGCCCCGGGCGCCAACGCGCTGGATACCGCCATTCTGGTGAAGAACAAAGTGGCAGAGTATCGACACTCAATGCCGCAAGGCTACGAGGTGGCGTACGCGCTGGACAGCACCGACTTTATCAAAATTTCGGTGGAAGATGTGGTGATCACCCTGATCGAAGCGATAGCGCTGGTGGTGGTGGTGATGTACCTGTTCCTGCAAAATCTGCGCGCCACGTTGATCCCGGCGCTGGCGGTGCCGGTGGTGCTGCTTGGGACCTTTGGCGTACTGGCGCTTTGCGGTTATACCATCAATACCCTGACTCTGTTTGCCATGGTGCTGGCGATCGGGCTGCTGGTGGATGACGCGATTGTGGTGGTCGAAAACGTCGAACGCATCATGCATGACGAAGGCTTGCCGGCCCGCGAGGCCACGGAAAAATCGATGAAAGAGATTTCCGGTGCGCTGATCGCCATTGCGCTGGTGTTGTCGGCGGTGTTTCTGCCGATGGCCTTTTTCGCCGGCTCGACCGGGGTGATCTACCGGCAATTCTCGGTCACCATCATCGCGGCGATGACGTTCTCAGTGCTGGTGGCGCTGACCCTGACCCCGGCGCTGTGCGGCATGTTACTCCGCCCCGGCACGCCGCATCGCAAAGGATTCTTTGGCGGATTTAATCGCTTCTACGCCGCCACCGAGCGCCAGTATCGTCACAAGGTGGTCAGCACCCTGCGTCGTCCGCTGATTATGGTGTCACTGTATGCCGCGATGGGCGTGGTGCTGTTTGTGATGTTTACCCGCTTGCCGGGCAGCTTTCTGCCAACCGAGGATCAGGGCAGCATTATGCTGCAGGCGACGCTGCCAGCGGGCGCCACTGCCAGCCGGACGGAAGCGGTCAATAAGCAGATCATCGACTGGTTTCTTACTGAAGAGAAAGAGAACATCGATGTGGTGTTTACTATCAACGGCTTTAACTTCAGTGGTGCAGCCCAGAATGCCGGCATGGCGTTTATCAAGCTGAAAAACTGGGATCAGCGGCCCGGTAAGGAAAACTCGGCCGAGGCGATTGCCGGACGGGCGACCTATGCGCTCTCCGCTATTCGTGATGCCCAGATATTTGCCCTGACGCCGCCGTCGGTGCCGGGCCTCGGGCAGAATAATGGTTTTACCTATGAACTGCTGGCCAGTGGTGGCACCACCCGCGATGAGCTGGGCAAACTGCGCGATCGGCTGTTGCAACGCGCGGCGCAGAGCCCGGAACTGATCGGGGTGCGGGCCAACATCCTGCCGCAGACGCCGCAGTTGCAGGTCGACATTGATACCAATAAGGCGGTTGCGCTCGGGCTGCAGCTGGATGACGTTACCGATACCCTGACCAGCGCCTGGGGCGGAGCCTATATCAATGACTTTATCGATCGCGGCCGCGTAAAACGGGTCTATGTGCAGGGTGATGGTCAGTACCGGTCGGCACCGTCCGATCTGGATAAATGGTTCATTCGCAACAGTGAAGGCAGCATGACGCCGTTCTCTGCCTTCGCCTCAACCCGCTGGACGATGGGACCGGAAAGCCTTAACCGCTACAACGGTTCCGCTGCTTACGAAATCCAGGGACAGAACGCGGAAGGTTACAGCTCCGGCGATGCGATGAACACCATTGAACGGCTGGCCGATCAGCTTCCGGCTGGGACGACCGGCGCATGGAGCGGACTTTCACTGCAGGAGAAGCAGGCGGGTGGGCAGTCCACCACGCTGTATGCGATCTCCATTCTGGTGGTGTTTCTCTGTCTGGCAGCGCTGTACGAAAGCTGGTCGGTGCCGTTTTCGGTGCTGCTGGCGGTGCCGCTCGGCGTGCTGGGCACGGTGATAGCGGTGGCGTTACGCGGATTGAGCAACGACATCTATTTCCAGGTCGCGCTGCTTACCACCGTTGGCCTGACCTCGAAAAACGCCATCCTGATTATTGAGTTCGCAGAGGACGCGGTGCGTCAGGGCAGTTCGCTGAGCGCAGCGGCACTGCAGGCGGCGCGTACCCGTTTACGGCCGATCATGATGACCTCACTGGCGTTTATCGCCGGGGTGATCCCGCTGGCGGTGGCGACTGGCGCGGGCGCCAACAGCCGTATCGCGATTGGCACCGGCATTATTGGCGGGACGCTGGCGGGTACGGTACTGGCGCTGTTCTTTGTACCGCTGTTCTTCGTGCTGGTGAAACACTACCTCACCCGACATTGCGCAGCGAAATAACCCCTGGCACGTCTGCCGGCTTGCCTGCAGACGTGCTGATTTCTGCCCGCAGCGGCAGCTTCAACGGCTGTCATGGGGATTTTCACAAAAATGGGGAAGGAGTGTGGCAGCAGGCAGTTTGCTGCTTAAAGGTGAGATGCCATTCCATGGCGTAAAACGTCCTAAGGCGCCTTATTCAGAATTACTTGCAGGACGCCGACTGATCCTGCCGCCTTTCCGACCGGCTTCCCTGGCTTTTTCATGATCGTTTTTGAAATTGCCCCCACTGACCTTGCCTCCTGCACTGCCAGCTTCGCTCGCACGGCCCGGATCGTTGGCAAAATTGCCAGCACCACCTCGGTATTTCTGTTGTGTCATAGAGAGACCTCCTATCAATGTTCCATTAGATAAAAAGGACTAGCTAGTCACACCACGAAGCATAGATGACCGCTTCGTTTATGCAAATACCCCCCCCTGAGAAAATGTTGGTATCAGGCTGATTATCCGCAGGTGACCGACCGGAAACGGCAGCGAGCCTGTGTTCGCCAGGCTACCCTTAAAGGCTCAACGAAAAAGGAGAACGCGATGACTGATGCAACCTTAATCGATACGCTTGAGTTTGGTTCTGACCCACAAAAGCAAAAATATGAGATCTATGGTGATGATGCGCAGACGCCGACTTATGCGGTGATTTATCGTCAGCAGGACGGCGAATGGCAGCCGCTGGACGATAAGCTGAGCTTTGCTGCCCAGGATGAGCAGGAAGAGGTGACCGGCTCAATGGGATATGGCGCCGGCGATAGTCTGCCGGACCTGCGTGACTTACCGGCTGAAGCCCGCGAGCGCTGTGAGCAGCACTGGCAGCAGAGCCGCGATGAGTAATCAGTAACGTTGCCGGGATCGCTTCCCGGCTTATTTTATGCTGCTTAAGTGCGCTGTTTTCATCGTTTTCACCAGTTACAGTAATCGTTAAAGCTTTTCCCGCTATTGGCGATAACGAACAGGCGCTGAGCGTGCCGATCAATGATGATTCCGGCCCTCAGGCGTGAGTTCTGAACGCGTACGGACCTGCTTTTAGCCCTCCTTTTTGACACACCAGAAAGCGCTTTTTTAGCGCAAAATCATTCTAATTAAAGCGAAAACAATAATATGTCGATTATTAAGGCGATGATACAACGCCTGCCTGCTGCCCGCTTTGGGCGTAGCAGCCAGCCTGCGCATGGCACTTTTGATTGTCGTGCGCTGCCAGCGTCACTCAGTGCCGCCGGGTTAAGCCAGCGCGCCGGCGGCCTGCTGATGACCTTTGTGCCGCCCGAGGCGGATTTTCAACGGGTCAGTCAGGCCTGGCAGCGCTTTACCTCCGCTGACCTGACGGTGCTGACGCTCTCCTCTCATGGCGCGCTGAGCAGCAGCGGCCGGCAGAGCACCTATTGCGACGGGGCCGGTCAGGAAGGGAGCTGGCTCTGGTTACCGGACAGCCTGATTGCGCGGCATGAAACGCACGTTATTGACCTGCACGTGCAGGATACCCACAGCGCCAGCCAGCGGATCACCGCGATACAGCAGGAGCTGGAGCGGTTGCAGCTGCGGATGCCGCTCTCTGCCGATCGGACTTTCGCGATGATCTACTGCGACGGTCTTTCTGCCTCGGAAGGTTTCCTGATGCAGGCCTGGTATAACAGCGGACGTTTCCCCTGCCTGGCGATCGGCGGATCGGCCGGCGGTAAAATCAGCTTTGACGGCACCTGGATTGGGATTGGCGGCCAGATACTCCAGGGCAAAGCGGTGATTATTTTTTGCCAGATGGCGGCGGGAAAATCGTTTGCCCCGTTCAAAAGCCAGAACTTTACCCCGCTGGACAGCAGCTGGCTGATCGCCGAGGCCGATCCGATCGCGCGCACCGTCAGTACGGTATTTAACCGTCAGGGCCAGCAGCAATCGCTGGTCTCCGCGCTCTGCACCCACCTGAATTGCGAACCGACCCGGCTGACTGAACGGCTGCAGGGGCTGACCTTTGGCGTCAAAGTCGGAGAAGAATACTTTATTCGTTCGGTGGCCAAAATTGAGGCTGATAACGTGCAGTTTTTCTGCGATCTGGAATTTGGCGACCGGCTGTTCCTGATGCAGGAAAAGGACTTCAAACAGGCGACGCAGCAGGAGTGGCAGGCGTTTGCCCGTCAGCACGGCAAACCGGCGGCAATACTGATGAACGACTGTATCCTGCGTCGCGTCGGAAATGCCGGTCAGTTACACAACGCCCACTTTTTCAAAGGCATTCCGGCGGCGGGCTTCTCCAGCTTTGGCGAGATCCTTGGCGTGCCGATTAACCAGACGCTATCAGCGCTGGTGTTCTTTAATCATGATGTGAAAGCGATGAGTCAGTTTCCGGTGGAGTACGCCGGCTACGCGGCACACTATGCGCAGCGGGCATTACGTCGCTGGGAAGCGCTGAACAGCGTGCAGACGGGCGTGCTGAATCGGGTGATCGGCTATCAGCAGGCACTGACGCCGCTGATGGAGGCGCTGCCGGTATTAGAGAGCGCCACCCAAAGTCAGGGCGAAACCCTGAGCCTGGCAGAAAACAGTATTCGTGCCATCAGCGACATCGCCACCCAGAGCCAGCAGGCGCAGGGTCGGCTGGATGACGGGCTGGACGATTTGGAGAAAATCTCGCACGGGATTAACGAGATCACCCACGGCATCAGTAACATCGCTTTCCAGACCAATATTCTGGCACTGAACGCGGCAGTGGAGGCCGCCCGTGCCGGTGAAGCAGGCCGGGGTTTTGCGGTGGTGGCCGGCGAAGTGCGGCGACTGGCCCACTCTTCCAAAGAGCAGGCTGAGGCTACCGCCAGTAACATCAGCGAGGCGGTAAGCACCATCGCTCGCATCCGACTGGTGGCCAGTGACAGCGCGCAGACTGCGACACAGATGGCCGCACGCAGCATCAGTGCCGCTGACACTCTGGCGACCATGAATCAGCAGACCCGCCATGAGCGTGCCGATATCGCTAAACACCTTGGCAGTCTGCGTGAATTAACCCAGGGTATGGATGCGATGCAGGAGGCGGTGGCGCAGCTAAAAGTGTTACAGATTCTGTCTGGCGGGCAGGTTAACGGCTGATTTTTCAGCATAAAAGACAACAAAGTGCGGTGCAGGCGCATCGGCCAGGCAAGCCGCGCCTGCAGTTGTTACACTTGACGATGATTAACCACGCAGAGGTACCAATGAAAATTAAAAGTTATGCAGCCATGCAGGCTGGTCAGGCGCTTGAACTTTATGAATATGATGTTGCTGAACTTGCAGCAGAAGAGGTTGAAGTAGAGGTTGAGTATTGTGGCGTCTGCCACTCTGACCTGTCGATGATCGACAACGAGTGGGGCATTTCACAGTTTCCCGTTATTGCCGGACATGAAGTCATTGGACGGGTTTCTGCGCTGGGCGACGCGGCTAAAAACAAAGGCCTGTCGATTGGTCAGCGGGTAGGCATTGGCTGGACCGCGAAAAGCTGTCAGCACTGTGACGCCTGTATTAATGGTGAGCAGGTTAACTGCCAGCAGGGCAGCATCCCGACCATCATGAACAAGGGGGGTTTTGCTGAGAAACTGCGTGCCGACTGGCAATGGGTAATCCCGCTGCCGGAGAAACTGGATGTTACTACCGCCGGTCCGCTGCTGTGTGGCGGCATCACCGTCTTCAAACCGCTGCTGATGAGCAACATCACCGCCACCAGCCGGGTTGGCGTGATCGGTATCGGAGGCCTCGGCCACATCGCTATTAAAATTCTGCATGCAATGGGTGCGGAAGTGGTGGCCTTCAGCTCAACGCCAGATAAGAAGCAATCGATTCTGGATATGGGCGCCGATGAAGTGGTTAACAGCCGTGACGCTGAAGCGCTGAAACAGCAGGCGGGTCGTTTCGATCTGATCCTCAGCACCGTAGCGGTCGATCTGGACTGGAAACCGTATTTCGCGGCGCTGGCGCCTAAAGGCAAATTCCATACCGTCGGTGCCGTGATGAAACCGTTCCAGGTCGGTGCGTTTGACCTGATTATGGGTGACAAAGCGGTAACCGGCTCTTCGACCGGATCGCCAGGTCAGCTGCGTTCGTTACTGAAGCTGGCTTCGCGTGCTGATATTGCGCCGCAGGTTGAGTTCTTCCCGATGTCAGACATCAATAAAGCGCTGGAACACGTGCGCGCCGGTAAAGCCAATTACCGCGTGGTGCTGAAAGCCGATTTCTGATGATCGTGTGATGAAAACCGATGCCGCAGATTTCTGCGGCATTTTTTTTGCTTTCAGCGAGTGATCAGCCCGCAGCTCAGCCCGGCGGCGATCACTTCTTCCGCCGTCACGTTAAGCCATTTTTCCGGCGTTAAGGCCGGAAGCGGATCGCGCCACGCGGCGACCAGTTGATAACCCAGGGTGTAACCGTACCAGCGGGGACAGGTTCCGCTGCCAAAGAACCAGGCAGTGTGATCGTAAGGACGGCTATTCAGCGCCGCCAGCCTGACCGGATTATCCAGCAGCCACTGACGTTCAACTGCCCGCTCCCACCGTTCGGGCGGCGAATCCAGCAGCCAGCAGACAAACTGTCCTGCCAGCCCTTCACTCACCAGCGCGTCCCCTGGTGTCCAGCCATATCCCGGGCCAGCCATGCGCAAACAGTGATGCACTTCGTGCAGGATGGTGCGCATCAGCGAACCGCTGCTGAGTGTCTGCGCCAGATCGGGATGAGTCGGATCGAGTGTCAGACCAAAGAGCGTTGCACTATAGGCGTAGCCGCCGGTGCCGGTTTCCGGGATCACCGCCGCCGGCGCGCACTGAACCAGAATATCAAGGCGCGGTGGCGGCATAACCGCTGACAGGATCCGCCAGGCAGCATCTGTCTGGCGGGTAATTTCCGTTTGATAATCCTGTAAGTCGCCTGACGCTTCAAGCCAGTGCAGTTTCCATCGTTCAGCCATCGCCTGCTCCTGCAAGGATCAGATTGAGCCGCTAAAGCGGTCAGGTTTTGCTGTCCGGCTTCAGCTCGCCGGCACTCTCATCAGCACGCATGTCAACACTCTGACCGGCACGGAGAATCACAATGCCTCAGCCGATCAGTTTATCTTCGCGCCATCCAGCTTAGCCGCGACAGGACGAGATTGTCATCCCCCAACGCGCGCGAATGTTGCCGAACGCGACAGGGGATTTGCCTGAGCTGACAGGTTGGCCTGATTTCATCGATCACTGTCCATTGAGCCTGTCACGCCAGCGTTCGCAACCGGGTAAAGTCACACTATCGCAGCAACGACGTCGCCGACGCTGGCTGCATCCGACTGAAAACTGACCGGAGCCTGATTATGCAACTGACCCAAGTCCGTAACGCCACGCTGGTGCTGCACTATGCCGGCAAGAAATTCCTGATTGACCCGATGCTGGCTGAAAAAGAAGCCTGGCCGGGCTTTGTCGGCAACGCCCGTCCGCACCTGAGAAATCCGATGGTGGAACTGCCGATGCCGGTTTCGCAGCTGCTGGATGTCGATGCGGTGATTCTTACCCACACCCATACCGATCACTGGGATGAAGCCGCACAGCAGCAGGTGCCCAAAACGATGATGATTTATACCCAGAATCACAGCGATGCTGACCTGATCCGCTCTCAGGGTTTCCTCAATGTTCAGGTGCTGCAGGAAGCAAATGCGTTTGTCGAAGGCCTGACGATCTATAAAACTGACGGCCAGCATGGCAGCAATGCGCTGTATGCTGACAAAGTGATGGCCGATCTGCTGGGCGATGCCTGTGGGCTGGTGTTTACCCATCCGTCGGAAAAAACGCTCTACGTTGCCGGCGATACCGTCTGGGTTAAACCCTATGTGAGGAGTCTGCAACGTTTTCAGCCGGACGTGGTGGTGCTGAATATGGGTAATGCAACCAACGATCTCTATGGCCCGATAATTATGGGTAAAGAGGATACACTACACACGCTGGAGATCGTGCCTGAAGCAACGCTGGTTGCGTCGCACATGGAAGCGATCAACCATTGCCTGCTGACCCGTGCCGAACTGCGGGCTTACACCGATCAGCAGGGGATAACCGATAAAGTGCTTATCCCGCAGGACGGTGAAACCATAACGTTCTGACCGGTACGCCGGGACAGAGCACTGATCCCTGCTCGCCAGCAGGGGGCTGACGACTAAGGGGGCGAGATGGCTGCGTTGAATGTTGCAGTGATAGCGACGACCGGATTCAGTCCGTTCCACTTTTCGGTTCCCTGCATCCTGTTTGGATCAGCGATGCCGCAGCCGGATCTTTTCTGCGTCACGATCTGCGCTGAAAAGCCCGGTACGGTTCTGTCGGAGATCGGCCTGTCGATTAATGTGGAACAGGGACTTGAACAGCTGGATACGGCGGATATTATCATTCTGCCGTACTGGCATAATCCGGCTGAAAAGCCCGATCAGCGGCTGCTGGATAAGCTGGCCGCTGCCTGGCAGCGCGGCGCGGAAGTGGTCGGCCTTTGTCTGGGTACCTACGTGCTGGCCTATGCTGGCCTGCTCGATCAGCACCGCGCCGCGACTCACTGGGAATTCGAACGTGACTTCAGCCAGCGCTTTCCGCAGGTTCATCTCGACAGTAATGCGCTTTATACCCGCGACGATCGCCTGATTACCTCGGCCGGAACCGCTGCGGGCATCGACTGTTGCCTGGATATCATCCGTCAGCACTACGGTAGCGCCGTGGCCAATCGGGTGGCCAGAAGAATGGTGGTGCCGCCGTACCGTGAAGGGGGACAGGCGCAGTTTATTGAGCGGCCGGTGCCGGAAAATACCCGGGATGGCAAAATTAATATGCTGCTGGAGTCGCTGCGGCGCAACCTGCATCAGCCACACGATCTGGATTCACTGGCGCGTTCAGCGGGCATGAGCCGGCGAACGCTGACGCGCCATTTTTTTAAGGCGACCGGGATGACGCTGGGGGACTGGCTGACGGCGGAGCGACTGCAACGCAGTCAGGAGCTGCTGGAAACCACCGACATCAGTATTGAGAGCGTGGCCGAAAAAGTGGGGTTCAGCTCGCCGATCTCTTTTCGTCAGCGGTTCAAACATCGATTTGGCGTCGCCCCCAGCGAATGGCGACGAACTTTCCGTGGGCCGGTGTCGGTAACCCCCGCAGAGAGCCTGCAGTCATTGCCAGATGCGCGCCACAAAATCAGCGGCGGATAATCAACACGTGCCGGAAAATTCAGCGTGCCGGTGCGGCTAAATTTTCCGGAACGGAATCAGCCAGGATTAAAGCAAAAAATCATCCATTGACTGGCCGTTTTCGAGGGCAGTTTTAATCGGTGTTGGCGTGCGACCCTGACCGGTCCAGTATTTCAGCTCGCCATTTTCATCACGATACTGATATTTTGCCGGGCGCTTTGTGCGCTTTTTACCGCTGCGGGTGGCCGGGGAGAGACCCGCTAACAGTTCAGTCGGGTCGATACCGTCTTCCTTTAGCAGTTCACGGTACATCGCCAGTTTCTCCGCTTTCTCGCGCGCTTCAGCCGCACGGGCTTCCTCTGCTTCACGGCACTCTCTGACCACGGTCTCTAATTTCTGCACCATCTCGTCCAGCACGTCTAACGTGACATTGCGCGCCTGGGCGCGCAGGGTGCGGATATTATTCAGGCTGCTCAGGTTTTCACTCATAAAAAAAGGTCCTTCAGTACTCACATTAATTTACAGCTCACATTCACTGTAAGCGGTAAGGATAACATTCATCCCGCTGATTTTTGAAGGGTTGTAGCCGATTCGGGTCTGAATTCAGGGCGGGCGGAACAAGGGCAGGCGACTTAATACACAACGGTTCAGAATGCGCGCGTAACAATGAAGGATGAAAAACAACGCAACAGCGATATTTGTACTTTTGCCCTCCGTTAACTGTGCTTAACTCAGTGAAAGAGTTTGAATAGGGATGGGCATGACGTTTCGCAGGAAAAATGCGGCAGCCGCACCAAAGATATCGCCGCTACTTAAAAGCATCACGTTGTCAGGCTTGCTACTCACCGTGGCGGTCATCGGTATCAATCTGTGGACGCTGCGTGAGGACTGGCGCGAAGCCGTTAACCAGGCTGAAGAGATGGCGGTCAATCTGTCATTGTCGCAGGCGCGTCAGGCAGAAGACACCTTTCTGCAGACGGAACTGTCGCTGCGCGAGGTACAGCGCGAACTGCAAACGCAGATAGCGACCGATCGTGTTGACGGGGAGGCGCTGAGTCAGACTATGCGGATGTTGCAGAATCGCCTGCCGCAGCTGCACGGATTGTTCTATTACGATGCTCAGGGTCGCTGGATCGCTACCTCGATGAGCAGGACGCCGATCGGAATCAACAATTCCGATCGGGAGTACTTCAGTTATCACCGCGCCAGCCTGCGTAACAGCGTGCATGTCGGCCCGGTGGTCCGCAGCCGCACCACCGGGGAGTTAGTGATACCGGTGTCACTGCGCGTCAATGATGGGGCCAACGGTTTTAATGGCGTCCTGCTCGCCACCATTAAGGTGGACTACTTTCGCCGCTTCTACAGCTATTATGAGCTGGGCGCGCGCGATGTGCTGGTCCTGATGCTGGCAGACAGCACGGTGCTTTATGCCCGGCCGCTGCCGGAGCGGTATATTGGCAAAAACCTCTCCTCAAGCCATCTGTTCCGCAAAATGCTGGCCGATGCCGATCGGGGCAGCGGGCAGTGGAAGGCGGCGCTTGATGGTGAAACACGGATCTTCGGCTTTGCGCGCTCGGAACGCTATCCGCTGATAGTGGCCGCCGGTTACGACAAATCCGCGCTGTTTACCCGCTGGATTAAAGGCCGGGTGCAGGATGTCATGCTGAGCCTCGCACTGCTGGCGGTGATTCTTTCGCTCAGCGTTTTTCTGCTGCGCCAGGCGCGACATACGCTGCGCTATCAGCGGGAACTGACCCGGCTGCGTGATGAGCTGACGGCGGCGAACCTCTCTCTGCAGAGTCTGGCAAATAGCGATGGCTTAACCGGGGTAGCCAACCGCCGCTACTTTGATCGCAGGCTGTATGAAAATCTGCAACAGGCCAGAGTACAGGGCTGGCCGGTCTCTCTGATTCTGATCGATATCGACTATTTCAAACATTACAACGATACCTATGGCCACGTGGCGGGTGATGAATGCCTGAAAGCGGTGGCGTCGATTCTGAAAAACGTTGCGCTGCGTAAAAATGATCTGCCGGCCCGTTATGGCGGCGAAGAGTTTGCGCTTATTCTGCCGCGCTACACCCCAGAAGAGACATTAAAACTTGCCAGCGAGATTGTTGAGGCAGTTTACCGGCTGAATATTCCGCATCTCACCAGCGGACTTGCGGCAAAACGGGTTACGCTCAGCGCTGGCTGCGCAATTCAGCACGGCAACGGCGGGCAGCAGGGAGTGTCAGATCTGATTGAACGGGCAGATGAAGCCCTGTACCGGGCCAAGCGGGAAGGGCGCAATCGTGCAGAAGGTGAAAATCCGGGCGGTTAAGCACTGTTGATCACTTGCGCTCCCCCCGCTGTGGCAGGGTAGTTTCTCAACCACTTCAGGGAGTGACTATGTCAAACGATACGGGATTCAGCCATCTCGCTCTGCAGGTCCGCGATCTGGAAAAAAGCGTGGATTTTTACCAGCGTTATGCCGGAATGCAGGTTATTCATCATCGCGAGCCGGGCATTGCAGAAGCGCAAAAAGTAGCATGGCTGTCTGATTTAACCCGGCCATTTGCGCTGGTATTGGTTCAGTCCGCGCATCCAGAGGATACGCCGCTGGGGCCTTTTGGTCATATTGGCGTCGCCTGTGCCTGTCGCGAGGAAATTGATGCCAAAGTTGCGCTGGCGCAGCGCGAAGGCGTACTACGTCGGCCCGCGCAGCAGTCTGGCGAGCCGGTGGGTTACTGGGCTTTCTTCGCCGATCCAGACGGCAATACGCTTGAACTATCGTATGGTCAGCAAATCGGCCTGGAAATTATCATGGCGCGTAACGCTTCCTTGCAACGGGTCGATTAACCGGCGTGCACGTTCGCTCGCCGCTGTGGCCTGTTGGCTGACAGTGAAAGGCAAGGCGTAGTCGGGAAAGAGGGTGTGAATTCGGCGAGGGATGACGGTTTGCCTTACAGCGTAATCAGACTTGTGTGGAGCTACCATCCTAATCTTACGCCCGGCAGAATAATGGCTGCTGGATGTTACCGCGTCACTGGCGAGTGACGATAAATCCGCCCGGCAGATATCGGGCGGATTTACTGCAAGTGATGCACTGCAATCAGATCAGAAAATCATCCAGTGATTTACCATTTTCAATCGCAGATTTAATTGCTGAAGGTGTACGTCCCTGACCGGTCCACTGCTTAACTTCACCGTTTTCGTCAGTGTACTGATATTTGGCAGGGCGAGGCGCACGCTTTTTCTTCTCAACCGGCGCTGACTGCATACCATTTAACAGTTCGTTAGGATCGATACCTTCCTGCAGCAGTAATTCGCGATATTTAGCCAGTTTCTCCGCTTTCTCACGATTAGCGGCTTCAGAAGCCTGCGCTTCTTCACGACGCTCACTAACAACAACAGAAAGTTTTTCCAGCATTTCTTCCAGGGCAGCAAGATCAAGTTCGCGAGCGTTTGCGCGAAGCGTACGGATATTATTCAAGCTGCTGAGAGTGTCACTCATCAAAGTCACCATAGTCATGTTCAGATAATAAAATACAGAGCGGGTTCACGCTGATGCTTTTCGTCAGACCTGCTTTTTTAAAAATGCTTGCCTTCGAAGAATCTCAATACTGAACCAATAGTTCAACTCTGACATATTAATCGTTTTTTAAGGCAGTTGAAACTGTAATTAACGTGCAATAACACCGCAAAGGTAAAAGAACTTAAACCTGGCGTTAAGGTCGCTCAAAATGACAAAAGCATCGCCTGTTCTATCCATGAGATAAATCAGCCGCCTCGGCGATTATTCCTGCTCAGGTCACCATTTTTTAGCATTTTATCCACTGGCGCCGTGCCGGATATCTCTCTGCAGGCAGTTAAAATCAGCGGCATATTAAGTCAGGTGAAAACACGTCACGCGGCGTTGTTAAGTGTGATTATGACGTGCTGAAGTATCGCATCGGGTAACGGTTAAATTTATCTTAACCTGACTTCTCATGGATAAAAATTAACTTATCTTTATGATTCAACTATTTTTTTAAGGATGTGCATCGGATAAAAACAACCGGTGCTACTGCCATACTCTGCTACGGGTGCTGTTAGCCTGAGAGATGGCGGAGAAGCAGCGTGGCGATGAAAATCAGTTATTCCGGCTTAAGAAAAACACAGGCAGGTTGCGGCGCACCTGAAACTGGTTAATCAGTGTAATAATAACTCCCGGGTCGGTTTTTAAGCATGCTTTATATAGGTGTGATAAGCCGCTATAAGGTGATTATTGACAGTCTGCGCTAACATTATTGCGTTACAGGCACTAAACCGGTTTCACCTGTCAGCCGTTAAAGCCGATAAGCCGCCAGCAATGCGGCTAATTCGCCGGACTTTATCCGAAGTTAACCCGACCCGGGAGGTGATAAACAGGCTGAGAGGGATAAAAACAGGCAGCATAATGCTTTTCGTGGTGCAAAGTGGCCTTGCCATTATGGCGCGACAGGGTGTTGTCACAGGTTATTAAAATCTCAAGCCGAAAAAATTAGCCCCGCCGCTCAGGGGCCTGTCAGGCGAAGATGCGGCTTTTAAGGATCGGCTTCGCGCAGAGCATGTTATAAAGCGCAACACTGCGCGTGTCCCCAGCGAAAAGGCCACGTTAGTACGGAAGCAGAATGCGCCGGCGGAGCAGCAGAGCCTGATCTGTCCTGCCCGCATCTGCACAGGCGGATACTCTGATACAGGCTTTTCTTCAGCACTCTCTGATGAGGCACCCCTGATGACATTCAAAGGCAATAAGAAATCACTGCCGGTCCGTTATTGCGAAACCTGCAATAAGCCGATGACGTGGCGTAAGAAATGGGAAAAGTGCTGGGATGAGGTGAAATATTGCTCCGAACGCTGCCGGCGAGCGCGGCGTCAGCACGCCGTCGGACGTCCAGACAGTGATGACCGCTAAATTATTCAGTTTCAAAGCGAGGGTGGGAGAAGAACATCATCAGGCGCGGTTTGACTATCTGAATCAAACCGCGCCGGTTTTTTACTGCTGAACTTTAATCTGCTGCCAGCCTTTTTTGAACATACAGTCCTTCACCAGGATCTCCCGCTGCGCTTCATTTGCGTCGCTGGTTGAGTAATCGGTGTCGGTGGTTTTGTACTTGCTGTCTTTAGAGGTGTATTTACCGCTGACCACATTATCAGGCGGTAAATCGCGTAATGCCTGAGCCTGACAGGCGGTCTCCGCCCTGATTTCCTGCTGTTCTGAAGCCTCGGGTTTGACCCATTTATACTCTACGCACCCGCTCAAAGAGAACGTAAAAATCAGCAGTAATAACGGTTTCATCATCGTTTTCTCAGCGAATTCGATCTGCAATCAGGCCGGCAGCACGCTCAGCTTACCGGCCAGCAGACAAGGGATAGAGGGAACAACATTTACCGATCAGAAGGTCAGGCCACCCCCAATGAAGGGACCGTCAATCAGCGTATGACCGGGACGTCCATCTTTGCCATCCACACCCGCATAGCGATAACCCGCTTTCAGCGTCAGTGGCATCATCGGTGTCCAGCTGATTCCGCCATCGGCCTCAACGAAATTTTTAACGCTGTTAGCGAAGGATTCGGGAGCCGAATATCCCTCACCGTAGAGGGCAAAATTAGCCGGCAGATTCAGCCTTACACCGGCACCGACCGGGAAGGCGACGCCGTTATCGCCTTTTTTACCGCCGATATAGGTGGCTTTGACGCCCGCTGACAGCATCACCGGGCCTGCTTCCAGGCTATAGCCGGTGCCCGCTTGCCCAATCTGCACGCCGTCGTCGGTGTTTTTAACCCACTGGCTATCCAGATAAAGTCCGCCTGAAGAACGCCCGATTTCTGCGTCGAGGGCAGTAAAGTTTTTACCCTGCTCTGCGCTCAGGCCGATGGCCATAGCCGATGACGAAGCACACAGCAGCAGGCTGATGCCAATCACAGTTGTTTTCATTTCAGTAATCCCTGGTGTAACAATGGCTGCTTCGCAGTCTCGTTTTAAGTCAATAAATCTCTATTTTTCAACAATCTCTTTTACATCCTGCTGCTGCAGTTGATGCGTATTACCGTCGGTATCTTTGTATGAGATCAGGCCGGTTTCTTTATCTTTGGCAGGCTTGCCGTGGGTGGAAATCATATGCCCGTCGCGGGTCGAGATGACGTAATTGCCTGAACATCCTGCAACCAGCATCACCGTAGTGAGCAGGGCAAGGGGAAATAACGTTTTTTTAGCTGTTGCTGAGAGTTTCATTTTTACTTCCTGATACAGTCTGTTAATGACACGCGGTATTGTCGGGACGCTGCATTTTCACCCTCGTTTATTAAACCGATGGTTAACACCATGACCTGAGTGAGTTTTAAATAATCTGTCATGATTCAGATCATGGTTGATCGATGTCGCCCTTTACTTGCCGGCAAAAATCCACGTTCACCCTCATATTTATGCTGGCGCATCCGTTGGTAAATAAGCTGCCGGAAAAAGGCGTGTTGACGGCTGACGTTGTCAGAGCAACCGTGAATAGCGCAGGCTATTCGCTGCGGTTCGGGAAAGCGTTAATCCGGGATAAAGCGTCATCGGAATAATCCCGGCGCGGGCAAGCGCATCAGCATAAACAGGCCAGGTTTTAAACAGCGCCACAGCGAAATAGCGCAGCGTGAACGATTCGTCCAGCCGGTAATGGCGGTGTAAGTGTGGCTGCGCGGGTGCGGTTAAATCCGTCCGGCAGATAAATATATTACGGCCATTTTTTTCTGGAGCAGTTCAGCAGAGCAGGCATTTTCTTTTCGAAGGTTCAGACTATTACGCCATCACAGCTTAGCTTTGTGCGGATCGGCTATCGGGGCCATCACGCTAAATAACCGAACCGGTTACATTAAAAACCGGGTTTTAAGATTTCTGCCAGCATCAATCCGAGGTCCGGCTGCATAAAATAGCGCGGGTTTAACGCTTCGGTTAATCCCCGAAATCGCTCGGCGATAAATTTAACCGGCGATGTAGCCGACTATGCTGGCTGGCAGAGGTAACTCGTCAGCTGCGGTATAGCGTCAGGGGCCCGACTGAGAGTGTTCATCGGGCCGGTCAGCATCGGGAAATCGCCCTTTAGCACCCGGGACAGCGTTTATCTGCTGCTAACGGTTAAGGACAGGTATGAACAGTTCGGATCAGGCAGTCATCAGCGCCACTTCATTTACGCAAGCCGCAACGTTGCTGGAGCAGGGCAGTCGGGCGCGCATCCGGCTTAGCTGGAATATTTCAGGCGATGAGTTTTTTCGCCTG
Organism: Pantoea sp. X-Soil-MYKO-1785; assembly: GCF_059730675.1. Taxonomy (NCBI): domain Bacteria; kingdom Pseudomonadati; phylum Pseudomonadota; class Gammaproteobacteria; order Enterobacterales; family Erwiniaceae; genus Pantoea; species Pantoea sp. X-Soil-MYKO-1785. Next base: position 44,405 of record NZ_AP036002.1, read on the forward strand.
GTTAATCTGGTTAAGCAGGGCAGCGAGATGTCGATTGAAAGAGAGGAAGATGGTTTCTGGCTGACGCAGAAATAAGCCGCTGAATTTAATAAGTTATGCGGCATAGCAGAAGCAGGCCTGGCGGTGAGGGGCCTGCTGAAGAGCGAGGGTGCGTTTGCCGGGTATTTTGCCAAAAGAGACCAGTGACAGATGAAGCTTTTACTGCAATTAGTTACATCATCCTGTAGTGCCCTGTTTATTGGCACAGCCCGATTTTATCGCGGAGCCCCTCCATACAGAGTCCGCTGCGATGTGAGAGTATGACGTCGTTCTGATCGTTGTAGAGTGCAAACTTCAAACATGCGCCCGGAATAACCTCCTGACGAGGCGCCCCGCCGGGCCGCAGGCCCGATATGTTTATTCGCTGTATTGAATGATGTAACTAAGCCGCTAACGGTTATCTGCCTGACCGGCAGCCAACCGCAAGCCCCCGGAAATCACCGATTTCATGTCGCACGCGCCATAAAATCAGCTCACCGGGGCGTCGGGCTTAGGGTACGTAGAGTGTAGCGGTCAGTCCGTTATGTCTGGCAGGAGATAGTTTTGCCTGTCAGCCAGCACCCGTCGCCGGCCTCCGTTTCACAGCCTGCCAGTAAAACGCTGAGATTACGAGGTGAATCTGCCGTTTTCTGAACCAGCGTTGACGTTTCCTGACATTAATCCGCTTCGCCTGATCTTAGATCAAATTCCGGAATGCTTATCATTTATATAATCACTGCTTCTTACCACAAACAGATGGTTATATGTCGATGAACATGCACAGTACCTATCGAATCCTCGGCTATCAGCCCGCGGTGAACCCCGCATGGCGTCAGAAATTGCTCACCATGGGAATGCTGCCGGGTGCGGTGATTGAGATCATCCGCGTCGCGCCAATGGGCGATCCGGTGCAAATCCGTACCCGCCGGGTCAGTCTGGCGGTACGTCAGCGTGACCTTGACGCCATTGTTCTTGAGGAAATGGTCTCATGAAAAACATAACCATTGGGCTGATCGGTAATCCTAATACCGGTAAAACCACCTTATTTAATCAGCTGACGGGTGCCCGCCAGCGGGTAGGAAACTGGGCTGGCGTAACCGTCGAGCGCAAAGAAGGACAATTTTTTACCGCTCAGTCCGATGTGCGGTTAATCGATTTGCCTGGCACTCGTTCTCTTACCACGCTCTCAGCGGAAAGCTCAATCGATGAGAGTATCGCCTGTCAGTATCTGTATAACGATCACGCCGATTTAGTGATTAACGTGGTCGATGCGTCGAACCTTGAAAGCAATTTGTTCCTGACGTTTCAGCTACTCGAACTCGGTGTGCCCTGCATTGTAGCCCTCAACATGCAGGATATTGCTGCCAGCCAGAATATCGCTATTGATGTTGAAGCTCTGTCAGCACGGCTGGGCTGTCCGGTCGTCTCTCTGACCTCAACCCGCGGCGAAGGCATTGCACAACTCAAGACACTGATTGACCAGCCGCACCGTTATACCGCGCCAGAGCGGGTGCGCTATCCGGAAAATGTGGAAGCCGCGATTACTCAGCTCTGCACGCTGATGCCCGCGTCGATAACGCCGCAAAAACGCTACTGGCTGGCATTACAGTTACTGGAAGGCGATATCAACAGCCAGCAGCTCTGCCCAACGCTGGTACCTCAACTGCCGGAGATCGTTCAACAGGCCGGTGGTGATACCGGGGTGCTGATTGCCGATTACCGCTATCGTGCGATCCACGCACTGTGCGCCGCCGTCAGTAATATTCACCACGCTGCGCCTGGCAGTCTGACCAGCCGGATCGATAACATCGTGCTGAACCGCTGGCTGGGTATTCCGATATTTCTGGCGGTGATGTACGTGATGTTTGTATTGTCGATTAATATCGGTGCCGCGTTACAGCCGCTGTTTGACAGCAGTTCGGTGGCGATATTTATCCATGGTGCACAATGGCTGGGCTACGTCTGTCATTTTCCGGCTTGGCTGACCGTCTTCCTGGCGCAGGGGATAGGGTCGGGCATCAATACCGTGCTGCCGATTATCCCCCAGATTGGGCTGATGTTCCTTTTCCTCGCGTTTCTGGAGGATTCCGGTTACATGGCGCGAGCCGCCTTTGTCATGGATCGCCTGATGCAATCGCTGGGTTTACCCGGTAAATCCTTTGTGCCGTTAATCGTCGGATTTGGCTGCAATGTGCCTTCAGTGATGGGCGCCCGCACGCTGGATACGCCGCGTGAACGCCTGCTGACGGTACTGATTGCACCCTTTATGTCCTGTGGGGCGCGGCTGGCCATCTTCGCGGTGTTTGCTGCTACGTTCTTGGGGTCCGCTTGGAAAACGGAAAATATCCCACGCTAAGACTGTTTGCTGTACAAATTGATGTCGACAGCGCGTAATGACCGTAGTCACAGGAACAGCTAATGGTATTGAAAATTGACCCGTAACTGAAACAGCATCGACCCAGCAGCGATGATGTGAACCTTGAAGAACTTTGGGTGCAGCCTCTTATAGCAGCAGTTTTTGCTGTTGTTCCCTTAATAAGATATGCCCTGTAAATACCCTCATGGCTTCATTTATAATACTATTATTAGCTTACTACGACTCAGTCTAGAAACAGCATCATCTCCACTGGGGCTAAAACACCACTTACCGCATGCTTTCATATAACCAGATTTCAGCCCCCTTGAAAGGGACTAATCGCTGTATACCAGCGAGTCTAAAACACCTTGTCCACTATGGACCCCTCCCTCTGTCGATTCAGCTGATTTGCTACGAATTAGATATCCAGCAAAACTGTGCTCAGCACTGGAGGGATTGTTATCTGTCTGCACGGAGAACATTCCAAGTTCGCTTATCAAATCATTCACCTTATGCAACTCCCCTTTACGCACAATCAAGGTGGGCATAGCTCGGGGCTGAGGGTGTAAACGGCGCATCAGCGACCAGGACTGATATTGTTGTGGAGTGAGTTCCGTCAGTTTTGTCAGGATATCCGCACCAAACAGACAATGCCCCCCGCCTTCACCCTGATTTTTGAGAACCCAGGTTTCCGAAGGAGACTCTTTTGCAAGGTTGATACTATCCGGGCGGCACTGTTGCAAATAGTCGGTGGTGATAAACTTATCATCCCCTTTTGCTGATGGAGCTGCACATGAACCCATTCAAAGGCCGGCATTTTCAGCGTGACATCATTCTGTGGGCCGTACGCTGGTACTGCAAATACGGCATCAGTTACCGTGAGCTGCAGGAGATGCTGGCTGAACGCGGAGTGAATGTCGATCACTCCACGATTTACCGCTGGGTTCAGCGTTATGCGCCTGAAATGGAAAAACGGCTGCGCTGGTACTGGCGTAACCCTTCCGATCTTTGCCCGTGGCACATGGATGAAACCTACGTGAAGGTCAATGGCCGCTGGGCGTATCTGTACCGGGCCGTCGACAGCCGGGGCCGCACTGTCGATTTTTATCTCTCCTCCCGTCGTAACAGCAAAGCTGCATACCGGTTTCTGGGTAAAATCCTCAACAACGTGAAGAAGTGGCAGATCCCGCGATTCATCAACACGGATAAAGCGCCCGCCTATGGTCGCGCGCTTGCTCTGCTCAAACGCGAAGGCCGGTGCCCGTCTGACGTTGAACACCGACAGATTAAGTACCGGAACAACGTGATTGAATGCGATCATGGCAAACTGAAACGGATAATCGACGCCACGCTGGGATTTAAATCCATGAAGACGGCTTACGCCACCATCAAAGGTATTGAGGTGATGCGTGCACTACGCAAAGGCCAGGCCTCAGCATTTTATTATGGTGATCCCCTGGGCGAAATGCGCCTGGTAAGCAGAGTTTTTGAAATGTAAGGCCTTTGAATAAGACAAAAGGCTGCCTCATCGCTAACTTTGCAACAGTGCCGTTTTAAGTAACCTGTAAAGAAATGATTCGCACCAGGTAAAACAGTAATCAGATGACGTTGTGGTTTTGCCCAAACAATCAGGTCAGATAATAAAGTCACTTCATCACCTTCACCATGAATGAACAAAATATCACCTTTAATTTCAGGGGTAACATAGTGACGTAAACCAGCAACAGTTGCAGTGGGCAAACCACATAAAATGACTTGTACTGGCTTAATTTCATCTGGCAGGGCATGGTAGCTTTTTGCCATAACATGAGCGCCAAAGCTGAAACCACCGACATAAAAAGGCAGACCAATATGCTTAGAGCGAACTTGTTTAATGACTTCTAGAGTATCGTCAGTTTCACCAAAACCTTCATCATGAAGACCTTCACTTTGGCCAGAACCACGAAAACTGGGGCGATACACAATACAACCACGCTCCATAAACATTTGTGCCAAAAGTGTAGGAACTTTATGTTGGGGCGTACCGCCTTGTAATGGATGAGGATGAGATACAACCGCGAATCCTTTCACTTCACCCTGTGGATAATCTACAAATACTTCAATTTTTCCAGCAGGTCCTTGAATGAAAATTTGCTCGGACATATGACAACCGACTAATAACAGGAGAATAGGCTATTTTACCGATAATGCTCAGTAAAAACACAAATTGGAAATAAAATAACGCTGCTGTTATAGTCTGTTTAATTATTTTTTGATCAGGTTGTCCATGCTCGCCTTAATTTCTCCTGCAAAAACGTTAGATTATGAATCTGCTTTACCCATGGATCTTTTTACATTACCAAGATTGTTGGAACATTCACAAGAACTTATAGACATAAGTCGTAAGTTATCTGTCTCAGATTTATCCAGTTTAATGCACATTAGTGAAAAAATTGCCAAACTGAATGTCGAACGCTTCAATGATTGGCAATCAGAGCTCAATTTTTCAAATGCACGTCAGGCAATCTTTGCTTTTAAAGGGGATGTGTATACTGGTCTAGATGCCTATCATCTTAAAGATACGGATATTGAGTTTGCTCAACAACATTTGCGTATGCTGTCTGGATTGTATGGTTTATTGCGTCCACTCGATTTAATGATGCCTTATCGTTTAGAGATGGGAATCAAATTAAAAAATGCCCGTGGGCATAACCTATATGAGTTTTGGGGCAGTCATATCACAGATTTAATTCATCAAGATTTGGAAGAAACCAATTCTAATCTGTTGTTAAATCTTGCTTCGGATGAATATTATAAAGCTGTGATCTCAACTCATTTGAAGGCTGAGATTATTAAGCCTGTGTTTTTGGATCAAAAAAATGGTCAATACAAAGTCATTAGTTTTTATGCTAAAAAAGCACGTGGCCTGATGGCACGCTATATGATTGAAAATAAAATTGAGAAGGTTGATGAATTGAAATCATTTGATATTGATGGTTATTCTTTTGATGCGGCCAGTTCCTTAAAAGGCGAACTGGTGTTTAAACGCAATGAGCGAATAGCCTAAGCAATATAATCAAAAAGGCAGAGTCCAATGCAGACAGATTTTCAACAGTTTAAGCAATATTGGAGTCTGCTGGCTATCGCTCATCAATGGTCCGATGGCTTAAGTTTAAAGGTTTATCAGAGGCTTGAGGCGGCTTATACAGAGCCGCATCGGTACTATCATAGCATACAGCATATTGTAGAATGTCTGACTCTATTTCATCAGATCAAAGCTCAGTTAAATGATCCTCTCGCCGTGGAAATTTCAATCTGGTTTCATGACGTGGTTTACCAACTACAAGCTTGTCATAATGAAAAGCAGAGTGCACAACTCATGAGTGATTATTGTGCCGATATTTTGACTTCAAGTCAGCTCAAAAAAGTGTTTCGCTGGATTGAAGCAACGGAGCAACATCTACCTACATTTGAAACGGATTTACAATATTTACTGGATATTGATTTGGCTATTTTGGCCAGTTCTGTTGAGCGTTTTGAACAATATCAACATCAGATCTGGCAAGAGTATCAATGGGTTGAACCAGATATTTATAGAAAAAAACGTCAGCAAGTACTGGCTTCTTTCTATCAGCAACAACCCTTATACCGTACTTGCTTTTTACATGAAAAATTAGAACAACAAGCTAAATTAAATCTCGTGAATGCTTTAACGAAATAGGCTTAAAGACCTTGCTTAAAGTCCCTTAAATGCTTCTAGTGCACGCAGTCGGCTTTGTTTTAAATCGACCATGGGTTTGGGATAATTGAGCTTGAGATCAGGATTTCGTGCATAGGGATCATGAATACTCTTTGCATCTAAATGTGCCAATTCAGGTACCCAAGTGCGGATATAATCACCTTGTGGATCAAATTTTTGTGACTGACTCACTGGATTGAAAATACGAAAATAGGGCACTGAATCCGTACCTGTGGAGGCGCACCATTGCCAGCCACCATTATTGGCAGCCAAATCTCCATCAATTAAATGTTGCATAAACCATTGTTCGCCTAGCCTCCAGTCTATTAAAAGATTTTTAGACAGAAACATCGCTACAATCATGCGAACACGATTATGCATCCAGCCAGTCGAAAGCATCTGGCGTATGCCTGCGTCTACAATAGGAATACCCGTTTGACCCATTTGCCAAGCGTTTAAAGCTGTTGAATCTTCAATCCAAGCAAGCTTTAATGTGTTTTCTTTGAACGGTAAGTGTTTAGAAACTTGAGGAAAGTCAAACAAAATATGTTGATAGAACTCACGCCACAAAAGTTCATCCAGCCAAATTTGTTGACCCTCATGATCAATATGAAAATGACCTTGCTGTTCACGAAATAATGCTTGGATACATTGGCGAATAGACAATATCCCGATATTTAAATAAGTTGAGAGTCCAACGTGGACATCCAGATGCGCACCAATGTGCCGCACATCTTCGCCATCGGCGACATCGTGGGCCAGCCCATGCTGGCGCACAAGGCGGTGCACGAGGCGCATGTGGCAGCCGAAGTCATCGCCGGTGAACTGCAAGGCAACAAGGAACTGGCCGCTGCCGCCTTCAACGCCCGCGTCATCCCCAGCGTGGCCTACACCGACCCCGAAGTGGCCTGGGTGGGGCTCACCGAAGACCAGGCCAAGGCCCAGGGCGTCAAGGTCAAGAAAGGCCTGTTCCCCTGGGCCGCCTCCGGCCGTGCCATTGCCAACGGGCGCGACGAAGGCTTCACCAAGCTGCTGTTCGACGACAGCCCCGAAGCAGGATCAGGAGACGGCCATGCTGGCCGGGGCCACGGCAAGATCTTGGGCGGTGGCATGGTCGGCACCCACGCGGGCGACATGATCGGAGAGATCGCGCTGGCTATCGAGATGGGTGCCGACGCAGTGGACATCGGCAAGACCATCCACCCGCATCCAACCCTTGGCGAATCCATTGGCATGGCGGCGGAAGTGGCGCATGGCAGCTGCACGGATGTGCCGCCTGCGCGCAAGTAAGTCCGCAGCCAAGCTACCCTGCCAAGGCCCGAACTGGCGACGGTTCGGGCCTTGTGCTTTGCGTACCCAAACAATCGCCGCAGAATACTGTGCATTTGTACAGTATTCATGTCAGCCACTTCCAAGCCCAAGCTCTACAACCCACGCCACCCCGAACGCACGCTGCTCTACCAAACGGTAGCCGAGCACTACGAGACCTGGCTAGAGTTGGCCAGCGCGGGTCAGTTCGACGGCCAGGGCGACCACCACACCCCCAAGCCCTTCGTGCGCAAAGCGTTTGCCAAGTATCTTGAGTGCGGCATCTTTGCCCATGGCTTTGCCCGCGCTCGCTGCGGCGACTGTGGGCACGACTACTTCGTCGCTTTCTCCTGCAAAGGCCGGGGAGTCTGCCCCTCGTGCACCACCCGGCGCATGGTGGAGACAGCAGCGCACCTGAACGATCACGTATTCCCCCGCCTGCCGGTGCGCCAGTGGGTGCTGTCGGTTCCCAAGCGGCTTCGTTACTTCATGCAGCGCGACGGAGCGGTGCTGAGCATGGTGCTGCGCATCTTTCTGCGGGTGATCGCACAAACTCTGCAGACCCACAGCCCCGGTGCGGCCCATATGGACAAGGCAGGCCTGCACATCGGTGCCATCGCCTTCATTCACCGATTCGGCTCCAGCCTCAATGAACACGTCCACTTCCACGTTTGTGTGGTGGACGGGGTGTTTGAGGAAGTGGAGGGCGAGGGCGATGCTGATGCGACCCCTCGAATCTCATCGCCGGGTGTCATCTTTCACGCGGCCACCGGCATCGATGCGGCTACCGTGGCCCCAGTGCAGACCACACTGCAAAAACGCATCCTGCGCGCCTTCGTTGCTCGGGGCCTGCTGGAGAACTGTGACGCCAAAGACATGCTGGGCTACAAACACAGCGGCTTCTCGGTGGATGCGGGGGTGTGCATCGAAGCCCACGACCGCGCTGCGCTGGAGCGGCTGCTGCGCTATTGCGCGCGTCCACCGTTTTCCATGGAGCGCCTACGCAAAGAGGGAAGCAAACTGGTGTACCGCTGCGGCAAGCAGCGCAGCGAACCCACCAGCGACAAGCGCGGTGCCAAGGTTGATGAGCTGCACCTCACACCGCTGGAACTGATCGACCGCATCGCCGCGCTGGTGCCACCGCCACGCACCCACCGGCACCGCTACTTTGGTGTGCTGGCACCAAACTCGCCGCTGAGAGCGGCGGTAACGGCGCTGGCTCAGCCTGCTGCGTCGCAACCAGCCACGGTGGAGACTGCACAACCTGGCGCGGGCGTACCTGGGGTGGCGGCGCCGGGCAACGCGGCCACACCCACACCCGAACCTGAAGCACGCCCGAAGCGAGCGGCGCATTACTTGTGGGCGGTGCTGATTGCCCGCATCTACGAGGCATTTCCGCTGCTGTGCCCCATGTGCGGTGGGCAGATGCGCATCATTGCCTTCATCACCCACAGCGCCGAAATCCGCCACATCCTGAACCACATCGGGGTGGAGTCTGCCCCCCCGCACATCACCCCGGCACGCGGGCCACCGCTGTGGGAGGGCTGCGACGCGCCGGTGGATGATGGTGCGCAAGGCGAGCCGGATTGGGATCTGGCAGCTCAACCCGACGAGGTAGACCAGCGCGTCAATTGGTGACCCAGTGAAGCGGCGGTATCCATCGCTGCGGGGAAGCAGCTGCGCGCGCGCCAGGCCCAAATGCATACTGCCTCCCAAGCTCTTGCCATTGAGCGGCAAGCGAGCGCTCAACCTTCCTTGGCCGAACGTGTTTCGAGGCCCAAAACTCGTGCCATACTTGGCCTCATGCGGTTGAATTTCCTATCCGTCGTGCCATACTTGGCCTCATGCGGTTGAATTTCCTATCCGTGGCTTTGAAAAACAGCTCGCAACGTTACGTCAATTAATTGAAGATGAAAACTCACAAGCTTTAATGGGCGTGTTGGGACATGCGCAAGCCGCACGACAACATTTTAATCATATGCTTGCCAATAAACCTTTGATGGAGAAAAATAAAGTGACACAACAATTTACTATTTTACCCGGTGCGAAAACTTTCCAAGGTAAATTTACGGTACCCGGTGATAAATCAGTGTCACATCGCTCCATCATGTTTGGCGCAATTGCGGAAGGTACAACGCGTGTTACCGGTTTCTTGGAGGGTGAAGATGCTTTGGCGACTTTACAGGCTTTTCGAGATATGGGTGTCAGTATCGAGGGACCTAAAAATGGTGAAGTCACCATTCATGGGGTGGGCATGCACGGTTTAAAAGCCCCTGCTAGTGCTTTGTATATGGGGAACTCTGGAACCTCAATGCGTTTACTTTCAGGTATGTTGTCTGCACAAAAGTTTGATTCGGTGATGACGGGTGATGCATCGTTGTCTAAACGTCCAATGGAACGAATTGCTCAACCTTTGCGTGCAATGGGTGCGCAAATTCAAACCACGGGCGAACGTGGTACACCACCTGTGTCTATGATGGGTGGTCAACATTTACAAGGCATTCATTATGATTTGCCTATGGCTTCTGCACAGGTGAAATCAGGTATTTTATTGGCAGGTCTATGGGCAAAGGGTGAAACTTCAATTACTGAGCCTGAACCTACGCGTGACCACTCTGAACGTATGCTACGTGCTTTTGGTTATGATGTAAAAACTGAAGGCAATCGTATTTCATTACAAGGCGGTGGAAAGCTGATTGGGACTGACATTCAGGTTCCATCAGATATTTCTTCAGCGGCTTTCTTTATGGTCGGTGCTGCAATTACTGAAGGTTCAGATATTACCTTAGAAGCTGTTGGTATTAATCCAACACGTACAGGTGTAATTGAAATTTTGAAACAAATGGGTGCAGACTTAACTGTAGAGAACGAACGGATTGCAGGCGGAGAGCCGATTGCAGATATTCGCATTAAAGGCACACGTACTTTAAAGGGTATTCATATGCCTGAAGATCAAGTTCCTTTGGCGATTGATGAGTTTCCTGCGCTTTTTATTGCAGCAGCATGTGCTGAGGGTCAAACCATTTTAACAGGAGCTGCGGAGCTTCGAGTCAAAGAGTCTGATCGAATTCAAGTGATGGCAGATGGTTTAAAAACGATGGGAATTGACTGCACACCGACGGATGATGGCATTGTTATTGAAGGTCAGGGCAAAGCGGGTGACTGGTCTGCAATTTTCACTGGTGGTGAAATTGAATCACATCATGATCATCGTATTGCCATGAGTTTTAGTATGGCGGGTTTACGTACTTCAGGTGCAATTAAAATTGTAGGAACAGAAACGGTTGCAACCAGTTTCCCAACCTTTACTGAACTGACCAATCAAGCAGGGCTTACTATTCAAGTGAGTGAATAATTGGTCTGATATTTGTTATTTGTTTGACAACAACCAAGCTTTTGCTTGGTTGTTTTGTTTTTATTGCTTATTCTAAAACCATACAATAAAAATGAACTTGGATCAGCAAATGAGAAAACTACAATTTACCGCACATTGTGAAAAGCATAATCCTGCTTCACCACAGTCCAATGATTGTGATACGACTCAAGCTTATGTGGCGGATCTTTTGGCACAGCAACTTGAACAGTATGGCTTTAAGACTCAAAATATCTGCACAGATTCAAAGCAATTGTCGGTAAGTGTGGAAAATCATCCATTACCTTTATCTGTCACTTGTCGAAAAAAGTCTGAAAATGGCCTATTGATGTGTGAAATTTCTTCACATCCTGAAGAAGAGCAGGATTGGTTTTCAAGAATAGAAATGCAAAGCGTGATTAAACAACTGGCACAAGCGGTCGAAAATACGTTAAAGCAAGATAAATCTTTTGCTGAGTTTGAGTGGAAAAGTTGATAGAAGTGAGCAAAATTTTTGTGTCGAAGTCAGCAATACTTCTGAATAACTAAGCTGAAAAGCAATAAAAAACCATCTTTTAAGATGGTTTTTTATTGCTTTTAGAATTTTTATTTAACAATTAAAAACCGAGCAATCGCAATCCGTAACTGTTTTAAGGGCACTGTTGCAAATAGTCGGTGGTGATAAACTTATCATCCCCTTTTGCTGATGGAGCTGCACATGAACCCATTCAAAGGCCGGCATTTTCAGCGTGACATCATTCTGTGGGCCGTACGCTGGTACTGCAAATACGGCATCAGTTACCGTGAGCTGCAGGAGATGCTGGCTGAACGCGGAGTGAATGTCGATCACTCCACGATTTACCGCTGGGTTCAGCGTTATGCGCCTGAAATGGAAAAACGGCTGCGCTGGTACTGGCGTAACCCTTCCGATCTTTGCCCGTGGCACATGGATGAAACCTACGTGAAGGTCAATGGCCGCTGGGCGTATCTGTACCGGGCCGTCGACAGCCGGGGCCGCACTGTCGATTTTTATCTCTCCTCCCGTCGTAACAGCAAAGCTGCATACCGGTTTCTGGGTAAAATCCTCAACAACGTGAAGAAGTGGCAGATCCCGCGATTCATCAACACGGATAAAGCGCCCGCCTATGGTCGCGCGCTTGCTCTGCTCAAACGCGAAGGCCGGTGCCCGTCTGACGTTGAACACCGACAGATTAAGTACCGGAACAACGTGATTGAATGCGATCATGGCAAACTGAAACGGATAATCGACGCCACGCTGGGATTTAAATCCATGAAGACGGCTTACGCCACCATCAAAGGTATTGAGGTGATGCGTGCACTACGCAAAGGCCAGGCCTCAGCATTTTATTATGGTGATCCCCTGGGCGAAATGCGCCTGGTAAGCAGAGTTTTTGAAATGTAAGGCCTTTGAATAAGACAAAAGGCTGCCTCATCGCTAACTTTGCAACAGTGCCAATCCACGCCTCCAAGCGCCAGACAATGGACTCGGATATCGGAAGTTGCCAGCTGCTCTACTGTTTTTCGGATATCCATCGCATTACGACCAAGGCGATCAAGTTTGGTGACGATCAATACATCACCATTTTCCATGCGGTCAAGCAGGCGGAGAAACCCTGGTCGCTCACATCCAGCAACCGAACCACTTATATGTTCTTCTACGAATCGCTGGGGTCTGACATCAAAACCCGCAGCCTGAATTTCCCGTCGCTGATTCTCAGTGGTCTGTTCCAGAGTGGATACCCGGCAATAAGCAAAAACACGTGACATAGGAAACTTTCCGTACGAAATGGATGTCCGAATTATATAGCCTGTACGAAATATATTTCACTTACTTTCGGACATATTTACATAATGGTGTCCGAAACCGACCGGTTTCGGTCATAGCGAACAAATAACAGATGAAAACTATACGCGAGGGAAGCATTTATGCCACGGCGACAGATACTGAGCAGTGAAGAGCAGGAACGCTTACTGGTTATACCAGATGATGAAATTATTCTGACCCGAATGTGTTTTCTGAACGAACCGGATATTGCGCTCATTAATAAGCACCGACGGCCAGCGAATCGCCTGGGCTTTGCTGTATTACTCTGTTATCTGCGTGGACCCGGATTTATTCCGGACAAAAGCAGTGCTCCTCACAATGGCGTTGTAACCAGGGTTGCTTCCCGACTGAAACTTCAGCCTGATTTATGGCCGGAATATGCATCCAGAGAGCAAACCCGCTGGGAACATCTGACCGAACTTTATCGCTACCTGGAAATATCCCCGTTCAGCCGGTCAATGCAAAAAGACTGTATCCGTCATCTGCACCCCGATGCCATGCGAACTGACAAAGGATTTATGCTGGCGGAAGAAATGCTCAGCTGGCTACATAACAATAATGTTATTTTCCCTTCTGTTGAAGTGATCGAACGGACGCTTGCCGAAGTCGTCACGCTCGCTAACAGATCGGTATTTTCGACACTTACCGCGCAACTGGAAAAGCAGCATAAATCAGCACTCGACAGCCTGCTCATATCAGAGGGTGAACAACCTTCCCGTCTGGCATGGCTGCTACAGCCTCCGGGTAAAATAAACGGTAAAAATGTGCTGCAACATATCGACCGGCTTAATTCCATCGCTGCGCTGGGGTTGCCTGATGGTATTGCGCTTTCCGTTCACCAGAACAGGTTGCTTAAACTGGCGCGTGAGGGCCGGAAAATGAGCAGCAGGGACCTGGCAAAATTCACCGATGTCAGACGTTACGCTACGCTGGTTTGTATAATAATAGAGGCCAGGGCCACTCTGACTGACGAAGTGATTGATCTGCACGAGCGTATCTTGGGTAGTCTGTTCAGCAGGGCAAAACGCACGCAGGCCGAACGGCTCCAGCAAACGGGAAAGCTTATTCAGAGCAAGCTGAAGCAGTACGTTACCGTCGGGCAGGCGTTACTTAACGCCAGAGAATCCGGGGAAGATCCCTGGACTGCAATAGAAGATGTCCTTCCCTGGCAGGAATTCATCAACAGCGTGGAAGAAACGCGGTTTCTGTCCCGTAAGGGCAATTTCGACCCGCTTCACCTGATCACCGAAAAATACAGTACGCTGCGTAAATACGCCCCGCGTATGCTGTCAGCATTGCAGTTCATGGCGACACCTGCGGCGCAGACGCTCAGCGATGCGCTGGACACCATCAGGGAAATGTACCGTAAACAACTTCGTAAAGTGCCGCTATCGGCGCCAACAGGATTTATCCCTGAAAGCTGGCGAAAACTGGTACTCACGCCTTCAGGAATCGACCGCAAGTACTACGAGTTTTGCGTAATGAATGAACTCAAGGGGGCGCTACGTTCCGGTGATATCTGGGTAAAAGGATCGCGCCGCTACAGAAATTTTGATGATTATCTCATCCCGACTGCTGAGTTTGAGAAATCCCGCCACAATGACCAGTTACAGTTGGCCGTTCAGACCGATTGCCAGGCATATCTTCAGGCCCGTATGACGCTTCTTGCATCGCGTCTGGAAGAAGTTAACGCGATGGCGCTTGCCGGTGATTTGCCCGATGTTGATATTTCAGATAAAGGAGTAAAAATCACTCCGCTGGAGAACAGCGTCCCTTCGGGTGTTTCGCCCTTTGCCGATTTGGTTTATGGCATGCTTCCTCATCCGAAAATTACAGAGATACTGGAAGAAGTGGACAGCTGGACGGGGTTTACGCGTCACTTCGCGCACCTCAAAAATAATTACGTCAGACCAAAAGACGGAAGACTGTTGCTGACCACCATTCTGGCCGACGGCATCAATCTGGGGCTGACAAAAATGGCGGAGTCCTGCCCGGGGGCAACAAAATCGTCACTCGAAGGTATTCAGGCATGGTACATCAGAGATGAAACTTATTCAGCGGCACTGGCCGAGCTGGTCAACGCTCAGAAAGCGCGGCCTCTGGCCGCATTCTGGGGCGACGGGACAACATCATCGTCAGACGGGCAGAACTTTCGGGTAGGCAGTCACGGACGTTATGCCGGTCAGGTCAATCTTAAATATGGTCAGGAGCCGGGCGTGCAGATTTATACGCATATCTCAGACCAATACAGCCCGTTCTATGCCAAAGTGATCAGCCGGGTGCGCGACTCAACCCACGTGCTTGATGGCCTGCTGTACCATGAAAGCGATCTGGAAATTACCGAGCATTACACCGATACCGCAGGCTTCACTGAACATGTTTTCGCCCTGATGCACCTGCTGGGATTCGCTTTTGCGCCGAGGATCCGGGATCTTCATGACAAGCGGCTGTTTATTCATGGAAAGGCCGAACGCTATCCGGGGCTTCAGTCCGTCATATCAACAACCAGCCTGAATATCAAAGACATTGAGGCACACTGGGATGAGGTATTGCGCCTGGCAACCTCGATTAAGCAGGGGACAGTCACCGCATCGCTGATGATGAAAAAGTTAGCCAGTTACCCAAAACAGAATGGACTTGCCAAAGCGCTGAGAGAGATTGGCCGCATTGAGCGGACACTATTTATGCTGGACTGGTTCCGTGATCCCGGTCTGCGCCGACGCGTACAGGCGGGGCTGAATAAGGGTGAGGCCCGTAATGCCCTTGCGCGAGCGGTCTTTATGCACCGTCTGGGTGAAATAAGGGATCGTGGGCTGGAGAATCAGAGTTACCGCGCCAGCGGGCTGACGTTACTGACAGCGGCGATCACGTTGTGGAACACGGTATATATAGAAAGAGCTATTGAGTCACTAAAACGAAAAGGTATCCCGATAAATGAGCAACTGGTATCTCATCTTTCTCCCCTGGGCTGGGAACATATCAATCTGAGTGGAGATTACGTCTGGCGTAATAATTTTAAGCTGGGATCCGGAAAATACCGCTCATTACGCACAGTCGACACCACATTGTACAAAAAACAGTCTTAGCGTGGGATAATTTCCGTTTTCCAAGCGGACCCCTTCTTCAGTTCCCATGGCTCCAGCCTGGTCTTTTCACTCTATCTGCTGGGTATTGTGGTGGCGATCGTAACCGGCTTAATACTCAAGCACACCTTACTGGGTGGCGAAGCCTCACCGTTTATCATGGAGCTGCCGGTTTATCACCGACCGCATCTCAAAAGCCTGCTGATCCAGACCTGGCAGCGTCTGAAAATGTTTGTGGTGCGGGCCGGTCGGGTGATTATCCTGGTCAGTATGTTAATCGGCGTGCTGACCAGCTTTTCGTTTAACGGACAGCCGGTCGACGACATCAATCACTCTGCGCTGGCCACCACCAGTAAGCAGATCACACCGGTTTTGCTGCCTATCGGCGTGATGCCGGATAACTGGCAGGCAACGGTCGGATTAGTGAGCGGCATCATGGCGAAAGAAGTGGTGGTGGGTACGCTAAACAGCCTTTATACCAGCGAAGCCGTACAGAGTGGCACGTTTGACCCGCAGGCGTTCAGTCTGATTGATGAACTGAAGGATTCGCTGACCGAGACCTGGGCTGGCCTGACAGCCGCGTTCAGTATCGATGCGCTGGCTCACCCTATCGATGCCAGCAAAGGGGATGGCGAAATGGCGGCCGGCCAGATGAGCGTGATGTCGGCCAAATTTGGCAACGGCATTGCCGCCTACAGCTACCTGATTTTTGTCCTGCTGTACGTTCCCTGCGTATCGGTGATGGGCGCGATCTCACGCGAAGCGGGCCGTAACTGGATGCTGTTTTCCTTCTTCTGGGGACTCAATATCGCCTATACCACCGCCACGCTGTTTTATCAGAGCGTGACGTTTGCCGAACATCCCACCTTCAGCGCCAGCTGCCTGATCGGCGTGATCGCGGTGAATGCGCTGATCCTGCTGGCCATGCGCAAATCGGGCAACCGGATAAAACAGCATCCGCTTACGCTGCCGGTGGTCACCAGCGGCTCGGGCTGCGGTGGCTGCAAAAGCAGTTGTGGTAAACAGGATAGCTTCGCACAGTAACGCTGGCTCCTCCCGCCGGCGGCGCTGTAAAGGCCGCTGGTGGATGTGGATTCAGCCTTCCGAGCCTTCCGCCGGCTTATTAACAATGCGCGCGCGGCAGACCTGATGCAGATCTCATCCGAACTGATTTTCAACGCCTGACAGGCCATTAGCCTGCCGTGACAGGCGGTTATTCCTGCTCATCCGCTGGCACCCGCGGCAGTTGCCTGTAAACAGGCTATCTTGCTGATCTGTCAGGCACATCCGGCCAGTGAGTACCGGCTTACACACAGGCTGTCCACTTTTTCTGTGGATAACTTCTCACGGCAAAATGAGAACGGCTCATCCGTTAGCGGCGGTCAGTCAGTGTGCTGTTCCATAAAATCGACCATCGCGCCTTTATGGGCATCAACATTACGGATATAGCGCATCAGGGTTTCCGGTTTTTTCCAGGTGCCTTCCTGCATAATCTGGGCGATAGAGTAACCTTTGGCTGCCATATCCTGCGCAGCGCCGACACGGGCACTGTGTCCACTCCAGCCGGTGTAGCGTTTTTTATTGGCGTTTACGGGACCGTTATTTGCGGCGGCGGACCAGGCGCGGGAGAAAATCTGTTCCAGCGCTCGGGTACTCATCGGCGTCCCGCTGGTGATCACCCGACCCGAGCGGTGCAGCGCGCTAAACAGATAAGCATCAGGCTGGCTGGCCAGTCCCGCCGCATCAATCCATGCCTCAAGCCGTTGTGTTGAGCGGGAACTCAGCGCCTTAACCAGACCACCGGTCTGAACAACGGTTTTGGTCCAGCCGACGTCGAGGATCACTCTGCCGTCTGCGGCGTGCGTGACATCCCGCACCCGTAGCCGTGCCAGCTCACTGATGCGCAGTAAGGTTGAATATGCCACGTGTAAAAAGGCTAAATCACGCAGCGCCTGCAAATGGTCCGAACTGCACCATTGTTTGTCCAGCGCCAGCAGATCGCTCAGTCTGAACGGCACGGCTTGTCCGGCTCGCTCGCCTTTCATCACCGCAACCCGATTTATCTTCTTCATGGCACGAAAAACCAGCGGAGAGTGGTTAGGGGCAGGCAGCCCGGCGTTACGGTGTAACATCGAGATCAGCGCGGCGTGCGACGTCACGGTCGAAGATGCCCTTCCGCTTTCTGATAAAAACGAGAGGTAATCCCGCAGATCTTCGGCGGTCATAGGCAGAAAACTGCGTTGATTATCCTCTGCCCACCGGCTACAGATGCGCATTACGCTTAGCAACTGTCGCCAGGTACTAGGCGAAAAGGCCTCTTTATCCTGAACGAACTGTTTAAGCTGTTCCGTGATATCCGCATGCTGTGGAATAGTCAGATTCGCCAGCTGGCTTAACTTTGTCATCGTAGCTCTTTTATTGACTGTTTTTTCCGGTGAACGCGCTACGCCAATTCTGAGATTCAGGCAGGGGGATAACCGGCCAGAATTCGCGTAGCGTTGTCATTTTTCGGCCGTGATTTGCGCCGCGCTGGCCTGTTCTGCCATCACTTCTCAGATCTGGCTTCGTATAAGTACAATTATACGAAGTCAGTATAAAAATGAACAGCAATCATTCATTCATGCGGCGAGAACCAAAAAGGTGAGGGCTGCTGATGCCCGCTGGTAGCCCGTTCAGGTGATTTTATGGTGACGTCTTACCTGAGTTTACTTTGCCACTGGAGGCCCATTAATTTCAGACGATGATACCGATAATCTTTCAGGCGCTGGCCAGCCGTTTTATTTTTTCATCCGTAACCGACGCGTTAATTATCAACACATGATTTTTTCTAAAAAAGTGGCGCATCCGGTCAGATTAAAATGACTTTAACAGCCCTGGAAATCTGCATATTGAAGTTGTGTATTACACCACAACCTGGAACGCGCAGCTTCAGCAGCGTATTAAGCCGATCAACAAGGCAATTCGGCCAGACTATCTGATGAACGATATTATCTTCATTCCGGAAATAATTATCTCTGAAGTCATTGAGGCTTATCAGCCAGACCGTGAAGGTAATATTTACAACGATCACCCTGTTATTTTTTAATATTAAACACTCTGGTACAAAGGAAAGGCACCCAGCAGCAGGCAGGTTAAAAAGAATACGACACTGGTAATAAATGACCAGCGCAAGGTGAATCGCTGTGTTTGCGCGTAATCCAGTTTCAGCATGCCCACCAGCAGATAGGTCGACGCCACCAGCGGGCTTAATATATGTACCGGCTGCCCTACCAGCGCAGCACGAGCCATCTCTACCGGCGCAATGCCATAATGACTGGCAGCCTGGACCAGAACCGGCAACATACCAAAATAAAAAACATCATTTGAAACCAGCCAGGTCACCGGAACGCTGATTAATGCGGTAATCACCGCTAAATAAGGACCTGCTGCGGCTGGAATAACATTTACAATCGCCTGCGCCAGCGCATCTGCCATCCCTGTTTCTGAAAAAATTCCGGTAAATACTGCCGCGGCAAAAATTAAGCTGGCGACAGACAGAATCGCCGGTGCATGCCGGCCAAGCTGCTCCTGTTGCTGATCGAGACGTGGAAAATTAACCAGAAACATTATTGCGGTGGCCAGCATAAACAGATAGGCCATTGGCACCCAATCCAGCACCAGCAGTGTAATCAGTGCAATGGTTAATACCCAGTTTGTCCAGAAGCGCCAGCTTGCACAGGCTTTCGCTTCGAACACCAGCGGGGGTTTTTCTGTGGAATCGCCGTTCCAGGCTATGCGTTTACGTTCATGCCGTCCCAGTATAAGCGCCATGACAAAAGTCCAGATGACGCACGCCAGCAGGGGCAGCATTAAGGGAACAAACAGCGTGCTGATCTCTGCATGTACCGCCGTTGCAGCCCGTGCCGTTGGGCCTCCCCAGGGAAACATATTGCCCAGGCCGGTACACTGTAATAGCAAACACGCTGCTTTTAATTTTGATAACCCAACGCGTTCATAGATTGGCAGAAACGCGGAAAGCACAATCATATATACAGTTGCGCCATCACCGTCCAGCGCGACGATAAAACCCAGCAGCACCGTCCCGAAAAATATTTTTACCGGGTCGCCGTCTACTGCTGAAACAATTTTCTTAATGATCGGATCAAACATGCCGGCGTCCGTTACGCTCATAAAATAGAGCATAGCGAAAATCAGCATGACGCCGGTTGGCGCAACGGTGCGCAATCCTTTAATTACCATATCGCCCGTCTCTAAACCGTTCCCTGCTAATAATGCAAACAGAGTGGGCACCATTATTAATGCCGTCAGGGCAGAGAGTTTTTTGGTCATTAACAGAGCAATAAACACGGTTATCATGAGCAGACTGATAATCAGTAACATATTTTATCCTGTTGCAGGGAGACCGCCCGTCCGTCAGCGACAAACAGAAAACGTATCGGATGTTAATTCATTCAATGCGATATGCACTAACATTATTATTAATGAGCCAGCCATTATCAGAAAAAAAGACAGCCATTAACAATCAATAAAAATATTATTCATGTGCGCTGACTCATATTTTTTGAAAATTTAAAATCACGCAGGGTGATGGTGATAAAAGGCGATACTTACGCCTGCGAACTGTTAATGATTTTCTGGCTAATGCCCGTTTATCTGGCCCGAATAAACGGGCCGTTGAATTATTGATGATCGCGCGGCGATGGCGCGACAGGCAGACTCAGACGATAGAGCTTAACCGGGTACTCAACCACAGAAGGCTTACCGCCGGTGGTTGCCGGCGTCCGGTTAATCTGTGCCGATGGCATCCAGAGCTGTCCCTCAGATATCCACATCGCATCGATCCAGACCAGCCGGGGATCCTGAATCACGGTGCTCACCTCCCCCTGCGGAGTGATACGTTTCACGGCGCGCGTGTTGATATCCGATGCATAGAGATTGCCGTCAGCATCAATAGCGGTGCCACCGGTGCTCCAGGTTTCAACAAACTTCTGCGTATGCCGGGCAACCTCGTCAGCCGTTAACGTCGCATCATTAAGATAGCGGGTTTCTATTCGCGCCATCGGGCCGGGGATAGCCTGATAATAGAGCCATTTGCCGTCGGGAGAGACTTCAAGCTGATCCAGGCCTACCCGCTTTTCCCGCCCGTCGCGTAAGAATAGTTTTTTCCCATCGGCATAGATTGGCTGATGATCGATAGAGAGCGGGTGATTATCCAGCACGCGCCAGCTTTGGCCATTTTTCAGGTTAAGCACTACCAGCCCGACCGCGCCGGGATCGGTAATATAGGCGAAATCACCATTGAAACGGACATCATCCAGATAGCTGGCGGGCTTGAGTGTGGGTGCCTTAAAGATATAGGTCGCCACAACTTTGCGCGTCTGAATATTGATACGCACCAGTTTAGCACCGCCTTCCACCGCTTTGTCGCCGGTCCCGATCCCTGTATTGCCGGCATCCATGACCCAAAGATCGCCATCAGGGCCAAATCGCAGTGCATTAACATGTAAAAAGTGATGCGACGGATCCTTGCTGTCCCATTGATTCCACGCCTGGTCTGGCCAGGCTTCCAGTTGCCCGTTTTTGACTTCAGCCAGTTGCAAACCGGTGCCTTCTGACTGGGTCAGTGAAGCAAAAATGCGCCCATCCGCGCTGACCGTGACGCCATTCCAGACGCGCGGTGAGGTTTCAACCTGCTGTAAACGACTGTCCTGCTGAACCGGCAGCTGAACCGGCAGCTGATCCTGAGCCGCGACGTAGGGAGCTGTTATCATTGTCGTCAGCAGGGTAAGCATGCTGAATGAGCGGGTATGTTTTTTATTGATCACAGCGGGCACCCCTTAGCACGTAAAATGGCGTTAAAACGTTCCGGATCGGCGGTGCCCTGGCGGTTATTTTCGCGAATGCGCGCTTCGCGTTGCTCATGCTCACGTACCCGCGGCAGTAAAGACGCGAGCTGCTGCTGCGGAATCGCAATTACGCCATCCGCATCGGCAACAATTAAATCGCCTGGTGCCACCACCAGCCCCGCGCACTGTATGGTGACGTTGATTTCGCCAGGGCCTTCCTTCGAAGGCCCGCGCAGCGTATTTCCCCGCGCCCAGAGAGCGACGCCGCCTTCTGCCCATTCGTTGATATCCCGAATCGCGCCATCAATGACAAAACCCGCGATACCTTTCGCCAGCGCGGAGGTGCGCATCAGGCCACCAATCAATGCCTGGGTGAGATCGCCCGATCCATCTATCACCAGAACATCCCCCGGCTGGGCCATCTCTATCGCTTTGTGGATCATCAGGTTATCGCCGGGACGGACCTTGACCGTCAGCGCCGGGCCGCAGAGTACCTGCTGCGGGTCATTATGATAAGCCTGTAATCCGGATGCGCCGCAGCTGCGTCCCATGCAGTCACCAATATTCGGCACCGGTAAACGGCGAAAGGCATCGATGGTTTCAGCATCGGGCAGGGATCCACGTTGTCCAATAAAATAGCCAGCAGGCCAGCGGTTATCGGTTGTCATGAGCGTTCCTTAAGGACAGTTCGGTTAACACAGGTCACTGGATTTACCGCATGACCTTCCAGAAAATCGAGACACTGACGCGCTGCCATCCGCGCTACAGCGTCCAGCGCTTCAGGCGTCGAGCCGCCAATGTGCGGCGTCAGCAGCAGATTATTCAGCGAGCGAAAAGGATGATCGGCGGGGAGAGGCTCCGAGGCGACGGTATCCAGCCCGGCGGCGAACAGCTGACCGTCACGCAGGGCCGCATCCAGCGCGGCTTCATCGACCAGCTCACCGCGCGCGGTGTTGATGATCAATGCGCCAGCCGGTAACAGCGCCAGGGTGCGGCTGTTCAGCATCTGACGTGTTGCCGCATTGACCGGGCAGTGCAGGCTGATGACGTGGCTTTGGGTCAGCAGGCTGTCCAGTGAGCTGACCTGTTCGCCAGGCAGCATGGTCTGAGGTTCTTCAACCGCCGGATCGTAAAAGCAGACGCGCATCCCGATTGCGCCTGCAATACGTGCGACCCGCTGGCCAATTTCACCGAAGCCCACCAGACCCAGCGTCTTACCGCTGAGTTCAATCCCGCCGCCGTTGCGGGTCCAGCGGCCCGCCTCAATTTCCTGTTGATACCAGCTTATGCGGCGTGCCGCGTTCAGCATTAAGCCGACAGTCAGCTCAGCGACCGACTGCGCATTGGTACCGGGCGTGGTCAACACCGGGATGTTGTGTTCGGTAGCCGCGTCAATATCAATGTTGGTTACGCCAACGCCATGTTTACAAATCACTTTCAGGGTCGGGCAGGCGGTGATGGCACGCCGGGAAAGGGCAACGGTGCGGGAAATAACCGCATCAAACGGGATGCGCGCCATGATTTTTTCAACCTCGGCAGCCTCCTGGCTGTCACGCAGGTAATGTACTTCGCATCCTGCCTCGGCCAGTGCGTGTTGTCCTCCAGCCCCTAAGGTCGGGGCGGTCATCAGGATTCTCCAGCTCATGTGTTACTCCAGTGTTAATTTTCATTTAGCCTGGCAGGTTGAATTGATAAATAATATTCTCTGTTCTTTATGATTCGATTCCTGCGAGGAATGAATGGAGCTCAAAGATCTGCGTTACCTGGCGGTAGTGCGTGAAACGGCCCATCTTGGCAAAGCGGCGCAAGCCCTTGGTATCACCCAGCCGGCGCTGACAAAGTGCATTCAGCGGATGGAAAAATCGTGCTCAACGCGGCTGATTCTGAAGGTGGGGCGCGGGATACAATTGACGGAAGCTGGGTTGCTACTTTGTGAACGCGCTCAAAAAGTGCTGCACCTGATGCAGGTGACGCAGCAGGATTTAAATGCCCTCGGCGCGGGAACCGCCGGCGTGATCCGCCTCGGCGTTGCGGCTACCGCAGCCGAGTTTATGCTGCCGCATTTAACCCGCGAATTACTGCAGCAGGCGCCTACCGTGGTGCTTGAAGTGCAGGTTGGACTGAACGATCTGCTGCAGTCACGGCTGCGGGAAAACAAACTGGATTTAATTCTGGGATTTTTACCGGATAAGAGCGATGAATTCATCACCCGCCCGTTGATGGAAGATCCTGTGGTGGTGGCTGCCAGCTGCTTTCATCCGCTGGCGGGTCTGCACCCGACCCCTGAACAGCTGGACCGCTTTCAGTGGTTATTACCCGCGCCGCAGGTTGCGACCCGGCAGTGGCTTGAACAACGTCTGCTGAGCGGCGGATATGCCGCGCCAAGGGTGCAGATGGAGAGTAATACCCTGTCGCCGCTTCGCCAGGTACTGGCGCAGACTCAGCTGCTGAGTTTTGTTTCTCGCCGTCTGTTGCAGGAGGAGATGTCCCAGCCGTCGCTGGTTGAAATTACCCTGCCGCTGGTGATTATGCCGCGGACTTTTGGCTGGCAATACCGGTCACTGAGCGAACTGACTCCGGCCGCGCGATTGCTGGTTGAGCTGGCTGAAAAACGCTGGCAGTGGTGAAGCAGACTTAAACGCAATGCCGATGCGGTGAAATGAATCACCGCACAAAAAGTCAAAAATATTTTATTGTTTGAGGCCTATTTTAAAATAACAACGCTTACCTCAAGCTAATAAAAAATGAAAAATTATAAAATGTTTATCTGGGCGTTATCGCGCCTGCTCGCTGTCGCACTCTTTTTCACCTCTGGCATCGATAAAATAATTCATTACGATGAGAACGTAATGTTAATGCATCAAAACGGCGTATCTGATTATTTTCTTCCGTGGGTGATTTTGCTGGAAGTCGCAGGCAGCATCGCCATAACAATCGGATTTTTAACCCGTTTTGTCTGTATCTTTATGGTTTCTTTTTCACTGCTTTCCGCATTCCTTTTTTACCCCGGTTATTCGCACGCCCATCTGATGGTGTGGTTGAAAAATATATCCTGCTGTGCCGGATTCCTGATGCTAATAATTCACGGTGCCGGCCCCTGGAGCCTCGATACATGGCTGAACCAGCGGATTCAAAATAAAAAATACGCCGTTTAATCCGCTTTCTTTGTTACCCAACCTACACCTGGAGGAAAAATGAACAGGCGTACATTCCTGCGCATGATGATTTCATCAAGCGTGATTATCAGTGTGCCCGCCATTATGCCTGCTGCGCTGGCTGGGTCCGGCAGTGAAGAGACATTACTCTTTGTCAGCCAGACCTTAACCGGTCGACAGGGGCTTGATCCGGCCATCAGTCAGCGTCTTTATCGGTTGTTATCCGGCCAGGCGCGCGATTTCGACCAGCAGCTTGCGCGGCTGGCTGAACGCTTACGCCGCTATATCCACCTGCCAGCGGAAGAGCGTCTCGCGCAGCTTACCGAAGCGGAGGTCACAACCGCGCTGGCCATCATCACGCCGTGGTATCTGGGCTATACCGGAGACCCTGCCACGACCCGCGCTACTGACGATGCACAGTTTGTTTCGTTCCTCTCGGCATTGATGTATGAGCCGACGGCCGGTGTTACGCCTCGCCCCTCCTATTCACAGCGCGGACCTGATTACTGGCAGGCAGTGCCAGAGGGCGTAACTGCACCCCCGATGCCGGAAAATATCACCGCCTGGGGCAGCGATTCTCCGCGTGCAGCTGGCGTTATCACCGAGCCGCAGCCTGAATGGCTGGCAATGGTGGAAGGGCGAGCCAGAACCCATGCTGAGGCGAGGCGTCTGCTGAATCGCGCAGAGGATCTAAATCATGACGCAGTATGATGCCGACGTAGTGATTATTGGCTCTGGCGCACTGGGCGCCAACGCAGCCTGTCAACTGGCCAAAGCCGGCAAGTCGGTGATCATGCTGGAGGCGGGGCCTTACATTCCACGCTGGAAAGTGGTTGAAAATTACCGCAACAGCGCCAGCAAGCGTAACTGGTGCGCGCCTTATCCGAATTTACCCTGGGCGCCCAACAGTTATACCGATGGCTACATTGAGGCGCACGGCGATGCAGATTTTCAGTATGTCACCAGCTTTCTGAAAGTGGCTGGCGGCAGTACCCGCCACTGGGCATCGGCCTGCTGGCGGCTGTTGCCGAATGATTTCAAACTAAAAAGCGTTTATGGCGTTGGCCGCGACTGGCCGATAGATTATGACGATCTCGAACCCTGGTATCTGCTCGCCGAGCGTGAGATTGGCGTAGTGGGCAGCGCTGATGAGGATCAAAGCGGTCAGAGCCGGGCGGCATGGCCGCCGCGTTCCGCGCCTTATCCTCTGCCGCCGGAAGCCAAACCCTACATGGTGCAGCGGATGCAGGCAAAGCTGGGCCCGCTCGGTTATCAGGTGATCCATGAACCCCATGCGCGGATTTCACAGCCTTACGATGGTCGTCCAGCCTGTGCCGGCAACAATAACTGCGAACCGGTTTGTCCTATTGGCGCCATGTATTCCGGCGATATGCATGTGGATAAAGCGGTGGCGCTGGGCGTTGATCTGCGCACTGAATCGGTGGCGTGGCAGCTGGAAAAGGGTGCAGATAATCAGATCGTTGCGGTGCACTATCGCAAACCTGACGGACGTAATGTGCGACTCAGCGCGAAAAAATTCATCGTGGCTGCCCATGGCCTGGAAACAGCAAAATTGCTGTTGATGTCGGAGGTGGCGAACAGTTCCGATCAGGTTGGCCGCAACCTGATGGATCACACCGGCTTAAGCATGACGTTTCTGGCAGATGAACCGCTCTGGACAGGGCGCGGCTCGGTTCAGCACGGCACTATTGCCACCCGCCGCGATGAGCCGAGCCGGGCGCAACACTCTGCCATTCGCTACTCGCTGCGCAATCTGGTGCCGAATATTGACGTGACACCGTCACTGCTGAAGCAAGGCCTGATGGGACCTGAACTTGATGCGGCGATTCGCGATCGCGCCTCACGCATTATGAACATCAGCACCATGAGCGAAACTCTGCCCAGCCCCACCAATCGCGTGATTCCGCACCCGAGTCGGCGTGATGCTATCGGATTACCCATGCTGCAGGTGAACTATCAGCTGGACAGCTATGTTCGCGGCATGCGCCCGCAGGCTTACCGGGATTTCGCTAATTTTCTGATGGCTTTTAATGGCGAGATAGTGGAAGCACCCACAGGATGGCGTAATCAGTATCACATCATGGGCACCACGATTATGGGCGACAACCCGCGCGACTCGGTGGTCGATGCACACTGCCGCAGTTGGGATCATCCTAATCTGTTTCTTGCCACCACCGGGGTAATGCCAACGTCTGCCACGGTGAATCCGACGCTGACCGGCATCGCGCTGGCGCTCCGGCTGGCTGACACCCTGGTTCGGGAGTTGTGATGATGCGAATGATACTGTTTTTGCTGTTGCTGCTTCCGGTGCTGGTGCGGGCAACACCTGATGAGGCGACGCTTAAGCGGGGTGAATATCTGGCGATTGCTGGCGACTGCTCGGCCTGTCACCGGAATCCCGATAATGGCCACCCGTTTTCAGGCGGTTACCGCATCTCATCACCTCTGGGCGATATCATCGCCACCAATATTTCCCCCTCACGGCTGAATGGCATCGGCGGTTACTCGCAGAGCGACTTTCGGCGCGTGATGCGGGAAGGCCGGCGGCCGGATGGCAGTTATCTCTATCCGGCAATGCCTTACACCGCCTTCGCATCGATGACCGATGCGGATATCGACGCGCTCTATGACTACTTCATCTACCGCGTTCCGGCTGAAGATCACCGCGTGCCTGAGACACAACTGCCGTTTCCGTTCTCTGTCAGATCGATGATGGCCGTCTGGAATGGGCTGTTTTTGTCTCAGGAAGCGTTGCCCGCCGGAACTGCGGATCGAATCAGCGAAACGCGCGGTGAATATCTGGTGAAAACGCTGGGGCACTGCGGCAGCTGCCATTCGCCGCGCAACCTGATGATGGCAGAGGACAACGGGCGTTTTTTGGGTGGAGGCGAAGTCGGCAGCTGGAATGCCCCCGATCTGACCCAGGCTCATCTGTATGACTGGTCAGAACAGGAACTGGCCACCTATCTCAAAACCGGTTCGCTGCCGGGCAAAGCCATTGCGGCGGGTGAAATGGGCACTGCCGTTGAGAATTCTTTCTCACGCCTTACCGATAACGACCGTCACTCCATCGCCCGCTATCTGTTAACGCTGGGAGAAGCGCCGGCAAAACCTCAGGTGCTCGCCGCGCCGGACAAACTTAACGTGGCGGCGGTGGAAGCCGGGCCGGCGGCGACGCTCGATGACGCGATATCAGGTAATCATCTGAGTGGCGCGCAGCTCTACAATGCCGCCTGCGCCAGCTGTCATGGGGCAAACGGCGAAGGCACTCACGATAATCCGCAATCCTTCCCGCGACTCACCGGCAGCGCTGCGGTGATTGCCGCCGATCCGGCCAATCTGATTATGACCGTTGCTGAAGGGGTCAACCGGACCACTGAAGCCGGGCACGCTTTTATGCCTGCCTTCGCCCATCAGATGAGCCGTGGCGAGCTGACACGCCTGCTGGATTACGTTTCAACCCGATTTGGTAAGCCCGATCACGCTGTCACCGACGGGCAGGTAGAAAAGGTGTTGCTACAGCCGAAAAACAATCCCTGGCTGCAGCGCGCGCCGTGGATCGTTCTGGGTCTGCTGGTACTGCTGATCGGCCTGCTGGCAAGGCATTATCACGCCAAAAAAATGAACCGGTAAAAGGAGAAACAATGAAAAAATCACTTTGTACCTCGCTCTGCATGCTCGCCACGCTCTGGACAGCGACAGCTGATGCTACCCTGACCCAGACCATCCTCAGCGCTGAAGATGCACAGCACATGATTGCCCGGGCTGAAAAGCAGGCGCAGACCCTCAATGCGCAGGTTTGCATCGCGGTGCTGGATCAGTCCGGTCAATTGCTGGCATTTAAGCGGATGGATAATGCGCCTGTCGGCTGTATCGACTCTTCAATTCAGAAAGGACGTGCCGCCGCGCTTTATCGCACCTCAACCGATCGCTATATGGCGCGTGCCAATGGCGCTGAACCCGCCATCGCCACGCTGCCCGGAATGGTGCCACTGGGCGGCGGATCGGTGGTGACCGTCAATAATCAGGTCACCGGCGCGGTTGGCGTCAGCGGCTCAGCCAACCCGAATGAAATTGCCATTGCCAAAGCGGCCAGTGAGGCGCTGAAATGATTGGCCGGGTCACCGGCCGCTGTAAGCTGTCAGGAGGTGGATCGACGCCGCCTGATGGCGGCCGTGATAATGTCTTTCCGCAGTAATACTCACTGTTCAGCCAGCAACGATTGCAGCAGCGTGATTAACTGCTGCTGCTGTCCGCTGTTAAGCCGGGAAAGAAAAGTGGCGTCGACGGCTGCGGCAAGGGGACGCGCCTGCTCCAGCACCGCACGACCTTGCGCCGTCAGCGTAATCAGCCGTCGACGCTTATCTGTTTCGCCTGGCGTGCGGATCAACAGCGCTTTTTTCTCCATGCGCACCAGCAGCTCAGCCAGCGTCGCCTTGGTCATCAGGGCCTCATCCATCAGCTCGAGCTGCTCAATTCCGGGTTTATCCGCGACCGCGCACAGCACTGAAAACTGCTGCTTCGTGAGTTCCGGCAACGACCTTTGCCACCGGGCAGTATGTTCCTGAAGCAGCTGACGCATCAGGTGAAAAGGGATATTGCCGAGTTGATTTTTCATAGTTAAGCGAACCGCTTGCGCGCCGTAAAACGCCAGAATACCCTATTCGGTCCGACACCTGAACGTTTGACAGGCCTCCACGCTGAAACATTCGTATACGAACTTTTTGGCCACATAAGGTTGCCGACTCTCATCCCGGGGGCTAGTGTAAATACAAAGTTCGTGTACGAACGTATTTCCGGAGGGATTTGATGCGACTCATCATCGGCATGACCGGCGCGACCGGTGCACCACTTTCTATCGCGTTATTGCAGGCGCTGAAGGCAATACCTGAGGTTGAAACACATCTCATTATTTCAAAATGGGCTAAGACCACCATTGAACTGGAAACGGCTTTTAGCCCACGTGATGTCGCCGCACTGGCTGACGTGGTGCATAACCCCGCCGATCAGGCAGCGACCCTCTCTTCGGGGTCGTTTCGTACCGACGGGATGATCGTCATCCCCTGCAGCATGAAAACGCTGGCAGGTATCCGGGCAGGCTATGCGGATGGACTGATTGGCCGCGCAGCCGATGTGGTGCTGAAAGAAGGAAGAAAGCTGGTACTGGTGCCACGCGAAACGCCGCTCAGCACTCTCCATCTGGAAAATATGCTGGCGCTTTCCCGCATGGGCGTCGCGCTGGTGCCGCCGATGCCCGCCTGGTACAACCACCCCACATCGATTGATGACGTGACTAACCACATTGTGGCGCGCGTCCTCGATCAGTTTGGTCTCGATTTTCCGCTGGCGCAGCGCTGGCAGGGATTACATCGGGCCGCTTCACCGCATTGCGATTGCGCTCAACAGGAGGATTGATCATGGCGTTTGACGACTTACGCAGCTTTCTTAAGGCACTTGACGAGCAGGGACAACTGCTGCACATCGACGAAGAGGTCAATGCCGAACCCGATATCGCCGCCGCCGCGAATGCCACCGGCCGCATTGGGGAAGGCGCGCCGGCACTCTCCTTTAACCGGATTAAAGGTTTCAACCACGCACATGTGGTGATGAACACGCTGGGTTCGTGGCAGAACCACGCCATTGCACTCGGCCTGCCACCCGGCACACCGGTGAAACAGCAGGTTGATGCGTTTATCCGCCGCTGGGATAACTTCCCGGTTGCGCCAGAACGACGTGAGAATCCAGCCTGGGCAGAAAACAGCGTAGACAATGATGACATCAACCTGTTCGATATCCTGCCGCTGTTCCGCCTCAACGATGGTGATGGCGGTTTTTATCTTGATAAAGCCTGCGTTGTCTCCCGCGACCCCGACGATCCTGACCACTTTGGCAAGCAAAACGTCGGCATTTACCGCATGGAGGTGAAAGGCAAACGCAAACTCGGCCTGCAACCGGTCCCGATGCACGATATCGCCCTCCATTTGCATAAAGCAGAAGAGCGTGGTGAGGATCTTCCTATCGCCATCACCCTCGGTAATGACCCGATTATTACCCTGATGGGCGCCACACCGCTGAAATATGATCAGTCTGAATATGAGATGGCGGGGGCGCTACGGGAAACGGCCTATCCCATCACCACGGCACCCCTGACCGGCTTTGATGTACCCTGGGGTTCGGAAGTGATTCTGGAAGGGGTGATCGAAGGGCGCAAGCGCGAAATTGAAGGCCCGTTCGGTGAGTTTACCGGTCACTATTCGGGCGGCCGGAATATGACCGTGGTGCGTATCGATAAAGTCTCTTACCGCACCCAACCCATTTTTGAGTCGCTCTATCTCGGCATGCCGTGGACAGAGATCGACTATCTGATTGGCCCGGCCACCTGTGTGCCGCTTTATCAGCAATTAAAAGCCGAGTTCCCTGAAGTGCAGGCAGTGAATGCGATGTATACCCACGGGCTGCTCGCCATCATCTCAACCAAAAAGCGCTACGGCGGCTTTGCGCGGGCGGTGGGTTTACGTGCAATGACCACACCGCACGGTCTGGGCTACGTGAAAATGGTGATTATGGTGGATGAAGATGTGGATCCGTTCGACCTGCCGCAGGTGATGTGGGCGCTGTCATCCAAAGTGAATCCTGCCGGCGATCTGGTGCAGTTGCCGAATATGTCGGTGCTGGAACTTGATCCGGGTTCGAGCCCGGCCGGTATTACCGATAAGTTGATTATCGATGCCACCACCCCGGTTGCGCCCGATACCCGCGGCCACTACAGCCAGCCGGTGAAGGATCTGCCAGAAACCGCGCAGTGGGTAGAGAAACTGACCGCCATGCTGGCTAACCGTTGATAAGGAGATGCAAATGATCTGTCCACGCTGTGCCCACGAGCATATTGAAACGATGGCGACGTCACCCGTAAAAGGTATCTGGACCGTTTATCAGTGTCAGCTTTGCCTCTACACGTGGCGGGACACCGAACCGGCACGCCGCACGCAGCGCGAGCACTATCCTGAAGCGTTTCGCATGACGCAGCAAGGTATTGACGCCGCACCTGAAGTGCCCACGGTTCCGCCATTGCTTACAGAACGGTAGCCGAAGCCGGTCAGCTCACCCGGTGCCACCACGCCACCGCCGGGTGAGCGCTATTCATTCCGTCACGCTGCGGGGGTGCTGTTGCCTGCGATCGGAAAGCCAGCGCGATCGCGTGCGGCAGGGATCACGTCAGGGCGGGTTTCAGCATGCTCCCCGCCAATACGCCGATTTTCAGTGACGATGGTTATCAATTGTCAGGCTTACCCGGTTTGCCCGACAGAACAGCTCTGAATAGTGCACCGGTTTGTCGTTCTGGTCGTAAGCGATTTTACTGATGCGAAACAGCGGTTCGCCCAGCTCGCACTGCAGCCTGAGCGCTTCGGCTTTGGTGGCGGTAAATATGTCGATGGTTTTTTTGTCGCTGACCACGCGACTGTCATATTTTTGCTGGAAAAGTTTATAGGTTGACGCACCAACGTGATACACCCGGTCAAAATCGGGATACCGCGAGAGCGGGATCCACGAACAGTCGATAAACAGCGGCTCGTTATCAAGATACATCACCCGCAGCAGGCGAAACATCTCGCCATTACCGGCAATATTCAGCCGTTCGCAGAAGGGATCGCTACTGACACGTTCCTGTTCAATCACCTCTTCACGCGTCGGTTTTCCCTGCGAGACGCCGAAATCGGTGAAGCCACTCACCGTCAGCAGCGCGTTCTCAACCTTCTTACGCTGCACAAAGGTGCCTTTTCCCTGCCAGCGGATCAATACGCCATCGTTAACCAGCTCGGTTATCGCCTTACGAATGGTAATGCGGCTGACGTTATACAAGCTGCATAAGTCGCTTTCGGTCGGGATTTGCTGGCCCGGCTGGTAAACGCCCTGCGCAATATCATCCAGCAGGCGCTGACGTACCGTGGCATAGAGCAATTGATGTGAATATCGCGCCGTCGCTGGCATGAGTCGACCCTGACAGTAGGAAACAGTGGAGGTGATTATAGGAGGCTTTATGGCGGAGTCATAGGGGTTGGCGCGCCCAGCGTCACGCCAACCCCGGGATTACCAGGCGCCATGATAGCGCAGTGTCCGCGCGGCACAGCGCGATCCCTGCCGCATGGCCTGTGCGATCGGCAGGCCGGCAGCAACCGCGCAGAGAAAGCCAGCAATGTAAGAATCACCGGCCCCCATCGTATCCACCACGCTCACCGGTTCAGGTGGCATACGCCAGAACTGCTTACCATCCCAGGCGAGACTGCCATTTTCGCCCAGCGTGGCAATCGCGACGCCCGCGCCGCACTCTACTACGGTTTGCAGTCGGTCACGTAGCCAGGCCGATTCGACATGCGCCGATGCAAACAGGTAGTCAAGATGCGGCGGCAAGCTCTGCCACAACGGGTTTTCCCATTTATCGGCAAAGTCGAAGGAGACGATCCTGCCCGCCGCTTTTAACCCCGGCAGCGCCGACTCCGCGTGCCCCCAGACAGCCGAATGGATCATATCAAAGTCGTTAAGCCAGGCCAGGTCTTCATTATTCAGCGTAAATTCCGCCATGACGCCTTCGGTGTAATCGCCCAGCATGCGGTCGTTGTCACGCAGCTCGACCTGGGTCTGCGCGGTCACGCCCGTTTTAGTGTAAAGATGAAAAATATCAACACCCTGTTGCAGCAGGTCACGCTTCAGCAGCGCGCCATACTCATCGTCACCGACCCAGCTCACGCAGGCAGACTGCATGCCATAACGTCTGCTGTAGACCGCGACATTCACCGCGTTACCGCCGGAAAAGGCTTTGTTAAGTTGCGGATAGATATCCACGCAGTTATCGCCCACCGTCGCTAACCGCATCATCCCGTCAGGCTGCGTTGTTGCACCTGCACCTGCATCATCCTTTTTCATTTCGCTTCTCCTGGTCGCAGCGCCCGGCCTTCATCAGGCCGGGCAAAAGGGTTAATACTCAACCAATCCGCCGTAATAACGGCGATCGTCCGGGTTATGATCTTTATAAATAGAAAGGTAGTAGCAGAGCCACTCCATCGGGACGAACATCAGGAAAGGTGCCAGCCACGGATGCAGTCCCTGAGAAATCTCCGCATAATCAATTACGATCACCTTATCGGTGCGCTCGCGTACGAAGCGGATTGCCCGTTCGGTGGTATGACGACTCTCATCGCTGCCCAGCAAAAACAGGAAAGGCACGCCAGGCTCGACAACCTCCAGCGGCCCGTGACGAAACTCGCCGCTCTCAATCACCGAACCGTGCGTCCAGGTAAATTCCATTAAGGTGACAATGCCCTCTTTATAGCCGAGTGGACGCAGCGGACCGGCCGATACGGTATAGATCATCGGCCACTGACTCGCCTGTTCGCCAAGCTGACGGCCTTTATCTTCCCATGTGCGCACCAGATGCCCCAGCGCCTGCGGCAGCTTACGCAGGTCATTTTTGATTTTGCCGATCTCGGTATGCGGTGAGAGACGGGTAATCATCCCGATCACCACGCTGTAGCAGAGCAGCAGGTGAATCTCCCAGATACAGTCCGCTTCATAGGCCAGGACATGGTCAGCCGCCTGGGTAATCGGGCTGTCGTGATGTTTGGTGAAGGCCGCCGTGAGCGCACCGCAGGCTGCACCCAACTCCAGCGCCTTAATCACCTCCTCGGTTTTACCGTAATCCGAGACGCCAATCACCGCGCAGCGCGCATCGAGGCGATGCGGCGTGTTATCGCAAAATTCCCAGCCGGACAGCGCATAAACCTGCAGGCTGGAGAAACGATCGGCGAGGTGCTTTGCCGTCTGGGCGGCATTGAGCGGTGACCCGCAGGCGACAAAGTAGATGCGATCGATTCCGCGCTGTACCATCTCATCAACCATGGCGTCAACGCGCGGCACATCCCGTTCCAGAATCTTTTCAACTTCCGGTACCATATTTTCAGTTACCAGAAAATCCACACTGCGTTTATCAATATTCAACATGAAACAACTCTCCAGACAGGGTTAAGAAACGTGAGCCAGACGGCGATTGCGCTTTTCCCAGAAGGCGTAAGCGGGCAGACCGGTAGCGATGACAATCAGGGCGCAGATCAGCCCCGGAACGGGTGCCCACACGAAGGTAGACGCCACAAGAATCAGGCTGGAGCCGATAGCGGCGAAGGTCATCAGACCGAAGGCGGGCGTGCGCCACAGCGGTTTGTAATCTTCGCGTTTGCGACACCAGATGATGGAACCGAAGGTGAGGGTGTTCTTAAAGCACATCACCAGCGTGAAGTAGCCGAGCAGGCTGGTGAGATCGGAAACGAAGATAAAGAAAATGCCGAGCGCGCATTGCAAAATGATCGAGACATCCGGCGTGTTGAATCGGGGATGAACGTGAGCAAAGCTTTTGAAAAACAGCTTGTCTTTGGCCATCGCATATTCCAGCCGGGGCTGATACATCACACAGCTGGAGAGCGAGCCGAGGATGACAATAATGGCCGTCACCGCGACAAAAATACCCGCTACGCTACCGAGCGCCGGTATATAGGTGAGGGCATCGGAGAGCGGCGTTTCGGAGGCAGCCAGTTTGTCGAACGGCATCAGACCTGAAATCACCAGCGCTAACAGCGAGTAAAGCACCAGTACCAGCAGGCAGGAGCCAATCAAGGCGCGCGGCATCGTTTTACCCGGGTTTTTGATTTCGCCGGTCATATAACAGATCGACGCCATGCCGGTATAAGACCAGCTGGTGGCTGAAATCCCCGCCAGCAGTGCCATAAAGCCTGCTGTAGCGCTGGTCGTTACCGTACTCTGCGCGACGACAAAGTTGTCACCTTTCAGCCAGAAGATGCCAATGCCGATCACGATGACAAAGGGAATGATTTTGGCAATGGTGATCAGCGTCTGAAAGGTGGCTCCGCCTTCTACCGAACGCAGATGCAGCAGCATAAAAGCCAGAATCAGCCCGGTGGCAACCAGCTTGCCGCTCAGCGGATCGAGCGGGATCAGAAAGCCGAGGTTACTGACAATCGCCAGCGCCATGATCGAGAGTGACGGCGCATCATTCGCCCAGAAACTGGCCCAGCCAGAAAGAAATGCCAGCGGACGACTGCCGGCGTTCTTCAGGTAAATATAATCGGCGCCATTTTCAGGATAGGCGGTAGACAGTTCCGCATAGACACACATCTGGGGAATGACGATAAGCCCGCCAATCACAAATGCCAGCACGGTAAGCCACGGCGTGCCCGCCGCTTTTGCTACTTCACCCACCGAAACGAAGATACCGGAACCGACGGTGGTTCCGACGGAAATTGCCAGCACGGCCCAGAAGCCGAGCTTGCGTTGCAGATCCTGGCTTTCCATATCGTTACCTTTTTTAATTTTCAGGGTTGTAGGGTTACGAGCAGCTCGTCGAAATAACGCCAGCAGAAAGCCGCATGTCCCTGAACGGCGCGGGTCATGAATAAACAGCTGAACAGCCTGGTAACGAGATGACTCATAACCAATATAACAACACATAATGAATCGAGTTGGCGAGGCAGATCACAAATTCATCACAAGTAGTAACGATGTGCGGTGGTTAGCAGTCAGGGTATTGAATTATACGGATATAATATTTGTGACGGGTAACGTCGGGAGAATTCCGGCTGGTTATTACGCAGCCATGCCGGAAACAGTCGGTAAACCCTGTTTTACGCTGCGCTAGCGATTAAAAATCACAACTGACCAGCGCCAGAGTCAAACTGGCACGGTTTTTTTGCGCTTTTCAACACGGATAATCCCGTAATCTCTACCACTAACCGGTCGGGAGAAAGAGATTCTGATAAAGGATTAGTTAAGGATTACAGTAAATACTGACGTCAGGTGAAATAGCCTGAGCATAAGAATTAATAGTTCACCCAGCGATTAAACGAATAAGAATATTCAAAACACCTGCCTATTTAACTTAAGTAACGACATCTTACTTATTATTTTAGCTGTAAAAAACCATTCTCGTTATTTGTTCATTATCACTTTTATCCGATTGTTGAGATGTTATTCTGCGTTCCCTTACAAATGGATTACTTACAATCACAATTACTTAAGCATTTAACTATGATAGCCAAAACAGGGAAGTGGCGGATATTGCTTGCCGCACTGATAACTTTTCAGGTTTCAGCTGCGCCGCTGAGTCCGGCAGACCGCGATCAGATTCAGGAGCAACAGCAACAACGCCTGCAGGATAATCAGCAGCAGCGCGATACGCTGCTAAATGCTCATCAGGTGACGTTGCCTGAACAGTCTATGGACGATCCACAAGGCCCCTGTTTTCCAATCCAGCAAATTATTATTGCGCACGCAAGCCTGTTATCTGAAGCGACCACCACACGTCTCACGCAACCTTATCTGAATCAGTGTCTGCATTTAAGTGAAATTAAACAGCTTATACGCAATATTTCCGAATGGTATATTCAGCGCGGTTATATCACCAGCCGCGCTTTTTTAACCGAACAGGACCTGACACAAGGTAAGCTCAGTATCACGGTGCTGGAAGGTAAACTGGAAAGTATTCGTCTTGAGGGCAGTGCCTCTCGCCAGCTAAAAATGGCATTCCCGGGTCTGGAAGGCAGGATCCTTAACCTGCGGGATATTGAGCAGGGCATGGAGCAGATTAACCGGGTGCGAAACACGCCGGTACAGATCGAAATCCAGCCTGCGCCACAGCCGGGCTATTCCATTGTGAATCTCACCGCTAAACCGCAGTTTCCGCTATCCCTGATGCTTAACGCTGACAACAGCGGACAGAAGAGCACCGGCACCGGGCAATTTTCCGCTTCACTGACAGGAAATAATCTGCTGGGCATTGCCGATCGCTGGTTTGTCAGTGGAGGACGGAGTAGCGCCTTTAGTGAGTGGCGTGACGCGCAAAATCTCCAGGCTGGCGTCAGCGTGCCGTATGGCTACGGTCTGCTGGATTACAGTTACAGCTGGAGCAACTACCACAGCAGCTTCCTTAACAACAACTTCAGCTGGCTAAGCAACGGAGACAACGTTTCTCATCGTCTGAATGGATCGTGGGTACTGTTCCGAAATGGAGATGTCAAAACCGGGGTGCAACTCGGTCTGAATCACTATGTCAGCCACAACTACCTCAACAGCACACTGCTTCAGAGCAGCAGTCGCAAGCTGACCAGCCTGCAGGCTGGCGTTAATCATACCCAAAAAATCTTTGGTGGCGTCGCCACGTTTAATCCGACGTTTAGCCGCGGAATGCCGTGGTTTGATGCGGAGAGCGATGCGGGTAAATCGGGCGCGTTACCAAAAGCAGCGTTTCGTAAATGGAGCCTCAGCGGCAGTTTCCAGCGCCCGGTAACACAGGATGTGTGGTGGCTCAGCAGCTTTTATAGCCAGTGGACGCCCGATCGTCTGTATGGCAGTGAACGCCTGACTATTGGTGGTGAAAGCTCAGTGCGCGGCTTTAAAGAGCAGTATCTCTCTGGCGACGTCGGCGGTTATCTGCGCAATGAACTGAACTATACCCTGCTAACGTTACCGGTTATCGGCCAGGTCAACAGCACGCTGGCGCTGGATGGCGGCTGGCTGAAGCGCGACCAGCAGGATCCTTACGGTTCAGGTTCTTTGTGGGGCAGTGCAATCGGCATCGGCACCCGCAATCAAACCGTCTCAACCCAGTTCACGCTGGGCATTCCGGTCAGCTATCCCAGCTATCTGGCCCCGGATCATCTCAACGTTTACGCCCGCGTCACCCTGGTTTTTTAAGAGGCAAAGATTATGGATAATCGTCAACCCGTTTCACTATCACGCCGTCTGCTCAGTTATCTGGTATGTGGTCTGGTCGCCTTTCAGCCGCTTTTGCCTGCGTTTTCAGCGGCCATTACCCCGGTCACCCCAGGGACAAAACTGGATGCGGCGGCTAACGGCGTGCCAGTGCTCAACATCGCGACGCCGAACGGCGCGGGGATTTCCCATAATCAGTACCAGCAGTACAACGTCGGGCAGGAAGGACTGATCCTGAATAATGCCACCGGCCAGCTTAATTCAACGCAACTCGGCGGTCTGATCCAGAACAACCCCAATCTGAAAGCGGGCCATGAAGCGCAGGCGATCATCAATGAAGTCACCGGCGCGAACCGATCGCAGCTGCAGGGCTATACCGAAGTGGCGGGCAAAGCGGCCAATGTGATGGTCGCCAACCCTTACGGCATTACCTGTAACGGCTGCGGCTTCATCAACACGCCGAACGTCACGCTCACCACCGGTAAACCGCAGCTGGATGCAAACGGCAATCTCTCTTCTCTGGATGTCACTAAAGGCTCGATCACCGTTGAAGGCAAAGGGCTGGACGGCAGTCAGAGTGATGCGCTGTCAATTATTGCGCGCGCCACCGAAATCAACGCCGGTATTCACGCCAAAGATTTAACGGTCACAACCGGGGCCAACCGCGTCGGTGCGGATGGTTCCGTAACGCCGATTGCCGGTGAAGATGCAGCACCGTCGGTGGCGGTGGATACCGGCGCGCTGGGCGGCATGTATGCCAACCGTATTCATCTGGTGTCGAGCGAGAAGGGCGTCGGGGTAAATCTTGGCAATCTGGTGGCTAAACAGGGTGATATTCAGCTGGATGCCAACGGCAAACTGGTGATCAATAACAGCCTGAGCCGCAGGGCGCTTACGGCGCAGGGAACATCGGTAACGCTGACCGGCGAAAACAAAGCGTCCGGTCAGATTACCGTCGCTGCGCAACAGGATGCCACGTTTAGCGGCACTCAACTGGTCAGTGATGCCGGTATTGCCGTCTCGGCAACGGGGAATCTGACATCCGGCAACAGCAGTCTCACTGCCGGACGCGGCATTAAACTGAATGGCGCATCCATCACCGCAGATAAGCTCACTATCGCTAATGCAGGTGACGATATCCAGCTTCAGGCGAACAATCAGCTCAGCAATAGCGGTCAGTTTACCGCCGGTAAAGCCCTGTCGGCGACGGCTCAGCAGATCAGTAATGGCGGCATGCTTACCGGCAGCGTTACCAGCGTAAATGCGGGTGGGTTGCAAAACAGCAGCGGTGCAACGATCGCTGGCTCCGGCAGCCTGACGTTCAGCGGACGTGATCTGCACAACCAGGGGGTAATTTCAGCCCCTGTGCTGACAATAGACAGCGTCACAACCAGCAACCACGGCCTGCTACAGGGCACGAATGCGCTCAGTTTTACCGGCAGCAGCTTCAATAATCAGGCAGGCGGTACGCTTAGCTCAAACAACAGCTTTGCACTCAACCTGCCGGATCTCTATAACAGCGGACTTATCTCCAGTGGGGCGACGCTGTCACTGGGCGGCCAGAACCTGACCAACAATGGCGAAATAAACGCAGCGGATCTTACAGCGTCTACTGTCCATCTGATCAACCAGCAGGGCGGATCGCTGCTGGCGGAGCATACGCTGCAGCTGACCAGCGATTCACTCACCAATAACGGAAAAGTGGCGGCCACGCAGCTGGGCCTTAACAGCGCAGTGATCGATAACAACGGAACGCTACAGGCAAAGCAGGCGCTTCAGGCTGAAGGCGAGCGGTTAACCAACAGCGGCAGGCTACTCAGTGACGGTCAGCTGGCGATCGCCTCAGGCAATCTGCTGAACAGCGGCATGCTGCAGGGACAGCAGCTGACGTTGCGGACAAACGACTGGCAGAATAGTGGCAATCTGCTGAGCCTGGGTGACGCTAATCTTATCGCCGCGACGCTGAACAACACCGGCAGCATCCTGAGCCGGCAAGCACTGCAACTGGCTGGCGCATCCACAGACAACGACGGACTGATTCAGGGCACGCACGCGCTGCGTTTCAGCGCTGACCGCCTGATTAACCGCGGCAATGGCACCGTCAGTTCAGACAACAGCTTTGCGCTTAATCTGCCGGAATTCACTAACTACGGATTGATAACCAGTGGCGCCTCGCTGACGCTGGATGGCAATAGCCTGACCAATGCTGGTGAGATCAACGCCAGCGATATCACCGCAAATAACGTTAATCTCATCAACCGGCCGTCTGGTCTGCTGCTGGCCGATCACGATCTGAATCTAAAGAATGCCTCACTGGGTAATGCCGGCCAGATGGCAGCAGATCGGCTCAGTATTAACAGTGGCGTAGTCGACAACAGCGGGATGTTGCAGGGTAAGCAGTCCCTGCAAACTCACGGTCAGCAGCTGACCAATAGCGGAACGTTACTCAGTGGCGGCCAGCTAACGACCGCGGCCGATCGGCTCGATAACAGTGGGTTGTTGCAAGGTCAGCAGCTAAAACTGACGGCCCGCGACTGGCTGAATCGGGGCAATGCCTTAAGTGCGGCCGACGCTGAACTGACAGCAGAGACGTTAAGCAACAGCGGCAAAATACTTGGTCAGCAGCAGGTTCAGTTGCAGGCTGGCAAGACAGATAACAGTGGCTGGCTGATGGCCCAGGTTCTCACGTTACAGAGTGATTTAATTAACAGCGGCCTGATTCAGGGAAATAACGCGCTGACATTGAAGGGCGATCGGCTCGTCAACCAGACCAGCGGACAATTGCTTACCGCCGGTAGCCTGCAAGCCCAGGCCACCACGCTGGATAACCAGGGTTCACTGCAGGCCAGTCAACTCGACCTGACGCTGCAAAACTTAAACAATGCGGGCAGCGCGCGGGCGGACGCGCAGTTTACTGCCGACGTTAGCGGATCGCTGGTAAACAGCGGCACGCTGTTAAGCGAACGCAACCTCGACCTGCTCAGCAGCGAAATCAGCAACAGCGGCTCCCTGGCTGCAGATCGCCTCAGCGTAACCGCAGCACAGCTGACCAATGCAGGCTTGCTGCAAGGCAACAGTGCGCTGACGCTGGACAGTAAAAATATGATTAACGCCAGCGGCGGCCAGCTGATTAGCGGCAGCGATCTTGATCTTGCTCCGGCTGAGCTGACTAATAACGGACTGCTTCAGGTCGCTGGCAACTTTAGCCTCACTGGACGCGACTTTAGCAACAGTGGTCAGCTCACGGCCGCCAGCATCAACGCCCAGCTGAACGGCACGCTGAACAACAACGCCGCAGGGTTGTTGTTCGCGCAGCAGCGGGCTGAGTGGCACGCTGACAGGCTGGATAATGCCGGTACGTTTGCTGCTGAGCAGCTTAGCGCAACCGGTGATACGTTGAATAATCAGGGGTTATTGCAGGGTGATGCCGGTGTTTCCGGCGACTTCCGTCAGCTCAACAATCTCAGCGCGGGTCAGATACTTAGCGCTGGCGAACTCATGCTGAAGGGCGTGACCGCCAGCAATCAGGGTGTCTGGCAAGGCAATAATCTCACTTATCATTTCGACTCGCTGACTAACAGCGGTACGGTGAACGGGTTTGCGTCACTGAGTGGATCGTCTGACGGGCTGCTGGATAACCGCGGCGATCTGCGCTCAGGCGGCAGCGCCACGCTTGCGGCATCCACTCTGCTCAACAGCGGTAAGATGATGGCGGATAACCTGGACCTGCGCGGGGATACGCTGGAGAACCGCGGGTTGTGGCAGGGAAGCGCGGCACTGGATATCCAGGCTAACGGTACGTTTGCTCAATATGCCGGCGGTAAAGCACTGACGGCTGGCGATCTGTGGTTGCAGGCTACCCGTCTGGAAACGGCAGGGACGTTACAGAGCGATAACCTGCACGTCAGCGCCGGTAGCTGGCAACATCAGGGTTCTCTGCTGAGCAGCAGCGGCCTGATGGCGTCGGTTAGTGGTGAGTTAAGTAATAGCGGTGAACTGCTGTCACAGGGAACAGCACAGATTAATGCGCAAAGCCTGGTAAACAAAGGATCGTTACTGGCAGAAAAAGCCGTAAATCTTAACGGTGGCGCGCTTAATAACAGTGGTACCGTGCAGGGCGATACGCTAACCATTACCCCGGCGAACGTCGCTAATCAGGGCAGTCTGATTGGACTGCAATCGCTGACGCTCGCCCCAGCCCAGACCGGTAACTTGCGGATGCGGGTCGCACAGGCTCAGCCAGCGCGCGTGATAACCAATAATGCGGGCGGCAAACTGCTTACCCAGGGAACGCTGCAACTCCAGGGTGACGCGGTCACTAATAACGGAACATGGCAGGGCCAGCAAATTCTGTTAGATGCCACCAGCCTGACTCATGGCGGCGCGATCCAAAGCGCTGACGGCCTGCAACTCACTCTCAGAGATACCCTTACCTCCACTGCAGGCAGCAAAATTACCGCTAATGGCACCGCAGCGCTCAATGCGCTCAACTTCGCTAATCAGGGACAGTGGATAGCCCAAAACCTGTCGTTGCAGGGCGTAACGCTTAA
Source organism: Pantoea sp. X-Soil-MYKO-1785 (assembly GCF_059730675.1). Taxonomy (NCBI): domain Bacteria; kingdom Pseudomonadati; phylum Pseudomonadota; class Gammaproteobacteria; order Enterobacterales; family Erwiniaceae; genus Pantoea; species Pantoea sp. X-Soil-MYKO-1785. The sequence goes on from NZ_AP036002.1 coordinate 87,431, forward strand.
TAATAGCGGTGCTATTTCAGGCGTTAATGCACTCGGCGTCACCCTCAGCGGCGCATTAACCCAGCAGCAGAACAGCTCACTATTAACCGGCGGCAAGCTGGCGTTGCAGGCAGCGGCGGTTAACAACGGCGGGCAGATACAGGGTAAAGAGCTGATACTGACCAGCGGTGCGGTTGATAACAACGGTCGCGTACAGGGCGACAGCAGCCTGCTGCTGACGGCCAGCGGTCGGCTAACCAACAACGCCAACGGCATTCTGCTCAGTCAGAACGGACTGACGCTCACCACACCTGAACTTTATAACTATGGGCTGATTCAGGGCGCCACCAGCCGCATCACCGCATACGGACTGGCCAACAATAGTGGCAAACTGCTTTCTTCTGCCGATATCACCCTGACCACGCCGCAGTTAACCAATAGCGGCTGGTTACAGGCCGCTCAACTGAACCTTAATGCCGATAATGCCAGCAACAGCGGTACGCTGCTGGCGGATCAACAGGGTACGCTGACCGGCACACAATTACAGAATCAGGGCACCGTGCAAGGCGGCAATCTGACGGTAAATTATGCGCAGCTGACTAACGGTGGCACGCTGCTGGGCGTCAACCAGCTCAACGTTAAAGCCTCACAGGTGACGCAACAAGCGAGCGGTAAATTGTTCAGCGGCGGCAATTTGCTGCTTGAAAGCCACGGGTTTGACCAGCTTGGTCAGGTTGTGGCGCTGGGCGATGCCGCCCTGCAGTTAGTTAACGGTTTTACCAGCCGTAATATTCTGGCAGCAGGAAATCACCTCTCCATCGTCAGTAACGGTGCGATTGAAAATCAGGCAACCCTGCAGGGTCAGGCGGTGACGCTAAGTGCCGGCGGCGATCTGACCAATAACGGTCAAATCACCACCGGCACCGGCGACAGTAGCCTTAGCGGCAGTCGTATTATGATGAACGGCGCAGGTACGCTTCAGGGTGGCGGGAACGTAACCCTTACCAGCCGCAGCGATGTCGATCTTAATGGCTTTACCGGCACGCGCGGCAATCTCACCATCACTTCCCCCGGCAATATCGTCAACACCGCACTGCTGTACGCCGGACAGAATCTGTATCTGTTCGCTAACAGCATTCGTAATCAGCAAGCCGATATCTTAGCTGGCAACAGCCTATGGATGCAGCGCGATGCAACGGGCAATGCTAATGGCGAGGTGGTTAATAACTCCGGAACGATTGAGACCCAAAACGGTGATATTACGATCAATACCGGACATTTGCTGAATACGCGGGAGGGGCTGAACGTTACTCAGACCAGTCAGGTATTACCCACGCATGAGGGGGTAGGTAATGCCACGATAAGAGTTAATGTCAGTGAGCTTCCTGACGGTTCTTATGGCTACTACACGACTAAAACCTATACAGAGAGTGGTGGTGGTTGCTCCGGCGCTGATGGCGGCTGCTCTGTGCACACCACAATCAAAAACTATTACGCACCTTTTGCAGCAGCCACTACTCAAAAGTTCGCCCTGAGTAGTTCAACTATCGATGTTGTCAGTAATGGCGCTGCCGGGCGCATCTCTTCAGGCAGAGATATGTCTGTACATGCACTGAGCCTGGAAAATCAGGCTAGTGACATATTAGCGAACCAAAATATCAGCCTGAGTGGTGACCAACTCAATAATCAGTCCTGGCAAGCCGGTACACAAAACGACTATGCCATTTATCAATATAAGGGGACTAAACCGACTAGTGGTTTACCAACTTCAGGTAAATCGTCTTCCGGTGGAAGGCTTAATGTAAATACTGAAAGCAATAATATCATTTACACATTAACGGGTAATGAATCCAGCTTTACGCCAGGTCAGCTTTATCGCGCGGTCATTCAGGCGGGAGGCAACGTCAGTGCCAGCTTTAACGGCGATATCAGCAATACGTCAAATACGGCAAATGCTGGCTGGACAGGAAATACATTGTCGGTACCGAGCGTTAAAGGTTTAACGGCACTGGGTCAGGCTTCAGCGGCACAGCGTCAGACATTAACCGGCAGTAACGCAGTCGCTGTCAATTCACCTGAATGGCGAGACCAGTTGCGCAATGCATTGCAGCAGATTAACGGTGGCGTTGTGCTGGATAACACCAAATCAGCGGAGATATCCTTGTCTGCACCCTCTGGCTCCAGTAAAGACCTGACCGGCTTTGGCAAAGCAGAGAGTCTTGCAGGCGGGGATATCCACCCAGCCTCACTACATGATTATCAGCTGTCAAACGTTGACACCAGTGCCTATCCACTACCAACCAGCGACAATGGTTACTTCGTTACCGGCAATAGCCAGAGCCCTTACCTGATCACTATCAACCCTGAACTGAACGGTCTCGGTCAGCTTGATAGCAGTCTGTTTGGCGATCTCAATGCGCTGTTGGGCAAACAACCGGGCAGTGCCCCGCAAGAGACCCGCCAGCAATATACCGACGTCAATACCTTCCTTGGCTCATCTTATTTGCTTGATCGCCTCAGCCTGAAACCTGACTACGATTATCGCTTCCTCGGCGATGCCGCATTTGATACACGCTATGTCAGTAACACTGTACTCAATCAGACTGGCAGTCGTTACCTGAATGGCATTGGGTCTGATCTTGATCAGATGCGTTATCTGATGGACAACGCTGCAGCGGCACAGCAATCCCTCGGCTTACAATTCGGCGTCTCGCTGACGGCTGAGCAGGTTGCGTCACTGGATAAAAGCCTTATCTGGTGGGAAGCCGCTACTGTTAATGGCCAGACGGTTATGGTGCCGAAAGTTTATTTGTCCCCTAAAGATGTGGATATGCACGACGGCAGTGTGATTGCCGGAAATAATGTCACCTTATCTGGCGGCAATATTATTAACGATGGGAGTACTCTGACGGCTCAAAATGCGCTGTCAGCCAATAGCCAGAACCGCATTGTTAATCTCAATGCCGGATTAATAAGCGCGGGCGGCGATCTGCAGCTCAGCGCAATCAGCAATATCAATAATGTCAGTTCAACCATCAGCGGCAAAAAGGTGGCGCTGGAGAGCGTGGACGGCAACATTAACAGCATCACCATTTCTAAACAGTGGACGCTGGATGCAGGTACTAAATCCTTTAGTGATACGTTCAATGGCAATACTGCTGCGATCAGCGCGGACGACACACTTAGCCTGAAAGCGGGCAATAACATTACGCTGACAGCAGCCACGCTCAACGCGGGCGGCAACGTGTTGCTGGATGCCTGGAATGATATTGCGATTAACGCGAATCAGCAGGTGGAAGGCAAATCGCAGAAAGGCGAAAAAGGGATTTGGCTAAGAACTGAAAATACCAGCGACCAGAAAATCAGCAACATCGGCAGTCAGATCGCAGCTGGTGGCAACTTAACGCTAAAAGCTGGCCATGATCTCGGCGTAACAGCCAGTACGCTGGAAGGCAAAGGCGATACCACGCTGGCAGCTGGCAATAATCTCAATCTCAATAGTGCAGTTACTGGCCAGAACACCACCAAAGGCAATAAAGAGACGCACCATTCCGGCAGTGACCGCACGTCCATTGTCAGTGGCGGCAATCTTTCTCTCTCCGCTGGTCATGATCTTACCAGTCAGGCTTCGGCACTCGCAGCGAATGACGATATTCACCTGCAGGCTGGCCGCGATATTAATCTCAACGCGCAAGAGAACCGTTCAGGCAATAGTGAGCGTGGCAGTAAGAAAACCATTATTAACGAAACGGTGCGCCAGCAGGGTAGCGAAATCATCAGCGGTGGCAGCGCCACGCTGCTGGCCGGTAATAACATTACGAGCCAGGCCAGCACCATGACTGCAAATAACGATCTTGTGGTACAGGCTGGTCACGATGTGAACATCACTTCATCCACTGAAAGTGATTACGCTTACAAAGAAGAGACGAAGACCAAAAAAGGGCTTTTCAGCAAGAAAACGACTCACACCATCAGCGAAGAGAGTTCAACTGTCGAAAAAGGCTCACAGCTGAGCGGTGATCGGGTGTCGATCATTGCGGGTAATGACCTGACGGTAAAAGGTTCATCGGTGATTGGCGAAAGTGATGTGGGCCTGAAAGCCGGTAACGATCTTACCCTCGCAGCGGCTACTGAGAGCCAGACCCGCTATCGTCTGAGTGAAACCAAAAAGAGTGGCATGCTCAGCAGCGGCGGTATCGGCGTCACGTTTGGCAGCGCCTCGTCGAAACAGCAGTTGAAACTGGATGGTACGACCCAAAGCCAGAGTGCCAGCACAGTAGGAAGCACGGGGGGGGATGTCACTCTGGTTGCCGGACGCGATGCGCATGTGGCGGGTTCAGATGTGATTGCGAAGCAGGATATCAGCCTGGTCGGCGGATCGGTTACTATCGACCCGGGCAATGATACGCTGACACGTCGTCAGAGCTATGAGCAGAAGCAGAGCGGCCTGACGCTTCAGCTCACCAGCCCGATTACTGATGCGCTACTCAGCCTGGGCTCGCAGGCAAAGGAGGCGGGTCAGGCAGGTGATGATCGCCTCAAGGCGCTTAATGCCGTGAAAATGCTGGAAAGCGGCTGGGCGATGTCAGGTGCTGCCGGGCAGTCCGCCACCGCGCTGGCTAATGGCAACATGAAAGAGGCTGGCATAAAAATCGCTCTTAGCGTCGGTGCCAGCAAAAGCAAATCGTCATCGCAATATAATAGCAATACCGTCAGCGGCAGTTCGCTCAGCGGGGGCGGTAGCGTCGCGGTGGTAGCCACCGGTGGCAACGGTACCAGCGGCAATCTGACACTGGCAGGCAGTGGGATCACCGGTAACAACGTCACGCTGGCTGCCGCGCACGACCTTAATCTGGTAGCCGCCAGTAATAATACCGAACAGAAGAGTAGCAATAATTCATCTGGCTGGAGTGCCGGAGTCCATGTTGCTATTGGCCAAAGAACCGGTATTGGCGTGCAGGCTAGCGGATTTATGGCCAGCGGTGCGGAAAACGGCAACAGTACGACGTTCGTCAACAGCCGCGTCAATGCCAAAGATAACCTGACTCTCAGCAGTGGTAACGACATGCTGCTCTCTGGTGCCCAGGCACTGGGTGACAGTATCAGCGTTAACGCGGGCAACAACCTTACGCTGGCCAGCCTGCAGGATACCGATAACTATCAGAGCAAGCAGCAGAGCGCCAGCGGCGGCTTCAGCTTTACCTTTGGTAGCATGACCGGCTCTGCTGGCCTGAGCCTCAGCAAATCTAAAATCAACAGCGAGTACGCGAGCGTCGGTGACCAGAGCGGGCTGTTTGCCGGCGACGGCGGTTATGACATCTACGCCGGCAACCATACGCAGTTGAACGGCGCAGTCATCGCTTCCACTGCGGATGCGGCAGATAACCGCCTCTCCACCGGCACGCTGGGCTGGGACAGCATCGGAAATCACGCTGAATACCACGCCAGCAGCACCGCCATCGGCATCAGCGGCGGATATGACAGCAGCATGGCCTCCGGCCAGCAGTTTGGCGGCGGCGCGCTTCCGGCGGTAGTGAACATGAGCGGCAGCGCCTCCGGCACCACGCATTCGGCCGTAGCGGATGGCTCGCTTACCGTGCGCGATACGCAGCGCCAGACGCAGGATGTAGCGGGCCTGAGTCATGACACGGACAATGCCAACGGCCATATCGACAAAATATTCAATAAAGAAAACGTTGCCAGCCAGATGGCGTTTGCCCAGGGCGTACAGGAGCTGGCGGGCAAAGTCGTCGGCGACGTCAGGGCCTACAAGCTGGACGCGGCAGCGAAGGAGACCTCTGACCGCCTGCTTAAAGAGAATCCGGAAAACGCCAGTCTGTCAAAAGATGCGTTCAGCGCGCTGGTGCAGAAAGATGCAGGCTATAAAGCCGTGGCGGCTCAGTGGGGCACCGGCGGTACTTACTCGATGGTTGCCAGCGCCGTGGCGGGTGCACTGGGTGGACTGAGTGCGAATAACCCTGGTGCAGCTGCGGGCGGGGCGATGGCTCCTTACATCGCCAACGCCATCAAAAAGGCAACCACCACTCAAAACGCTGACGGCACGGAAAACACCAATCTGGTGGCCAACACCATGGCGCACGCCGTGGCGGGCGCAGTGCTGGCACAGCTAGCAGGCAGCAATGCCGGCGCTGGCGCAGCCGGTGCCGCAGGCGGTGAGCTGGCCGCACGCGCAATTGTGGCGGCAATGTATCCTGACACCGGCATCAGCAAGCTGACGGAAAGCCAGAAGCAGACCGTCAGTACTCTAAGCCAGATAGCGGCGGGGCTGGCGGGCGGTATAGCGGCAGACTCGTCGGCCGGTGGTGCTGCCGGTGCCGGAGCGGGTAAGAATGCGGTTGAGAATAACTCGTTAAGCCTGGTAGCAAGAGGCTGTGCGATGGCTGCACCTTGCAGGACGAAGGTTGCAGAGCAGTTACTGGAAATCGGCGCAAAAGCCGGGATAGCGGGTCTTGCCGGTGCAGCTATCAAGGACGTGGCGGATAAGATGACCTCAGATGAACTGGATCATCTTGTTACCCTGGAAATGATGGGCAATGACGAGATAACCGGTAAATACCTGAGTTCGTTGCAGGATAAGTATGCGCCTTCGCATACAGGGAATAATGATGCTCAGATTAATGCCGGGCCAAATCATACAGGGAACAATGCTGGTCAGGTTGATGCTGGACCGAATCATACCGGTAATAGTGGCAGTCAGATTATTACCGGACCAAACCACACTGGTGGGGACCAGTCTGTAGAGCAGTTGCCGAACAATACTGGTAACACTGAAGGTGTTCCTGATTTACCAAATTACATGGAAAGTCAGGATTATGAGCCAAATAAAAACGCTGTTGGAAATATGGGTGAATTCCTGAAACAACCGGGGTTCGGTAGTACAGTTAAGGATAACACCCAAAAAACCAATCAGCAGTATCAGGGGCAAACCATTTACAAAGCCACTGATAATGTTGGCAATTATATTAAAAAAGGCGACCAGTTTTATCTGGATGGTTTACATAAGGATCATATTGAAGTTTTTGATAAACGAGGGAACTTCAGGGCCGTTCTGAATTTGGATGGTTCTATAAACGAAAGAAAAACCCAAGAAGCCGAAGGACGGAAATTAAAATGATGTCAACTTTAAGCAGGCTTAAAAGTAGTCTGCTCACACTGTGGGCAGAGAAAAAAGTAGCATCTGGTATAAACATTGAGTCGGGTGTCGTAGAAAATTATGAGAACTATGTGGCCGATTTTTTCAAGGCGACTAAGCTGCTTGAAAAAACTATAAAAGAAAAAGATCAGGTGGCCATTAGGTGTGCATTAACAAGGGTAAGAATGGCATCTTTAAATATGTCTAATCTTTACCAAGATATTATTGATGACGTTGTAACGATAAATCAGCAAGAATCTTGGCCCGAAATACCAGAAGGGTACAAACTTCCGGATCGTTATAGTGAACCTGATTGAAAAAGTCAGGCAACAATAGCGTAAGGACAAAAAAGGGTTACCTAAATAACTAAAAATCCCGGCCATTGAGCCGGGATTTTTTTGCCAGTTACTCAGCAGGCCGGATCACCAGTTGCCCCTGTTCAACGGCCACGGTAACCGGCGTATCGGTTCCGAATCCGGCCTCTGCCAGCCAGTCGCCCTTCAGGTGCAGGCTGGGCGTGCGGCTGTAGTATGTGGTCATACCGGTAGCCCGCTTAATATGCCAGACACTGGTGTATCCGACTTTAGTTGAGAATAACCCGCTGAGTGCGCCGCAGATAGATGATTTTGCGGCAAGAGCGAAAGGGTGTGACGCTCGTGGTGACTGCGGTCAGATCGTGAAGGAAATGGAAGATCTTAGCCTGAAACAGCAACAGGAAATGATTGCGGTCTGCTCTGCCAATCCTTTGGCCTGTAAGGATAAGTACGGTGATATCCCGGCTAATGGAATGCTGGTACGTGAAGCCCGGTGGAAACCTACGAAGCACTGAAGACGCTGTTTAACAGCGGCGATGTGCTGGGCAATGTCTCGGATGCGGTGAAGCACTCCTACATTGACCGTATCGACCGGATGGAAGCGCAGTACCAGAAGGCCGGAGTCAGCGGCTCGTTTAATGCCGGTATTGAAGGCGGCAAACTGGTCACGGATATCGTCGGGCTGCTGGCTGGCGGTGCAGGGGTTGCTAAAGGTGGCGCGGTACTGACGGAGAAGGTAGTTGCTAAGGTTGCAGGTTAGGCTGAGTCAGCAGTAATAAATACAGGTAAAATTCCTGCTTATATAGAAGAGCCACCTTTCAATCCCTCTGGTACAGGTAGCGCGGCTCAACCTTGGTCGACTAAAGGTCGTATCAACTATGTTCAATTACCGAACGAAGGTAAAATCCGTTATGTACCGCCAGAGGGATATTCTGCATCTCAGCCATTACCCAGAGGTCCAAATAAAGGTTACATCGACAAATTTGGGAACGAGTGGGTTAAAGGTCCATCACGTACTGCGGGCCAGGCATTTGAGTGGGATGTCCAGTTATCACGAACAGGTAAAGCCCAGTTAGGTTGGGCTACGCGAGATGGTTCTCACCTCAATGTATCCCTGGATGGAAAAATTACGCACAAGTGATCACTATGAAGATAGATTTTTATCAGGAAGTGGAAATTAAAGGAAACGCCAAAAATAGTACATACGCAAAATGCAAAGGAGTCGTTCTCGGGATCAGCGAGGAAGACGATATTGTCTATGGTTACTCTGTGGTGCTTCATGGGAAAGAAAACACAGTGTACTTCGAGAAGGACGATGTGTTCCCCACAGGCGTGGTCTTCAGTCGAGAAGACTTTTATTGATAAAAAGCCCAGCTTATAAAGCCGGGCTTTTTGTTATTCGGATCTTGCTTTGTAGTGGAGAATAACTTCCTTAGCCCACAACAAGCTGAAACTCTGAATAAGTCTATTGAGGAGCAGAAAGCTGGTAAAAACCTGCTAGAGGCTTCACAGAATATCGTCAGGCTGACGAATGAAGACCGAGCTAGCAATGTGTTGCTGCAACAGTACCAATCAGGCCAACCACTGACAGACGGCCAGAAACAAGAGCTGGCTGGATTGCTTAACCAGTATGGTTATGAACTTCAGTCTATGTACGGATATACCCCACAGCAAGCGGCTGACGCTATTCAGTCATTGGTTGCAGGCAAGGCGTTTGTTGCCTCAACAGGAGATACCAAAGCGTATAACGAGGCGCTGAGTTATCTGAAAGGGTATAGCGTACAATCCGGCCAGGCTGCATTAGGAACCGATGCTTTACTCGCTTTGCCTGGTGCTCCGGGGATTATTGCTCGTTCAACTTTGGCAGCAGGCGGAGGTTATCAAACCAGTACAGGGATCGGCCAGGTAGTTGATGGCAACTACGGTGAAGGTGCACTGAATATAGGCTTAGGGACAGCGGCAATCTTTGGTGGTGTTGCTGGAAATAATGTTATAGGTAAGACAGATGGCGCAATAGCGTCACCGGGTAACTCTAATATATGGCAAACCGGTTCTATCGGTAATGTGATTACGAAGTCTGAGGGGGCTTTAACGGGGCCTGTCACTAAGATAGAACCAGGTATGACGAAGGAGAATATTCGCTCCCTTAACCGAGAAAATGAGAGTGCAAAAATTCTTTCACAATCAGGGTTTTATGTAGAACAAAACCCTTCTGTAGCTGGAAAAAAATCCAGATTACCAGATTAATGGTGAGATTTTTGATCACTATGCGCCAAAATCTAGTAGCGTAAGAAATATTTGGACAGAAGTAAAAGGAAAGATTGAGGAGGGACAAACTACTAATGTCGTAATCAATATTTCTGATACTAAGGTGAGTATAAAAGCGTTACAAAACCAGTTCAGTCAATGGCCAGTGTTGGGTATGGATAAGCTAATTGTTATCGATAAATCCGGTAATGCGATTAGGGTAAAGTGAGGAAATATGTCAATAAGTATAAGGTGTTACACTAAATTTTCAGTTTCTGAGCTACAACCTCAGTTGGATCGTATTTTATCAAGCAATCCAAAGGTATTCCCCCAACATTACATTTTGTATAAAGCAAGAACATTGGGACCTTTTGACAAAGAGATATCAAATGAATTTGGTTTAGACCCTGAATCATATTTTTACATTGATGTGAACAATAAAGCATTAGAAATATCCACTGACGAAATGGCCGATATGGTTAGAAATGAGCTTGGTAAGGAAAATGTCATTGTACTGTTAAATGGTGAAGATCTGATCTGAGTCTAGTAGTATCCAGTCAACTTGAGGGGCTTATTATATCTAAGCCCTAAGTATTTCATACCCTTGTGGCCAGGGGACCGATTTTTCTCTTTAACAGCGTTGGGGAAAATTGCAACGTCAACTTAATCAATGGCCAATTATGGGGCTTGATAAAGTTATTGTTATTGTTATTGTTATTGTTAAAGCTGGTAATGCGATAAGGATAAAGTGAGGTAAGAATGGTTATTGATTTAACATGTTTTACAACACTTTCTATACCTGATCTGCAGCGTAAACTTGACTGTTTTCAGGGGAGGAATTCTCAGGTGTTCCCGGCTCATTACGTTTTGTATGATGCTCGTTCGTTAGATCGAACGCGGGCAACAACCTTACGCTGGCCAGCCTGCAGGATACCGATAACTATCAGAGCAAGCAGCAGAGCGCCAGCGGCGGCTTCAGCTTTACCTTTGGTAGCATGACCGGCTCTGCTGGCCTGAGCCTCAGCAAATCTAAAATCAACAGCGAGTACGCGAGCGTCGGTGACCAGAGCGGGCTGTTTGCCGGCGACGGCGGTTATGACATCTACGCCGGCAACCATACGCAGTTGAACGGCGCAGTCATCGCTTCCACTGCGGATGCGGCAGATAACCGCCTCTCCACCGGCACGCTGGGCTGGGACAGCATCGGAAATCACGCTGAATACCACGCCAGCAGCACCGCCATCGGCATCAGCGGCGGATATGACAGCAGCATGGCCTCCGGCCAGCAGTTTGGCGGCGGCGCGCTTCCGGCGGTAGTGAACATGAGCGGCAGCGCCTCCGGCACCACGCATTCGGCCGTAGCGGATGGCTCGCTTACCGTGCGCGATACGCAGCGCCAGACGCAGGATGTAGCGGGCCTGAGTCATGACACGGACAATGCCAACGGCCATATCGACAAAATATTCAATAAAGAAAACGTTGCCAGCCAGATGGCGTTTGCCCAGGGCGTACAGGAGCTGGCGGGCAAAGTCGTCGGCGACGTCAGGGCCTACAAGCTGGACGCGGCAGCGAAGGAGACCTCTGACCGCCTGCTTAAAGAGAATCCGGAAAACGCCAGTCTGTCAAAAGATGCGTTCAGCGCGCTGGTGCAGAAAGATGCAGGCTATAAAGCCGTGGCGGCTCAGTGGGGCACCGGCGGTACTTACTCGATGGTTGCCAGCGCCGTGGCGGGTGCACTGGGTGGACTGAGTGCGAATAACCCTGGTGCAGCCGCGGGCGGGGCGATGGCTCCTTACATCGCCAACGCCATCAAAAAGGCAACCACCACTCAAAACGCTGACGGCACGGAAAACACCAACCTGGTGGCCAACACCATGGCGCACGCCTGGCGGGCGCAGTGCTGGCACAGCTAGCAGGCAGCAATGCCGGCGCTGGCGCCGCCGGTGCCGCAGGCGGTGAGCTGGCCGCACGGGCGATCGTGGCGGCAATGTATCCTGACACCGGCATCAGCAAGCTGACGGAAAGCCAGAAGCAGACCGTCAGTACTCTAAGCCAGATAGCGGCAGGGCTGGCAGGCAGTATAGCGGCAGACTCGTCGGCCGGCGGTGGTGCCGGTGCCGGAGCGGGTAAGAATGCGGTTGAGAATAATGCGCTGGGTGCTTTGGTTCAGGGCGGAAAGCTTGCCGCACAAGGCTGTTCTAAGGTTGCAGCCTGCCGGAATGCGCTGGTTGAGAAAGGGCTGGGGGCATTGTTGGGCATCGGTGCAGCGAATACCGTGCTGAACAATCTCTCTGCTTCAGAGCAGGAATATGTCTTTAACGTTGCCATGACGGGCAAGGCTGACCTGATAGAGAAGTTAACGCCAGAGCAGCGTGAAGCCTACGATTATATGGTGGGCCAGGATCAGAAAGGTTTAATCACTATATTCCCACAACCGGACAGGGATCTTACGGGCGGTAAGCTGGTTAATCCGGCGCAGGATGAGAATAAAGGAACCACGCTCACAACACCGGATCAGTCAGGGCAACAGGGCGCGACAAATACTGGAAATGTAGAAGGTAATCCAGATACGGGCGGTAATACCACGGTAACGCCAATTCCTGATGGGCCAAATAAAGATAACTTGGCTTATTTGGCTGAAGGGGGTAAAAATACACCAGAGACGCAAGCTAGTGTTGATAATAAATTAACTAATTATCTACTGGAAAAAGATCACCCTGTTGGAGGAAGCAAGGCTGAATGGTTTGACAAAGCCCTTTGATTTAACAAAGATAATTCAAGCGAACTTGCGAAACAAATTGTCTTTGAACCAAGCAAAGCAGTGGGAACAGCAGAAACTCAGCATGGTGTTAAATATGACCAAGTTATATCTATCACTGGAGCGAATGGAAGAGTAATAGATGTAAAATTTGGTTGGATTAAGAATAATGATGGTGTCGTTAGACTTGTAACAGCTATTCCAGCCAAGAAGTAACAGGTGCTAAAATTATGCTCAAAGAATATGATGTTGTTAAATCTACAAAAGTATTATCTGACTCTATAGTCGTAGGATGTAAGGGAGCTGTGGTCATGGTATATACAGAACCTACGTTAGGCTATGAAGTGGAATTTGTTGATGCTGATGGCGAGACATTAGATGTTTTGACTGTTTATCCCGGTGATATTGAGTTATTGAGCTAACCTTTCGCTCCAACAGATGAAATCCCGGCCACTTCGCCGGGATTTTTTTCGCCTGCTATCTGCCACGCCGTTGTTACGACTGTGCACGGTTTTACCGCTCAACTGCGGGACAGGGTATGTTTTGTAGCACCGCCACGCTGTGGCCGTCCTCCAAAACGTCTGTAGCTATCGGTCAGGGCGCAGCCCCGACACCCGTTAAATAAGGCACTGTTCGTGGCAATGGACGGCCTGGCGGGCCTGACGGTGAACGGCATCACACAGGCAGTGGTGCTGTACCTGAGAGCGTGCGGCATCGATAAAGGAAGCTGCCACCTGCTCTGTCACGCCATGGCGACGCAGATGCTGGAGAACGGCGCGGACCTGCGCTGGATACAGGCGATGCTCGGTCATTGCAGCGTGACGAGTACGCAAATATACACGCATGTCAGCATCCGGGCGTTGCAGGCGGTACATGCCAGTACACATCCGGCAGAGCAGCGGGAGGCAGCAGAGCCGGACGGGACAGGCCGCAGGGATAGCGGGTGGCGTCTTTCAGCCCGTAAGGAAAGTGGAACGGCAGAGCGCGCCTTCCCTGGCGCGATCTGCCTGCTTCAGCGCCGTGCCTCGCGGGGTAAATGGCCGCGCAGCGGCATAAGCCCGTCAGAATATGTTCATCCGGTGCGGCCGCTGCCCGTCCATTAACCATAATGCGGGAGATTAGACGCACTCTCGCGGCCATCCGGGCCGCTCCTTCCTGGCAGTGTCACGCGCTCGTATGCGTCCAGTCTGCATTATGGCTTGCGCCGCCGCGTCAGGCAGCGGGTGCAGGCCGCCTTCCCTGGCGGCGTCCGGCCACGTTGCGCAAACTCAGCAAACGGCCTGGTGTTGTCGGTCTCCTGCCTCCGCTTAAAGGGCTTCATGCCCGCCCGGCGTTAACCCGACTGAAACTAAAGGAAATACTAATGGCAGGGTTGTTGCTGGCTGCTAAGATGCGGCGGTGCAGATCGGCTGATCACGGCATGGCGGTAGCGTGTCCGGGCTGAAAAAGTGCATCGGAGCAAAAAGTGAGTGGCGTGAAAACGCGACAGGAAAACTCACTTCTAACCTGCGGAAAGCACAGGGAAAAAGTGGTTGCGGCGGGGGATAGCGCGCCGGGTGAAGTAAGTTAAACCTAATAGAAAGATTGAGGTTTCAGGTGGCGTGGGACTTGCTTTGAAAGGAGGGGCTTAAATGAATAATGATTACTTCTCCATTTCTACAGGATATACGAAAGAGTTTGGTGTTAAGGCTGGAGCTTCGGTCGGTATTGATTTTGGTCCATATTTCCCAAGGTTATTTGGCGACTTAAATCGTGATTATTTAACCATTATCGGTTTGGGTCCCGGTTCTGTAGGAATGTCGAGCGGAAAAGATGGTGTTGTTTTTTCCTTCTCTGTTGGGCCAGGTATTGTTTTTACAGGTTCAGCCACTGGATCTCATGATGAAAAATTAGAGCTGAACGGTGATTCTACTAAGAAAGTATACCACCATGATTTCAAATGATATTATTCTTAATATTTCATCCTGTATGTTGTTGTTTTTTTTGTTGTCGTGGGGAGTGTGTTTTTTTATTTTTGTTTATAAAAAACTTGGTGGTGTTAAGGTAGGCAAGGAACCCTTGCTTTATTTTAATTTTATGTTTTTTAAACGTGATGCTTTATCAAACTATGCATTGGTTTTTCTTGTTCTTGGGTATGTGACAGCGGCAATAGCTGAATATAGAAGGGAATACGACAATTTATTGTTAATGGCTGATTTGTCTGGAGGGATATCATTCTTTCTCTTTGCACTATATGGGAAGTATATTTACCAAGGGTTAATTGATGATGAAAAACCATTTTTCTTTATTAGGGTGTTTCTAACAAAATTAGATCTATCCTTTGGTGCAATTTTTCTTTGGCTATCAAGACTGGCATATGTAATATGGTTGATTATATTTATTGGCAATTAAATAATGTAGTGGAGAATAATGCGTTGGGTGCGCCGCAAATAGATGATTTTGCGGCAAGAGCGAAAGGCCGTGACGCTCGTGTTGACTGCGGTCAGATCGTGAAGGAAATGGAAGATCTTAGCCTGAAACAGCAACAGGAAATGATTGCGGTCTGCTCTGCCAATCCTTTGACCTGTAAGGATAAGTACGGTGATATCCCGGCTAATGGAATGCTGGTACGTGAAGCCCGGTGGAAATTTACGAAGCATTGTAGACGCTGTTTAACAGCGGCGATGTGCTGGGCAATGTCTCGGATGCGGTGAAGCACTCCTACATTGACCGTATCGACCGGATGGAAGCGCAGTACCAGAAGGCCGGAGCCAGCGGATCGTTTAATGCCGATCATGCTTCTGCCTGCATGATGATTAGCTATCCGCTTTCAACTACCACCTTCGCTTGCTGCCCTGCCTTCAAACCCTGCATCTTCCACTCCTGGTATTTACTCTATCCTGTAGTGAGCACTCAATGCACGTTGATGGCAATGATCCGTAATGAAAAATCTGGACATGATTGTTATTCCACTGACAACAACGAAGCGCAGAATCGATGTTCACTGAGCTAATCACTAAAGTTAAAAAGCAGGGAAATACGATGAATAAAATAACCGTAATTCAGGGTGATATCACTAAAATCGCGGCAGAAGCGATTGTCAATGCCGCCAATTCTTCGTTACTGGGTGGCGGCGGCGTTGATGGCGCAATCCACCGCGCAGGCGGGCCGGCGATTCTGGCTGAGTGTCAGGCAATCCGCAATCGTCAGGGTGGCTGCAAAGTCGGTGATGCCGTTATTACCGGCGCAGGCAATCTGCCCGCTGATTACGTCATCCATACCGTTGGCCCGCGCTGGAGTGATGGAAGACATGACGAAGATGCGCTGTTAAGAAGGGCCTACCTGAGTTGTTTTAAACTCGTCGACCAGCATGACATCAAAACGGTTTCGTTTCCCAACATCAGCACTGGAATTTATGGTTTCCCTAAAGAACGTGCCGCGGCGATTGCCTTAGAAGTAATCAAACATTGCATCGCTGAGAACAGCAAAATCGGCAAGGTTAACTTAGTCTGCTTTGATGCAGAAAATTATGAACTGTATCTTAAACTACTGGCCTGAGGATTGGTGCGGGCAGGTCAGAGGATGCGTTTATTAGCCAGGACAAACGTCCTGAAGATCAGCCGCACTGGCATCCCGCTGAAGAGCAGTGTCTTCGTTGTTGAGAAGGCTCTTCGAGACAGGCCGGCCTGTCGAATGCTGTCTGAATCTTAATCGCCAGGGCAGCTTAAAGGCGCCAGAGCGACAGACAGGGTAAAGGAAATCACCCGGTCACGCTTAAGACTGCTCCCCATGCTGAGGACTATTACTGGCTGCGCGTGGATCCTGGTGTGACGGATCTGCCGGAAAAGAGTTTGGCTAAAACCCGGATATCTCAAAACAGCCTTAATCACCTCCCGCCAACACCAAATCCTCCAAAGCAGAGTAATGCAGTCTCACGCCTGCTAAAGAAGGCTGATCACTGAAGAACGTTTATCTTATGAAGTGATTAATCTAACATGACCTTAGCTAACCTGATGATGTGAGGCTGAGTGTTGCGTTGACAGAGAAAAAGAAAAGTACCATCAAAGAGGTGGCGGCCTTAGCAGAGGTCTCTATCGGTGTGGTTTCTCGGGTATTGAACCCCGGTTCAGGTTCAGTATCTGAACGCACCCGTCAGCGTATTCTGGAGGCAATGCAAACGCTGAATTACACTCCTCAAAGTGCCGCTCGTGAGCTTAAAACCAGTCTGAATAACACTATCGGCCTGGTTGTAGCAGACATCGCAAACGATTTTTTTTCTGAGATCTCCGATCTCATTGTCCGCCGCGCCAGAGAAATGGCGATGAATGTCATTTTGGTGACTACCCAGGAAGACCCGCTACTGGAGCGGGAAAGCTTGAGTATGTTAATGCAAAAGCGGGTTAAAGCCATTATAGCAACGCCCACCAGCGCAAATAGCGATATGTGGAAATCCATTAGCGAAATGGGCATCGCTATTGTTTTCATCGATCGCTACCTTAGCGAGGTGACACATGCCAGCGTCATCGGCTTCAACAATGAAGCTTCCGCTTGTGAGGCAACCCGCTATCTTGCTCAGCAAGGCCATCGCCGTATTGGCTGGATAAGCGGGCCGCTGAACACCTCGACCTCTTTGCAAAGGCTGAAGGGTTATAAACAAGGATTGAAAGAGTATGGAATTGACTGGGAAAAACAGTATGCGGTAGTGAAGAACTTTCGTGATCCGCTAGCCAGTCAGGCGCTTGATGAGTTGTTATCGCTTGAGGAACCACCGACTGCAGTCATTATTGGAAATACGTCGATTGCACCGATGATTATGTCGCGCATCCGGCAGTTGAAGCTCTCTGTTCCTGAAGACCTCTCGCTGATTGTTTACCATGACAGCCACTGGAGCCGTCTCCTGAGCCCGTCAATAAGCGTTATCAAACATCCTCTTGAAGCGTTGGCCGATAAGGCACTATTAAGTCTCTCCGTTGAGAAGCAGACGACCTGTGAACTAAACAGCACCTTAATCAAACGTGAGAGCGTGGCCCGGGTTAAATAGTCATGCCGTTTAAACGCTGAATTTGCCTGATAATGGCGCAGTGATCTAAGTCGCCATCGCCAGCTTCAATCATCTGGCTGAAAAGCTGGTTCACCGTCTCAGTCAGCGGCAATGTCAGACCAAATTGCTCAGCCAGCGCCACACTACTGCGCGTATCTTTAAGCTGCCACTTTGCCGCGCCGCGGGCCTTAAAGTCCTGGTTTACCATACGTTCCCCTTGCTGTTGCAGCAGGGTTGAGTCAGCAAAACCACCCAGCAATGCTTCCCGCACTTTTGCCGGATCGGCTCCGCCGCGCTGGGCAAGGGTAAAGGCTTCCGACAACAAGCTTAGCGTGCCTGCGACAATAATCTGATTGGCGAGTTTTGTCAGCTGACCCGCGCCCACCTCACCGACCCGCGTGACTTTTCCCAGTTGAGACAGCAGAGGGCGTAACCGGTCAATAGTTTCTGCCTTACCACCGGCCATCAATGACAATGTGCCGTTTTCAGCCCCCGAAGTGCCACCTGAGACAGGCATATCGATATAGTCCGCCTGTGCTGCGTTCGCCTTGTGTTGCTGCTCAATCACAATCTGTGGCGACAGGGTGCTCATCATAATAATGACTGCTTTTTTCTCGATGTGCTTCAGCGCATCATCAGTAAAAAGAACATCGTTACAGGCTTGAGCATCGCTCAATAAACAGATGATGACATTACTGCCTGCTATTAACCGGGCGGGCGTGTCTACCGCCGTAACGCCATACTTTTCCAGCGCATACGCTTTATCTTTAGAACGATTCCACACCGCAACGGAGTAACCGGCAGCAGCTAAGCGCCGTGCCACCGGCTGTCCCATTAATCCGGTGCCAGCCAACCCAATACGTATTTCTGAAGCCATGTTGTTCCTCCTGACATTACCCGCTACTGCAACGTCAATAGCGGGTAATATCACTGTTTATAATCCTGCCAGACTGACCATCTGCTTGCGCAACTCGACGATATCCAGATTGTTATCAAACTGAACATCTGAAAAACGCACCGCTTTGTCTTTGGCGACATCTTTCACCAGACGAACGTGATGCGCTAATCCCATAGGTAACAGATCCTGCGCCACGCTGATGTTAGCAGGCAGAGCATTGGCCCAGACGGTAAACCCACCTTCGCCATCCAACATTTCGCCCGCTTTGAGGTCTCGTTTAGCCGTTGCGACAGCATCACCCCGGAAGCTTAAAGCCGAACCGGTGGCTTCATTACGCAGCACCGCAGAGAGAATACTGATGCTGGTTTCAAGGCCAATGAGATGGAAAGGGCGCCACATAGAGGCATACCAGCCACTGGGATCGGTCAACAGTCCGTACTGTTTAAAACAGGCGCGGCTGTATTCATCCCGGGCTTTAAAGGTGACAAATACGCCATAGCGAATGTTGTTCAGTACCTCCCTGCCATCTGGCTCCTGGCTGGCAGCAATATCCACCAGACCGCTACGGCTCAGTCGCCCACCGTCAGACTCAGGTGAGAAGACCCGCGCCAGGTCATGCACACCGGCTGGAGGGAAGGCCAGTCCGTTATCAGGACAATCCAGTCCGGTAGCGTTGGCCACCGCCGCCATTTCAATTGCCGCTTTGGTGCCGTCGGTGAAGGAATTGTACATCTTTGGATTAAAGTCTCCGGCCGCCACTTCTTCTTCGCTCCAGCCGAAAAATCCCCAAACTGTATCCGGAGTAGAATAGCGATAGCGTGGTTCAAAGTTCATGCCTTTGCCGGCCGCAACAATTTCAAATCCACAGGCTTTGGCCCAATCCACCAGCTCACAAATAATGGCGGGTTGATCGCCGTACGCCATGCTGTAAATCACACCATTTTGACGCGCACGCTCAGCGATTAACGGGCCACACAGCACATCGGCCTCAACGTTTACCATCACCACATGCTTGCCATGTTCAACCGCATGGAGTGCATGACGCGTTCCCGCCAGCGGATGTCCAGTGGCTTCAACAATGCAATCGATCTGCTCGCAGCGGAACAGTTTTTCCGCATCCTCAACCACACAGGTTGAACCTTCGCGTAACGCAGCCTCGATAGTTTGTGCCTGATACTGAGATTCAGGCCAGCCCACGCGCGCCAGAGCTGCACGGGCTTTACTCACGTCAAGATCGGCAATGGCGACCACCTGTAAACCGTCCAGATGGCGCAGTTGGGCAAGAACCATCGACCCAAATTTACCTGCGCCAATGATGCCAACCCGGATCGGTTGTGCTGCACCTGATTTCACGGCACAGGCACGCTCAGCTAACAGTGCTGCTAAGTTCATTTTCTACTCCTTGACAGGGTTTGATGCGTGGGATTTAACGCCAGCCAGCGACCTGACGGCGACTTTTACTCAGGAGATAAATCAGTAGCGGCGAGAACAGCACCAGAATCGATAACAGATAGAGGCCGTTTTGTGATTTACCGGTAAGAGAAATAGTGAGACCCACCAGGAAAGGGCCAAAGAAACCGCCAACATTCCCGATAGAGTTGATGAGCGCCAGGCCACCCGCAGAACCCTGGCTGGTAAGGAAGGAGGCGGGCAGAGTATAAAACGTCGGTACACATGCCAGCATACCAACAGTCGAAAGCGTCAATCCCAGCATGGATATGACGGGAGAATCGCTGATAGCTGCGACCACGAAACCGACAGAAAACAGCAGCGAAGGCAGAATGAAATGCCAGGTGCGCTCGTTGGTTTTGTCAGAATGATTTGACCACCAGCACATCACCACGGCACCCACGATATAGGGAATAGTGCCAAGCAGTCCTACCACCGTGTCTGAATAGTCGAAGCGTTTAATAAACTGCGGCATCCAGAAACCGAGACCGGTTAAGCCAATGACCGTAAAGAAGTAAGCCAGGCCTAAGATCCATACCCGCCGGTCTTTGAACATCGCTTTCAAACCAGAGTGGCCCACCGCTAATGTTGCCTGCTGCTCTTTTTCCATCAGCTCCTGATAGGCCTGACGTTCCTCGGGCTTAAGCCAGGAAGCTTTAGCCGGTTTATCCGTGAGGTAAAGAAAAACGATGACTGACAAAATTACCGGCGGACATCCTTCAATTAAAAACAGCCACTGCCAGCTTTCCAGCCCACCCACATCATGGAAATTGTCGAGAATATATCCTGATAAAGGATTGGCAATAATAGCGGCCAGCGGAACACCTAAATAGTAAATGGAGAAAACCCTGGCCAGCTCTTTTTTGGGAAACCATGTGGTGAGATAAAAAACAATACCTGGCGCCAGACCTGCTTCGGCTACACCTAATAAAAACCGCAGGATACTGAGACTCACCACACCTTGTGCGAACGCCATCGCCATCGAAATCACACCCCAGGTGATCATGATCCTGGCTAACCAGAAGCGTGCACCATAACGTTCCAGCAGAACATTGCTGGGAATTTCAAACAGGATGTAGCCAAAAGAGAAAATGCCGACAGCGAAGCCAAAATGCTCAGGCGTTAACCCTAAAGACTGGTTCATGGTTAATGCCGCCATGCCGATATTAGAACGATCAATAAACGCCAGCAGATACATCATCAGGATCAGCGGCATTAAGCGCATCCGGGCTTTTTTGATCGCGCCACTGGCCAGTGATGATATTTCTGGCTGAGGATGATCCGGCATCACATCAATGCCGACCAGTGAATTATCGTACTCTTCTACGTGTTTCATGATGTATCCCAGTAGAGTTATAACCCCCGGAAATATCACGGAAAATGCATATATACCGCGACGCCTGAGTCCAAAAGTAAAACGTTTTACTTTTTGCAAGTTTTACGACAGAGCGGTCAACAGTCAAGGGATGAAAGCGTGAAGTTAAAAAATTGTGACTGAGTTAACGCATAGCGATCGTCAAGGGTAATGCGCTTTGGTACGAGGACTAAAATCACTCCTCTGGCGTTTAAACAGCGGCGATCATAACGTTGAGTTTTGGCAGTTCTGGCGCTTTGGCCTTGTCATCAAGGGCAATCACTTGCCAGCCGCCGGTATCCTGATGAGGGAAGGGAGGCTGTTAGCTAACCGGGTTTTAACAGGCAGGATTTGCTCAGTCGCGTGCCCACAAACGTTATCAGTTACGTGCACACAGGGAAGCTACCGATAAGGCGTGATGTCGGTCTCATTTCCGATTAAATGCTGCTGAAGTCCATGAGATTACTGAAGGCGCAGAAGGGCCAGGATATCACCGAAAGGTTACAGTGAGGCTGAGGCTGACGGCCGGGTAGTGCGGCCGGAAAAACTAACCAATGAGTCAGTGACGGATTTGTGCCAGTTCATCTTCCGTCAGGCCTGTCATTTTCATGACGGTGCTCTGATCGATGCCGTTCTGCAGCATGGTACGCGCAACTTCGAGTTTGCCTTCGTTTCGGCCTTTTTCGATGCCGCGCTGTTCACCCAGCTGGATACCTTGCTCGATACCCTTCTCGATGCCCTTCTGCTCAAGCTGCTGTGCGATGGTCATATGTGCGTCTCCGTGTTGCGGCACACGCTGTGCCAGTTCGCGTACAAAGGCCCCGGCATCAGCTGTTTCGCCTGCCTGTACAATACCAGCGATATCACCTGGGATGAAGACAGATATCCGGCCAGCAGAATGGGCGCCAGCCTGTCCACCAGTTCGGCCAGATCGCGCTGATGAATGTGCTTCTGCAGCAGGGTCAGGGCAGCCATACTGCGATGGTCCGCGATTTCATCATCCGGAATGACGGTAACATCAATCAGCGGAAAAGCCTGGCTATAAAGTCTGCCTGCCAGTTCCGGATCGTCAAACTCATCCAGCCATCGTGTTGAGTGCGGATACGGACTGCGTTTACCTGTGTAAAACAGCACCGGGATCACCAGTGGTAACTTTTTATGGCCCGCCTCAAGGTGCCGCTGCATTGCAGCCACCGCATAGCGGATCAGGCGAAAGGCCATGTGCTTATCGGGTGAGGACTGGTGCTCGATAAGCACGCGAACATAACCCTCACCGGCTGTGGTTTTCAGGCTGTAGAGCACGTCACTGAAATACTGGCGGAGATCATCCTCGACGAACGAACCGGATTCCAGCTTCAGCGTACTTAAGTCACAGATAGCACGCAGCTCTGCGGGCAGATGGAGTTCCATGAAATCACGGGCGACATCCGGGTGGGTCAGAAACTGCCGGCTGTACCGTAGGGGAATCGCTATAGCTTCTTTCAATGATATTTAACATAATCTATGTTTTGCGCACCTGATTTAACTATTCAGAACGTGATGTAACAGATTTCAGGTCGGACTAAGCTGGAATATTCTCACCGGAGAAGCTATTAAGTTCCATATAGGGCAATGGTCAAGGCACAGAGCGTTTTCGTTATGGGATAATCTGTATTGCACACTGCACCTTAAATTATTAACGATATTTTTACATAATTGAAACCCGAGCCTCTCAAAAGACATCAGAGATAACGCTTTGATGAATCAGGAAATTATAATCATGTGATAAATGTCACCTTTATTAAATTATAAATGCATTTGGTATTGTATATATTTTCCCCACGTATAAAAGTAAGCCTGCAGTTAAAGCTGTGATGTATTTTAAAAAATGTCTATTAATTCAATATAAAAGGATTTGATTGTGCGAGAACTTACTACAAATGAGATCGAAAATGTCTCTGGTGCGTTTTTATTTTCTTTTCTTGGTGAAACCATTATAGATGCAGTTAAAATTATTAATGATGTTTTAAATACAAACCTGGTGTCATCAGTAGGTAGATTTTTTGATGCTATTGGTCTTGGTAGTATACATTACGCCGCTGATTCTATTGGCTATGGGATTTTTTCGGCAATAGCAGGGATCGGTGCACTTCTTGGCGGCGATGCAGAAAGAATTGACTATCACTTTAATAATGAATGGGGTGCATAGTATAGTTTGATTTATCACAGGGCATACAGACTCCGGCGTGAGTGTCTGTATGCCCTGACATGAAGTTAACTACTAAAAATCTTGTCAATTAATGGAGAAAAGTAGATATGATGAGGATCGTATTTTTCTAAAGTTTTGACTGCAAATTCCCATCCACTATCCTTATTTAAACCCGCAGTAAAGCTATCAGGAATACGCTCTTTTAAAACCTTTTCATTTTCCCAGGCTCCTGATGAAGTGTAACCCCAGCCTTTACTCCATTCTACTCTGGCCATTGCATAATCACCGGCATAATGACTAAAAATCCATTCTTCCATTTCACTATAAAACTTTAAAGCATCCGGGGTGTCAGGCAGAGTTAAAATATCCAGCCATATAGCGACATCCCATTCCGGGTGTGAATCAACAGGCCGGGCTGCTGATAACGCAGGCGGTAATGCACCTGGAACGTTAGTATCTGTTGGAAAATCTAAACCAGTAACACGCACTTCAATCGGACCATTCATTGGGTACGAGTTTACTGCTTTATATTCATTAACCATCATTTCATACCTGATCATGAATTCATTAAGCACTTTTTGGATATTAGAACGCCTGGTTATAATGGCATATCCATTTGCAGTAACGCGAAGAGTATCAGGTTTTACATACATCAGTAAATCTTTACTCCATCCCCATAAATCACCACTGATAGTCGCCCCTAACCCTGTATTTACCAGGGTTAGCATCGTGGCACCTAAAGTCGGCGTCAGCTCTGGAAAACCATTAGCTATTTTTTTCACCAGGTCAGATATTTGAACCGGAATTGTATGAGAAAAAGGATAATTGAATGGGGAATGTACTGGCTTGGATATGGTGTTGTATGTCGGCGAGTTAGTCCAGACTTTCAACCACGGCTTTGTCGTAAAAGGAAACCAGATGATTTCTGCCCGGCCTGCTTTATTTAAATAGTAGCTGAAATTTCGCGGAGTACTCTCATCCTTGCTAAAAAGCTCCTGGGCCGTTATGTTCATAAAGCTCTGACATCTGAGACGCTTGTTACGTGGTACCTGCAGCGTAACTTCGAGAATGAACGCACGCCCTACGTGGACCAGAAAAGCAGATGTTTCTGCATTCTCTCGCTTGAACTCCTTTATCACATAAAGTTGGCTGTTTTCATCCCATACAATAGCTTTTAATTCAGTAATGCTGTTGCTGACCGATCCCCAGCTGCCGCCGTCCGTTAATGCTTCATTCAATGCGGGTATACATGTACCATGCCCTCCGATAGCGAGTACACCTCCCAGTGAGAGATCACCGGGCGCGGGCATGGCGTAAAAACCCAGTTTCTTTTTCTCAAGGGCTGTAGCTAACGCCTCCATTTTGATGCCGGTTTGAGCAGTAACGTACCCGTGATCTCCCTGTTTCGTGATAGTTAAAGAGTTAAGGTGTTTAGCCATATCGATGAACACAACATCTTCATTTTTATCACCATTATCGATGGTTAACCTTGACCAATTGTGTTGATTTCCTAGCGGCCGAACGCGGCACTTGTTCATCTTTGCCCAATTAATGACCGCCACTAATTCTGAAGAATTTTTAGGTGCGCACGTAAGAACGGCTTTACCTGAGGTTTCTTTGGACCAGTTAATAAAATCAGTATGATAATTACCTATTGGGAAAGAATTTTTACCTGTTACGTTCATTATAAACCCTTATTCAAAATATTATGAATATCCGGCAGCTATGACTTTGCTGCTGAAAAAAGACATTGTCCCGCATAAAAACATCGCCCTGTATATATCAGTTTGCAGATAAAAACATAACGCACCTATCAACATGCCAGAGAATAGAGACAACGACATGTCAGCAAAGAATCGAGAAGATTCTGAAGTTAGCGTTCTTCTTTTGTAGCCATTTAAGTATTTAGTTAACCCTCCTAAGAAAGACGTTAATAAAACCATAAGCCAGTTTATTATTTGTAAGTCGAATTGCAAAGCCTACCTCCTCGTTAAGGGTGAGCAGTATTAATGCAACTTAAAATTACCTGACAGGGAGATAACCCTCAATAAAAAAATAAATATTTATCACTCTATTTGCTCTGTGTTATAAATCACCGACTTTATTATTGCCTTGATTAAAACACCTCTGCAATTAAAAAAAACAACTTTGCGGTTCATTTTGGTGTAAACACCCTCTCTTTTCGAATAGCTTATAGTCATTGGTATTTTTATTTCTTTCATTTTCCTCCTTACCAGATATATGAGTTGTGAGATGTTATGCGCTGCGATCCCTTTGCATCTATTCCCCCACACACATGAAACAACGGTTTCATTATCAACCTGCATTATTTTTTTGTTTTTTACTAACAATTCAAAAAGAAGGAACTCCTTCTTGCTCAGTGAAATACACTTTCCGTGAAATATAATGCTTCTGTCTTTTTTATCTATAAAAACTATCATGCACGCATCTTCCTTGTTGTTGTTACCGCGATAATAAATAGCAAATATCACGAGGAAGTACATTAAAAATTTACGCATTGTAGTCAATTTTATGTTTTTTGTTTTTTTATTAACTTTTCTTTTTTTGTTTTCCATGGATTTATGCATTTATGCATGCGCACCTTATAAAATGAATGTTTATTTCTCATCTTAGCCTGATTTTTAAAATGCTGTGAGCATGAGTAAAATATAGATATCTTACTTACATTTCGGTTGGTGAGTCGGGACGAATATAATTACTGGCGCTCTGTCCTTCATAATGAATCCACACTCGTTAATAGAGGCAAGAGTAATATGCAAAACGGCAGAGTTATCCTGCTTAACGCTTGCGACAGGAGTGGAATTAGCAGCAGGGTGTAAGAGTTAAACCGGCTCTCTGGATGAGATTGCGCGCTGGCTACATACTCAGCGGCGGACTGCAAATATCAATTCGGCAAAATGGCCGTCATTCAGCTCTGAAGGGATTTGTACAACCGTTAGCGACCTTATGCCGTTACGCAGCATCGCAGGGCTTCCTGCGCGCTGCCAGTGCCTTACAATCTGGCCGATTACAGGCTTTAAACCTGTCAACTGCGCTATCTCTGACAGATTTAATACAAACTAATCCTTACTTAATTGGCCGGACATGTTACAGGTAAGTCGCCATTGATACTGACAGGGAATGGCCTGCCACCACCAGTCAGTGATTCCAGACTGCGGGGGCACGGACTGTTCCGTATACACATAGGAAGCTACTGGTAAGACATTAATGGGGTCTTATTCCCGATTAAATGCTGCTGAAGTCCCTGAGATTACTGAAGGCGCAGGAGGGCCAGGATATCATAGAAAGGGGGACTGTGAGGCTGAGGGCCGGGTAGTGCGGCCGGAAAAACTAACCAATGAGTCAGTGACGGATTTGTGCCAGTTCATCTTCCGTCAGGCCTGTCATTTTCATGACGGTGCTCTGATCGATGCCGTTCTGCAGCATGGTACGCGCAACTTCGAGTTTGCCTTCGTTCCGGCCTTTTTCGATGCCGCGCTGTTCACCCAGCTGGATACCTTGCTGGATACCTTGCTCGATACCCTTCTCGATACCCTTCTCGATACCCTTCTCGATACCCTTCTGCTCAAGCTGCTGTGCGATGGTCATAAGTGCGTCTCCGTGTTGCGGCACACGCTGTGCCAGTTCGCGTACAAAGGCCCCGGCATCAGCTGTTTCGCCTGCCTGTACAATATAGTGTACCAGCGATATCACCTGGGATGAAGACAGATATCCGGCCAGCAGAATGGGCGCCAGCCTGTCCACCAGTTCGGCCAGATCGCGCTGATGAATGTGCTTCTGCAGCAGGGTCAGGGCAGCCATACTGCGATGGCCTGTGATTTCATCATCCGGAATGACGGTAACATCAACCAGCGGAAAAGCCTGGCTATAAAGTCTGCCTGCCAGTTCCGGATCGTCAAACTCATCCAGCCATCGTGTGGAGTACGGATACGGACTGCGTTTACCTGTGTAAAACAGCACCGGGATCACCAGTGGTAACTTTTTATGGCCCGCCTCAAGGTGCCGCTGCATGGCAGCCACCGCATAGCGGATCAGGCGAAAGGCCATGTGCTTATCGGGTGAGGACTGGTGCTCGATGAGCACGTGTACGTAACCCTCACCGGCTGTGGTTTTCAGGCTGTAGAGCACGTCACTGAAATACTGGCGGAGATCATCCTCGACGAACGAACCGGATTCCAGCTTCAGCGTACTTAAGTCACAGATAGCACGCAGCTCAGCGGGCAGGTGGAGTTCCATGAAATCACGGGCGACATCCGGGTGGGTCAGAAACTGCCGGAACGTGGCATCGTGAGGAGTTGGTGTGCGGTTTTTCTTCTTCATCCGTTCCGGCTCTGAAAAATAACCGACGTATGTTACCACAGGCAGAAAACCGTCGGTATGGATGGTGAAAAGACCCGCTACTCCCGCAGGAAGCCATTCGGGTTATTTTTAGCGTTTACGGACATACTGTTTCATCGCGTAACCGCTGATAAATGAAACACAATTATCTTTGCTCGCAGGGGGCCAAGCCAGAGGAGTGATGGAGTCATAAAATACCGTCAATACGGCAGGGAAATGTTATAGCTACTCTCGACATTATTTAGCAATAATCACATTTTTCGCATTTAAATCGCTGGCATTTCCATTCTTCTTTCCAGACAGCAGCATCCGTTCAGCCAGGCCTTAGCAGCAGTTACCGCCAGATAAAACATGCCCTCACTCCGACGGCACCACTAATCCGCCGCTCTCAAAAGATGCGGCCACGCATACTAAAAAAACCGCCTCTGTTTAAAACTTTCTGCCGCAAAATCATCATTCATATTTTTTGATTAAGTAAAGCAATAAATACCGATTTTCATTATCAGGCCTGTTCTCTATTATTCATTCCATCGAGGCACAACGCCTCACAAACTAAAACTCAACTTCAGGAACTGACCATGAAAAACTTCAAAAAATTCGTTGTTGTCGCTGTACTGACCTTTATCTCATCAGCAAGTTTTGCGCAGACCGTAACCGCGACAGCCTCCACGCTGGATGGTGCGGAAGCACAAATTGCGGCCCGGGCAAAAATGGCCGGTGCGGATTACAGTATTACCGAGGCTTACAGCGGTAATCAGGTCCATATGACCGCGCGACTGATTAAATAATCATGGTCGCAAAAGGATTTGCCAGAAAGGGCTGCCGTCAGGCGGCCTTTTCTGGTTTTGCGGGTTGCTGAAGCGGTATATAAATTTCACGCCGGCCATGCCATAAGCCAGATTCTGGCTGCCCGTCACTGCCCCCTTTAAATGCCTTCCGCAGCACCTGTTTTGTACAGCAATACGTCGGAGCTGCGCTTAAAGAATGCCGCGCTTATTTACCTGCAAAATCTCTGAAAGCCACCAGCTGGCGTGACAGGAATTGACGGGTAGATTGATCGGTCAGGATACCGTCTGTAACCTTATCACTGACTTCACCAATGATAGCCTCCGGCTTGTTGAGGATACGGGCATCGAAGTAGCCGAGGATCTGTCGCAAATGCAGTTGCGCCCTTACCCCACCCAGCTTGCCGGGCGAAGCAGACTGAATCAGTACCGGCTTACCGGCGATCGGCTGAGGTGATACCCGGGACAGCCAGTCGAGGGCATTTTTGAGCACGCCCGGAATCGAATGGTTGTATTCCGGTGTGATGATAATCAGCCCGTCGGCTTTGTAAATTGCCTCAGCCATCGCCAGCACTTCAGTTGGAAATCCTGCTGCTTCGGTGTCCTGGCTGTAATGCGGGAATAAACCTGGCGATCCTAACGGCTCAAAAGTGACACCTTCAGGTGCCAGTTGCGGTAGCGCGGCTGCAATGGCGGCATTAAATGA
This sequence comes from Pantoea sp. X-Soil-MYKO-1785, assembly GCF_059730675.1. Classification (NCBI taxonomy): domain Bacteria; kingdom Pseudomonadati; phylum Pseudomonadota; class Gammaproteobacteria; order Enterobacterales; family Erwiniaceae; genus Pantoea; species Pantoea sp. X-Soil-MYKO-1785. The sequence goes on from NZ_AP036002.1 coordinate 116,641, forward strand.
GCCGGCGCGCAGGCTGCAGGTTAGCGTGACAAACTTCAGGGCAGTATTCATGGTGATCCTCATTATTCAGTAAACAACGGCACAATCAGAACTGATAAACCAGGCCGACGGCCAGAATATCATCGGTGGATACGCCGGCCTGTTGAGAAAATTCGCTGTTATCAATCAGGTTGAGTTTGTAATCGACGTACGCCAGCATATTGCGGTTAAACAGGCAGGAGCCGCCAAAGTCGATGAACTTCACCAAATCCTGACTACCGTAGACGCGGCCATTACCTGCCGCGCCAAGGTCTTTTGCCCGGGACTGGCTATAGGCGATAAAAGGAACCCAGCCGGTATCAAAGGTATATTGTGCAAACAGTTCGATGATATCTGACCGGTTAGCGTAGCCATAAATCCCGGTTGCACTGCTGCTGCCAAACCGCGAGGCATTGAATGCCTGCGTATACATCACCGCCAGATAGAGGTTGTGGGCGTCATATTTAAGCGACGCAGAGTAAGCTTCCGCTTTGTCGCCCTCCCCCATAATCCCGGCGTCACTGTTCTGGGCAGCGGTACGACCGGAACGGGTTAACGCTCCCACCGCTTTAAAACCTGCGCCAAAGGAATAAGCGGCAGAGACGCCGTATCCCTCACCATTCTGACGCAACACATCCCGTGTACCCGGTTCACCCGTGCCGCTATTTTTCCCCTGATACTGCAGGGCAAAATCCAGACCGTTCACCAGGCCAAAGAAATCGGTGTTGCGATAAGTGGCCAGGCTGTTTCCTCGCCGAAACATAAACTGATCGGTGTTATAGGTTTGCGCATCAAACTCGGGCTGCATGTCGGTCTGGCTCAGCGCGTCATACAACACGCCGACATTGCGGCCATAATCAAATGACCCGTAGCGACCGATCTTAATACCGGCAAAACCGAGGCGGGTGAACAGACTGTTGCTGTCACTTTCTGACTGGTTAGTGTTGAACTGACCCTGCCACTGGCCATAGCCAGTGATCTGCTCAGCGATCTGGCTTTGTCCTTTAAAACCTATTCGCATATAAGACTGATCGCCATCCTGGCTTTTGTCACCACTTATATAACGCAGCCCGGAAACCAGACCATACAGGTCAATCTTATTCCCGTGGTTATTATAAATTTCAGCGGCGGACACTGGCAGGGTTAAAAAAAAAGACGACATTAGCGCCAGATAATTCGCTTTCATTCATTCCTCATAGCCTGATAAGACCGCTAGCCGGCCTCGTCAGACAGGTTCACGTCGCCGCTGATTGCTTGATGTCAGGGCAATAAATTTCCGCAAGGGGAGACAAAGGATTATCAGACGCGAACGGGGGAAAAGAGAAGTTATACAAAGGGATAGGTATACCAATGGATAATAGCTAAAACGCTTAATCTGTTTCCTGCCGTTCGCCCGGACAGTGTGACGCCGCCACAGAATACGCATCTCAGGATGTTCAAATTAACTGATTTACTTCAGCATAATCTCTCTATTTTAAACCGGGTCCTGAACGCATAACATGCATCTCAATGACAGCGGTTATCGGCTTGCTGAATATCACCGCGAAAATACGCGTTAAACAATATAAGTGAAAACTTAAACCGTTTCCTCGCCTGCACGACTAACACGACTGCTGTGTGGATAAATAATTCTGCCGCCTGACAGCCGACTATTAAAAGAGATAATTACCGTGAATATGCTGAAAACCTGCGTTGTGCTGATCGTTGTTGGCCTGTTTTTGCTGATTATGAAGAAATACGCCAGGCCGGCGGGATAGTGACAATGATAAACCGGCGGGCGGACGCGGCCCGTCAGCCTGTCCGCTCGCCCTGCCCGGTTCTGCGCTCAACACAGTGGGTCCGCACTCAGGCGGTCGTCTCTTTTCCTTCTAATGGCAGAGTGAACCAGAACAGGCTCCCGCCCTGCGGACGGTTTTCTGCGCGTAGCTCACCGCCGTGACGCTTAATAATCTCATTACTGATGGTCAGTCCCATGCCCATCCCTTCCGCTTTAGTGGTGTAAAACGAATCGAATATTTTTCCAATCACCGCTTCAGACAGACCCGCGCCGTTATCAGCAACCTCAATGCGAATCACCTTAGCGGAAGGATGTGAAGAGGCGATGCGTAAATGGCGCGCACCGATGTTGTCAGCCATCGCTTCAATCGCATTGATCACCAGGTTGAGCAACACCTGTTGTATCTGAACGCTCTCACAGAAAACATCGTCGTTTTCTGCCGCCAGATCCAGCTCCAGTGAGACAAACCGACGTTCCAGCTCCAGACGCGACAGAACGATAATATCGCGGGTAATCTGGTGCATTTTTGCCGGCGCAAATTCAGCAACCTGATTACGCGTCAGCGCCTGCAGTCCGCGAATAATGTCGCCAGCCCGGCGGCCTTCCCGGATGATCTCATCAAGGCTGTGACTGGCATTGTCAAGATTCGCCGGGTCACGTTTAAGCCAGCGCTGGCTGGCACCGGCATTGGCCACGATTGACATCAGTGGCTGATTAATCTCATGGGCAATCGAAGAGGTCAGCTGGCCGACGGTGGTTGCCCGCGCAACGCGGGCCAGTTCCGCCTGAGCGATGCGCACCGCATCTTCCGACTGGCGCTGAGCGGTAATATCGGTGAGCGTACCAAAATATTCTGCCACCTCCGGCCAGTTTTCATTGGGCTCGCCAATGCCTTTGATGTAACGGCATTCACCGTCATCACGAATGATACGAAACTCAGCCTGCATCACCGTCCCTTCCCGCACGCTGGTTTCGATCAGCTCCCTCAGACACAGAATGTCATCCGGATGAACGCGACTCTGAAACTCAACCATCGAGGTCGTCGCCTGCTGCTGTGGCAGTCCCATAATGCGTTTATATTCATCGGAGATGTACTGAATGTCGGGTTCAAGATGCCAGTGCCAGGTGCCGGTATGACTGATTTTCTCGCCGAGCATTAAAGAAGTCTGGCTGGCGCGCAGCTGCTTCTCAATTTTGCGGCGTTGAATATTCTCATCAACCAGCTCGGCGTACAAACGAGCCGTCTCAAGTGAGACCGCAGCCTGCGCCCCCAGCATTGAAACGATCCGCGAGTGATCGGCGGTAAACACGTCTGGCATCAGGCGGTTTTCCAGATAAAGTACGCCCACCATCTGCGCCTGTCTGAACATCGGGACACACATCACCGCCGCGCCGGAGGCAACCAGATAGTTATCCTGACTGAAGGGGCTGAACACCTCTGGCTTACCGGTACGGATCTCCTGCCCGGTACGGATCACCGCAGAGAGCACCGACAGCGGCAGATCGGTGGCGACCGGCAACTCACGAACAATTTTGACCTTAACGCCGTCGACGGTGGTCGAAGCCCTTGCCTGGATTTCCGGGATATTGCCGTCGACCAGTCGAATCAGCATGCAGTGCTGGGCACCGGCACGCTCCACCAGCATCATCATCAACACGTGAATAAGCCGGTCCAGATTAATCTCTTCTGTCAGCGCTCGCATCACCGTCACCATACTTTGTAAATCGCCGATCACCGCACTCTGCTCAAACGGAACGGTACTCAGCGCGGTCTGCGTTGCCTGGCTGGCCAGCGCCGGATGCTGCATCTCCAGCTGGCGAACCTTAGCCCCGGCTCCCCAGCGATCCCAGGCGGCGATGGCCCCTTTGATGTAGGCATCGCCAGCAAACGTCATATTACTGGCATAGGCCATCCGTGCAGCCAGTTCGCAGGTCAGCCCGTTAATATGATGAAACTGCCCTTCGCGTGACAGCACGATCGCCTGTTCAAATTGCTCAAACGCCGGTGCGGTTTTCCCTTCCAGACGAAGCCACTCGGCGCGCAGCAGCGCCTCTTTATCGGCGAACGTTTTGCTGTTTTCGTTTGACCAGGTCACGATCCTGTCGAGGTGCTGCTTCAGCTGCAGTCGTAACTTATCCGTCATCGCCCCGCTTTTAAGCGGCACGGTCAGCGAAAGCGCGCTGTAGAGATGATAATCGAGCATATGCACATGCCCCGGTATACGTGCGGTGAACGGTTCGGCCTGCTTAAACCATGCCTCTGCCGCCGCATACTCACTGGCAAAGAAGTGGGCCATCGCTTTATAAAGCCGGGACCAGAACTGCATCAGGTAGATAGGTTCAACCGCCTGTTCAGGTTTAACCACCGCCAGCACCGGCGGCTGAAAATCATCACCGGTGAAGATAGTGCTGCGCGGCTTGCGCAGGAAAAGGACGTAGTCCAGCTGCATCCCGAGGATCACTTCCACGTCGCGGTATTGTGCCTTTCTGACAAACTGCATGCCTCGCGCAATTGAGGTGTGTACACCATCAAGATGATCGCCGCGCGCCAGGTAATTCATGACGATGTGCCGCAGTGCCAGACACGCTGACGTCCGGTCGCCGGTTTCAACCCCCACGTCAAAGGTGGCCTTCGCCCGCTCGATGGCATAGGTCAGCGGCATCGTCCAGATACTGACCTGATCGAGCGGCAGCAGCGTCCGGGCCTTAAAGCTGACAAAGTCATGCTTATAGACCAGCTCGCGCGCCAGTAGCGTACTGGCAAAGCCACGGCTGTACTCATCATACTGGTCGCCGCACACCACGCCATACCACGCCAGCGCCAGCGTCGAGGCGCCACTTAGCCCACGCTCCATTGTCAGATGCAGCAGCTGGCACAGGATCATAAAGTGCAGTCGCGGATTGATGAACGCGGCAAAGGTACTGGCGCTGGCCAGCAGATTCATCACCGCTTCGGTATTTTTACAGTCGACCCGGGCCAGCGAACGGAAACGGGCATAGGGATTTTTACCCACCGCCTCCTTCAGCTTCACTCTGGCCGCATCGCACTCCGTCTGGTCCGGATGACGGTTCAAATGAATGCCAAACACCGCCAGCCAGGCGAGCGCGGTCTCCAGCGCCAGCTTGCTGTCCGACTGACGCATATGAATTTCAGCAATCAGGCAGGCCGCACCGGCTTTATCGGCGGCGTCGCCGGGTGAAGACTGGACCCGGGAGCTTAAGGTCAGTGCGGCGGGCAGATTGCCGTTAAGAAATTCGCATTCCGCCTCTTCCAGCAGAAATTCGCTGCTTCCGGCATCATCGGCGTCGTTGTGCAGTAAGCGGGCGGTCTGCAAATAGCGCAGCGCCGAGAGGTAATCACCACTGGTTTTTGCCCGCCGGCTGGCGTTGAGCAACAGCTGGCAGAACGGCCCGGTCTGATGCCGCAGAAGCGTAATTTTTTTAACCGCCAGCAGGTGATGCGCCGCCCGGAACAGTACCGCATTAGTGATGTCGTGCTGCGATTGATGCATGTAATAGCTGGCAGCAGCGCAATGGAAAGCATCTTTGTCTGCATCCGGCAGAAGATTAAGCGCCGCCGCATGCACGCTGTCATGCATAAAGGCATAGCCCTCCTCATTGCGGCTGACCAGTCTGGCCGTCACCGCCGGCAGCAGGATCGCCTCGATCTCCGCAGCGGAGACGGCCAGAATCTGGCTCAGGACCGGCAGCTCACCGGCACTGCCCAGCAAAGCCAGCCTACCCAGCATATGCCGGGCCGTCAGCGGTAGCGAGGCGAGGTGCAACAGCACGCTGGCCGCGACGTTGGCGGTGTAGTGGCTGTTTTTCAGCGCCTCTGCATCGTAGGTCCATCTGAACGGCGCATGGTGGGTGATTAACCCCTGCTGCACCGCCTGGCGGAAGAAGTCATGGGTAGCAAGCGGATTACCGCCAGTTTTTTCGTGGATGACCTGTGCCAGTTCAGCCGTCGCTGAACTGCGGGTATGAAACTGCCCCGCCAGCCAGCCCGCAATACTTTTTTCCGACAGCGGCTCGGGCGTGATCGCCATGATGCGCGGGGTGCTTGCGCAGAGCTGGTTCAGATTACCCGCGATAAGCGGGCAGGGTAACGAAGTGATATCCCGGTGCGCGATCACCAGCAGCAGCGGGATATCCTCTCCCTGACTCAGCAGATTTTGCAACAGCAGCAGCGTTGCCTGATCGGCCCAGTGGCCATCATCAATAAGGATGACCAGCGGCCGCCCCTGGGCGGTAAACGCTTTTACCAGGCTACATGCAACCAGATTAAAGCGATTTTTCGCATCCAGCGTATGCGAGTGCGGTAAAACCGCCGCTTTCTGATTAAGCAATATTCCCAGTTCTGGCACCAGGTTCACCGCCAGTCCGGCGTAGGCACCCAGCAATCGTGAAATATGCGTTTTCCAGCGGACCATCTCTTCAGCAGGCAGGCCCAGCACGTGCAGAGTCAGCGTCCTGAAGGCGGCGGTGAAAACCGTATAGGGTAACACCGGCGCATGCTGTTCGACTTTCACCAGGGTGAGTAAGGTTTTCCGGCTGCGCAGCAGTTTAAGCGCTGAGGCGATCAGCGAGGATTTCCCGGCACCGGCAGCACCACTGATGGTCACCAGGCTGTGTTTGCCGCTGTTGCTGACCTCATCAAATGCCGCCATGATCTCATTGGCCTGCGGATGATCGCTACACAGCGAATCGGCTGACAGACTGGCGGCAGGTAAATCCTGCAGTCCCAGCGTAAAGGGCTCAATTGTTCCATCCGGCTGTAGCGTGGCCGCACAGCGACGAAGATCGGCCAGCAGCCCATCGGCGGTCTGATAACGGTACTCTGGCGATTTGGCCAGCAGCCTCAGGATGATGGAGGAGAGGATCACCGGCACTTCAGGGCGCAACAAATGAGGCGGCAATGCTTCAGAGGCGATGTGATGGTGCACCCATTCCGCGTGGCCGCCCTCAATGCTGCCATAGGGCAGCCTGCCGGTCAGCAGCTCATAAAGCACAATGCCCAGACTGTACAAATCACTGACGTGACTCACCTGATGGGCTGAACGGGAGGTGTGTTCGGGCGACATATAGGCAAGAGTGCCGCCCGTTACCGGCAGTCGCTGCTGCTCGGGCAGCGGATTATGCAGCGAGGAGAGCCCGAAGCCGCCGAGATAAACGCGATGATCATCGCTCAGAAAGAAGTTTGCCGGTTTGATATCACCGTGCACCAGTCCCTGTTGATGAACCTGGCTCAGCGTAGTGCACAGCCTCGCGGCAGATTTGAGAAACTCAGAGAGGGGGCCAGGCGGCATGCTTAGCACATCCGTCAGGGTGCGGTAATCAAAAGCGGGATAAATCAGCGCATAACGCCCCTGGTAATGGGTGTGCCATTGCGGTTTCAGCGCCCAGCTTTCCGCTAACCGGTCACGGAGGGCATATTCATTTTTCAGCAGCTGCGTGACATGAAAGACCGACGCTTCATTGCCTGCGGTCGCCAGCACAAAGGTGTCACCGGCGGTGGCGTGCCGGCACAGCAGCCAGTCGATATTGCCCTCCTGTGCCAGCGGGCTGAAAAGTATATCCTCTGATAGTGCGATTTCATCGTTTTCTGCTGAATGTAACGCCTGCGGATTAGTACTCATTGGCGGGCAGCCCTTGAGGAGAATTCCTGTCGGATATGTTCAAACAACGTATCAATTTCGATCGGCTTTGGCAAAAAGGCAATCGCCCCCAGGTTGATGGCATAGCGCAACATGGTGTCGTCACCGTTGCCGGAAATGATAATTCCCGGCGGATTTTCAATGCGCTGGGTCAGGTTGATAAACAGCTCAAACCCATTCATGCCTTTCAGTTGCACATCAATGATAAAAAGCGCGGCACTGGCTATCGCGGCTTCATCACACAGCAGAGATTCTGCCGACTCGAAGGCATTGGTCAGATAGCCCTCAGACTGGAGCAGGTTGGTCAGACCACTCCGAACAGAACGTTCATCATCAATGACGACAATACGCTGCGACAGCTGCATGCTGTTTTCCTTAAATAAAGCTCAGGCCTGTGTCAGGCACGTCCCTGGCAGGATTTGTCACCTGAGAACGGTGGAGTGTTGCCGGTTTTAGCGGAACAGCAGGGGTAAAACGGCGGGCGGTTCAGCCGGTTTCGCGTCCGTCTGGCGGGTCAGTCTGTCAGCCAGGCGGCAGAACCGGTCACGATCGCTGAGTCGTTAGCGGAATCGGCCCGATCCGCCCTGACGGTCAGTCATCCACTAACGCCCGAAAGCCTGCCGGTTTCCGGTTGCGTAACGGTCTGGTGTCATTGTAAGAACCTTTTTTTCTTCGGACTATTATCTTTAGGTATAACTATCCCGACCGGTAGCCTGGCTTACCCTGCGTTGCTGGCCAACCGGATACATCAGTTTTTTTGATTTACTTCAGCATATTTTCGGGATGTTCATCGCCGCCTTCCCTGCGTATTCTTCATTCCATCGAGGCACGCTGCCTCACAAACAAACGTTAACGCCGGGAAAATCGCCATGAAAAACGTCAAAAATTTCGCTGCAGTCATCGTCCTCTCACTGATTTCAACCGTCAGCTTCGCACAGACGGTGACAGCCACTGCCTCCACGCTTGATGCAGCCGAAGCGCAGATCGCCGCCAGAGCGAAAATGGCGGGTGCCGGCTACAGCATTACGGAAGCCTACAGCGGAAATCAGGTCCACATGACAGCCCGCCTGACTAAATAATCGCTGTGTTTTGCGCAAAGGGCTGCCCACGGGTAGCCCTTTGCTGTTCGGTTTTTTTCTAATCAGTGACTCAGCGACTCAATCTCAGTGACAGCAGGCATCAGACGTTTGCCGATGACGCTTTCAATGGCCCTGGCAGCCTGCAGCGTCGTCGCATCCTGACCCGGTGCGGCGTATACCGTAACGCCGAACGGCAAGCCTGCCGCATCTGCACCTGCGGGGATCGCCACCACCGGTGCGCCCGCTTTCCCGGTGCATTTTGCCGCTGCCGACATCGGCGACAGCAGCACATCTGCCGGTCCGTTGTTCAGCGCAGCCAGAATCCCGGCGTCCAGACTGAGGGCAATGTCCTGCCGCCGATCGTCAATATAGGCTGATGAGCAAAGATCCGGCGCGGCATCTGTCGCTTCAAGCAGAGACTGTCCATAAGGAATGCTGTGCGGATGTGCGTTGTTCCACATGATAATGTCCTGCAGAGAGCGCATGCCGCACGGCTTAAGTGCCATAAGCAGGCGGTTGAGACCGGCACGAAACTCCGCGCGAAAAACGCAGGAGCGTACGCCATTCAGCTGTTCTGCCGCAGGCAGATCGCAGGGATCGACAATCACCGCCCCTGCCTGCGCCAGCGCGTGCAGCAGGCGGTCAAACACGGCCTCGCGGTCGGGCGTCAGCACCGTGTCAGCGATAAAGCGGCGCGGGATGCCGATTCGCAGCCCCTGCAGCGGTTGATTGCGCTGCGTTTCAGCCGGAAACACGGCAAGCGTGGCGGTATCGTTCATATCCGCCCCACAGATCGCCTGATAAACCAATTGCGCATCATCTACGGTTCGGGTCAGCGGACCGGGCGAATCCTGACTGGCCACCAGCGGAATAAAGCCGTGACGACTGACGCGGCCCACCGTGGGTTTAAAGCCGACGATCGCACTGTGAACCGCCGGAGCCTGAATCGAATTTTGTGTTTCAGAGCCAATAGCAAACCCACAAAAACCGGCTGCCACCGCCGCGGCGGACCCGACGCTGGAGCCCATACCCCGATCGTATCGCCCGCCCAGCGGATGTCTGACCACGCCGCCCGCCCCGCTAAACTCAGCGGGCATGGTTTCGGCAACGAAGTCGGCAAATTCGGTCAGGTTAGTTTTTCCCAGCAGTACAGCGCCCGCGTCGCGAAGACGCGCCACAACCGTCGCTTCATAAGGCGGGATAAACTCAGCCAGCGCACGGGCACCTGCCGAGGCAAAGCTGCCGTCGAGGGTAAACGCATTATCTTTGATCAGATAAGGTACGCCGTGCAGCGGTCCTGCCGCCTGGCCGGCAGCCAGCGCGGCATCGGCACGTCTCGCCTCTTCCCGCGCCAGACGGGACACGGTTCTGACGCAGTTAATGCCGTCTTTACCCTGATCAAATCGCTCAATACGATCCAGGTACCATTCAGTGGCTTCAAGCGCGCTGATTTCACCCGCCGCAATTGCCGCACCGATCGCCCGTGCTGAGCCCGAAGCCAGCAACGCTGATATTTTTTTCATTACATTTTCCGCCTTTGACGCGCTGAAGCGCTGAACACCGGGTAAAAGCGCCGCACTGTTTTACCCTGATGTGCATCTGGCCGCGCTCAGGATGAGGCAGCTGAGGTCATCCTGCCACGGGGCGGACCGGTCGGTTTTTACAAATTGGTTCAGTTGAGCTCACGCGAGGCAAATCTTTCCAGCGCTGGGCCATCCAGCCGGTAACGCACCCATTCGCTCAGCGGAAGCGCGTTAATACTCTGATAAAAATCTTTAGCGGATTTATCCCAGTCCAGCACATTCCACTCAATCCGGCTGCAATGCCGGCTGACCGCCAGCTGCGCCACATAATGAAGCATCGCTTTGCCCGCCCCTCTGCCGCGATAATCGGGCGTAAAATAGAGGTCTTCCATATTCAGGCTCTGGCGGCCAATCCAGGTGGAAAAACTCATCGAAATGACGCAGTAACCCGCAATTACGCCCTCAATTTCACAAATATAGGCTTCTGCTGTGCTGTCAGATCCAAACAGGGCGTGTCTGATTTCGTCAACGTCCGGCACCGCCTGCAAAGGCGCTTCGCTGTATACGGATAAGCCGTTGATCATGTTATAGAGGGCATCCGTATCTTCCGGGCTGGCCTGGCGAATAATCACGCTCATAAATATTCTCTGATCAGTACTGTTTGATGCCCGTAAGGATAATCGCTATTCTTTAATGAATTAAGTGCAATAAAATCAATTACAGGTGAATTTCATGCATCATGTACTGAGACGTCTCGATCTCAATCTTCTGCCTGTTTTCGATGCCGTTTATCGCCACCGCTCGGTCAGGCTGGCTGCGGTTGAGCTCTCCATGAGTACTTCTGCGTTAAGTCACGCCTTAACCCGCCTGCGTGAATTCCTGAAAGATCCGCTGTTCTATCGCGAAGGCCATAAGATGTGTCCCAGCGTCTTTGCCCACCAGCTGGCACCGCAGATTGCTGCCTCCCTCGCGGTGCTCAATCAGCATCTCAGCCCGGTACAGCCCTTTGATCCCGGAACCAGCAGCCAAACTTTTCGGGTTGCGGTAACCGACTACACCGCCTTTTGTATTTTTCCGGAACTGATCAAAGCGCTGGAAAAAAGCGCGCCCGGCGTTAATTTCGAACTTTGTCACCTGCCCCACAATCCGGCACTGACCGAATTACTGGCCGGTGAGGTTGACCTGGCGTTGAGTTTTAGCGAGCCGGATGATGTCCGGCATCAGGATCTGGAAGAGGTGGATTTATTCAGTGATGAATTCGTGGTGATCGGTAACATCCATCGCCAGAGCCTGACGCTGGAGGAGTATCTGGCCGCCGGCCATCTGGTAGTGACGCCGTGGAATGAAAAAAAGGGATTGCTGGATACGCATCTTGCCCGGCTGGGGCTGACGCGGCGGATCGCCCTCAAAACCCCGTCAATGCTCAGTTCGCCGCACATCGTGGCGGAGAGTGAATTGCTGATGGCCATCCCCTCCTTTGTCGCCGGTAAAATTGCCCCGCTCGCGCAGGTCAGAGTCTTCAGATTGCCCTTCCACGCGCCGCCTTTTACGGTAAAAATCTTTTCCCACCAACGCAGCGGCAAAAAATCCTCTACCGACTGGCTGAAGGACAATATTTTCCAGAGCATCCAGCGACAGAATCTGACGCTTAACCGACAGGCCCAGCCGGTCAGTTAATGGCCTGGTAGTGCGACCGGTGCCGCTTAGCGCACCGGCTCCTCAAAGGCCGATCTGACCGCCGCGACAATCCGTTGGGCTTTTTCGGCGTCATCAAGCTGCGGGAAGGCCTTTTTCAGTTTGCCGGAAACCTGCCAGCCATTCTCTTTCAGCGAGCGGATGATGCGGCTGGCGTCCTGGTCGGGCATCTCAATCACCTCTTTCAACCGCTCCTGTGCCCGCTGAAAAATCACCAGCACTCTGGCCTCATCTGCCATTTCAGTTCGCACCGTATGTTCGACCACCCGGGCGGTATACAACACCTGTTCGGTCAGGTCGGGATAACGCCAGGCGAAACGGGCATCGTCGTAGTCAGTGAAAACGAAGTTACTCAGGGTGCCATCTTCATAGGTGATCAGTTCAGCAAACCGATAGCTGCCGGCGTAGCGGCGCATCAGCCGTTTCGAAAAAACGTCCAGCGTGCGATCGTAGCCGGCGCGGAAATCGATTGAACTGGTGATGGTGGCCGAGACCGGCAGAATAACGCCCTCCGGCACGGCGTGGTCGCGGATCAGCGTATCGTTGATTAAAAAGCGGTGGATGCGGCCATTGCCATCGCGCATCGGATGGATATAGACAAAACCAAAAGCGATCACGCCGGCTCGCGCCAGCGGTTCTGCCCCGCGCGTAGCCTGCTCAAAGGCTTTCAGGCCCTGCATAAAACGCGGAACATCGCTAAACTGCGGCGCAATGTAATGGACGATGTCTTCGCGCATTGTCGCCTGGCCGACAAATACCGGCGAGCGGCGCAGCCCCAGTCCGAGCGCATCGTGACCGAGAATGCCCTGCTGCAGGGTGTGCAGACTGGCATCGCTGAGCGGATCGTCAAGCTGGCCGCAATATTGCGCAATGACGTGGGCGAATCGCTGAATACGATCGGCCTGGCTGGCCTCTTTTTCAATCAGAAAGCTGGCGCGGGATTCCTTAAACGTCAGCCAGCTGGCGGTACGCAGCAGGATATCGGCACCAAACGCGTTATCCAGCTCGGCAAGGGCGCTCTTCAGATCAAAAGCCAGCGCCTGTTCGGTGGCGGCTGTCCGCCGCACTATCGGACAGAAATCAACGCTGCCAGGCAGATTGTCATTGATGCGCCAGCGCTTTGACCGCTTCAGGCTGGTGCGGGTCAGGTAGGCCTTCGGGGAAATCGCATCCACATAGCCGCCGTTGGTTACATCCGGCACTGCCAGCGTCTCGCCGGTTAGCCACTCATAGAAAAAACCGGCGCGGCGGGCATATTGTCCGTAAGGTTCGCGGCGGCACCAGTTCTCCAGCGGTTCGGGGCCGATAGCGGCAAACAGGCGGGCAAAAAATTCCAGATGGATCTCTTCATATTTGAGTCCAAAGGCGAAGTGACCTGCAACATCGTCTTCCGGGCGGTAGCTCGGCGGATAGCGGTTCTCTATCTGACCCTGATTCTCGTGGCGGGATCGTACAGTGCCGATAAAGGACGCCACACGCAGCGGTTGCGCCAGTTCAATAGCATAACGTTCAGACAGCGCTTTAAAGCCGACCAGCATCGGTTAAATCCTTTATCAGAAGATTAAAAATGATAATAAAAAGCAGATTTAACACGGAAATGCTAATTTCGCCAGCCAGAGAACGCTATTGCTCAGGTGAAAAGAGTAATGAAAGTGACGTTGTCAGTGAAAATGATAATCACAGAGTCACAATGCGATCGCATTGCTGCTGTCGGGACAACAGGCTGGACGCCGGGAAAGGGTATTCGGGCGTTAAAGATTAGAGCATGGTGGGAACGGCCCGGAACAGCTTTCCCCACCGAAAATATGCGGGAAAAGAGCAGCACGGGGCTGCCCGGTCAGACGGCATAAGCGTCCGTGGTCGTCCGATCGCGATAAGGTGACGCGAGCGGCCAGGCTGGCGGAAATTTTATTCCTCCAGCAGCAGACACGTTATTCCGAGAATGATAATCGCGATACCTGCCAGCCCACGCCAGCTAAAAGGTTCATGGAAAAACGGCAGGCTGACGGCCGCCAGCCACACCAGCACATAGCTCAGGCTCAGCAGCGGATAGATCCGGCTGAGCGGAAAACAGCGCAACGCCCGTAGCCAGCACAACATCGACAATCCGTAGGCCACGAGCCCGACCGTCAGTGACAGGGTGGGCAGCAGCAGAACGGGCAGCAGCGCCAGCGGACTGCCGCAACAGCTCAGCCTATGCAGGTCGGGCAGTTGCGGCATTGCCCAGCGCATCATCAGCTGGGCCGCTGACACCAGCAGCACGCTGGCCGTTATCCAGCCGTATCTTTTCATAGCTGGCTGCCCAGCAGCGTCACCCCAATCACCACCAGTAGCGTGCCGCCGATCTGGCGCAGCGTCAGGCGCTCACGCCAGATGATGCGCGCCGCCAGCGCAACGAAGATAAAATTGAGGCTCAGCATTGGATACGCCTGACTGACCGGCACCCGCTGTAATACTGCCAGCCACAGGATCATGGCGATCCCCAGCAGCAGCACGCTGCCCGCCAGCCAGCCAGTAACCGCCATCCGGGAACCGCTGACCCGCGTGGCCTGTTTCTGACATAGCTGCGCGCTGCAGCTGAGCAGGCTCACCAGCACAATCAGCAGCACCATCAGGGAGTCTGCCCATAATAGAGGCTGACCAGCCTGCCCTGACGATAAACCGCATCCGGTACCGGGATCGCCGCTGCGATATCGCTGTGCACCGAGTCAACCAGCAACAGCAACGACACGCTGCCGATACGGCGATGCGCCGTGAGCCAGCCGGCCAGGTCGGCCTCGCTGAGAAAGCAGGATTGCGCATCCGGATAGCTCAGCCCATATTCCAGTTCGCCTTTCTGGTCATAAAAACCGATATCGCTGCGCCGCAGATGCCAGGCAACCGCCGAGGCGACGCCCGGATTATCCGCCAGAATATAACGGCTGCCGGCCAGCCGATCGCTGATTGCCGCCACAAAATGCTGTGGCTGTTTGGCGTCACGTATTTTATCCGGCATCACAGGGCCGATCGTCAGCGCAACGACTAACGGGCAAAGCGCCGCTGCCTGCCAGCGATGGCTGGCGTAACGGGTGCTGTACAGGCCGATCAGCGACCAGCTAAGGAACGCCAGCGCCGCCAGCGCCAGTTTACTGTTTTCACCCGACGCAAACAGCGGATGGTGTGTCAGGCTCCACGGTGCCAGCACCAGTAGCAAAGTAGCCAGCATCACCACGCCATACAGGGCATTCAGCCAGCCGTTGATCTTCAGCGCCCGCCCCGCCCGTTGCGCCGTCTGTAGTCCGTAGTGCGCCATCAGCAGCGACAGCGGCACAAAACAGGGCAGGATATAGGTCGGCAGCTTGCCTTTTGCCAGGCTAAAAAACAGCAGCGGCATCACCGTCCAGCTCAGCAGATAGCGTGCTGCAACCTGATGCTGACCTTCGCGCCAGCCCGTCATCAGCGCACCGGGCAGCAGTCCCAGCCAGGGTAACGCCCCCAGCAGTAAAACCGGCAGGTAATACCAGAATGGCGCTTTGTGCTGCGCATTCGGTTCGGCAAAACGCTGAATATGCTCAACCCAGAAGAAGTAGTGCCAGAAATCGGGCGCCTGATGCCAGATCGCCAGCGCCCAGGGTGCGCTGATCGCCGCCGCCGCCAGCACCGCCAGCGGACCATAGAACAGCAGTTCAGCGATCCGCCGACGCCAGATCGCCCACGGCAGAATCGCCAGCACCGGCACCGCCAGCGCCAGAAACCCTTTGGTCATGAATCCGATACCGCAGGCGAGGCCGAGCAGCAGGTAGCCACCGACCCGGGTGGTGCGCGCGTCAGCCTGGGTTGCCAGCCAGTAGCTGCACATCGCAGCCGCCAGCCACAACATCAGCATCGGATCGAGCACCGCATAGGTCCCGACCCCGTACACCAGCAGAGAGCTGAGGAAAATCACCGCACCCACCGCCGCGGTACGCCGTGAATCAAACAGCCGTTTGCCCAGCCAGTAAATCAGCGCGGCGGTCAGCGTAGTGGTGATTATCGATCCGGCCCGCACGCCAAAAAGAGTGTGACCAAACAGCCACTGACACAGCGTGTTGACCCAATAGCCCGCCACTGGCTTTTCAAAATAGCGCAGGCCGAAAAAATGCGGCACCACCCAGTCACCGGTCGCCAGCATCTCGCTGCTGATCTCCGCATAGCGGGTTTCATCCGGCTGCCAGAGATCGCGAAACATCGGCGGAATCAGGTAATACAGGGCAAAAAAACCAAAAAAAAGCAGCCATTTGCTGGTTATCCGCATCGGGGCTCTTTCACCTCATCAATCAGTTGCTGACAGCCCAGCCACCCTTCCCGCCCGGCAATTTCGCCTCTCACCACGTTGCCGCGCGGCAGGGTTGAGAGATCGGCGGGCAGCAGCGCGCTTAACGGGCAAAACTCAATGCCGTTGCGGTCCGCCCAGGTCAGCAGCGTGGCAAAGTCCTGATAGCCGACAATGCCTTCCACCTCGGCATGAATGGTATAAACCGGCGTTTCCCCGGCGGAGAGCATCTGCTCGAGGATATAGCCATTAAAACCGTTCGCACTGACCTGTCGGCCCACCACTTCATCCCAGGTGGGCAGCGTGACCGGTATCTGTACCGTGCCGGCCTGCCCGTCAGGCAGGATCGGCACGAACGGGCCGCTGCCGCGGCAGTCGCTGTTGTAGTGAAAGCCAAAGTGCTGTTTAGCGGCCATCACCCGCCCGTCGGCGCGCCAGCCTGCGGCGGCCGAGCAGCTGATGGGCTGACCAAGGATCTCGCTCAGCGTCTCGTTGCCGCGGGCTAACTGCTCAATCAGTTTCTCCTCCGGCCAGACACCGGCCCAGGTTTGCCAGGCAAAATGATCCCATGCGTGCAGCCCGACCTCATGCTGCCGGGCCGTCTCCTGCATAATGCGACTCAGGCCGCGGCCAATCGGCTTGCCCGGCCAGGCGGTGCCGGCCAGCAGGATGTCCCAGCCGTACAGCGAGGCGGCGCGCGAACGCATCATTTTCCAAAGAAAAGCCGGTTTGATCAGACGCCACAGATGGCGTCCCATGTTGTCAGGTCCGACACTGAAGAAAAAACTGCCGCGTATAGCGTGCTGCCTGAACAGTGCCAGCAGCGCCGGCACGCCCTGCTGCGTGCCGCGCCAGGTATCGACGTCAATCCGCAGACCGATGCT
Source organism: Pantoea sp. X-Soil-MYKO-1785 (assembly GCF_059730675.1). Classification (NCBI taxonomy): domain Bacteria; kingdom Pseudomonadati; phylum Pseudomonadota; class Gammaproteobacteria; order Enterobacterales; family Erwiniaceae; genus Pantoea; species Pantoea sp. X-Soil-MYKO-1785. The sequence goes on from NZ_AP036002.1 coordinate 133,565, forward strand.
TTTCATCGATGATCAGCCTGCTGTTCAAGAGTACGCAGGAAGAAGTCGAGCGTATTATCGATGGTGGTATCCATCGTCACGGTCGGCGTCCAGCCCAGCAGCCGGCGCGCGTTGCGGATCGCCGGTTTGCGGTGTTCGACATCCTGATAGCCTTTGCCGTAGTAGCTGCTGCTCTCCACCTCACGGAAACCGGCAAACGGCGGGAACTGGTGACGTAATGGATGACGTTCGAAGCTGGCCAGCAGCTGCTCTGCCAGCTCTTTAATGCTGGCTTCGTTATCCGGGTTGCCAATATTGATGATCTGGCCATCACAGTTCTGCTGCTTGTTTTCAATAATCCGGAACAGCGCTTCCACCCCATCCTGAATGTCGGTAAAGCAGCGCTTCTGCCTGCCGCCATCAATCAGCTTGATCGGTGACCCCTCGACCAGGTTGAGGATCAGCTGGGTAATGGCGCGTGAGCTGCCGATGCGCGCCGCATTGAGGTTATCCAGCCGCGGTCCCATCCAGTTGAACGGCCGGAACAGGGTGAAACGCAGCCCCTCTTTCTCGCCGTAGGCCCAGATAACCCGGTCCAGCAGCTGTTTTGATACTGAATAGATCCAGCGCTGCTTGTTAATCGGTCCGACTACCAGACTGGAGCAATCCTCATCAAAGCTGGCGTCGGTACACATGCCGTACACCTCTGAGGTCGAGGGGAAGATGATGCGTTTTTGATACTTCACACAGTCGCGGATGATTTTGAGGTTCTCCTCGAAATCCAGCTCAAACACCCGCAGCGGATTGCGGGTGTATTCGATCGGCGTCGCAATCGCCACCAGCGGCAGAATGACGTCACATTTCTTAATGTGGTACTCAATCCATTCGGAATGGATTGCGATATCTCCCTCGACGAAGTGGAAGCGAGGATGATCGAGAAAACGGCTGATAGCATCAGAACTGATATCCAGACCATAAACCTCAAAGTGGTCATCCTGTAACAGCCGTTCGGTGAGGTGATTACCGATAAAGCCGTTTACGCCGAGGATCAGCACCCGGGAACGGCGCTGCAGTACCGACTGCGGCTGCGAGTAGAGCAGCGCACCCGGCACCATTCCTAAGCTTTGCGCCAGCTGGCTGCCGTTCATGTAGACACCATGCTCAGACTGCCCGGTCTGGATCTCCAGCGCACCGTCACCGCAGGCGATCAGAAAAGGCTGTTTCGACAGCACCGTGCCCGGCCTGGCGTGGTGTTGCTGTGGGTGAACCCGGCTCTTCCAGACGATAAATTTTACCGAGCCGGCAAAGGCGAAGGCACCCGGCCAGGGATCGGTTACCGCCCGAACCAGATTGTGAAGTGCCTGCGCCGACTGATGCCAGTCGATGCGGCCATCTTCGGCGGTGCGCCGTCCGACCCGGCTTGTCTGGCTCTCATCCTGCGGCCATTCGCTGATTTGCCCGCGACGCAGATCGGGCAGCAGATCGTTCAGCAGCTGCGCCGCCGCCGCCGACAGTTTACGGTGCAGGGTCAGCGCCGTGTCCTGATCCTCAATCGCCACCCGCAGCTGCGCCAGGATATTACCGGCATCGGCCCGTTTCACCATCCGGTGCAGGGTGACGCCGGTCTCGCGTTCGCCGTTGATCAACGCCCAGTTGAGCGGTGCCCGGCCCCGATATTTTGGCAGCAGCGAACCATGCAGATTAAACGCGCCATGACGGGCGCACTGCAAAATCTCGTCGCTCAGCAGGTGCCGGTAGTAGAACGAAAAAATCATGTCGGGCGCCAGCGTGCGGATGCGGTCAAGCCAGATCGGGTGGTTCGCCTCGTCCGGGGCATAGACCGGGATACCCTGTTCAGCCGCCAGCCGCGCCACCGATCCGAAAAAGTGATTTTCGGTCGGCTCATCATTGTGGGTAAAAATGGCGACGATCTCATAGCCGGCATTCAGCAACGCCGTGATACCAACACAGCCCATGTCGTGGTAGGCGAAAACGAGGGTCTTCATAGGGAACTTTCCTTTACTGATGGCTGAACTGAAGGCGCTTGCGGAGCCTTAACAACCCGTTGAACGAAATAGCGCGGACGCGCCCGGACATCGTTATAAATACGCCCGATATACTCACCGAGCAGGCCCATACCGACGAACTGCGCGCCGATAAACATGAACAGCACGGCGAACAACACGAAAACGCCGTCGCCCGCCCAGGCGGCACCAAAGAACAGCCGCAGCACAATTAACACCAGGGAAAAGGCGAAGCCGGTCAGCGCAATCAGGCTGCCGACCACGCTGAGCAAGCGCAGTGGCGTGGTGGTCAGGCAGGTCACCAGGTCATACATCAGGTTGATCAGCCGCATGAAGCTGTATTTCGAGTCGCCAAACGCCCGTTCGGCATGGATGACCGGCAGCTCAATGGTGTGGCGGGCAAAGGTATTAGCCAGTATCGGAATAAAGGTGCTGCGTTCGTGGCAGTTGAGCATCGCATCGACAATATGACGACGGTAGGCGCGTAACATGCAGCCATAATCGCCCATCACCTGGCCGGTCACCCGCTGGATCAGCCGGTTCAGGGTGCGGGAAGCCTGACGACGGAACCAGCTATCCTGCCGCTGTTGCCGCACGGTCCCGACCACGTCATAGCCCTGACGGGCGGCGTCAACCAGCCGCGGGATCTCTTCCGGCGGATTTTGCAGATCGGCATCAAGCGTGACAATGACGTCGCCGCGGACGTGGCTGAAGCCCGCCATGATGGCGGAGTGCTGACCATAATTACGGTTGAGCAGCACCCCAATCACCGGGCTATCCGGAAGGGCTGCCGCCTGTTCAATGACCTCTGCTGAGCGATCGCTGCTGCCGTCATCGACCAGCAGGATTTCATACTCCAGTTCCAGCGGATCACAGGCTGCGCGGGTGCGGCGAATCAGTTCAGGCAGACTCTGCTGCTCGTTGTAGACCGGGATAACCACGGACAGCAGCTTGATAGGTTTTACGTCACGCATCGCAGGCTCCCGCAATGTCATGCAACGCCGCGATCACCCGTTCCACATCCTGATCGGTCATGCCAGGGAACAGCGGGATTGAACACATTTGCTGGCTGTTGCATTCGCTGGCAGGCAACCGCAGCTGCGGGAAGTGCTCACGGTAATATTTGTGGGTATGGGCAGCGCGGAAATGCAGTCCCGATCCTATATCCCGCGTTTTCAGCGCCTGCATAAACGCATCGCGTGACAGTCCGCAGCGCGACTCATCAATGCGCAGAATAAACAGGTGCCACGCATGCTGATGCGGCCAGTCGGGCAACGACAGTGGCGTGAACGGCAGCGCCTGCAGGGCATCAAGATAGCGCCGGGCAATCTCACTGCGGCGCGCGATAAAACCCGGCAGCTTTTTTAACTGCACCAGCGCTATGGCGGCGCTGATGTCAGGCAGGTTGTATTTAAAGCCCGGCATCAACACTTCTGCCTGCGGCTGGCGGCCGTGAGTCTGGCGATCAAAGGCATCAACCGCCAAGCCGTGAAACTTCAGGCTGCGGATCCGATCGGCCAGCGCGGCGTCATCCGTCACTACCAGCCCACCCTCCGCGCAGGTGATATTTTTAATCGCATGAAAGGAAAAAATCGCGGTGCCCTGATGTCCGACATGCTGGCCGCGATAGGTGGTGCCGACCGCATGGGCGGCATCTTCAATCACCGCAATGCCGTGCTGGCGCGCCAGCTGATAAATCGGGTCCAGATCCACCGGCACACCGGCATAGTGCACCGGTATAATGGCGCGGGTGCGCGGCGTGATGGCGTGGGCAATCTGTTCGGGCATCACCATCAGATGATCCGGGTCGACATCAATCATCACCGGCGTTGCCCCAAGCAGGGTGATCAGATTGAGGGTGGAAACCCAGGTCATCGACGGCGTAATCACCTCATCGCCCGGCTGAATGCCGAGGGCCATCAGCGTGACGTGCATCCCCGCCGTCGCCGAACTGACGGCGATGGCATGCTGATTGCCGGTCAGCTGTATAAATGCCTGCTCCAGCCCGGCGCATTTCTCGCCGGTGGTTATCCAGCCGGAGTCAAAAACCGCTTTTACGGCGGCCAGTTCTTCATCGCCAAACGCGGGGCGTGAAAAAGGCAAAAATGCCATGGTGAAGCTCCTGCAGTGCTAAACAATTAACAGGCACGCACGTTAATCATGCGCAACGCCAGTCGTCGCGAGGAAATAGCGCATCTCCCGCTGGCACCCTTTTAAAGAGCGCGCGTCGATCTTTTAACAAATTAAAAATATCTGACTGGTGATACACGCTAACGCACAAAAGTTAACTGAACATTAAATGAAGTGGGTTAAATCCAATAAAATAAAAACAGTTTCATTTAATCATTTTCGGAAAAGTTCAGTTATTTAACATTAATAATTATATCGATTGCCACTCTTTTCGTCTTATTGACAACAGGTTTATAATCGATGAGTATCAGGTGGGTTAACGACTCTGCCATCAAATTGAATCAATAACCAAAAACCGATTAAAAATCGTTTATTTTCATGAAAATAAAAATAATCACGACACGCAAGTGCAATTAAAAACTGCTGTAACGCGCACGGGAAAATAATTTCAGAATAAATGTTATCGGCTTAAGGTTTTCTTAATATTAGCCACACCGGTTTACTCACGCACTGATCGTGGGTTGAGGGCCACTGTGTTAGCGTCAGATTTTTACCTGCAGGTCAGCTGTTTTAGCAGGGATACTGGTCAGGCGCGATTCCGGGCAATAACGGTATTCGCGCTGCAACCGTTTACTGCTGGCCGATTTTATTCAATCAAAAGTAAAGCTGGCCGTGCGATAAAATGAATACATTCAGCCCGACAGACGTTAACACCTTACCTGCACATATAAAGAGAACCATCTGATGATCCGCATCGCCTGTCTGTTAAGCCTGAGCTGTTTCTTAAGCGCGTCGCTTCACGCCGCGCCGGTGACCTACCTCATCGCCACCGATAAGACCGCCATCGGGCTGTCGTGGCGTGCCTTTGGCCACCGCTTTTCACAGGCGCATCTTGAAGGCGTGACCGGCACTGTGACGCTCAACGCCGGGCAGGACAGGGACGATCGTGTTGAGGTGTACATTCCCGTCGATACGCTGGTCGCCTCAAACGCCTTATTAACCTGGCAGCTAAAAAGTGACATGTTCTTTGATGCGCAGCATTATCCGCGGATCCGCTTCGTCAGCAGCCGGGTTGCGGCGCTGGGGGCGGGGGAATACCGAATCTTTGGCATCCTGACGGTGAAAGATGTCAGCCGGCCGGTGGTGATGCTGGCGACGCTGGAGGGTGGCCAGCCGCTCACCTCTGGATCACAATCGCTGACGCTGCATGCTACCACCGCGATATCCCGCACCGCCTTCCGGGTTGACCGGCTGGTCGGAATAGTCGATGACCACGTGGCGATTGCCCTCACCATCACCGCTCAGACCAAACCCCCACTGTAACTGCTGTCCAATCAGCCTCCGCGCAGCGCTGACCGTAATGTTTCAGCAATGGCGGCCAGTTGCCCCGGTGGATTACGGCCGATCAGGACAAACTGATGTCGCTGATCGGCCCACCAGGCCAGCTGCATACCGTGGCGCTGCTCACGCTAAACCGCGTGGCTTGCCTGGGATTCGGGCGAGATAGAGAGCGCCAGCGGGCCGAAATCAGCCTGCAGCCAGGCAATCTGCGCAATTGAGGTGCGTTCATAGCGCAGCATCCGCACCATTTTCAGCTCAGCCTGCGGCAGGTGCAGCTGCTGTGGCGTAATCTGCATGCCCAAATCGAGCCGGGTGCGATCCAGTCCACGTTGCAGCAGATCGGGAGCGCCCGGGGTATCCGCCAGGGTTTCCGCACTGTAAAGCGACATGTAATGCGCCTCAAGATCGCGGACATTCTGGCTTTCATCGGCGCTTTCACGTTCCGGGCGGGCCAGTAAACCGAGGCCATTTCCCAGCAGCAGAAAACTCACCGAGGCGGCGCGGGACGGGATAATCCGCAGCGCGGGCTGAGTCTGTTATTACTTTGATGGCGCAGGGGTGACAGACGGTAACCTCAGCAACGTATTACTGGCTGACCGGCAGGCAGATCGTGCTGCCGATCCGGATTAGATCGACACTTTTTCAACCCGACAGAAGCGGTGTTCGGCCAGCGAAATCACCGCCGCTTCAGCAATCGCCTGGGCTTGCAGACCATCTTCCAGCCCAGGCAGATCGTCAACCCTCTCGCCATTCAGCGAACGGACAAACGCATCCAGCTGCGCATACCAGGTCGCCTTTATCCGGCTGAGCCAGTCGGGCAGCAACCCGGGCTGCTGGATCTGCTCGCGCTGATAGCAGGTCACGCCCTGCTGCTGCTGACTGCGGGACGCCAGCATACCAAGCGGCCCCATCACGCTGATCCGCTCATCGTAGCCGTAGCCGGTGCGCCGGGCGTTATCCAGTTGTGCCAGCCCGCCACGCTGCAGCCGCAGCAGCAGCATGCTGGTGTCCACGTCCGCAAACTCGCTGATGGCAGGCAGCGCCAGCGCTGCGCCCATGGCGGCCACTTCCGTCACTTCGTCATCGGTCAGCCAGCGTAGCAGATCAAAAAAATGGATCGCCTGATCGCGCATCTGTCCGCCGGACGCCTGCAGATAGGCCAGCGGCGGCATCTCAGAAGAACGGCAGACCATCTGAATCAGCTCGGCTGGCCCGACTCTGCCCTGCCGGAGTTGCTGCTTAAGTTGCTGGTGGCTGAGGTCGAAACGGCGATTAAACCCGATTGTGACCGGCACATTACAGGGCAACACCTGCGCCACCGCCCGGCGGGCGCGTTCCAGTGACAGATCGATAGGTTTCTCACAGTAGATCGCTTTGCCGGCACGCGCCGCCGCCACCAGCAGATCGGCATGGGTCGGTGTCGCGCTGGCGATCAGTACCATATCGATACTCTCATCGTTCATTACCTGGCTGACTGGCGCGGCGTGAGCAGCAAAACGCGCAGCAAATGCAGCGGCACGCGCGCTATCGGGATCGGTCACCAGGACCAGCTCAGTCGCCGGATGGGCCTGCAGATTGGCGGCATGCACTTCACCTATAAATCCACAACCCAACAGGGCAACACGTTGCTTTTTATTCATTTATTTGAACTCCATCATAATCCAGCGGAAAGCGGCCTTTGCAGCTTAGCCTTGCTGGTTACACTGGTGACATCGCGTTGTTGAGGTCTTTACCTCAGGGGAGAAAAGAATGTCGCTGAAAGAGATCGCCCGGCGTGCGGGTGTGGGTCTGGCGACCGTGGATCGGGTGCTAAACGAGCGCGGTGGCGTCTCTCCCCTGACGGTGCGTAAAGTCCTGCAGGCGGCGCGTGACAGCGGGCTGAAACGTATTTTGCCGCAAGAGCATCGCCAGCCGTGGCAGATTGAGGTGTTAATCAGTAGCAATGATGCTTTTTTCTTCCGCCAGCTGGCGCAGGATTTTATTGAAGCGGCAATGCATCCGGGCTATCAGCGGGTGACGCTGCACCGTACCTTTGTCCCGGAAGCGCAGCATGAGCGACTGGCACAGCGCATTATGGCAGGCAGCGAAACGCGGGATGGTCTGATCGTCTTTGCGCATGCGCATCCGGCGATTTACGCTGCGCTGGCGCACTGTGAGGCGCGTGGTGTGCCGGTAATTACGCTGGTGACCGACCTGCCTGACGCAGCCCGGCTCTGCCATGTCGGTATAGACCAGCACAAAGCAGGACGCACCGCCGGACAGCTGATGGGCAAAATGTTGCCTGAGTCGGGTGAGGTACTGATAGTCAGTGGACGGCTGGATTACACCGCGCATCGTGAACGAATCGAAGGCTTTCGTGCTGTACTGAGCGCGCGTTTTCCACATCTTCATCTGCGGGAGGTGCTGGCAGCGGATGAAAATCGCGATGCCATCAGTAAGCTGCTGGAAAAACAGCTGATCAAGGGCGGCAACCTGCTGGGTATTTACAATACCGGTCTGGGCAATACCGAAATTGGCCAGGCGCTGGCGCGTCATCGTCGTCTTAATCAGTGCGTGTGGATCGCCCATGAACTTTATTCCACCACCCGCACGCTGCTGGCGCAGCAAAGTCTCGCCCTGACGCTGGATCAGAACACCCGGCAACACGCGCAGCTGGCGCTGCAACTGATGCTCAACTATCTGGAGCAGGGAGAGAAACCACAAGTCTACACTGCCGGCAAAGTTGAGTTCGTCATTTACACCTCTGAAAATAGCGTTTAGGCACCAGGAGATGACCACACACATTCGACAGCCGCTGTCTTAACCTCCAGACTCCCCGGCGGGTAAAAGGTCAGGATGGCGACCGCAGGTTTACCTGTCCTGATTCAGCCCCGGCCAGCCAATACAAGGCGTGCTCCGGCCAGAGCATTATTCTGGCCGTTCACTCTTCCTCTTTTTCAGACTACTTTTGGAACAGCCGTTATTTTATTATTCATTGAATGTTGATATCGGGTTAACTGTAAAATCAGCGGTAATTCAACCTGGTTAAAATAATCTTTAATTACAATTAAATACCTATTTAGAGCAAATAACACACAGCCATAAATATTATTTCCCCCAAACCAGACCGCTCAATAAATAACCAATCAAAACCATTATAGCGGCTAACATCAAATTTTTTAGCACTTAAAATGTCTGATAATAGCGGCGCTGACCGATCTGCATCAGGATTTTCTAAACAGTCGGATATTTCCGTCCTGAAATGCGCCACAGCAGACACCGATAGCTCAGCATGCAGTAAGCAGATAAGGCCAGGATGATAAACCCACGCAAGGGTTACGCCTTTATGGGCACTGTCACTTTACGAGGAGAGCAATATTGTGAGTCTGAACGTCAGCAGGATGGGTTCGATGCAACAGCGGCCCGACCGCGGTGCGCAGCTGATTTATCCTGGCGCTCTGCTCATCCTGATGCTTAACCCGGTGACATCATTCTGGCCGGGCAAACGCGATCAGCTTACAAATCTGTTAACCGCCATCCAGCCTGATAATTGATGCCTCAACTAAGACGGCCAAAATTTTATCTTTTCAAGTGAGGGTTTATGAAGAAGATTGATTATTTATTACAGTTAAGAAATTGCCCAAGTAAAGATATTCTTGATATTGCGACCAGCTATATGCGCAAAGGTGTACCAATAGAAGATCGTGCTTGCTTCGAAGGTGCTTACGATCACCGCCGAGCCGAACTGGCAATGAATAAAATTTACAGTGAAGTGCCCAGCGAAGCCTGGCGGCATGTCAATTAGCTCCCCATACTGATCACGCAAAACCAGATGTTCTCTGTACCAGGACCGACAAATCCGGCTAGTGAATTTACTTTCCTGCCGGAACCTAAGAGACAGAACAACCTCCGCCTGATGCTCAGTCTTTTAGTTTCCGGCAGGGGTGTAACAATCCGTCGCTATGGTCGATTTTAAGCGTCCGATCACAACCGCTATCGCTGGCTGCTGCCCGCACAATCGCAACCTGCCGCTACCCATTAACCCGTACGGCTTACCTTTTATACAACGTCTCATCTTTTCGTCTGAATACACAAACTGCAGGGTTCCGCTTTTGCCGATGAATGATAATCATCATATTCGGGCGACATCTGATGCCGGCTAATCCTATTAACGGCGATCAAATCACTCGTTAGCGGCGCGATTAGCCATTATAACTGCGTCATTTTTTTAATATGTCTATTAATTGCTGATTAGTGCCGCCGCATGAGCTTCAGCTTGGGCCGTCATCCCCAGCCTTTAAAATCATTTCAATGATTAGGGAATGGTTACCTGCCCGGCTTATCATTTAACCGATAAACGTTAATGACTTCATTAATGTCCAGCCTGCAATAAGGCGTTATTTTTCGACAACGAACCTGGTTGATTCGCGCGCCCCCAATTCAACTCATTATAAACAAGCTGCGATAACGTCAGATATTCCCCTTCGAATCCCGGATTAACTGTAAAAAGGCATAATCAAAAAAGAATGTAGGTGAACTTATTTAACATCCATATCCTGACGGCAATTGTCGCATCACCTTAATTTTCAAAGGAGATCCTTTTCAGAGGCGAACACTGCCGCCTTCAAAAGGTAAAACCCGGCAATCTCAGCTCCTTTACACAATTCGATTCTGCCCGGCATAATCCTGTCACGTTGGTTAAAAATGAGGTAATCAACTTACTAACTTCAACTGAGCTGGCCGGTATTCGCTCGGTCTGCTCATTCATTCTGCTTAATATCCCTCTGCTGATATCAGGATTAACAGCGCTGAATTCGGGTCATTAATAAAATCTTAAGGAAGAGTTACGGCTATGAATAATAAATTTAGAATGAGCAAGATCGCGAAGATGCTAATGCTGGCCAGTGGCGTCAGCGTTATGCCCGCCCCGACCACTGCGGCAATAATCGGAAGCCAGACCGGCAGCGATATTACCCTGCCAGACGGCACCATCCTGATGGGCGACAAAATCAGCAGTGGCGGACTTTACGGCATTCTGGTGCCCACCGGAACCACTGCGACCGTTGATGCAGGCATTGGCAGCACCGTCCGCGTTACCGATGCTGACCATATCGCCCAGGGCATCGTGTTAAGAGGCCCGGAGAGCCAGTTTACTGCGGATAAACTCATTGTCAGTGTATCGGGCAAAACAGCCAACGGCTTTGAGCTGGCGGGTAAGCATTCCCACGCTGAATTAGGTACCGGCAGTTCGGTGGCTACCGTCGGAACCGGCAATGGATTCGCTGATGCCGTAACGGTGAGCAATGGCTCCAGCCTGACAGCGGAGAAGTTGCAAATTATCACTCAGGGTACTGCCGGACGTGGCCTGCATGTTTCCGGCTACGGCACAGAGGTCAGCTTAGGAAATAACAGCACCATTCAGACAAACGGCGATAACAGCCACGGCGTTCAGATTGATGCGGCGACCGGCCAGGCTACAGACAGCCTGCCATTACTGACGGCCAATCAGCTCACGATTAATACGCTGGGCGAACGCTCTAATGGGGTTAATATTCAGGCAAACAGTTCAGTAGACCTTGGCAGCCATTCCAACATCATTACTACAGGTGATATCTCTGCGGGGATCTGGAGCCTGGGTAATTTAACCGCCGATCATCTGACCATCAGTACCTCCGGAGTGGAAGCCGCAGGCCTGTCCGTAAGAGAAGACGGGGTCGCCGACGTTGGCGCGGGCAGTACCATTTCCTCGACTCAAACCGGTGCAATTGTGGCGATGGGTGAGCACGCCGTTCTGAATTTTTTTGGCACCGGGGAAGAACGGAACACGTTAAAATCCGCGGGCTTATACGGCGCTTTATCGCAGTCTGCAGGCTCAATGGTCAATCTGCTGAATACCGACATTGCCATTAATAGTGTCAATAGTTCCGGGTTTGGCTTGCTGGCAATCAATGGGCAGATTAACGGTGAGAACCTGACCATCACCGGATTAGCGGACAGCACCATCGGGGCTTACGCCTTAAGCGGCGGGCAGATTAATCTTCACGGCGATTTAACCGTTGATATGGGTTCGCCGGAAGGGGTTGCGATCGCCACTCAGCATGATGATGGCTATGCGCCGGGCGTGATTGCCGCTGACGCAACAATGGCGATTACCGGTAGCGTGATATCGCAAGGTGGGTTAATCGATCTCAATTTTGCCTCCGGCTCGCGCTGGTCAGGCAGTGCTGGCAGCGACCATGTCAATGAGGGTCATCTTAACGTCAATCTGACCGACAGTCAGTGGCTGGTAGCCGGCAATTCTGAGCTGGATAACCTGCAAATGCATAATTCGCTGATCGACATGACCGCAGCCAGCGACGTCGACGCTTACTCCACTCTTACTGTTGCTAACCTGAGCGGCAACGGCGATTTTGCCTTACGTACCGATCTGGTCGGGGAGGGAGATGGCGTCAATAATATTGGCGATAAGGTTGTGGTGACTGAAAGCAGCGCGGGTGATTACACCTTATTCATCCAAAACCGGGGCAGCGCCACCACGACCGGTAACGAAGTGCTGACCGTGGTTGAAACGCCCGATGGCGTCGCGACCTTCAAAGGAGACACAGATGTTGAACTGGGTGGTTATGTCTACACCGTTAACCAACAGGGCACCGACTGGGTGCTTTCCGCGCCAAAAGTCGAAGTCGTCCCCCCGGAAGAGATACCCGCTCCCCCGGCAGAGTCGCCTGAAGCAGAACCTTCTCCACCAGCCGATAATGGCGAAGCATCGCCAGCCGTGCCGCCAGTAGCAGAGCCTTCTCCGCCAGCCGATAATGGCGAAGCATCGCCAGCCGTGCCGCCAGTAGCAGAGCCAGTTCCACCGGCAGTGGGTGAAGACAGCGCTTCACCCGCCGCTCCAGCAGCACCGCCGGCAACCAGCGGCCCGACAGTGATCAGCAGCAGTGCTAATGCCGGTGCAAACTTCCTGAATATTGGTTATTTACTGAATTACGCCGAAACCCAAACGTTGATGCAACGGATGGGCGATGTACGCCAGGGTAAAACCACCGGCAACGTATGGCTGCGTGGTATTGATGGTCGCTTTAGCGGTTTTGCCAGCGGCAAGTTAAGTCATTTCAGTATGAACTATAGCGGTTATCAGTTCGGCGCAGACAAACGTGTTGCTGATGAAGTCCCTGTTTATCTGGGTTTGTTTATGGGAGCAACAGACGGCTCACCACACTATCAAAGTGGCAAGGGTGCAACCCACTCCAGCCATTTCGGCCTTTACAGCACCTGGATAAATGACAGCGGCTACTACCTCGATGGCGTCATTAAATTCAACCGGCTTAAAAATCAGTTCAGCGTCAACGATACGCAACATAATCGTGTGTCCGGAACGGGCGTCTCGTCCGGTTACAGCGCATCACTGGAAGCCGGGAAAAAATTCAGCTTCTCAGACAGCGCCAACGGTGTTTACCTGGAACCTCAGCTGCAGCTGACGGTCGGTCATCAGGATGGCAGCTCGCTGCGTGCCTCTAACGGACTGAAGATCGACCTGTCTGGCTATAAATCTGTGATTGGTCGGGGCAGTCTGCTGGCGGGGTATGAAATTAATCAACACGGTTATAAATTTAATGGTTACTTTAAAACCGGCATGATGCGTGAGTTTTCAGGTGATGCGAAGTATGCACTGAATGGTTCTGATGAACGACTCTCCTTTAAGGGAACCGGCTGGAATAACGGCATTGGTATCAGTGCTGAGCGCAGCAATCATACCCTCTTTCTGGAAGCCGATAGCGTTGACGGCAGTCGTTTCAATCAGCGTCAGGTCAATGCCGGCTATCGCTTTAACTTTTGATCGTCAACCCGTGAAGCCGCAACAATGTTGCGGCTTCCGCTGATGATAATGAAGAGCGGTTGATCGATAAACACTAAACATGAACAGTAAAACCCAGCACGATATTGACCAGCCAGACAGGTACAGGGCTTAGCACGTTATCGTGCAGTCAGTGATCTGCTGTGAACCAACAAAGCCAGCCCTGAAGCTGGCTTTGTTTTGCCGGTTATTATTTCGGCAACAGTCGGGCATGTTAGCCCGGTACCTGTACTCGCCGGCTTTGGACGGTCAAAAAGGGGCATGAGAATGATTTTGCCACACTGTTATCGATAAACGGCAGCCTGGCCGATGAAGCTGACCAGTGGCGCTGCCGTAGCCGATTTTTTTATTGAATCGTAGTTGCGGATAGACATCAGCGGGTAGTGCAGAGGTCAATACTGCTGCAGCATCGGGCCTTCGCCGCAGTTACACCGATAGTGCAGGCATCCAGGAAAGGGATTCTGACTGCAGACTCAGAACAATACATAACGCATTCTGATCAAAGCCGCAGTATCCAGCATTGACGGATACCGGCAGGCGCGACATTTAGCGTTTTTTAACATCCTGTCAGGTTCGTTATCGGAGGATTTTCAGGCTTACCAGCCCATCAGTCGCAGTGATATCAACACAGATGTCGTTTTATAACGTCGTTAAGGCCCACTCAATCCGTCGCAGCGGTTATGGCTGGCAGTGTTGAGGGGCGACGGCCGAGAGCGTCAGCAACTGAGGATTAAGGCTAAACGGCGCCCTATCTGCTTCGCTCGCCGAAACCCATTGAGCCGTCATTTTATCCGGTTTGTTTAAAACAATCTGACTGAAGTAACGCTTTCCTGCCTGCAACGTCAGGGATGTCGCCGAAATATTTTCAGATTGTCCGAAACGACGCTTATCCAGTTGACCAACTGAAATATCGAGCGCGATAGCGCCCGGGCAGAGAATGAGCTCGACTGCACGATTGCGGGGAAGAATGCTGGTGAAATATTGCTTATTGATAAAAATGCTCACCACTTTTCTTGACGCAGGCGAGTTATCATCATCTACCCGATAAAGAATTACTTTTGCGTATGCCTCAGATACCGAGCGGGAGTGGGTAATCTCAGTATAAGGCTCCGCTCTCAATGACGCCGCCGCCGCATAGTTGCAATAAAGGTAACTAAATAAAACGATTATCATTATAAACACGATAGCCATAGCGGCGCTGAAAGGAAACTTTATCCAGCGAGGGGCATTTTGAGAAGGATGTTTCATGAAGGACTCTCACAGAAATATTAAGAGCCTCATGAATTTGGCTCTACAGAGGCTTCTGATAGTTATTATCTATAAAAATTTCACCTATTCACCAGACAGATGAGTGTGAATTTAGCTGGGTATCCTGTCTATTCATCTTTTATTATCCCTTTGTATAATTCCAGTAAAGAAACAGCATTAAGAAATGAGTGAAACTCATAATCTCCCTTGATATTAAATTTTTTCATAACATTATACTTATGTGCATAGATAGTCTTGACGGAAAGACCAAGAAATTTTGCTGTATGCTGAGCGTCATTGCCTTTTTTCAGGAAACTCATGACCTGCAACTGGACTAATGAAATCCGCGAAAAATTGCAACGTGCACAATCTGATGAATGAAATCCGTGCGAACTTTCATCGTGTGCAAGCAGCCAGGCTTTGGTGAACTTATCTCTGACATTTTTTACACTTGTGCTCCATGAGATCACCGTCAATGACTGGTAGCATATTGGCAGTTCTTCCGCGATAATTTTGTCAGGCTGATCGGTAAACACCAAATAGCAGGCAGCCTTTTTTTCTGTACTGGTACGCAGGCTGACACAAATGAAGTCGCCATTGCGAGAAGTTGATTATAATAATGTCCGCTTTCGCCAGGTTATTACTGTCAAACCCGGTTAAAAAATCCACATTTGCACTGAACAGAAAGGCTTCTTTAATCAGCTCGATGATACCCAGCTTAAAGTAAAGATTGTCATCCTTGCATATCACCTTAACATCCATTTTATTTCCTTTTAACGCCCAGATATTCGAGCTGCAGTAAATTACGCTAGGTAAACTTACCATTTACCAACTCAAGCTCTCCCTTCTCTTTCAGGTCTTTTAACACCCGACAGATGGAACTCTTAGAAAGATGAGAGCTATGCTCGATCAGATAAAGTGCCGAGAAGCGCTTCTTAAGGTGCGGAGGTAATTTTTTCCAGCGACCAATCAACGAAATCACCTCATCATAAGAATTGCTCTTTGGCAGTTGAATGTAATTCATCAGATCAGAATACTGTCCTGAGAGAATTGACATCGCATCGTTAAACAGGTTCTTTTCAAACACCAGCATCCAGAATTTCTCATAATCAATAAAACTGACCTTACCGTAATCAACTCTTTCGAGGTATATGGGCGGCTCGTCCAGCGCCGGCGTAACGCCGATAACAGAAGGCGCAGCCAGAATGTTAAGGACTTTATTCTCCCCTTTTATCTTGATCAAAAAATCACCATCAAGAATAAACATGACCCGCCGGACGTTATCTTTAGTCAAATGATAGCGGCGCTTTCCCCGTGATATCTCATCGGGATTAGCAATCTGGGTATAACCCGCCAATGCATCGATGATGCGCTCATGATTCTCACTCACTCTATACATATCGATTAACCCAATTCAATTGATACACAAGCCTGGGATAAGCAACTCATGTTCAATATTTAAATTTTAGAAAAACCAGTCTGCGCTGTTATCTTTGCTTGTTCCTGGTGAGCCGATTTTTTCGCTACCTGTTCTCCAACCCATAAACTGGGAAAAGAGAATTATCGGGTTCGCTATAATAAAATCAGCTCAGTAAAATTCAATCCCACAAACCAGTCAAAAGGAAGGATCAAAATCCAGTAAGCAAGGAAACAACCACACCAAACACTGCTTAAAACTTATTTTTCAGATCATATATCCGCAAAACAGGGATATAGTTATTGTGTTATAACTTTTTTCCTAAAATTTCACTTTCACATACCCATATGATTACCGATGTTATCGAAGTGGCAATTTAAACCCCCTCCATCACAAAATCCTGAACCAAAAAAAATCATCTTAATTTCCTCCTTAATATTGGAATCAATGTTAATGCCTGTTCAGAAAAAATTTTATCCTCAAAAGCGCAATCCGAAGCAGACAAAGAATCCCACCACCAAACAGAGGATATTGTATGTAGCAACAAAATAAATGGCCATTTATTCTGTTTATTTGCCTTTATATAGTCAAATGGCCCAACCATTTCATCCAATGTCTTTATCGTTATTTGTAGTTGAGTAAGGTTCTATAAATTGAGCTGATTTTCTTGTAAGGGGCAATCTTGTGGCACGTTAAGAAGATGGGGACCTCAGAATCCTGCGGGTAACAGATATCATTAACTATAGGATCCGGATAATTAAAATGGGACTAAACACCTAACAAAGCGTAACTCCGCCCCCCTTTACCTATAATAAAGACGAGAGGAAATGCGAAGGTTACATAATTACCATGCAGGTTACGTAATTGTAAATAAACCAACCAAAACTAAAAACAAAACTCATTATGGATGATTTACTATTTAAATAGCCTCAATTAATTTATTTAATAGCGCAGCTCAAGTGGAAAAGTATTAAAAACTAATAAGGGAGACAGATAAGTGAGAGAGTTAACTTCTTTTGAAATGCAACACGTTTCAGGTGCAGGCTTTTTTGATTTTATTGGTTCAGTTGTTGTTGGGGCTGTTGCTGGCATCACTTCTTTCGGTTTGAAATGGGCAATGAGTGGTGGAAGTGCGGGTGGCGTGCTTGGCGCTGGCATTATTTCTGGCGGTGTAGGTTTAATCGTCGGCGCCGTAGTTGGTCTGGTTGATGGTGCTCTGTATGGCGCGATGAATGGCTGGGATGCAACGTCAGCCTGGTTTACACAAATGACTGAAAACCAGTTTGATTTGAATAACAAACCCGTTGCGGCATAAGGTACAAAAATGCGTGAATTAAAAGCAAGTGAAGTTTCCTGCGTCAGTGGAGGTTCATTAACCTCAATGATTCTCGACTTTTTCAAAAACCTGAACGCGCCTTCTCAGGAAGAAAAAACCGAATGGATCCGTCCTGATGCCGTTCCTGATGCCAGTACCGTTAGTGGTCGTGACTTTGGCCTTGGCATTGTTGGTCTGGGCATTACAGTGGCCTTTGGCCTGCTGTTTTTTTAATTACGGCGAGATGATTTCTCCCGTAACCCTACTTTGAGTGGTTGCAGGTCATCGTCACTGCTCATTGTTAATGCAGTTCATCTTTTTATTTTTTATACAAAGGAAAGTATATGAAAAAGGTATCTTTGATTTCTCTTGGTCTGTTACTGGCAGCGGCGCAGGTTAATGCAGCAGAAGCATCTGATGGCACCATCAATTTTACTGGCCAGATTAACAGCCAGACTTGTACCGTAAGTGTTAACGGTGGTCCAAGTACCAATACCGTGGCACTGCCTGCGGTCTCTTCAAGCCTGCTGAAAACCGCAGGTCAGACTGCTGGTGCTACACGTTTTAACATCGATCTGAGCGATTGTGCGGTTAAAACCGGTAACGTTTTTGCCTATTTTGAGCAAGGCGCTAACGTTAATGCCAACGGCCGTCTGACCAATACTGGTAGCGCAACTAACGTCGACCTGCAGCTGCTGGACAATAACAGCGTTGCGCTGAACGCTGGCAGCACCGAGCAGTCAGCTTCTCCGCTTACTGCAGCCCTGACTGATGGCGCGGCAACCCTGACTTATGCCGCTCAGTACTTTGCTACTGCTGCAGCAACTTCAGGTACTGTTGCTTCATCAGTAACCTATTCAATCAATTACCTCTAATTGATTCGGGTGGGGAGTTAACTTCCCCACCTTTTTTCTCCCCCTCTCTTAAAAACTCAGCCATTTATGAAAAAAAAAAGTGTTAACTTCATCGCCTCACTGATGATTGCTTGCGTTTTTTCAATGCCAGCTCTCGCCAGTGTGACAATTACAGGCACCCGTATTATCTACCCTGCTTCTGAAAAAGAGGTAACGGTACGACTGGATAATCGCAGTGAACGTCCAGCTCTGGTTCAGGCATGGATAGATAATGGCGATCCTAATCAACCGCTGGATAAAATTGACGTTCCCTTTGTTTTGCTGCCCCCGGTATTCCGAATGGAAGCAAATAAAGGACAAACATTACGTATCGTTGTTACTGGCACTACCTTCCCTTCTGATAAAGAGTCGTTGTTCTGGCTCAATGTACTGGACATTCCTCCTCGCGATAAAAGTTTTGCCGATAAAAACCAACTACAAATGGCTATCAGAAGTCGTATTAAACTTTTTTATCGTCCAGCCACGCTGGATTATAAAGGTGCGGAAACAGCAGCATCTGGTCTTATATGGCGCAAAGGTAATAAAAGTAATCAGTTAACGGCATTCAATAACTCACCCTACCACATTAATGTGGCACAAATTACGGCAGAAGACACTACTGGTCATAAAGTAATAAGTGAAAAGGGTGACATGCTGCTACCTGGTGGAAGCAAAGATTTCATCCTGAAAGGGGCCAGCGTAAATCAAATAAAATCCACGTTCGAGTACCAGTATCTGGATGATTTCGGCGCAGCACGGCGTGTCGAAGGACATATCAGCCAGTAATTCTTATGGTGATAATTTAGGGTAATCATGATGGCAAGGACAGTCTCTGTAAAGAAGCCAGCGGGCAAACATTTTTGTCGCTCTTTTTTAGCTCTATTTCTGACCGCTGCAACAACCTCAGCCCTCGCTGAAAACAACGTTGACTTTGATGAATCATTTGTAAAAAACCGGGCAGGGGTAAAAGTTGACGTCACGCGTTATGCTAATGGCAATCCAATAGATCCTGGCATCTATACGCTGGACATTTTTCTTAATGGCCGCCAGGTCGGTAGGGATAACGTTCGCGTTATACGTGACGGAGACGATACTAAGGCGTGTCTTTCATACGATCTGGTAAAAAGCCTGTCTATCAAAGACAGTGTATTTAACTCTCAGCAGGCAGAAGAATTACGCGCCGGAAAAAACTGTTTGTCTCTCGAAGACGTTATCGAGAACAGTAATGCTGCAATAAATAGTGCAGATATGCAAATGGATATTTCTATTCCGCAAATCTACCTGCTGCGATCGGCGCGGGGCTATGTCGCACCGGAGTTCTGGGATAAAGGCGAAACCGCTTTTAGTCTGAACTATAACACTAACTATTATCGGTCCGTTTACAACGGCGGCCGGGAGTATGACTCTTTCTATGGCCGGGCGCTGGCCGGCTTCAACCTTGGCGGCTGGATGTTCCGTCACGATGGTGCGCTCAGCTGGCGGCGTCAGCAGGGAAAAGAAAATCATCGTTATGATGACATGAACACTTATGTGCAGCGTGATATCCCGCTCTTGAAATCGCGTTTACTGTTGGGCGAAGGCAATACCAGTGGTGAAATTTTCGACACCCTTTCCTTCCGCGGCGCTCAGATTTCAACCGTTGACCAGATGTGGCCAGACTCACAGCGCGGATATGCTCCCGAAATTCGTGGTGTCGCGCGAACCAACGCTCAGGTTACCGTGAGTCAAAACGGTAATAAAATTTATGAAACCACCGTCTCGCCAGGTGCATTCAATATCACTGACCTTTACCCGACCGGTTATGGCGGAGATCTGGACGTTACCGTTAAAGAAGCTGACGGTAGTGAAAGCCGGTTTTCTGTACCTTATGCAGCGATGGCACGCTTAAAACGCCCCGGCATGACTTACTATTCACTGACTGGCGGGGTCTCACGCCGTGATAATTTGGTTTATACCCCGTCAGTCTACCAGGGCACTCTTCAGCATGGCTTCAGTAATAGCTTTACCGGTTACTCAGGTATTTTAGGCTCAGATAATTACACCTCACTACTATTCGGTGGCGCGTTTGGCTTACCGATTGGTTCCATCTCTCTGGATATGACGGCCGCGAAGACAACCTATTCAGATGAAAAAAAACAGGGCGTCAGCTATCGGGCGACTTACAGTAAAAAAGTCTCTCAGACTAATACTAACTTCACCCTCGCTGCCTATCGTTTCTCATCTTCCGGCTATTACAGCTTTGATAACGCCTTACAAATTAACAACTATTATAAAATTCATGGTAAAAATGGTACTGGTAATTATATTTCACGTCCTAAACAACGTTTTTCATTGACCGCCAGCCAAAATTTTGAAGAGTCATTTGGGAGTCTGTATCTTACTGGTTTCATTCAAAACTACTGGAATGATACCGGTACCAATACTCAATTCCAACTCGGCTATAACAATCTAATCGGGCAAGTATCCTATACAATCTCGGCGAACCGATTATTATATTCAACCGGTGGACATGATACACAACTATCACTTGATTTCTCTGTCCCTTTAGGCAGCGATAACAGACGCTATTTAACGGCCAGTGCAACGCATAGTAAAGATGGCGTTAATGCTCAAACGTCGATCAATGGGATTGCAGGTGATCAAAACCAGTTCAATTATAACGTTGGCGTAGCACGCGATATTGAAAATAATAAGTCAGGTTCGGTGAGTGGACAATACCGTTCTCCTTACAGCACATTAACCGCCTCTTATACTAAAGGCGAGAATTATTATTCAGCATCGGGTGGGGCCAGCGGCGCCCTGGTAGTATTACCAGATAGCCTGACTTTCAGCGCTTATCAGTCATCAACCTATGCTGTGGTTAGTGCTGAAGATGCCGCGGGAGCCAGGGTTCTGGGTTATCCCAACATTGTGCTTAATAGCAGTGGTCGGGCTATAGTACCGAATCTTAATCCGTACCGTATAAACGAGCTGGCAATCGATCCGAAAGGTATCCCGCTTGATGTCGAAATGGAAGCGACGCAGCAACGCGTCATTCCGGTTGAAGGGGCAGTCGTCAGACTCGACTATAAAACCAGTAAAGGTAAGCCGCTGTTGATTCGCGCTAATCAGCTTAACGGAGAAGCTTTACCTTTTGGTGCATCGGTTAATGATGAAAATGGCAACCTGGTTACCACCGTTTCTCAGGGTGGGCAAATTTATGTGAGGTTGAATAAAGATATTAGTCGTCTGCATGTCTCATGGGGCAAAGCGCCGATTGATAACTGCCTGGTTAACCTGGAGTCGGGTGCAGTGAAAGCGAGCGAAACTAAGACGCTTGCCAGACTCACCACGATATGTAGCAGCGATCAAAATCAGCCTGTTCGCTATGTTTCGAACGGCAAAAACGACAATGACACTCAGGGTTAACGGGAAGCATGATTATGAATTTTTTTATGATTGTTAAGAAAATAACCGGAATAAGTGCCCTGACTCTTTTAGCGCTTAACATCATCGGCTTAACCGCAACCAGCGCGCGTGCGGCGGCTGATACCAAATTAATCTGTAAGGCGCCCTTAACGACTACAGCGTTAGATATGAAAACGATAGGCATTACGCTTTCCTCAGCGATCCCTATTGGTACCACGGTCTATGAGGGTAGTATGAAAGTTGACGTGAAATGTGGCCTCAACTTCCTCGATTATCAAGAAAACCTGAGTGCAGAAGTCTATTTTAAACGATTAGCAATGCCTGAGGGGTCGTTAGGCTACGGACTAACACTGTACCTGGGTTACGGTGGTGAATATTCAAATCAGGCCGGGAGTGTGGCTACCGGGAAAATGATTACCACTTATGCGGGTATCACCGGCGGCGGCGTTCTGAATGATTATACTGAGTTTACTCTGGACGTTCCTTTTAAAATTGTGCGCACGTCTTCTGATTTAAAACCGGTTACGCGTACCACCCTTAACCTGTTTCAGATCGGCTCTGCGGTGATTGGCAGTGATGAAAACTATGTAGCAACTAACCTGCGAAATAATGCTATCACCATAAAAGATGAAACCTGTTCCGTCGCCAGTAATGTGAATCAGGTGGTGCCGTTAGGCAGTTATTCGACCAGTAAAAGCAGTGGATTAGGGGCTGGGGTTGGACAGACCAGCGATGCTGTTCCGTTTAATATTCAGCTAAATTGTGAATCGTTGTTATCAGGTACGTTTGATGTATTGATGCAGTTCGATGGCGATGCGGTGAGCGGTTTATCGGATTTGGGTGTTCTAAGCCTGAATTCAAGCTCATCCGCCAGCGGCGTCGGTGTTCAGATACTGAACGAAAACCAGCAACCGATCGCATTAGCGTCGCCCTTTAATGTTGCTTCTTATCCTTTATCAACGGCTTTAGTCAGCGTGCCGTTATATGCACGTTACTATCAGACTGCTGAGACAGTAAGTCCGGGAAGTGCCAATGCAGTAGCAACTTACACAATAAGTTATCAGTAAACACAAGCAAGGCTCGTCAGAGCCTGCTTTATTCAATTCTAACTGATCAAAGGATTTGTCAGTGGACTTTAACCAAACCAAAAATACGCTACGGATTGGTGTATCTGATGAGAGCCCATTCATTTTTTACGCAGTTCAGTCCATTTTATCAACGGGGTTCTTTCAGCACGAAATCCAGGCCCTTCCTGTTAATAAAGAAGACCTGCTAGTCAAACTTAAGGATACCACACCTGATATATTGATTACCGACTTCAGCTTTAGCTTTGAACGTTATGACTTAAATGGTGTAAAAATAATTGAGGAAATACATAAGCAACTACCTGATCTTAATATCATCATTTTCACCGGTCAGAACAGCCCTTCCATGTTGAATAAATTATTGCAAATCCCTGTCGCAGGCATTGTGAATAAACGTGATGATTGCAAGCAACTGATTGAGGCTTTTCACTGGATATCTTCAGCCAACAAAGGAATATATTATTCAGAGAAAATGAAATACCTGGCACAGGAGATAATTATCGGCACAACGAACAGCCTTTTATCACCGTCAGAAAATGAGATCGTCCGATTATTTGCTATGGGTTACAGCCTGATGGATATCGCCAAAATACGTAAGCGCAGCGTCAGCACTATTGCAACGCAAAAATATAATGCAATGCGAAAGCTACATCTGCAGTCTAATACAGAATTAATAAAATATGTTTTTGCCCAGGAATTAATTTAACCCAGGCATTTTTAATGTATGAAACAGCGAATAAAATGAAAACTCATAACGTAAACAGACTCGTGCTGATGTTTATGTGTATGCCAGCTTATACACATGCAACAAACTTACAGCAAGCTGCGCAAGCCGCATTGAATTACGACTCCGCACTACAGGCCAGCCAGCAAACCAGTGAGGCAGATAAACAAAAATACTGGCAGGGAATGTCAGGAATGTTACCAACGCTCACGCTTGAGGGCAGCTGGGATCGTCAGGAACAGCCTGATAAGAAATACCAGAGCGGTGTTACTTCGCATAATTATGATGTTCGCGTCAGGCAACCGCTGTTTGATATGAGTAAATATGCAGGATGGCGTAAAGGCGTTGCTATTGCCAATACCGCCGAAGCACAGGCACGTCAGGCTGAAGAAAAACTGCTGGGTACGGTAGCCAATGCTTATTTTACCGTGCTGTATCAGCAGGAAGTTCTGCAGGCAGCACAGGCGGCAAGTCACAACTTTAAACAGCAAATGGCAAAGCTGCAGGCCGGTTTAAACAACGGGCAAAATACCCGTACCGAAGTGGATGAGGCGAAGGCGAACTATGCCATTGCTCAGGCCAAACAGATTGAGGCCAGCAATCAACTGCTGCTGGCAGGAGAAGCGGTGCGTCGCTTATCAGGTATTAATCCTGACACCCTGGAACCGGTTAATTTCCAGTGTCTTAACGCCATCTCCTATTCAACATTATCCGAAGCGATCAGTGCCAGTCAGCAGCGTAACACTGATATAAAGGTTGCGATGTTCCAGCACGATCAGGCGGATGCGGATGTATTGGCCGCCGATGCCGCTCATATGCCGGTGGTGTCGCTGTATGCCAGCTATGGCACCAACTGGAGCCGGAATGATAATGACCAAAACTTCCTCTATGACGCTATTTTCGGAACGAATTCGAAAAGTAATAACCTGCAATATGGGGTAAATGTCTCCGTTCCGCTGTTTGCCGGCGGCAATCAATTGTCCCAATCCTTTGAAGCGTCATACCGCCGCGAAGCGTCAAGGTTCAGCACCATAGAAGCACAGCGCAAAGCCATTCAGGAAACACGCTCTGCCTGGCTCAGTCTTACCAATGGTAAAGCGCTTATCGACGCGGAAAAAAATGCGGTTTCATCGGCGCGGGAGAAAGTCGTCTCGGTCAAATATGGTCGCGAGATGGGCTTCCGAACGGTTAACGATGAAATGGACGCCCAGCAGAAATATTACAGCGCACTAAAAGATCAGGCTGAAGCACGGCTTAACTACCTCAACGCGCTGCTTAACCTGGTGCAAAGCACCGGATCGTTATCAATTGAGATGCTGAATTTTTTTCAGTGCCGTTAATCCTCCCACCTACGATGAATAGTTAAATGGAACAGTCACTTTTTCGCCAGGAAGCACTTGATGCTGCTAATCGCGGCAGTCTGGGCACCGTCGCTCTTTATTGTCCGCCGTACCGATGGCTGGTTATTTCCATCGTGATAGTAATTACTGCCGCCACAACACTCTTTTTTATTTTTGGCAGTTATACCAAATATGAATCCTCTACCGGCGAGTTGTTGCCAAAAAACGGCATGCTGATTATTCCCCCACCGGTAAGCGCAACGGTAATTGATATTCCGGTTAAAGAGGGTCAGCGTGTCGAGAAAGGCGATGTATTGATGGTGTTGTCATCAGAAGTCTCGACTCAATTTGGTCAGACGCGTCAGGTGGTTGCAGAAAACCTGGCTGCGCAGCGTAAACGTCTGGAACAGGACCTCGCGACCCTTGGCAAGTTGCATGAAGTGGAAATGCAGGGGCTAAAAGAGACCGTCAATAGTCTTAAATTACAGCAGGAGCAACTGCGTCTTCAGTTAACGCATCGTAAAAAACAGGTCGAGCTGGCGCGATTGCAGCTGACTAAGTTGAATGCCATGCATAACCAGGGCTACGCCTCTAATCGTCAAATGGAAGAGCAGGAGTCGGCACTGCTCGACAGTCAGGCGCGCTATCAGGAATATCAACGACAGCTGCTGGATATTGCTCAGAAAATCCTTCAGACGCAGCAGCAACTGAATGAAAAGCCGCTTGATGAAGCGAAAAAGCGCAACGATATTGAGCGACAGCTGGCGGATAATCGGCAGTCGCTGGTTGAAAACGAAGCCCGGCGCTCTTTTGAATTACGGGCACCGAAAAGCGGTTATATCGGCATGATTATGATCAAGAACGGTCAAATGCTGAATGCAGGGCAGTCGGCAATTGCCATTTTGCCCAGTGACAGTGAGCTGGTCGCTCGCGTCATGGTAAATACCCAATCGATCGGTTTTATTCAGCCCGGACAACGCGTCGTGCTCCGCTATAAAGCTTTCCCCTATCAAAAGTTTGGTCAGCAATACGGCAAAGTGCTCGAAGTTTCACGCACCGCCCTCACCCCGCAAGAAGTCACCATATTAACCGGGAAAAACAACATCCAGGAACAACAATACCGGGTGCTGGTGGCATTGGATAAGCAAACTATCCAGGCCTATCAACAAAATGAATCCCTTAAACCCGGTATGGCGCTCGACGCCGATTTTATTGTCGACAAACGTCGCCTGTACGAGTGGGTCCTGGAGCCGTTATTCGCGCTCGGCCACAAAATTTCGCTCTGATTAAAAGGTCTGTGCTGTGTTGTTAAAAGATAAGCTTAATTTCAGATGGTTTAACCGTCTGCCGATGATCCGTCAGTCACAAGCGACCGAATGTGGACTGGCTTGCCTGGGCATGGTTGCTAACTATCATGGGCATGAGATCGATATGATCACCCTGCGCAGACAGTTTGCAACCTCGCTTAAAGGTGCCACGCTTGCCGATGTCATTGCGATGGCACAACGGCTAAATATGAGTTCACGTGCGCTGCGCGTTGATCTTGAAGAGCTGTCGAAACTGCGTATGCCCTGCATTCTGCACTGGGAGCTGAACCATTTTGTCGTGCTTAAAAAAGTCCGCGGCAATAAGATCACCCTGCACGATCCCGCACGCGGTATTCGGGTACTGACCTTTAAAGAAGCCTCAAACGCATTTACCGGCGTCGCACTGGAGCTTATTCCCTCTTCGACCTTTGAAGTGAAAGAGGAAAAAGCCAGCATCTCAATGATGAAGTTGGTCGGCAGCGTAACGGGTGTCAAGTCTGCGTTCGCTCAGGTACTGATCCTGTCGATAGCGCTGGAGTTGTTCGGCGTATTATCCCCGTTTTTTATGCAGTGGGTAATGGATATGGTACTGGTATCCGCCGACTATTCGCTGTTAACCCTGCTGGGGGTTGGCTTCATCATGATTGCTGTCTTCCAGACTATGATTACTGCACTCCGCTCCTGGGTGATGAGCTGGTTCTCAAGTCAGCTCAGTGTGCAATGGACCATTAATGTCTGCCAGCATATGCTGAAGCTGCCGCTTGACTGGTTTGAGTCACGTCACGTCGGCGATATTTTGTCACGCTACGGTTCACTCAACACCATTCAAAGCACGCTGACTTCACGTTTCATCAGTACCGTACTGGATGGTGTGATGTCGATTGTCACCGTCATGATGCTGTTTATCTATAACGCCAAACTGGCGTGGCTGGTCATCGCGCTCTTTATTGCTTACGGCCTGTTGCGCTTCCTCGCCTATGATCCGGTGCGGCGCGCAAATGAGGAGCAGATCATCAGCTCAGCGCGCACCCAGTCGTCGCTGCTGGAAACGCTGCGCGGTATCCAGGCGGTAAAAACCAACAATAAACAGGTCCCACGTCTTGCCGCCTACATGAATTTTTTGGTGGAGAGTACCAATAAAGGGATCGTGATGCAGAAGCTCAATATCCTGTTTGGTTCGGCGCAGGGAATACTGACCTCGGTAGGTCGGGTGGTACTGGTATGGCTGGCAGCGTTACAGGTGCTGGATGGTAACTTTTCTGCCGGTATGCTCACCGCGTTTATCAGCTTTTCCGATCAGTTTATGAGTCGTGGTGCAGGTTTAATCAATGCGATTATTGATTTCCGTATGCTGCGTATGCATGGAGAACGTCTGGCTGACATCGTCTTATCTGAGACCGAACCCACTGCAGAAGTCAGCCCTGATTTGAGCGGTCACCGCGACGAACCCCACTCCGCTCCGGATCTGGTGCTCGAAAATATTTGCTTCCGCTATGCACCGACTGAACCCTGGGTGATTGACGATATCAGCCTCACGATTAAAGCAGGTGAAAGCGTGGCCATAGTTGGCCCATCGGGTCAGGGTAAAACCACGCTGGCGAAAATTATTCTCGGTTTATTACATCCGGAGAGTGGCGTCATCACCGTTGGCGGCATGGATATCAAACAGACCGGGTTGCAGAATCACCGCAACCGTATTGGCTGTGTGATGCAGGACGATATACTCTTTTCTGGATCGATTAGTGAAAATATCAGCTTTTTTGATAATGAACCCGACCAGGCCAAAATTACTCGCGTGGCACGTCTGGCGCAGATTCATGGCGATATTATGAAAATGCCGATGAATTATCAAAGTCTGGTCGGCGATATGGGATCTTTTCTCTCTGGCGGTCAGTTGCAACGTATTTTGCTTGCCAGAGCACTCTATCGTGAACCGCAAATCCTGGTACTCGATGAAGCCACCAGTCATCTGGATATTTATAACGAAACACAAATCAATAACGCGATTAAGCGTATGAACACTACACGCATCATTATTGCGCATCGCCCGGAAACCATCCGCAGCGCAGACAGAATCGTTATGCTAAACAACGGTAAAATCAGCGAAATCACTGCCGAACAGTTATTTTTGCGCACAGAAAATGAACACCATATGGAAACGAAAAATGAAAAATCAGATATGTAAGTTTAGTGAAGGTATGATTACGTTACCTGAGGGATACAGTGAACGTACAATTAATACCTTTGTCGATAAGCGTTCTGCCCTGCCGCCAATTACTCTTTCGCGTGATGTATTGGGCCATCACAACAGTATCGAAGAGTATATTGAAAGCCAGCTTGTTATTTTAAAAAAGCAGGTTAAAGACTGGCAGCAGGCGGCATACAAGCCGATTGCGCTGGGTGACAATCTGGCAGAGGGTGTACTTATAAAGTATGATTTCCTGCGTCCTGATAACATTCGCCAGTATCAGACACAGGCCATTTTTACGTTGAACATGGAAGATCTGCTGATCTTAACCCTGTCGAAGCCATCCATGCTGACCGAAAAAGATCAGCAGTGCTTAGCTGACATTGTGAACGGTTTTAAACTGTACGATTAACATCCACCCGGCACACTGCCGGGTAAGCTTATTTATTTCAACCTGTTATCTTATAAAAATCTTTCAGCCGCTGCTAAGCGGCTTTTTTATTCCTGTATGCTGTCAGGATTAAAATCCTTATTGAAGAGTGCAGTTTCACATTTTGACAAAACAAACAGATCAGCGGTGTGCAACTATTTTGACCTGACGGATAACCCAGCCTGTCAAAGAGGTAACGGTCGGGAAGCACATTTTCTCTTATATCAATAATTGAACCCTGCTGGCCTTAGGTTGCTATTTTCAGCGTCACACGGTTTATATTAAACCGCAGGTTTATCTGATTAAGCCTCCAGTAATATTTACCGATGCGCCAGGCAATATCTGAATATACCTGGCGCCTATGATATAAATATATAAGCCCAATCACGCTCAATGTTACAGCGCGTTGGCCGCCGCAAATTCTGCGTAATTATCGTGGGTAATGGTTTTATAGGGGACCCAGTTAATCTCATCCACTTTCTGCTTATCCAGCAGCGCCTTCGCCACTTTTACCGCCCCGGTCGCCTGCCCTTTTGCATCCTGAAAAATGGTCAGCGCCATTTTGCCGGTTTTGACGAACTGCTGACCATCCGGCGTACCATCAATGCCCGCCACCAGAATGTGGCTGTTTTTAGCCTGATTCAGCGCCATAATCGCCCCGATGGCCATTTCATCGTTATTGGCGGCAATCGCATCAATCGGGCGCTGGTTGAGCAACCAGCCAGACACCACATCCACTGCTTCATTACGCTGCCAGCGCGCAGTCTGCTTTTCAATAACCGCCATCTGCTTATACTTTGCGATTACCGCTTCCACTGCCCGCGTGCGTTCCCGCGCCTCTTCGTTCGACAGCGCGCCCATCAGGATGGCGACGTTACCGCGATAGTTCATCCTCTTTGCCAGCGCTTCCATCTGCATTTCACCGCCCAGCGCAGAATCTGAGCCGACATAAGCCATATTTTCCGGCAGCTTAACTTCCGGCTTGCGGTTAACAAACACCAATGGAATGCCTGCTGACTGGGCCGCTTTAATCATCGGTAACACGCCCTGGGTATCCACCGGGTTGAGAATTATGGCATCCACACCCTGGTTAATGAAATCCTCAACCTGTTGTACCTGCAGCGCAACATCGCCTTTGGCATCAACGAACTGCCCATCCATCTTCAGTGCGCTGATTTCCCCAACCATTTGAGTGCGCAGGATCGAAACAAAATTAAGGTCAAAGTTTGCCAGCGCCACGCCGATTTTGGGCGTTTTAGCAGCGGCCGACACGCTGATCAGCATGCCGAGAAACAACGCGATTAGTCTGGTTTTCATGGTGTTATCCTGTAGGGTTTTTTATTGTCATAAGTCCGTCGGGCAACAGACAAATACCCGACGGGGAGGTGATTACAACACGGTGAAATGATCGCGGAACTCCGCCAGTGCCTGTTCGCTGTCGCCGGCCGCCCAGCCTTCCAGCGCCACGACGCCGCGATAGCCGGCCTGCTCCAGCGCGCGGGCTATCGCCCGATAGTTGATTTCGCCGGTGCCCGGCTGCATCCGTCCCGGCACATCCGCAACCTGTATTTCACCGATTGCCGGACCACAGCGGCGGATCAGCTCAATCAGATTGCCTTCGCCAATCTGGGCGTGATAGAGATCCAGATTCATCTTCAGTGCCGGACTGTTGACCGCCTCAACCAGCGCCAGCGTATCCGCCGCGCGGGCAAAGGGAGTGCCCGGATGGTCAACCGCCAGATTGAGGTTTTCCAGGGTAAAGACGCGTCCGGCCCGCTCACCGAGCGCGGCGAGGCGGCGCAGCGTATCCGCCGCTTTAAGCCACATCGCCCCGGTCACCCTCTCCACCGGCCTGATCGCCTGGCCATTCTCATCCAGTCCGGTGCCGTGCAGATTCAGGCTCGGGCAGTTAAGCCGTTCCGCAACCGCCAGCGATGCTTCGGCACTTTGCAGCAGCGGCTCGATTTGATCCTCATCCGTCAGGTTGCCGCTCAGATAGCCGGTCATCGAGGTGAAGCGCGCGCCGGTCGCCACCAGCGCATCGATATCCTTGTTAGCCCAGTTCCAGATCTCGACCCCAAATCCCAGTGCATGAATACGCTCAACCCGGCGGATAAACGGCAAATCGAGAAACACCATTTCGGCACAGACGGATAACTGATAACCAGCCATTAGCGTGCTCCCAGCAAGACAGGCTTGCGCTGCTGCACCGACTCAATGCAGGCCAGGGCAATCTCCAGCGCATTGCGGGCATCAATGCCGGTGGCGCGTGGCGTCTCACCGTGCAGGATGCAATGCGCAAACTCGGTCATTTCCGCCACGTAGGCCTCACGCAGCAGGTCGGTATCCATCCTTGAGGTTGCTATTGCAATACCGTCGGCGTGATAACGAACACAGTTATCCTGATTGAAATTACCGGCCTGCAGCATGCCTTTACTGCCAAACACTTCGCCGCGCACGTCATAACCGTAGACTGCCTGGAAATTAGCTTCGGCGGTGGCAATCGCTCCGTTATCGAAACGGATGGTCACCACTGAGGTATCCAGCAGCCCCTTATCTTTGAAATCAGGCCGGACCAGCGCATCCGCCAGCGCATAAACTTCAACCGGTCGGGCACCAGGGTTGAAATGCAGCAGGGTGTCAAAGTCGTGGATCAGCGTTTCCAGGAAGATGGTCCACTGCGGGATCGGGGCCGGATCGCGTAAGGCGGGGTCGCGGGTCACCGAGCGGCTTAGCTGGGTAGTGCCGTTTTCACCGGCTTTGACTGCGCTGATGGCGGCGGCAAAGCCGGCACTGAAGCGGCGGTTAAAGCCGACCTGTAACACCACGCCCGCCGTTTTCGCTGCAGCAATTGCCCGGTCAGCTTCCTCGAGTGTCACCGCCATCGGTTTTTCACAGAACACATGCTTACCGGCCTGCGCGGCGGCAATCACCAGCTCAGCATGGGTACGGGCCGGCGTCGCAATCGCCACCGCATCAATCTCACTGTCGTTGAGTAATGCCTGCAGGTCGGTATAGGCCTTCTCAACCCCCAGCCGATCCGCCAGCCGCTGCGCGGCACCAGGCTGCAGATCCGCCACGGCGGTCAGTCGGGCACCGGGCACCCGCAGCGCCAGATTCTCCGCATGAAAACTGCCCATTCGGCCTGCGCCGATCAATCCCACACGCACAGTTTTATGATTCATAACAACTCCTGTTTATTTATTGTTTGCCCAGTCAGGCTGGATAGAGGGTCCGGATGTCTGCTGTGCCTCAGCGGCAAAGCGACGGGATTTCGATAACATCAGCGGCTCGATGTGCTCCAGTGAGACGCCGCGGGTTTCCGGCAGGAAACGCTGCACAAACCAGAAGGCCACCAGACAGCCAACGGCGCACAGCATCAGCGGAAACGCGCCGTGAAAATGGTCCATCAGCAGGCTGCTGCGATTCATCATCGGGAAACTCTGGGTGACAATGAAGTTAGCCAGATACATCGATGAGAAGGCGTATCCCATGGCGACGGCGCGGATCCGGTTGGGAAAAATTTCCGAGATCAGTAACCAGGCGCCAAGGCTCCATGACATGCCGAAAATCAGCACGAACGCCACCAGTCCGATCACCGGCAGCAGCCCGCCAGTCTGCGAAATAAAGGCCCACGAAGTCACCATCAGGCAGACGGCACAGCCCAGCGCCCCCCAGCGCAGCAAGCGGGTACGTCCCCAGCGATCGACGGCGTTAAGACAGAAGGCCACCCCGGCCAGCAGCGCAACCCCGAGGAAAATGCTGTGGAACAGCGAGGTTTGCGTATCGGAGGAGATGTTCTGCAGCAGTGACGGTGCGTAATAGAGCAGAATATTAATGCCGGAGATCTGCTGCAGGATGGCGATGGCGCAACCAATCAGCAGGATGTAGCGCGCCCGGGCGTCACGCAGTAACGCGGGCCGGGCGCCGCCGTCACGCTGATCGGCAGCGGAAGCGCTGATCTCTGCCAGCAGGCGGGCCGCATGCTGTGGCGTAGACAAACGGGTCAGCACCGCCAGCGCGCGATCGCGTTTCCCGTTCAACGCTAACCAGCGCGGCGATTCCGGCATGAACGGCACCAGCGCCAGGAACAGCAGGCAAGGCACCACGCCGGACGCCAGCATCCAGCGCCAGCCTTCGCTGACGATCCAGCTGTGAGACATGCCGCGGGCGATCAGATAGTTGACCACATAAACCGTGACCTGCCCGCCAACCATCAGCATCTGCTGCAGACCCAGCATCCGACCGCGCCAGTCTTTCGGTGAAACCTCAGCAATATAGAGCGGCGTAATCGCTGAAGCCATGCCGACGGCCAGTCCGCCAACCAGCCGGTAAAGCACGAACTGGGTCAGGGTATCCGCCAGCGCTGAACCTACCGCTGACAGCGTAAATAGCAGCGCGGTGATCACCAGCGTCGGCTTGCGGCCGATCCTGTCAGAAAGTGCGCCAACGCTCCAGGCACCCACGACGCAACCGAGGATCACGTTTGAAACAGCCCAACCGCTTTGCCACGGCGACAGGGAAAGATGTTCGGTTAATGGCTCAATCACCCCGGAAATAACTGAGGCGTCATAGCCGAGGATCACCCCGCTGAGCGAGGCGATGGAACAGATAAACAGCAACAATTTCAGATTATGTTTACGCATAACAGCTTAACTTTCCCGTTAATTTTTTCCGGTGAGCGTTAGTCTGAAGATTGCAAAACAGGTGCCAGTTTTAAAACCGGGTTTTATGTGAACGACCTCTCAGATAACCGCGGCCGGATGAAAATAAAATTTACATGTCAACTTAACATGTCATTAAAATGGACATTTCATCCTGACCCGGAGGCAGAAATGCCCACGCTGCACGATTTATTGCCGAATAAAGAAGAGAGCGACGCCATTTTCAGCCTGCCTGAAGGCAGCGATGCGGCACGCTGGGAACAGCTACTCGCACAGGGATGGCAGGCTTTTGTGGCGGGCGAACAGCCGCACTGGATCCGCAGTAGCATCCTGCAATCCTGGACACGCTCCCGGCAACGCGGCATCGATCCGACCCGGTTCAGCTACAGCGCGCCCGATGCCGACGAGGTGGCCGTTATTCTCAGCCAGAACAGTGAACTGATTGCGGTGGCGCACAGCGTGATGGAGAACCTGCTGGCCTACAATCCGGATGGTCACATCAACCTGACTGATGCACAGGGCGTGGTGCTGAGCTTTTGTGGCAGCGATCTGACGCCGGTCGGCAGCATCCTGCGTGAAGAGGTGCTGGGCACCAACTGCACCGCACGCTGTTTACGCGAACAGCGGCTGGTCTATGTACTGAGCGGAGAGAACTGGAAGATGGCCCTTCGTGCGCGTAACCAGCAGTGCGCGGCGGCACCGATTCGTGATGCCAGCGGGCGGATGATCGGCGTCCTGACGCTGACGGCAACGCCTGACAGTTTCAACGTTCACACCCTGGGCACGGTGCAGGCGGCGGCCGAAGCGATTGGGCAGCAACTGACCCTGCGCCGCCTGCTGGCTGAGCAGCAGTCGATTCTGGAAACCCTGAATGAAGGCGTGGTGGTCTGCGATCGCGACGGCCGCATCAAAACCCTGAATCGTTACGCCCGTCAGATTTTTGCCGGCATGGCGACGGACGATGCGCCGATCGACCAGCTGCTACAGCCGCAATCTGGCTCGCTGCTCACCCTTCCCTGCTGTAACGATCGCGAGATGGTGTTTCGCCCGGATGGCAGACGCAGCGTCTCCTGCCTGGTATCACTGATGCCAGCGCCGGATGGTGGACGTATTTTATCGCTGCGCGAAAACCAGCGGATTCGGGCGATCACCCGGCGGGTGCTCGGGGTCAGCGCCAGCTATACCTTTGAGATGATCCGTGGCAATGCGCCCACTCTGCAACAGGCGATACAGCATGCGCGAGCCAGTAGCCGCAGCGACAGCACCGTGCTGCTGACCGGCGAAAGCGGCACCGGTAAGGAGCTGTTTGCTCAGGCGATTCATAACGCCAGCAGCCGGTCGCAGGAGTCATTTGTTGCGGTCAACTGTGGCGCGCTGCCGCGCGATCTGGTGCAGAGCGAGCTGTTCGGCTACGTTGACGGCGCTTTTACCGGCTCGCGACGGGGTGGATCGGCCGGAAAGTTTGAGCTGGCCGATGGCGGCACCCTGTTCCTTGATGAGATTGGCGAAATGCCGCTGGAGGCGCAGACCAGCCTGCTGCGCGTGCTGCAGGAGAATGAGGTGCTGCGCATCGGAGCTGCGCATCCGGTAAAGGTGGATGTGCGCATCGTGGCGGCCACCCATTGTGACCTGCAGAGCGCGGTGGAGCAGGGGGCATTCCGGCGTGACCTGTTCTATCGTCTCAACGTCATTTCGCTGACCATTCCGGCCTTACGGGATCGTCGAAGCGACATCCCCGATCTGGTCAATACCTTTAGCAGCGCGCTCTGTCAGCGACTGAACAAACTGCCGCCGCAGGTGACGCCAGAGGCGATGCGCTGCCTGCAGGCCTGGCACTGGCCTGGCAACGTCCGTGAGCTGGAAAATCTGGTCGAGCGGATCGTTAACCTCTGCCAGAGCAGCACCATCGGGCTAACCGATCTGCCAGCCGAATTTATTGCCAGCGCCTCACCGGTCGCCGCAGAACCAGCCAGCCTGCTGCAGGATAATGAGCGGGCCTGCATCTTACAGACCATTCGCGCCCAGGGCGGTAATCTGCGGCAGTCCGCTAAGCTGCTGGGAATTTCACGCACCGCGCTCTACAACAAGCTGAACCAGTGGAACATCCCGATTGACAGCCTGCGCCAATAGCCTGCCGCGCCGTCGGGGCAGGCTGCAGGCTACCCGCATCGGTCATCACCATCCAGCGCGAATCATGGCTTTTACCGGTTAAAACACTTAAAATGTGACCATCTAAATCAGTGGTCACTGAATAAGCCACTTTACTTACCAGGCGGTGAAAATGTCAGACCAGCTTACCGATGCCGGCAACCGCGGCCCTGCCGGGCATAACGTGCGCGATCAGATCGTTGACGCCGCGATGCAGCACTTTGCCCATTACGGCTATGAAAAAACCACTGTTGCTGACCTTGCCCGGGCAATTGGCTTCTCCAAAGCCTATATTTACAAATTTTTTGAGTCTAAACAGGCTATTGGCGAGGTGATTTGCGCCAGCCGGCTGGCAATGATTATGCAGCGGGTGGAAGCGGCGCTGGCCGACGCGCCCAGCGCCGCTGAACAATTCCGCCGCCTGTTCCGGACTCTGTCAGTGACCGGCACCGAGCTGTTTTTTCACGATCGTAAGCTGTATGACATCGCCGCGGTGGCCTCGCGCGATGGCTGGCCTTCGGCCCAGGCGCATGAAGAGCGGCTGCTGAACCTGATTCATCAAATACTGCGTCAGGGCAGAGAGGCAGGCGAATTTGAACGTAAAACCCCGGCCGATGACGCGGCAGAAGCGATCTATCGGGTGATTAAACCTTATGCCAGCCCGGTGCAGCTGCAGTACAACCTTGATGAGGCGGAAGCAGCCTCCGTTCAGCTGGCGGCGCTGGTATTGCGCAGCCTGGCACCCTGAACTGTGACCATTGACTAAATCGGTCACTTGATCAAAGATAGCGATGACTTTGATCGGCCGATCAGGTCATTGCTGTCGTTACGCTCACCGGTTTTCTTCCCGTTAAGCCTGATGGCCTGCTGGCAACCCTGCGCCAGGTGCGCAGGGTTGCCTCATCCACGCTAAGGTTGAAAGCGTGCATTGATTAAACTCACGCGTCTGTAGCAGATGAATTGCCACTGCACAGACTGACCACCGGAGGAAACACATGAGTCATTCAGCGGCGTCTGAACGCATCGTCATTACCGGTATGGGCATCGTTTCGCCGCTCGGCTGCGGCGTGGAGACGGTCTGGCAACGTTTAACTCAAGGTCAGTCGGGAATTCGTGGCCTGTCCGACGAGATGAGTGCCGGCACCGGTATTTCGGTTGGCGGTAGCGTCCCAACGGTCGATGAAGATCCGCTGGCAGGATACGATCCTGAAGCCTTGATTCTGCCTAAAGAACGCAAAAAAATGTCCCGCTTTATCGAGTTTGCGCTGCTGGCGGCGGACGAAGCACTGAAGCAGGCGGGCTGGCATCCTCAGCCGGAAGATGAGGCCGCGCGCGAACGCACCGCCACCATTATCGCCTCAGGCGTAGGCGGCTTTGGTGCCATTGCGGACGCGGTGCGTACCACTGACGCTCGCGGCCCGCGCCGGCTTTCACCTTTCACCGCCCCTTCCTTCCTCGCCAATATGGCGGCGGGTCATGTCTCAATCAAACATGGATTTACCGGGCCGCTCGGCGCCCCCGTCACCGCCTGTGCAGCAGGCGTGCAGGCGATCGGTGATGCTGCCCGCCTGATCAGAAGTGGCGAAGCGGATATTGCAATCTGCGGCGGCACGGAGGCAGCGCTGGATCGGGTGACGCTGGGCTGTTTTGCGGCCGCACGCGCGCTGTCGGTAGGCTTTGCAAATGATCCGCATCACGCTTCACGACCGTTTGATCGCGACCGCAACGGTTTTGTGATGGCTGAAGGCGCAGGCCTGCTGGTGATTGAGTCGCTGGCGCATGCCGAAGCGCGGGGTGCAACGCCGCTGGCAGAACTGGTTGGTTACGGGACCAGTGCTGATGCTTATCACCTGACCGCCAGCCCGGAAAATGGCAGCGGCGCGGCGCGGGCGATGAGACTGGCCCTGCGCCAGGCCGGAATTGGCCCGGAAGCGGTGCAGCACATCAACGCTCACGCCACCTCAACGCAGGTTGGCGACCGCGGTGAGCTCGCGGCAATTCGCGCGGTGTTTGGCGACGATTCACCGGTAGCCATTACCTCGACTAAATCAGCAACCGGGCATCTGCTGGGCGCGGCGGGCGGGTTAGAGGCGATATTTACCCTGCTTGCGCTGCGTCATCAGTGCGTTCCGCCTACGCTCAACCTGCATCATCCCGATGAAGCGGCAGGCAATCTCAATCTGGTGGCGCTGAACGCCCGCCCGGTGGATCTGACCTATGCCATGTCGAATGGCTTTGGATTCGGCGGGGTAAATGCCAGCATCCTGCTGCGTAAGTGGTGACCCCGTCCGCCTGAGCCGGATCCCAATGTCGTGCGGTTGCCTGTGGCACGGCAGCGGGATCCACTCTCTCACGCTTAGCCGTTTCGGAACCAGGCCTCACCGCCTGTTATTGCTAACCTAAATGCTTGTTTTCACTTCCCCCGCCTGCTGCTGATTTCCGGTAAGTCGATGCTGACCGCGCCGGGCCGCCGGTATTATCTTTATAATTCCGGACTTTTCCTGACACTATCGCCCGCCCGTCGCCGCTTACGGTTAAATTTCAGCGCTACAATTATATCGACGACAATAACCTCAGAGACAGCGAATGAATATTGCAGCCTTCGATATTGGCGGGACCTCATTAAAAATGGGCGTAATCGATCGTCAGGGAAATATTCTGGCGAGCGACAGTAGCGATATCTCCCATAATGACCGGAATAAGATTCTGGAGCAGATTATCGCCTGGCTAAAGAAGAACCCGTCCTGCAGCGGCATTGCGGTCAGCACGCCGGGTTATATCGATCCGGATAACGGCTATATTGCGATGGGCGGGACGGTGCGTGACTTTGATCGGTTTCATCTGAGCCAGTGGCTGACCGAAAAAACCAGCCTGCCCGCTACGGTTGAAAACGATGCGCACTGTGCATTGCTGGCAGAGCGCTGGCTGTGAAAAGCGAAAAAGCTGAATGATTTTCTGATGTTAACCATTGGCACCGGACTCGGTGGCGCAGCGTTCTGTAACGGCGCACTGATCCGCGGGGGACGCAATCGGGCCGGAGAATTTGGCTGTCTGCTGACCTCGCGTCCGACCGACAGCAATATCGAGCCGCATACCATGGCCCAGAGTTGCACCATGACCGCGCTGCGCGAAAATTACGCTCAGCTCAGCGGCCAGCCCGCCGATGATATCAGCGGTAAAGATGTGTTCGATGCTTTTGAGCAAGGTGATGAGTTAGCACAAAAAGTGGTTAATACCTTTTACCAGCATCTTGCCGCCGGTTTATATAACCTGTTCAGCGTGTTTGACCCGCAGACCATTTTCATCGGCGGCGGTATAACCGAACGCGAATCCTTTCTGCAGGAGCTTTCACAGCAGCTGGAAA
Organism: Pantoea sp. X-Soil-MYKO-1785; assembly: GCF_059730675.1. Lineage (NCBI taxonomy): Bacteria > Pseudomonadati > Pseudomonadota > Gammaproteobacteria > Enterobacterales > Erwiniaceae > Pantoea > Pantoea sp. X-Soil-MYKO-1785. The sequence goes on from NZ_AP036002.1 coordinate 172,407, forward strand.
AATATCAAATCGATATCCGCATTGATACTGCCACCTACGGCAACGACTCCGGCATGCTGGGCGCAGCCTATCACTTTTTGCAAAGCCAGCAGAGTGAGCTCTCTTAGCGCTGCCGCCAGTCCGGAATGATTAAATCGCCGCGTAACACCGAACTACCCAGCATCTGCTGGGTAGTGGCGGTTAACCAGCCGACAATGCGTGATGCCAGCAGATCGAGTGAATATTCAATAGCCGGAATGGTCGGTAACCCGGGTAAATTAACCGATCCCGCCAGGCTGAATACCATCACGTCCTTCGGCACCGCTTTATTAAACGCCTGCAGCTGCGCCATGGCGTTTTGCGCTTCCTGCTCGTTAGCCACCAGCAGCGCATTAAAACTCCGGCTGCTGGCATTATTCAGCAGCATCTGAATTGCCACCGACGAGGAGACCGCTTCGGTGATCACCAGATTGCGGTTAAAGGGCAGAAGATTGTTTTCCAGCGCCAGCTTGTAGCCCAGTAATAGCTGCCCTGCGGTGCCCCCGTTCTCAGGCTGAATTAAGGCGATCTGCCGGCGGCCCTGATTGATCAGGAAATTGCAGGCCGTCTCAGCGGCAAACGCGTGGTCGAACTGAATACTGTTCGGCCCTTCGGCTTCGGCACAGTCAACCAGAATGACATGTTCATCATCGATGTTAAGAGGAAAGCGCGCGCCGATGATCAGCACATCATCGCACAGGCCACAACTCAGCTCCTCCAGCGCGGTCAGAACCTCACTTTTGCTGCGGGCAAAGCGCAACAGCAGATGTTTCTGATGCTGGCGCAGCTGCTTTTCCAGCGCAAAAAGCCAGGCGGTGATCTGGTTTACGTTTTCCTGGGCACAGATAACGCCGATGCAGTGGGTAGTCTGGCTGAATAACGATTGAGCTATTACGTTAGGCCGGTAATTCAATTCCTCGACTGCCTTCAGTACCGCCAGCCGGCTGGCTTCTTTCACGCCGCGTGAACCGCTCAACACCCGGGAAACTGTGGCTTTCGATACCCCAGCTAACCGTGATACATCGTTGATAGTAGACATGTTATTCCCCTGAAAACGGCGCTATGCCAAAAAAAGCCAACCTGTGCTTACTGCCCATTTGTTCGCCGGGCAAAGTATAGCCATTTCAGCATTCTATGGAAACCGATTTTCCAAATACCCGAAAAGGCTGCGCTATTACAGCCATTTTTGTGACCGGAATCCAATAAAAAAACCCCGCATCATCGGCTTATTGACCGACATCACACTTCTGAGCACCGCCAATGGAAACCGGTTTCCATATGATATCCAATCAGCCTCACTTTGGTGTCAAAGGTGAGGAACAGTAACCATGTACAGAATCATGTTGTGTTGTTCAGCAGGAATGTCTACCAGCATGCTGGTGCGGAAAATGGAAGAAGCGGCCGCGCAACGGGCGCTTGAAGTTGAAATTAAAGCGTTTGGCGTGGCGGAGTTTGATGAGCAGTTTTCCCGCTATCAGGTGGTGTTACTCGGGCCGCAGGTGAAATACATGCTGAAAAGCCTGGCCGACAAAGCGGCAGGCCAGAATGTGCCGGTACAGCCGATCGATATGATGGATTACGGCATGCAACGGGGTGACAAGGTACTGGACTTTGCGCTGTCGCTGATTACGGCTGCCAATGAAAAGGCGGCCCTATGAGCTCACTTTATCAATCGATGATTGCGGTGATCGAGCAATCGATTACGCCGCTGGCCGGCCGGCTGGGCCAGCAAAAATATGTCATCGCCATTCGTGACGGCTTTACCGCCGCGCTGCCGTTTATGATCATCGGCTCCTTTATGCTGGTGTTTATTTTTCCCCCATTCTCAGCCACCAGCACCAACAGTGTGGCCCGGGCCTGGCTCGATTTTTCCGCCACCTACCGTGACCAGCTGATGCTGCCGTTTAACCTCAGCATGGGGGTGATGACCTTCTTTATTTCGGTAGGCATCGGCGCCAGCCTGGGACGACAGTTCTCGCTGGATCCGGTGATGTCCGGCCTGCTGGCCTTTATGGCCTTTTTACTGGTGGCAGCACCTTACTCCAATCACACCATCTCTACCGAATATCTTTCCGGCCAGGGGATTTTTACCGCGTTGCTGACCGCCATTTATGCCACCCGTGTTTACGCCTGGCTGAAGCACAACAACATCACTATCCGCCTGCCGAAAGAGGTCCCGACCGGGGTGGCGCGATCGTTTGAGATTTTGATCCCGGTGGTGGTGATTATCGGCACCCTGCATCCGCTCAATCTGTTGATTGAGGCGAAAACCGGGATGATCATTCCGCAGGCGATCATGCATCTGCTGGCACCGCTGGTTTCCGCCTCTGACTCACTGCCGGCGATTCTGCTGTCGGTGCTGCTGTGTCAGATCTTCTGGTTTGCCGGTATTCACGGTGCGCTGATTGTGACCGGCATTATGAACCCGTTCTGGATGGCTAATCTCTCCGCTAACCAGGCCGCACTGGCAGCGGGCACGGTATTGCCGCACATCTATCTGCAAGGTTTCTGGGATCACTACCTGTTGATCGGCGGTGTCGGCTCTACCCTGCCGCTGGCCTTTCTGTTGCTGCGCAGCCGCGCCACCCATTTGCGCACCATCGGCAGAATGGGCATCGTGCCGAGCTTCTTTAATATCAACGAGCCGATCCTGTTTGGCGCGCCAATCATCATGAATCCGCTGATGTTTATTCCCTTTGTCTGCGTACCCATGCTGAACGCCGTGCTGGCCTACACCGCTACCCGACTCGGCTGGCTGGCGCAGGTGGTTTCGCTTACGCCGTGGACCACACCCGCATCGATTGGCGCGTCCTGGGCGGCCAACTGGGCGATCAGTCCGGTGGTGATGTGTCTGGTCTGCATGGTGCTTTCCGCCCTGTGCTACCTGCCGTTCCTGCGCGCCTACGAACGATCGCTGATGAAAACCGATCAGGAAAAGGCGCAGTCACAGGCCCCACTGGCTGAAAGCGCCAGTACTCATTAATTCCGCTGGAGAGAGGCACCATGCACTACACATTTCCCGATAACTTCTGGTGGGGCAGCGCCAGTTCCGCGCTGCAGACTGAAGGCGATAGCGTAACCGGCGGCAAAAGTGCCACCATCTGGGATCACTGGTATTCGCAACAGCCATCGCGTTTCCATCAGCAGATTGGACCGGCTGACACCTCGACCTTTTATCAGCACTGGCGCGAAGATATCGCCTTGCTGAAGCAGCTGAATCATAACAGCTTTCGTACCTCAATCAGCTGGGCGCGACTGATTCCGGACGGCAACGGTGAGGTCAATCCGCAGGCGGTGGCGTTCTACAACAATGTGATTGACGAACTGCTGGCACAGGGCATCACGCCGTTCATCACCCTGTTTCATTTTGATATGCCAATGGCGATGCAGCAGCTGGGCGGATGGGAGAATCGTCAGGTCGTTGCAGCGTTCAGTCGCTACGCCCGCCTCTGTTTTGAGCTGTTCGGCGATCGGGTGCAGCACTGGTTTACCTTTAATGAGCCGATTGTGCCGGTTGAGGGCGGATACCTGTATGACTTCCATTATCCCAACGTAGTCGATTTCCGCCGGGCGGCAACGGTGGCTTATCACACCGTACTGGCCCATGCTTCGGCGGTCCGCGCCTTCCGGGACGGCCGGTTTGCCGGTGAAATCGGCATCGTGCTCAATCTGACGCCCTCTTATCCACGTTCGCAGAACCCGGCCGATCTGACTGCGGCGCATCACGCCGATCTGCTGTTTAACCGCAGCTTTCTCGACCCGGTGTTGCGCGGCGAATTTCCGGCGGATCTGGTGGCGCTGCTCAGGCAGTATGACCAGCTACCGCCAACCCAGCCGGAGGACCGGGCGCTGATCGCCGACGGCGTCATCGACCTGCTCGGGGTCAATTATTATCAGCCCCGTCGGGTAAAATGCCGCGACAGCGCAATCAATCCCGCTGCGCCGTTTATGCCGGAATGGTTCTTTGACAGCTATGAGATGCCAGGGCGGAAAATGAACCCTTACCGCGGCTGGGAAATCTATGAGCCCGGCATCTATGACATTCTCACCAACCTGCGGCTGAATTACGGCAATCCACGCTGCTTTATCTCAGAAAACGGCATGGGCGTAGAGAATGAACAGCGTTTTGTTGAGGACGGACAGATCAACGATCAATACCGCATCGACTTTGTCGCCGAACACCTTAAATGGGTTCACCGGGCGATTGCCGAAGGCAGCCAGTGTCTCGGTTATCACATGTGGACCTTTATCGATAACTGGTCATGGTGTAACGGCTATAAGAACCGTTATGGCTTTGTTCAGCTGGATATCACCACTCAGCAGCGCACGGTGAAAAAAAGCGGTGAATGGTTTGCGGCGACCTCGGCCCGTAACGGTTTTAACCACCCGGAGAATTTATCATGATCGATCAGGAAGAGGCGGTAATGGAGATTATTGTTAATGCCGGCCAGTCGCGCAGCCTGTGCTTTGAGGCATTGCAGGCGGCGCGTCAGGGGGAGATCGAGCAGGCGCGGGAACTGCTGCAACAGGCCGATACCTTCACCCGCCAGGCGCATAAAATGCAAACCCGGCTGATTGAACAGGATGCCGGTGAAGCCCGCCAGCCAATGACCTTAATTATGGTCCACGCCCAGGATCACTTAATGACGTCGATGCTGGCGCGCGAACTGTCTGAAGAAATTATTCATCTGTACCAGCGAGAAGCGCGCGCCTGATAGCGGGCAGCCCGATGTGCTGCCGGGTAAACACCGTTATAAACTGGCGGCGTGGCACAGCCCCTCTGCGCACGCCGCCCGTCACCGCAGGCTTCGCCGTCTGTTCATCGGGCATTATCCCCGTGGGGCATCAAACAGGCTGATCGCCAGTCCGAGCAGCCCAAACACCAGCAGATACAACAGCAGCAGTGCGGCAAGCAGCGTTCGATGACTGCGCATCTCACCCTCCCCGCCATGCCGTCATCAGAAAGTGTAACTCAGCGCAACAGTGGCAGAGACCCCGTTGCGCCGTGCGACGATTGGGCTGTCTGAGGCGTGTTTATCCAGCCAGCTGTAGTCACCGATCACGCTGGCGGCCCACGCCGGTGTGAACTGATGGCTCCAGGTCAGGCTGGTGTCAGTGCCGTAAAATCCACCGGCCGCGTTATAGCGTGCAAAACCGCTGCGCGCAGTTTGCTGGCTGTTAACGCCATAAAAGGTATTAAGGTAACGCCCATCGCCGAACAGGCCTGCTGCCTGCAGGGCGACCGTGTCGCTGTCGGTCTGCCAGGGAATAAGGGTGACAGAGGGGCGATACTGCACGCCCTGACTGTCGCTCAAGGGCAGGGTCGCTTTGCCTTCTACTGTCAGCCAGGATGTGATCGACCAGCCCACGGCCAGTGAAGTATTGACGGTAGCGTCAATCTTGCCCATGCCTTTGAGTCGATCATCGCCGTCACGCCACGAAGAGTGGCTATCAGCCCGCCCCAGCCCGTAGCCCAGCGTATGTTCAAGATAGAGACCGTTATCCGCCTGCAGGTCATAACCGACACCCTTTTGCGTATCGAGAAAGAAGGCGCCGTCACGCGCCTGAATCAGCGGCATTAACTGCCAGTGGCGTTTATCCGCCCCGCTGTAGCGCGGCGCATTGATACCCGCGATGCCCAGCGTCAGGCTGGGCGCGGGCGTTGTACCCTGATCGGCCATGGCTGCCGCTGCGCTTATGCTCAGCGAAAAACAGACCATGTGAAGCTTTATTTTTCCGGTTATCATCACCTTTCCTCATCATCACATCACGTTGCGGAACTGAGGGGGTCAGTGCCGCGTTTCTGGCCGGAGTATGCGAGGCACGTATCAATGAACGGCCAGGGATTTATGAAGAAACAGTCAAGGTGGTGCGAAAATGCAGTCAAAACGTGTACTGATTATTGAAGATGATGCGGATGCGGCCGGCGTGCTTGAGGCCTATCTGAAACGTGAAAATTATGACGTGACGATAGCCGGAGATGGCCTGAGCGGTCTGGATGCGGCCCGACGCTGGCAGCCCGATCTGATCCTGCTGGATATTATGCTGCCCGGTATGAACGGCACCGAAGTGCTGGCGGCGCTGCGGCGGCGCGACGACACGCCGGTGATTATGGTCACCGCGATGGGCGATGCACCGGACCGCATCGGTGCGCTGCGCTATGGCGCGGACGACTACGTCGTTAAGCCCTACAACCCAGGCGAAGTGGTGGCACGGGTTCAGGCGGTATTACGCCGCAGTCAGAACCCAACACCGCAGCCGGAAACCTTACGCTGGGCCGGGTTAGAGGTCGATCCGCTGGCGCTGATCGCCGTGGTAAAGCATGACGGTGCCGAACCCCGCCGCCTCGATCTGACCCCAACCGAGTTTTCTCTGCTGGTAACGATGATGCGTGCGCCAACCCGCCCGTTTACCCGCCTGTTCCTGCTGGAGCACTGCCTGCCGGAAAGCGATGCGCTGGAGCGGGTGGTGGATACCCACGTCTATAACCTGCGGCGCAAGCTGGAAGTGGCGGGTATTACCGACGTGTTACCGGCGGTACGCAGCGTGGGCTACCGGTTCAGACAACCATGAAAAACACTTCTCATCCTTCACTCTGGCGCTGGATCTGCCTGCGGGTGCTGTTTCTGGCGATAGGCAGCGTTGTGCTGATCGCCATCTGCATGTGGCTGCGATTCGCAGTACAGGCATTCTGGGTTTATTACCGTATGCCGCCCGCGGTGCTGGAGGAGTTCACCCAGCTGCGGCAACATCCCGCCAGCGATCCGGCCCGCTTCCATCAAATTATCGATCAGTGGTGGGGCATCAACTTTTCTGATCCGTCGCTGGCTTCGTCAGACTGGCTTACGGTGATCGTGCTGGTGGTGGTGACGATCCCGTTTATGGTGCTGATGGCGCTGCGTTTCGCCCGTCCGCTGTCTGCGCAGTTCAGCCAACTGGCAACGGCGGCGCGTGCAGTCTCAAAAGGGGAATTTGGTCGATCGGCAGCGCTGGTGAAAGAGGCACCGCAGGAGCTGGTGCGCTTCACCGAAGACTTCAACCAGATGACGCAACAGCTGGCGCGCTACGAGCGCGAACTGCGTGCCTCGCACGTTGCGATGGCGCACGAACTGCGATCGCCGCTGACGGCCGCTATCGGCCGGTTACAGGGAATTCTCGACGGCGTGTTCCAGCCTGAGCCGCAGCAGCTGGCGATGATCATGAAACAGCTGACGCAGCTCAGTCGTCTGACCGATGAGCTGCATCTGTTGTCACTGGCGGATGCCGGCCAGCTGACCCTGAACCGCGATCGCTTTAATCTCAGTGAACTGCTGCGGGAGCGGACCGGCTGGCTGATGCCACAGGCGCGGGAAGCGGGTGTCGCCATCAGCGTGACGCCGGCGCAGGATCTTTACCTCACTGCCGATCCGTTTCGTCTGGGTCAGGTGGTGACCATCATCTGCGAAAACGCCCTGCGCTACGGCGCGGAGGGCGGACGGCTGGAGATCCACGCCAGCCAGAGCGATCGCGCCACGGTTCTGACCTTCCGCGATTACGGCCAGGCAGTGGATCTTAATTTCCTGCCGACGCTGTTTGATCGCTTTACCCGGGCAGATTCGTCACGTGCCCGCCACTCCGGCGGCAGCGGCCTCGGCTTATCGATCGCCAAAGCGATAGTCGACGCGCACGGCGGTACCCTCCACGCCAGCCTGCCCGCCGGAGGCGGTCTGTTAATCGGTATGACCCTGCCGGTGAGCTGAATCGGCGCAACTTGACCGTTTCTTGACGGATCATCGAAGGATTCTGGACACAAGCCGGGTTCAATGAGCACAACTCATTACAGGAACCCGGTTATGACAGACTTACTTCCGGATGCTGCCCGACAGCTGTGGCGTCATCTGCTCAATGTTCACATCTTTGCCCCGATAGTGTTGGTGTTGCTGGGCGTACTGATCATCACCGGCTGCCGTGATGATAATTCCGCCCCGCCCGCTGCCCCGCTGCGGCCGGTTAACACCGTGGTTGCGCCGCCCTTCAGCAATGATGCATCTGCCTCCCTGACCGGTGAGATCCACGCCCATCAGGAGGTGGCGCTGGCCTTCCGGCTCGACGGCCGCGTTATCCGCCGGACGGTCGAATTGGGTGACAGCGTCACAGCCGGTCAGCCGCTGGCCATGCTTGAGGACAACCCGGCGCAAAACCAGTTGAGCAGCGCCCGGGCCGACCTGGACAGCGCCCGCGCCGCCGAACGTGTTGCCGCCCTCAATCTGCACCGGATGCGGTTGCTGATGCCAGGCGGTGCTATCGCCCGCAGCCAGCTGGACAGCGCGCAGGCGGACTTTCAGAGCGCCCAATCCCGTCGCCTCAGCAGTGAAGCAGCGCTGAAAAATGCCGGAGATCAGCTCAGCTGGACCCAGCTCAGGGCACCAGCCGCTGGCCGGATCACGGCCGTCAACGTTCAGCCAGGTCAGGTCGTCAGCGCCGGGCAAAGCGTGATGACGCTGGCGGCGGGCGACGCCCGCGATGCGGTGTTTGATCTGTCAGAGCCGGGTCTGCTGCGGCCTGACGACGCCACGCCGCTGAAGGTGACGCTGCTTGCCGACCCGCAGGTGCAGGTCAGCGGCCGGGTGCGTGACATCAGTCCGCAGGCCGATCCGCAGACCCGGACCTGGCGACTGCGGCTCAACCTGACTGACCCACCGCCCGCGATGGCGCTGGGTGCCACGGTGATGGTCAGCCTGCCCGATGGTCAGCCGCCGGTGATCGCCTTACCCGCCAGCGCCCTGACCCGCGCCGGTGAAAAGCCGGCGCTGCTGGTGGTGGATCGCCCGACCCGGCGGTTGCAGCTGCGTCCGGTGGTACTGGCCCGCTTCACGGCGGATCAGATTTTCATCAGCGGCGGGATCGCGCCGGGTGACCAGGTAGTGACCGCCGGCGTCAGTACGCTGCAGCCGGGCGAACAGGTCGCGTTACAGCAGGAGCAGCCATGAAAGCGCACGCCTCTTCATCCGGCTTTAACCTGTCAGGCTGGGCGCTGGCACATCAGCAGCTGGTGATCTTTTTCATGCTGCTGGTGATGGCGGCAGGCGTTCTGAGCTATGAGCACCTGTCGCGTAACGAAGACCCGGCATTTACCATCAAAACGGCGGTGATCTCCGCCCAATGGCCGGGCGCGGACGTGGACACTACCGTGCAGCTGGTCACCGACGTGCTGGAAAAAAAGGTGCAGGAGATCCCGTCACTGGACGCGGTTGAGAGCGAAACCCGGGCCGGGCAGACGGTGATTTATGTCAATCTGCGCGATGACACCTCACCGGCCGCGGTAGCAGGCATCTGGTATCAGCTGCGTAAAAAAATGCAGGATATCGCGTCTTCGCTGCCGCAGGGCGTCCAGGGTCCTGCCGTCAACGATGAATTTGATGACACCTTCGGCACCATTTATGGTTTTACCGCCGAAGGCTTCACCTCGCGGGAGCTGCGCGATCGGGTCGATAATCTGCGGCGCAGTCTGGCCGATCTGCCGGACATCGGCAAAACCCGCTTACTCGGAGTACAGGAGCAGCAGGTGGTGATTGCCTTTTCTCCGCGCCGGCTGGATGGGATGGGGCTGGATTTACAACAGGTCAGCGATGCGCTCAGGTCGCAAAATGACGTGGTGCCTGCCGGCAGCCTGCGTACCGACCGCGAAAACATCGCGCTGCGGGTGAGCGGGACTCTGACCTCGGTCGCCAGCCTGCAGGCGGTGACACTGCATATCGGCCAGCGTTTTATTCCGCTGACCGATCTGGCGACCATCAGCCTGCAATCCGCCGAGCCGCCAGCGCCAGAATTTCGGGTTAACGGCGTACCGGCCATCGGACTGGCTATTTCCATGGTCGCGACCGGCAATATGCTCGACTTTGGCCAGCAGCTGGATCGGCGGATGACCCGATTAGCCAGTCAGCTACCGCACGGCATTACCCTGACCCGGGTGGCCGATCAGTCTGCGGTGGTCAAAACGGCGGTCAGCGGCTTTGTCCGGGTGCTGGGTGAGGCGATTGTGATTGTGCTGGCCGTCTCGTTTGTGTCACTGGGGCTGCGGGCCGGTCTGGTGGTGGCCGCAGCGATCCCGCTGGTGCTGGCGATGACTTTCACCGGCATGCTGCTGGCAGGGATCGGGCTGCAACGCATTTCGCTCGGTGCGCTGATCATCGCGCTGGGACTGCTGGTGGATGACGCCATGATTACCGTGGAAGCGATGGTGGCGCGGCTGGAAGCGGGCGACAGCAAATGGCAGGCCGCCACCTATGCATTTAAAACCACCGCCTTCCCGATGCTGACCGGTACGCTGGTGATGATAGCCGGCTTCATTCCGGTCGGATTCGCCGCCTCCAGCGCGGGCGAGTATTGCTACTCACTGTTTGTGGTGATCGCCCTGGCCCTGCTCTGCTCGTGGGTGGTCGCCATTCTGTTTTCACCGCTGACCGGTAGCTGGCTGCTGTCAGCGGACAGCATCAAGGCACACCGACCGCCGGGTATCCTGATGCGTGCCTACCACCGGCTGCTGGCGGCGATCCTGCAGCAACGGTTAATTACCCTCGGCGCAGCGCTGGCGGTATTAGCCGTCAGCCTTTACACCACCACGTTTATGCAGGGAGAGTTTTTCCCGTCGTCCGATCGCCCCGAACTGCTGGTCAGCCTGACGCTACCCGCCAATGCCGCCCAGGCCGAAACCGCGCGCCGCACTGAACGGCTGGAACAGAGCCTCCATCACGATCCTGACGTCGCCAATTTTACCAGCTACATTGGCTCCGGTGCGGTGCGCTTTTATCTGCCGATGGATGTGCTGCTGGATAATGAAAATACCGCCCAGCTGGTGGTGGTAGCGAAAGATCTGGCGGCACGCGATCGGCTGCGTAAGCGGCTCGAACGCATACTGGCAAACAGCTTCAGCGACATCACCACCCGGGTTTCGCCGCTCGAACTCGGCCCGCCGGTCGGCTGGCCACTCAAATACCGCATTACCGGGCCGGATAATGCCCGGGTGCGGCAGGCTGCTGACCAGCTGGCGGCGGTGATTGCCCGCTCGCCGCTCACCCGCGAAGTCAATCTTACTGCCGGCGAACCGGAACGGGCGATCACTGTGGCGGTCAATCAGACCGCGGCCCGCGCGGTTGGGGTCTCAACTGACAGCATTGCCCGCGCGCTGAACACCGTGATGTCCGGCAGCGTGATCACCTCACTGCGCGACCGCAACCGGTTAATCGATGTAGTGCTGCGCGGCAATGATGCCGGTCGGCAGGATACGGCGGTGCTGGCCGGTCTGATGCTCACCACCGCCAGCGGGCAGAAAATTCCGCTGAGTCAGGTGGCAACTCTGCAGTGGGGCGTCGACGATCCGGTGATCTGGCGACGTCAGCGGCTGGCTTACATAACCGTGCAGACCGATATCGCGCCGGGCCAGCGTGCTGAAACGGTGTCAGCGCAGTTCGCACCGCAGGTCGACGCGCTGCGTGCCACCCTGCCCGCCGGATACGGTATTGAGGAAGGTGGCGTAGTGGCGGAATCGGACAAAGGTAACGGTTCGGTGTTCGCGCTGCTGCCGGTGACGATCTGCGCCATGCTGGTGCTGCTGATGATCCAGCTTCAGCGCTTTTCCAGCATGCTGCTGGCGCTCTGCATGGCACCGTTTGGCCTGCCGGGCATCGTGTTAGCCATGTTGCCGGCGGGCACCCCGCTGGGGTTTGTGGCCCTGCTGGGGATTATCGCGCTGGCCGGTATTATCATCCGCAATGCGGTGATCATGATCAGTGAAGTGGACGCCAATAGCCGCGCCGGACTGGCGGCTGATGAGGCGATCCGGCAGGCGGCACACCATCGCGTCCGGCCAATTCTGCTGACCGCCTGTGCCGCAATCCTCGGCATGATCCCCATTTCGCATCAGGTTTTCTGGGGACCGATGGCGTTCGCGATTATTGGCGGACTGGTAAGCGGCACGCTGGTCACGCTGACGGTGCTGCCCGCCGCGCTGAGCCTGTTAATGAACAGAAAACCGGGCTGATTCAGGCAGAAACGCCGATCCCGCCACGCGACGGCGGGATCGGCCAGCAGGATTACTTCATCACTTCAACCAGAATCAGCGGGCACTTGCGGACCTTACAGGCCTGGCTGTAGGCCAGTGAGCAGACTGAACAGAGATCGCGGATGTCAGATTGATACTCATACTCCATAAAATAGCGGAACCTGCCGCTGGCGGACGCTGTTCTCCAGAATCGCTGCGGCTCCAGAATCTCATCCAGTTGCCTGAATGTCAGGGCTGACGGGTTGTGAAACCCGACTCTTACGCGGTATGTAGTCATGGCTCGATTATTCGCAACCCGGACCCGGGTAGCCAGTCGGTTATTGTGTTCAGTTCAATAGCCTGCGCTTATCAACGCCGCTTCGCCTCAGACCGGTGGTTTTTCCGCCAGCATCGACAGCAAATGCAGCACCGCTTTTGACGGATGGTAGCGCCGCCAGGCGAATGCCACGTCGGTGAATAAGGTGTTATTTTCGATTTCGCAGAAGCAGATTTGGGGATTATCAACGCAGCGCATCGACTCCGGCACCAGCGCGATGCCGCATCCGGCACCGACCATTCCCAGTGAAGAGGTTATCTGCGGTGCCTGCTGAAAAGCCTGGCGCGAAAAGCCGGCCCGCAGGCAGGCGCTGACGATCAGTTCATACAGGCTGGGTGCAACCTCGCGCGGGAAGATCACCAGTGTTTCTTGCGCCAGTGCCGACAGCGCCACCGCCGGAGCCTGACTGAGTGGGTGCTGACGCGGTAGCGCGATCAGCATTTTCTCGGTGGAAATCACCCGCAGGTTAAACGCCTTGCTGCTCTCGCACGGCAGGCGGATAAACGCCGCATCCAGCAAGCCTTCCTGTAAATCCTGCATCAGCAGCGCCATGTTCTCTTCACGCGTCAGCAGCTCCATTGCCGGATAGCGCGCGGTGAACTGACGGATCAGCGCAAATATGCGCGGATTAAACGCCACCGAACTGGCAAACCCCAGCGACATCTGTCCACTGATCCCCCGGGCAATGCCTCGCGCATTTTCCAGCGCATGATCGGCCAGCTGGACAATCTGCTGTGCCTCTTCGAGGAAAGCCTCACCCGCTTCGGTAAGCTCAACCCCGCGCGTCAGCCGCTTCAGCAGCGGCGTCCCGATCTCCTGCTCCAGCCGCAGGATCTGCTGACTCAGCGGCGGCTGCGATATCCCGAGCATTTCAGCAGCCCGGGTGAAGTGAAGCGTCTGGGCGACGGCGACGAAATAACGCAGATGGCGAAGTTCCATATCAAAAACGTCTCAAAGTTAACAGGTTTTGCTATTGGACCCACCGACTGAATCGGTTCAACCTTAGGTTAACACGGCTTAACGGTTAACTGATGAGGCACCAAATGAGCAATTATGTAACTGATTGTTCCTGTGAGGATCAACTAAAGCATACCGTCCTGAAACTGGCACAGGATGCACCAGAAAGCGTTATCTATCAGACCTCACTGATGAGCGCCCTGCTGAGCGGCGTTTACGATGGCAGCACCCGGATTACCGATCTGCTGCGCAAGGGCGATTTCGGCCTGGGCACCTTTAACCGGCTGGATGGCGAGCTGATCGCCTTTGACAGCCAGGTTTATCAGCTGCATTCAGACGGCACGGCGCACCCTGCCGATCCGCAACAAAAAACCCCGTTTGCGGTAATGACTTTTTTCAAACCGCAGCATCTGTACCAATTTGAACGGCCGGTCTCCCGTGAAGAGATTCACCGGGTGATCGACAGTGAGATCACCTCTGACAACCAGTTCTGCGCGTTGCGGATCAGCGGACGCTTTAACCGCGTCGAGACCCGCACCGTGCCCTGCCAGTGCCGCCCTTACCGCTCGATGCCGGAAGTGCTCGGCAATCAGCCGACCTTTACCTTCAGCCAGCGCGGCGGCGAGCTGATTGGCTTCCGCACGCCGCAGTATATGCAGGGCATCAACGTGGCCGGTTATCACGAACATTTCATTACTGACGACCGCGCTGGCGGCGGCCACATTCTCGATTATGCGCTGGAACAGGGCACCCTGACCTTTGGTGCCATCAGCAGGCTGGTGGTTGATTTACCGCAGGACAGCGATTTTCTCAATGCCAACCTGAATCCGGCCGATCTCGACGCCGCCATTCGTGCAGTCGAAAGCTAAACAGAGGAATGAAGATGAAAAATCCAACCGATAACACACTCTGGACCTGCGGTGCCGACCTGGTGGTGGCGCAACTTGAAGCACAGGGCGTGAGCCACGTGTTCGGTATTCCCGGCGCAAAAATCGATAAAGTTTTCGACTCGCTGCTGGATTCCCCGATTCAGACCATCCCGGTACGCCATGAAGCCAACGCCGCATTTATGGCCGCAGCGGTGGGCCGGCTGACCGGCAACGCTGGCGTCGCGCTGGTCACCTCCGGTCCCGGCTGTTCTAACCTGATCACCGGTATGGCAACCGCCACCAGCGAAGGCGATCCGGTGGTGGCGATTGGCGGTGCCGTGAAGCGTTCTGACAGCGCCAAGCAGGTGCACCAGAGCATGGACACCGTTTCGATGTTTCGTCCGGTCACCAAATATGCGGTTGAGGTGACTGACCCGGCCGCGCTGTCTGAATGTCTGTCGAATGCGTTTCGCCACGCCGAACATGGCCGCGGCGGCGGTGCGTTCATCAGCCTGCCACAGGATATCGTCGATCAGCCGGTCACCGGCAAAGCGCTCAGCCGCAAAGGTCGCCCGGTGCCCGGCGCAGCGCCTGATGCGATGATCGACACCGTCGGCCAGGCCATAGCCAAAGCGAGAAACCCGGTGATCCTGCTGGGTCTGATGGCGAGCCAGCCAGCAAACAGCGAGGCGATTCACCATCTGCTGAACAGCAGCCATATTCCGGTCACCAGCACCTATCAGGCGGCAGGCGCGGTCAGACAGGAGCATTTCTCCCGCTTTGCCGGACGCGTCGGATTGTTCAACAACCAGGCGGGCGACCGGTTGCTGCAACAGGCGGATCTGATTATTACCATCGGTTACAGCCCGGTGGAATATGAACCGGCAATGTGGAACAGCGGCAACGCCACCCTGATCCACATTGACGTGATGCCCGCCGAAACCGACAACCGCTATCTGCCGGACGCCGAGCTGGTCGGGGATATCGCTGCCACATTGCGCAAACTGGCAAGCCGGATCACGGCACCGCTTCAGCTCAGCCCGGAAGCGGCCAGCGTGCTGGAAGATCGGCAACAGCAGCGCAAATTACTGGCGATGCAGGGTGCCAGCCTTAATCAGTTTGCTCTGCACCCGTTACGCATCGTGCGCGCCATGCAGGACATCATTAACGGGGACGTCAGCCTGACCGTCGATATGGGCAGCTTCCACATCTGGATCGCCCGCTATCTCTACAGCTTCCGCGCCCGCCAGATCATGATCTCCAACGGTCAGCAGACCATGGGCGTGGCGCTGCCGTGGGCGATTGGTGCCTGGCTGGTCGACCCGCAGCGCAAAGTGGTGTCGGTATCGGGCGACGGCGGTTTCCTGCAGTCCAGCATGGAGCTGGAAACCGCGGTGCGGCTGAAAGCCAATATTCTGCACATTGTCTGGGTCGACAACGCCTACAACATGGTGGCGATGCAGGAAGAGAAAAAATACCAGCGCGTTTCCGGCGTAAATTTTGGCCCGGTCGATTTCAAAGTCTACGCCGAGGCGTTTGGTGCCGCCGGTTTTGCAGTCAACAGTGCGGCAGAACTTGAACCGACCCTGCGTAAAGCGATGGATGTTCAGGGCCCTGCCGTGGTGGCGGTTCCGGTCGATTATGCCGACAACCCTCTGCTGATGGGCCAGCTGCATCTGAGCCAGCTTCTTTAATTTCAACCTGAAAGGATATGATGATGAAAACCAACGTAGCGTTTGTGACCGGGGCAGGACAAGGCATTGGTGAAGCTATCGCCCTGCGGCTGGCCCGCGACGGTTTTGCCGTGGCGGTGGCCGATTTCAATCCTGAAACTGCCCGCCAGGTGGCAGAGAAGATCATTCAGAGTGGCGGTAAAGCGGTGGCGTTGAAAGTTGATGTCTCCCAGCGTGACCAGGTGATGCACGCCGTTGAGGAGGCTCGTCAGACGCTGGGCGGCTTTGACGTGATCGTTAATAATGCCGGCATCGCGCCCTCCACGCCGATCGCGGAGATCACCGAAGCGGTGGTGGATAAAGTCTACAACGTCAATGTGAAAGGGGTGATCTGGGGCATGCAGGCCGCCATCCAGGCGTTTGCCGCGGAAGGACACGGCGGTAAAATCATCAACGCCTGTTCACAGGCCGGTCATGTTGGTAATCCGGAACTGGCCGTTTACAGCTCCAGTAAGTTCGCGGTACGGGGCCTGACCCAGACAGCGGCGCGTGACCTGGCTCCGTCAGGCATCACGGTTAACGCCTACTGCCCCGGCATTGTCAGAACACCGATGTGGGATGAGATTGACCGGCAGATCTCCGATGCGGCCGGTCAGCCCGCCGGTTATGGCACCCGCGAGTTTGCCAAACGCATCACCCTTGGACGCCTCTCCGAGCCGGAAGATGTGGCGGCCTGTGTCGCCTACCTCGCCGGTCCCGACTCCGATTACATGACCGGACAGGCGTTACTGATTGACGGCGGCATGGTGTTTAACTGATAACCGCCTCACGCTTCCCCTGCTGCGCCCGCGCGCAGCAGGCTTTCCCCTCGCTGAATCGTTAAATTTTTTTATCAAAAAAGCCCACTGCCTTCAGCCACTTGCCCGTACGACCGCTATAACAGCCAGCATATGCGTCTTCGCAGGTTAAAGCTGCTAATCGTCATGCCGATAAAACACAGACCCTACTCCCTGTTCGAAGCGACTATGTTAACGATCAACCATAACGAAACCGCCGCATTTACGAACACTATGCGGTACAGCACTGAGTCAGTTCTGGGAAGAACGATTGAACGGTTATCATCAGGGATGCGGATAAACAGTGCCAGAGACGATGCAGCGGGCCAGGCGATTGCCAACCGCATGACGGCCAATATTGGTGCCGATAGTGTGGTCGCCCGCGGCCTGAACGATGCCATCAGCTATGCCCAGACGGCAGGCGGTGGCCTGGGCAGCATAGCGGACCTGTTGATACGGGCTAAAACGCTCTCTATCCAGGCCGCGACCGGTACGCTGTCGGATGCCGACCGCCAAAGCATCAACGGCGAATACCAGCAGATTCTGGCCGGCATTAACGAGATTGCTGACCAGACGGAGATTTTCGGTAAATACCCGTTAGCCACCAACGATCCGGACCTGCCGCCAGCGCTGCTCGGCAACGTCCAGCCGATCAACACCAAATTCCCGGTGGCGGGCAAGAGCTATTCATTTACCTCCGGGGTGATCCCGCTGGCCTATATTCCGGCCGGCTCGACCGCCATCACCATCTCTATTGACTCACTGGGTCAGGATGATGACCTGCAGCTGTTTACCCGCGACGGTAAGCATCTGGCCGGCACCCCGATTGACGGCAGCGCGCCCGATTATACCTGGGTGAGTAAAGGCATCACCGATGACGCCACCGCGCAGTCTCGCCTGCTGACCAGTAACAACGGCTTCGCCAGCGGCGCGGCCTATGACAGTTCGCAGCTGCTGGAAGGCGGCGTCAGCTGGTCGCTGGCCGGCAGTAACAGCGGCAGTTATAACGGGATGAATATCACCTACAGTGGTGACGGCGATCGCTATGAAGATGTCGCCAGCGGCGATTTCAACAACGGTACCAACACCACCACCCGGCTGGAGCGCATCACGCTGGATACCGTCAGCGAAGACCTGATTGTGGTGGTGGTCGGCAATGGTTCGTTCACCAGCAACCTGACCTGGGGAAATCTGCCTGAGCCAAAATCGAATCCGGTTACCCCGCCGCATCAGAGCGAGCCATTAGAAGTGATCACCAGCGCCGACTACGGTCAGCCGATACAGTCTGATCATATTCCGGCCACGCCGTCCGATACCAAAGCGCTCGGGTTGAATAACACCACCTTACTGACTGCGGGCGATATCAGCAGCACCATGCTCGCACTGGACAGCGCGCTGGACAAAATCAGCCGCTATCAGTCGACCTATGGCGCGAAGATAAACCGCTATGAGTCTAATCGCGCGGTGTTGTCTCAGCAGAGCGTGGATACCTCGGCGGCCCGCAGCCGGATTCAGGATGCTGACTATGCAGAAGAAGCCAGCCAGCTGGCGCGCAGTCAAATCCTCCAGCAGGGCCAGAATGCGGTGATGAAAATGGCGAATAAATCACCTGAATTGATCATGCAGTTGTTAGGCAGTTAATCCCGTTACTCTCTATTTTATAGCTGAGCTTTCCGGCTCAGCTATGCTGCGTTGCTCTCCGCTTTCGCAATAAAAACTCCCGCTACGTTGCCCGTTCTCTGGCCCTGAAAAGCCGGTGTATCGTGCGCCTCAGTTGATCGCAATCACACAAACTCGTTTAACAACCGTTTAATAACGATCGGGATCACTCTTTTTTGTTAAAAAAATGCTAAATCCTGATGCCTCATTATTATCATCTTTAGGTGCAGGGTTAATTAAAACAATCGGTTAATCATTATCGCGCTAAATATACCTTAAGTTTTTATCACACTATGTAACTTTTCCATTACTTTTTAGCCATGACGAGGGCCATTAATTTGCTGACCATACTGGGTTTTTCGATGGTAGTTTGCTTCATGTATCTGATCATGACCAAACGCATGTCAGCCTTGATTGCGCTGATCCTGATCCCGACCCTGTTTGCGCTGATCGGCGGCTTTTATCAGGGTCTGGGCACCATGATGCTGGACGGTGTCAAAACGCTGGCCCCGACCGGCGTGATGCTCACCTTCTCTATTCTCTATTTCGGGCTGATGATTGATGCCGGTCTGTTCGATCCGCTGGTGCGCTTTATCCTGAAAATCGTGCGCGGCGATCCGCTCAAGGTGCTGGTCGGCACCGCGGTGCTGACCTTACTGGTCTCACTGGATGGCGACAGCTCCACCACCTATATGATCGCTATCGCCGCCTTCTTACCGCTCTATCAGCGGCTTGGCATGAACGTGCTGGCGATGACCTGCCTGGTTAACCTCGCCAGCGGCATTATGAACCTGTCGCCGTGGGGCGGACCGACGGCGCGCGCTGCGGCGGCGCTGCGCATTGATGCGCTCGATATCTTCATTCCAATGCTGCCCGCGATGTTGATGGCCTGCATGAGCCTGGTGGCGATGGCGGTGCTGTTTGGCCTGCGTGAACGTAAGCGTTTAGGCGTAATGACCCTGAAAGATCATCATCTGGATAATATCGAACTGGGGCTCGGTGATGCCGAAGAGTGTGCCGCCAATCGCCGGCCGAAAATGTTCTGGCCTAATTTCTTTCTGACCACCGTACTACTGGTGTTGCTGGTGATTGGATTGATGCCGATCCAGATCCTGTTCATGCTGGCATTTGCGATCGCGGTGATGCTCAACTATCCATCGCTGGAAGAGCAGAAAGCGCGTATTGGTGCCCATGCCGGTAACGTGCTGGCAGTTACCGCGCTGATTTTTGCCGCCGGCGTGTTCACCGGCATTCTCTCCGGCACCGGCATGGTCGATGCGATGGCGAAGAGCCTGCTGGCGGTGATCCCGCACAGTTTCGGGCCTTATCTGGCGGTATTCACCGCGCTGGTCAGCCTGCCGTTTACCTTCTTCATGTCCAATGATGCGTTCTACTTCGGTATCCTGCCGGTTATCGCCCAGACCGCGGCCAGTTACGGCATTTCGGCAGAAGAGATCGCCCGCGCGTCGATCATCGGACAACCGTTCCACCTGCTCAGCCCGCTGGTGCCGTCGGTCTATCTGCTGGTCGGGCTGGCGAAGGTCGATATCGGCGATCATCAGCGCTTTGCGATTAAGTGGGGGATTCTGGTCAGCCTGGTGCTGATGGCTGGTGGTCTCCTCACCGGCGCATTCCCGCTGTTCCACCGTTAACTCTCTGCTTTGTGGCGGATAACCGGCAATTTTGCCCGGTTATCCGCTGCACCGCTCCGCCTACTGCGTCATCCCTTTCTACACTCTAAAGCCAGACAGACGTGCCACGCGCCAGGCTGGCCGGGCCGCGTCGTATCTTGTGTATTGAGCTTATGGAGGCCAGATGAAAATTCACCACCTCAACTGTGGCTGTATGTGCCCGCTAGGCGGCGCGCTCTATGATGGATTCAGCAAAGGCCTGACGGCCCAGCTGGTGTGCCACTGTCTGCTGATTGAGACCGACCGCGAAGGTCTGGTGCTGGTCGATACCGGGTTTGGCCGTCAGGATATGCGGGCACCCGGCAGCCGCCTGTCCGGTTTTTTCCGCGCCATGAACAACATTCAGCGCCGCGATGAGCTGACCGCACTGGCACAGATTACCGCGCTGGGCTTCAGGGCTGAGGATGTGCGCCACATTATTCTGACCCATCTCGATTTTGATCATGCTGGTGGTTTAACGGACTTCCCGCAGGCGCGCATTCATCTGCTTCAGCAGGAGGTTGATACCGCCCATCAGCGGCATAGCTGGCTGTCGCGTGAGCGCTACCGTCCCGGCCAATGGGGCGGGATCAGCAACTGGGAAACCTATCAGCCGCAGGGGGAAAAGTGGTTTGGCTTTGAGGCGGTGCACGGATTGCGCAATCTGCCGCCGGAGATTTTGCTGGTGCCGCTGGCGGGACATACGCCAGGCCATGCCGGTATCGCGATCCAGCAGCCCGATGGCTGGCTGCTGCACGGTGGCGACGCCTGGTTTTATCGCGGTGAGATGCGCCAGCCGACGCGCCACTGCACGCCGGGGCTGCGTTTTTATCAGTGGATGATGGCGATGGATAACGCGGCGCGCCGGCATAATCAGCAGCGACTGCGCGAACTTTCCTGCCAGCGTGGCGGCGAGATCACCTTTTTCTGCAGTCACGATGCGCGCGAACTGGATGCGTTGCGGGTTAACGCCCCGCTGCGCTAAGAGCATTAAACTGCCGAAGTAGTGGATACTCCCAATGATTAAGCAAGACACCAGGATTACGAGCAAACTCTCCATCTGATCCGTGATGAGAAAGCAGGCTGGTGTAATGATAAAAACGCCATCCGTAAAGATGGCGTTTATGCAGCAATGATTTACTCGATACCGTATTTTTTCTCGGTCACGAAAGCCGGGGCTTTCCAGTCAGGGCCTTTCCGACATCCAGAACCATAAGATCGGTCAGAGAAAACTTGCCCACTTATCTCAAGTTTTTTTATCTCATGAATTAATTTAATATTATACGACCCATACTTTTCGGCAGCATTATGCCTGCCAAAAAAACGATCTATAGATGGATACGCCATGCCGTTTTCTCCACGACTAACCAAAAACAAAATAACATCCGCCATATCCTCATTTTTGACCATCGTGTCAAAATCAATCATTTTAATACCTCAATATTTATTCTGTGAATTTAAGGATTCAGGCACATACAACAGCTTTTCATCAGAACTCAACTTGAAATCTTCTAACGTCGCCGTGTGGGTGTTGTTCCAGACTTCATAGCAATTTTCAGGAACCATAACATCTGCAATACCTAAGGCCCTGTAACGTTCCAGCTCCCGGATTTCGTGCGTATAAAAACGCTTGTCTGTATCGCTAACCTGTAATTCTCCTGTCAGAATCTTTTCCAGTCTGTCGATCATCACCGCATTTTCCGGTGCTTCTTCAAACCGTCCGACATGCAATTTCACTTTATCCACACCTTCACGTTCAATTAAAGTCGTTTTCCAGTCCAGTTCCTGGATGGGTCCTCCGGCTTTATCGGTGTTGTAGTCACGACCGCTATATTTTCCTGTAGCATTGGTTTCACCATAGGGGTTACTCAGTACCACGTAGACCGGTTCAACGCCCGTTCCAGCCGCATCAGGACGCCAGTAAATAAAGTCCTGTAATCCTTTGATGTCTGCAATCGGTGTTGCGGTTATCAGAGGCGTCTGTACGAAGTAATTTCTATTCCCTATGCGTATCGATTCAATTGTCGTGTTGAAATCGACCGGGTTTACTGTCACCCCGGCAAGTATAGGGTTCGATGGTACTTGTGGATTTTGGTTACCAGTATCCCACTCTCCTTCTGACATGGGGGCTGGATTTACAAGGATAGTGCGCGACGGTGCGCCGGGTATGGCTGGAACGGTAATAAGATCCAGGCCTGTAATGTTATCCCGTATTGCATTCAGAACAGGTACTGTGGCTGAAAGAGATATACCATCTGTTTTCAGTAACTGAAGCGCCAGCTGTTGGTTTTGCCAAACCAGATTTCCGCGTACCGGCATGCTGACACTTGTGACACCCGGCTCTATTTTTATATTTTTATCGATAAGATTGTGCGCGTTAAGCGCAAACATTGCCCCTATATCCCTGTCTGGCACTTTAGCGGAACCTTCTCCTGCAGGTGTCGACCAGAGCAGCAAAGAAACGGAGGGTAATGTTACGCCAGCTATACCTATAAAACTATTCGCTATTAGTCGCCTTAACGCGGAACTAATACTCGCCTCAATAAAGCCAATGGTGTCACCCGTCCCCCCCCATACTCCTCTGCCTGCCAGGGAAAGCTGTACAGTAGCTGGAGCTTTGTTTAGTGACATCACACCCGCAGCATTCAATGCATCTTCAGCAGCACAGACCATTTCCGGCGTATAAGAAGGTGCTCTTATCACACTGGCTGTTTCAAAGAGTTCATATTTGGCATCCATTTCGGCTCTGATCCTTTCTCTTTCAACGTATCTGGCCGCCATTTCTGCATCTATTTTATTCATTCTTTCTATATAGGAGAGCAATGCTTCCAGCCTGGCGCGGGCTTCTGCCTCGGCTCTGGCACGGGCTTCTGCTTCGGCTCTGGCACGGGCTTCTGCTTCGGCTCTGGCGCGGGCTTCTGCTTCGGCTCTGGCGCGGGCTTCTGCCTCGGCTCTGGCGCGGGCTTCTGCCTCGGCTCTGGCGCGGGCTTCTGCCTCGGCTCTGGCGCGGGCTTCTGCCTCGGCTCTGGCGCGGGCTTCTGCCTCGGCTCTGGCGCGGGCTTCTGCCTCGGCTCTGGCACGGGCTTCTGCCTCGGCTCTGGCACGGGCTTCTGCTTCGGCTCTGGCGCGGGCTTCTGCTAAGGCCACTTTTTCATGACGCTTTTGGCGGACAAAATGAATAATTCCGAGTTCGTTTTTTGCTTCCCAGGATTTGTTCCGGGCTGCAGTAATCCTCCTGCCTGCCTGTGTGCTGTTTGCCAGGTTGGCATTATCGTCAATAATTTTCTTTAAGACTGCTATACGTGTGTCTGAAATATCGGCCTGGTAAGTGTCACTGATACTGCTGTTAGCTTGAGCTATTATATCTTTACTATTACTGGTATTTCTCAGGTCTGCCGGGACAGGCCCTAACTCGACCCAGGCAGGCGAAATATCTCCGTTAACTTCCACTATGGCAACTTTACTCAGCCCATACATTATGTTCTCTTCGATAAAATAAGAGATAAACTCAGCGGGCTGTAGGCCTGATGATCTCGCCATTTTATCTCCGATAGAGCACAGGCTTGCTGAATTAATATTCCCCGACGTATTCCCTCCACCAGAATGGGTATTACCAGAACCACCACTATTTCCGCGCGGACTTTGTGAGCCAGGATCAGATGTAGATCCGCTAACCGTCATCGAACCCTTGTCGTTGCTGTTACTCATCTTACTTTACCTCTTCCTTATGGTTGATAAGAGCATTAAATCCATAGAGCATCGAATGAATATATTTCAGTTATTACTCCTATGCCGGGTATTCTGAAGCACAGCAGGGCCTCTCCTGAAAATCGTCACAAAGAACAGTTCCCCTCGCCGGAAATTATTAACCCTCACTAATTGTCGAAGGAACTTTCATATTAACCACCATAGCCCTTCACTGATTAATAATCACAGATGATATGCCATTACCCTTTAATCATAGCCGTTCACACTTTGTCTATTTGCGATCGTCATTCCGTTATTTATTCTGATCGTTATGTTCACCTTAAAAATCCATCCATTTGATAACCAACATCGTCAATAAGTTGCTACTTTAGTGATTCATGGGGTTTAATTGTATATTTGATGTTAAATCTTACTTGTTTTAAATAAATAAAAAGGGGGCAGGCTGATAGCTGTAATAAACGCGTTTTGCGGTAGCGACTGAGACAGTCAGGTAATCCAGGCCCGCTGAAGACCGATAAAAAAAATCAATGCGCAGCAGCGTCATGATTAGTATGATTACTCAGTAAGAGATTACGAACGTTGTAGGAATAATGCTGAATATGATGAACCAAAGCGCAGTCGGAAATGCTATCGCGATCCAGCAGCCCGATGGCTGGCTGCTGCACGGTGGCGACGCCTGGTTTTATCGCGGTGAGATGCGCCAGCCGACGCGCCACTGCACGCCGGGACTGCGTCTTTACCAGTGGATGATGGCGATGGATAACGCGGCGCGCCGGCATAATCAGCAGCGACTGCGCGAACTTTACTGCCAGCGTGGCGGCGAGATCACCTTTTTCTGCAGTCACGATGCGCGTGAACTGGATGCGTTGCGGGTTAACGCCCCGCTGCGCTAAGAGCAAACCAATCATTGTATTGATCAGGTTGGCCAGCAGACTGAGCCGGATAAAGCCCGCTATTTATCCACGGAGCGGTTAAATAGCGGGCTGGAAAACCCATGCTTACTTCACCCAGTCTTCGAACACCAGGCCCGGCACCCGCTCAAACTCCCTGACATTATTGGTCACCAGAATGGCCCCTGCCGCAATCGCGTGTCCGGCAATGGCGGTATCGTTAGGGCCGATTGGCGTTCCGGCCGAAGACAGTGCCGCTTTAATTTCCGCAGTGGCGTCCACCGCTGCCCGATCCCACGGCAGGATTGCATCAAGGCGGGCGCAGAAGGCATCAACCAGCTTTCCATGGCGCGGAGAAGCGTTTTTCCCGATCGCCCCGAAACGCATTTCGGCATAGGTAATCGCCGATACCACGATACGATGATTACGCAGCACCGCCTGCTCCAGACGTCTGATCACCGCTTCCGGCTGCTCGCGCATAATGAACGAACAGATGCAGGTGTCCAGCATGTAAGTCTTACTCATAAGTCAACGCGGCCTTCATCACTGATAACGTCTTCACGCTCTGTCATAAAGTCAGGGTCCGCTTTATCTTCCTGAATAAATGAGCCCCATGTTGGACGTACCGGGCGAAGAATGATGCTGTCGCCTTCACGGATGATCTCCAGTTCGCTCACCCCCTCAAAGTCCATATCACGCGGCAAACGGATGGCGCGATTATTGCCATTTTTAAATACAGATACGGTTCGCATGATTTTTCTCCCATAGAGTAAACGCTGTACAAAGCGAGTGCATCAATGCCAGCAAGTATCCCTGAGCATAGGTCAAGTATATGCAGATGCAAAGCATATGTATTGCTGGCTCACCTGCAGATTGCAGACACCACCGGAACGCTTTATTGGTAAGGGAAGTGTGGGCGCAGGCAGACAAGCCCTCTTTACGGCAAAGAACTGTCTGGAAATCAGATCAGCGGCTGCCGGAACATACAACAGCCCTAATAGCGATATTGAGCCTGCCAGCCTTGCTGAACGAGGCGCGAGGCCAGATGCTATCGCGGGGTAATTTTTGTCATCATGCACAAACCGCACACGTTGTGGGTTAACGCCCTGCTGCGCTGAGAGCAAAAAAATGCCCGTATTAACCAATACGGGCAGTGAACTAAGCCGGATACAGCCGTCGTCTTATGGCTTTTTAAATTTGTCTTCAACCTTCTCTTTGGCTTCGGCAATTTTATCGCCTGCCTTCTCAATCACACCCTCTTTATGCGCCGGATCCCGGCCAGCCAGGCCACCTGGTGATGCTGCCGGACTGTCGTGACCGGTGCGGGCCTGCTGCGTAGCGTCGAGCAGGGGATCGGTGGCAGTCCGGTTGCCGGCAACGTTATCCGTGCTGGCACGATCGATATCCACTTCCTGACGACGGACCGAATCGTTGATAGTTTCGACCCGATCGCTCTGCTCTTTACGCAACACCACTTCTTCAATGATTTGCGCGGTTTTATTCACCACCGGTTGTTCATGGGTCTCTTCGACTTCGATGGTTTTTTCCGACCAGTCGACCTGATCCGGCGCGCCGGTTTCGCTCAGCGGACGACGGAAAATCTCCGCATGCTGCTCACGCAGCGACACGTTTTCTGACACCTGATCGGTGACCGTGTAGCGGCGTACCCGGGTTGAGCCTTCGCTGACCAGTCGTTTCCCGACCTCCAGTCGCTCTTCGGCCAGACGCAGCACGTCCTCTTCACTTTCATCACCGGTCAGTGCAGGACGCACGGTTGCGCTGTAGGATGGATTACCGGTGAGATTGCTGCCCGCTGTCGGTTGATTCAGTGATGCATCCGGTGCAGAGGTCAGGCCATCATCGGTAGCATAATCTTCTGACAAGGCAGCACTGTTTTCCGGCATCGCGGCGCTGCGCTCGGTCAGCTCTTCATGCGCATCGAGAATGCCCAGCGCCCGTGGCAGTTGATCTTCATCCGCGCGTAGCGATAGCACCACGCCGCCGGTACGCATCGCGTCTTCATAGACTTCTGCCTGATCTTCTTCCAGCGTATTGCCAAACAGACGCTGCCAGAAGCCAGGATGACGCGCTTCCTGACCTTCAGTACGCAGGCGCTCTCCGGAAATAATATCAATGTCATCGTCCAGGAAGCCCGCTTTGATCAGGTTGCGCTTTGCGCCTTCTGCCAGTGAGACATTGCTGAACATCGTTACGATTGTTTCACGCGCCATAGTTTTCTCCTCGGTGATGGGTTCAGACTGTTTTGGTTGCTGATGTCTGTCTATCTGAGCGTGCTGTTTTTTCAGGGTGACCACCTGTTCCAGCGGAACCTGGCTAACCACCTTGCGGATATGCAGTTCCTCTTTCAGCACCAGCCGGCGGATAATCTCAACTTCCTCTTCAACAACAGGAATGATGATCACGCCGTTTTCTTCGCGGATTTCCGGCATTGTCGTCAGCCGTTCCGATTTAGGGACTCGCTCTATTTCGGCTGTCTGCTGCCTGAGTAACAGGGCGATTTTTTCTTCATGCTCCGTTACCCGCCGGGTAACCCGGACATGGCCGTCACTGACCTGCTGCTTCGAGACCTCAAGCTGCTCTTCCGCCAGCCTGAGTCGCTGGTCATTTTCCCCTGCCTCCGGTTTTTCAGGCGGTCGATCGTTCATGGTTAACCTGCCCGTAGTCCTGAGAAAGTTATGCTGGGATAAGCGTGCAGAGAAATAATGGTGACTTTTCCTGTCATGAAGCATAAGTGACTGCTTCATGAGAATTTAAAGCCTGGCACAAGCGAAGCTAAAAGAAAGGAAATAGCGTAAAAAGATGGAAATATGAGGATAACGTGGCGCTAAAATCCGTTAAGCGATGCGGCAGATAAAAAAACGCCAGCGCGGCGGCTGGCAGTGAATATGACATTTTAACGCTGGATGGTGCTGGCTGCCGGGCTGCAGGTTAATCAGCCTGATTTTCTCCGGCGGAGTTCAGGAAGGCCTGCAATTCTGCCAGAAACGCTGACGGCACCTCTTCCTGCGGCGAATGGCCGCACGGTAACGCCCGCCCCCGAATATGTGAGGCTTTGTCAGCCCAGGTTTGCGGCACATCATACAGCTGACCGACCGTGCCCTGCTCTCCCCACAGTAACAGCAGCGGGCAGCGGATTCGCTCTCCTGCGCTGGCAGCATCATCCTCTAAATCTATCGTCGCACTGGCGCGATAATCCTCACACACCGCGTGCACCATCGCCGGATGCTGATAGCAGCGCAGGTAATCTTTCAGAATCGCTTCAGGCGTGGCATCAGCGACTTTAAGTTGCGCCCGGATATGCTGACGCAGGAAGAATTCAGTATTTGATCCGATCAGCGTTTCCGGTAATGGCTCAGGCTGAATCAGAAAAAACCACCAGAAATAGCGGGTGGCGAATTCCCTGTCTGTCTGCTGGTACATGGTGGCTGTCGGTGCAATATCGATAAAGGTACAGGCGCTGACGCGATCCGGATAATCGAGCGCCAGCCGATGGCCTACCCTGGCTCCCCGATCGTGTCCGACAAAAGCAAAGCGCGGGTGGCCAAGCGCAGTCATCAGCAGCGCAATATCCTGCGCCATCGCCCGTTTTGAATAGGGCCGGTGCTGCGCATCGCTGGCCGGTTTATCACTGTCGCCATAGCCGCGCAGATCGGGCAGCACCACGGTGTAATGCTGCGCCAGCACTGGTGCCACCTTATGCCAGCAGAGGTGATTCTGCGGATGACCATGCAGCATCACCAGCGCCGGCCCGCTGCCGCCAGTGGCGACGCGCAGCGTGATGCCGTTATTCAGCGTGACATCCTGCAACTGAAAACCCTGAATAAACGGGGACTGGCCCCGATTGCTGATTAAACCCACCCTGACCTCGTCGTTTCAAAAAAGTCTGTTCAGTCAGTGTAGACCGGGATTAAACCCGTCTGCTCAGGGGGCGATCTGCTGACCACTGACCAACGCACCGTCAGTGGCGTAGATCAGCAGCGCCCGCTGATTGTTCTCCCGGTGTAGCTGATACCAGTCCAGCGCACTGACCCGCATCACCACTACGCCGAAATGCTGCCTGCCGGCATCGTCATCCACTCGGGGCACTGCAGCCTGCTCATCACTGTCTGACACCTCGCCCGGCGGGCCGCCGGTGTAGGTGCTGCGGGTCCGCGCCGGTAACCGGGACCACGCAGCATCCGCAATATCGCTCTCCCCGGCATACAGTCCGACCTCTCCCTGCAGGCGCAACTGCAGCCGGGTCTGCAGGGCATATCCCAGCACCGTCACCTGCGGATTGGCGCTCATCTCCTGCCACTTCGGACTGCGGAGATCGGTATGAAAGGTCAGGGTGCGCAGGCGGCTATCAACCTGACGTAAAACCACGGTACGCGCCTGTGGCCGACTGGCGGCATCAACCGTACACAGCGTCAGAAAGCGGAATTCCGCCTGCGGATCGCCAGCAGCATCGACCAGTGTGGCCCAGGCAGAGGCATCAATCTGTTTCAGATCCATCGGTTTTGCTCTCTCAGTGAGAAGGGGGCCGGCTCAAGCGTAGCAATCAAGCCGGGGCTTTACCTGGCAACGCGATAATGTCAGCAAAAAAAAGCCCCCGCAGGCGAGACCGGCGGGGGCTGAACATCACCGATTAATCGGGTTTACGGCAGCGCATAAGCGATAAGCGTATCGCCCATTTTGGTGCCGAACGAGCCGTGTCCGCCCGCCATGATCACCACATATTGTTTACCGTTGACCGCATAGGTCATCGGCGTCGCCTGACCACCCGCCGGCAGTCGGGCCTGCCACAGCAGTTTACCGTCACGCACGCTGTAGGCACGCAGGTAATTATCCAGCGTTCCGGCAACAAAGAAGACATTACCGGCAGTGGTAACCGGACCGCCTAACATCGGCACGCCCATTTTGAACGGCAGCGGAACCGGTGCACTGTCGCGTACCGTACCAATGCGTTTTTTCCAGACAATCTGATGATTCTGCAGATTGATCGCCGAGACAAAGCCCCACGACGGCTGCAGACACGGCAATCCTACTGGCGACAGGAACGGATTCAGCTCAACGCCATAAGGAACGCCATACATATGCTGTACACCAGATTCCGAACCGGAACCGGCGGCACCCGCCGCGCCAGGCTCAATCGGGTTGCCCGGACCGCGTGGTACCAGTCGCGAGATAAAGGGCATCGCCATCGGGTTCGCAATCGCAATCTGACGATCGGTATCAACAGCAATACCGCCCCATTCGAACATGCCAAAATCACCCGGGAACACCAGCGTGCCCTGCTCTGAAGGCGGCGTAAACGGGCCTTCATATCGCAGGCGATGGAACATCACGCGGCACGCCAGCTGGTCGAACATCGTCGCGCCCCACATATCCTTGCCCTGCAGGTTCTGCTTCGGCCGGAAGGTAAGTTGCGAGAAAGGCTGGGTCGGGTTGAGATGATCGCCTTTTGCCGGTCCCTGCGGTACCGGGGTTTCCGGTGCAGGCACCACCGGCTGGCCGGTTTCACGGTTCAGCACAAAAATGTTGCCGGTTTTAGCCGGAACATACACCACCGGTACGCGCTTGCCGCTGCTATCGGTGATGTCCGCCAGGGTTGGCTGAGACGGCAGATCCATATCCCACAGGTCATGATGTACCGTCTGATAGAACCAGGCCAGCTTACCGGTCGAGGCGTGCAGCGCCAGCAGGCCGCTGGCATAACGCTCCTGTTCTGGCGTGCGATGACCACCCCAGATGTCTGGCGTCGAGACGCCCATCGGCAGATAAATAATGTCACGTTGAGCATCATACGCCGCCGGTGCCCAGGAGTTAGGCGAGTTGGCGCTGAAGGTTTCCCCTTCTGCGGGCAGCGCATTTGGATCTTTCGCACCTGGATCAAACGCCCACACCAGCTTACCGCTGTCGATATCAAAACCGCGGATCACGCCAGACGGTTCACGGGTTGACAGGTTATCGGTGACCGAGCCCGCCACAATGACCACTTTGTCGGTGACAATCGGTGGTGAAGTCGGCTCATAACCGCCCGGATAGGCATTAGGCTGCTGATGTTGCAGATTCAGCTCACCATGGCTGGCGAAGTTCTCGCAACGCTCACCAGAGGTGGCATCCAGCGCAATCAGGCGACCGTCATCGACCGGCAGGAAGATACGACGCGCGCAGTGGGCAGGCTGTGAAGCGTTATTCTGCTGCGCCACCGGCATTTCATGGTATGACACGCCACGACAGGTGATGTGCTGGAATGACGGATCGGATTTGAGCTTCGGATCAAAGCGCCATTTCTCTTTGCCGCTCACCGCGTCCAGCGCCAGCAGAATCTGGTGTGGCGTGCAGAGATAGAGCATGTTGCCCGCCTTTAGCGGCGTCACTTCATTGGTAATTTCACCCGGATCGTTAGCGGTTTTGACATCGCCGGTGTGATATTGCCAGGCCACCTGCAGGTTCTGCACGTTGTGCTCGTTGATCTGCTTCAGCGGCGAGTAACGCACACCTTCCTGCGTCCGGCCATAGGCGGTCCAGTCCTCCGCCGGTACCGACGAAGCGGCTGGCGCAGCATCGGTCAGCGGCAGTTCGCCGTTGATCTCCTGCGGATCGTGCAGTGACGAACCCACCAGCAGCGCTCCGTTAGCCAGCAAGGCGATAACCATCGCCGCCAGCGGTTTTTTGCCAGCCGGGCCAAACTGGCGATAGCTGAAAGGCAAAATCAGCCAGATCCCCAGCAGTACCCAGACGTCGAGTCGCGGGACCAGCGTCCAGTAGTCGCTGCCCGCTTCCTGCCACGCCCACAGCGCACTGGCGATCAGAATCGCGGCGTAGAGATAGAGCGCACTGCGCTTTCTGCGCCACAGCAGCACGCTAAAGCCCGCCATGGCCAGGCCGCTGATCAGGTAATACGCGCTACCGCCCAGCGATAGCAACCAGACACCGCCGATCAGCAGCCAGGCAGAGCAGGCGACAGAAAACAGCAGCGTTAACAAATTGAGTGTTCGGGATACCCGTGACATGTGTTTAACCTTGATAAAAAGCGAGAAATGTAAAGAAACATCAGCACAAGTGTAAACGCTATCACATGCCATTTACATTGTCTTTTCGTGGCAGAGTGTAAATAAATAGTTAATAATTGTTATATATCAGTTAGTTATAATTAATCCGGATGAGTTAAAAAATTCAAACCGCTGCGCACCAATCAGCGTTTGATAACAAAGTCGACGTAAGTGGAAGCGATACCACAATAACCGTCTTCAACGGTGCCCGGTTGGCTGGCGAGTTTGACTCCCGCTTCTGCAGCAGCTGTGTTAGCTTGCTGACATCAACATTTGTCCTGAAGATCGGCCTGCAAGGAGCGGCATAATGCAACCTGATGAGATCACTTCTGACCGGCTGCGTTACCGGCCACTGAGTCAGCAGGACTGGCCGTTTTATCTGGCGGTCAGTCAGGATCGGTTGGTGATGAAATATATCTCTGATCCACGCTCTGCCGACGAGATCAGAACCCAGTCGTTTGACGTTCGCTTACCCGCCTGGCATAAAGGATGTGATCACTGGCTTTGCCTGGTGATGGAAGAAAAAACCTCAGAATTGCCGACAGGATTCAGCGGATTTATCGATCGGGGTAACGGCATTGCCGAGTTTGGTTTTATTCTCGCCGCTGACTTTCACGGCAAAGGTTATGGTCGCGAGTCGCTGAATGCGCTGATCGGGTTTTGCTTTGACCAGCTGGCGTACCGCAAGCTGGTGGCGACCGTTACCGCAGGGAATATCGCCTCACGGAAGGCGTTACTCTCCGCCGGTTTCGTGCAGGAAGGCACCTTACGGCAGAACTATTTTCTGGACGGTAAATGGCAGGATGACTGGCTGTTCGGTCTGCTGAAACAGGAGTACCCGAGCCGGCGCTGAGCCGTACCGTTTATTCAGCCCCGATGCTGAACCTGAGACGGGCAATAAGGTGGAATGGGTATGCTGGATTATATGGTGTCGCGCTACCAGAGCCTGCCGGTTTCACCGCACCGGCTCAGGAGCTGGCTGATTGACTGGCTGACGCAGCAGCAGGCGTGGTGCCGTGATGCCCGTTTCTCTGCTGCCTTTCCCTGGCGTGAAACCGGACTGCCACAACACTATTTCCTGCAGCGTGAACTTCACATTGACGGTCAGCGTTATCTCACCGGTCCCCGCTACCTCGGCGGCGATCTGGCCCAGCCGTTTATCGATATCGTCGCGCTGGATGGGGGGATAAATCAGCAGGTTGCCTGCGCCATCATACAGGCGTGGCAGGCGCTGAACCCGCAAACGCTGCGCGTGCTGCTGCCCGCCGCCCACCCTGCGATCGGCACCACCGATCAACTGATCTTTCTTGGTCGCCCGGATTCACTTTCCGCCCCGACCGGGCAGGATGTTTCGCTGGTGACCGCCACCAGAAGGCATTATCCGGTCTGCCTGACCACCATCAATCGCGCCTATCGCGCCAGCTGGCGCGCCCTGCCGCAGCTGCGACATCTGCTGCTGGCAACCGATAAACGCGAACTGCGTAAGGATATCGCCCAAGGCAACGTTTCGCTGATAGTCAGTCAGGGGCAGCTGGCTGGCTTGATCATTTGCGCACTGCGCCGCGTGGGGTTCATTGAGGGGATTCAGATTCTGGATGAGGTGATTTTGCCGGAATACCGCGGCCGCGGCCTGGCGGCGCGAGCCCAGCAGATGCTGTTGCAGCAGCTTGCTCAGCGTTACGGCGACAGCGTGCTGCTGACCGGCACTATCCTTCCCGGCAATACGCCTTCGCTGAAAAGTGCGGAAAATGCTCAGCGGCGTTGCGCGCTAAAGTATCAGTTTTTCACGCCCGATGACTTGAGTGCGGGCCAGCAGGTGATGGCCGCTGACGGCTAAACGCCAGGCCTTACCACAGCGCCAGCTCGATTAATTTATCCTGCACGCTATAAACCCGCTGTTTCAGATTCAGACTCTCTTCTGCACTGATACGTTTTGCATCAAACGCGCGGTTAATCTTTTCCAGCGCCATTTTGGTTTTGCTTTTCAGACCGATGTGCCAGTTTGCCTGCGGGTAACCTGCCACCTGAGTTTCTAAACTCAGTACCAACTCAACCACACTTTTACCACCGGTAGAAGTTTCAGATGCAGACATATCTACCTCTATTTGCTGCTAAAACAGATGTCTCTTTGCTGCAGGCATTATACATAATCCCGCCGTCCGCAACGGGGTTTTCCTGCGCCGCGCACCGCGCTGTCCGATACATAACCTGCGGCCAGACCTGCCGTACCGCAACACTACGGCTTCGCTCGCAAAATTCCGCAGGCTGTTCTTAACTCATTTTCAGTGATTTCCGTTCGACTGAGCCTGCTATCGGAGGACCTTTTGGCCAAAAAATCTCAACCATCCGCCAGCGATAATACGCTTACGATCCGGCGCTGGATAACCGTCGGTCGTCCGGCGACCGAGCTTTTTTCGCTGTGGCTGGAGCCGAATACTCTGCCGCGTATTATGAGCCACTTTGCCACGGTGACGCCGGTCAATAAAAGCGATGCGCACTGGCAGATCGAAGGCCCGCTGGGTAAACACTACGGCTGGGAGAGCCGGATTGTCGAAGCCCAGCCGGGTGAAATTATTGCCTGGCGATCGCTGGAGGGTGCCGACATCCCTAACGAAGGCGAACTTCTGCTGCGCCCGGCACCCGGCGAATGGGGCACCGAACTGGCGCTCACTCTGCGCTTCATTCCGCCGGGTGGCGCGCTGGGGAAAAAGGTGACCAAAGTGTTTGATCTGTTGCCGAAAGAGGTGGCCAGCAAAGCGCTGCATCGCTTTAAAAGCCTCGCCGAGACCGGAGAGATCGCCACGCTGGATGGTCAGCCTGCTGGCCGCCACGCCGAACGTCAGGATAAGGAGAAATAAATGCGCGCACTATGCTGGAATGGCGTTAACGATTTGAGCGTTGAGACGGTGGCCGATCCGGGCCTGATAAATCCTCATGATGCGATTGTTCGCGTCAGGCTGACCACCACCTGCGGCTCCGATCTGCACGTGATTGATGGCCTGATCCCGAGTATGCGCGAAGGTGACATCCTCGGTCATGAATTCATGGGTGAAGTGGTCGAAGTCGGCAGCGCCGTAAAAAATATTCGCCGCGGCGATCGGGTGGTGGTGCCCTCATTTATCTCCTGTGGTTCCTGCTGGTATTGCCAGCATCATTTGCCTTCCTGTTGTGACAACACCAATCCGCAATGGGAGAAAGGAGAAGCCGTACTCGGTCATCCGACCGGCGGTATTTACGCCTACAGCCACGCCTTTGGCGGCTATGCCGGATCGCATGCAGAATATGTGCGCGTGCCGTTTGCCGACAATGATTGCTTCGTGGTGCCCGAGGGCGTGACCGATGAACAGGCGCTGTTTCTCTCTGATGCTGCCCCGACCGGTTACATGGGTGCCGATTTTTGTAATATCCACCCTGGCGACACGGTGGTGGTATGGGGCTGTGGCGGTGTCGGTCTGATGGCGCAGCAAAGTGCATGGCTGATGGGCGCTCATCAGGTGATTGGCATCGATCGCTATCCGGAACGGCTGGCAATGGCGCGCGATTATGCCGGCAGCCTGACGCTGGATTACACCCAGGTGGATATCAACGAAGCGTTACTGGAATTAACCGGTGGACGTGGCCCGGACAGCTGCATTGATGCGGTCGGTATGGAAGCCCGGGGCGAAGGATTGAGCCAGGTTTACGATAAAACCAAACAGATGCTGCATCTTGAAACCGATGTTGGCGCGGCACTGCGTCAGGCACTCTACGTCTGCCGTAAAGGCGGCAACATTGCCATTCTCGGCGTTTACGGGGTGATGGATAAGTTTCCGTTAGGCCTGATGATCAACAAGAGCCTGACAATCCGTACCGCTCAGCAGCATGGACAACGTTATATGCACCGCCTGCTGGAACACGTGGCCCGCAATGAACTGAACCCGGCTTTTATGGCGACGCATCGCTTCCCGCTGGAACAGGCACCGCGGGGTTACGAGATGTTCAAACACAAAGAAGATGGCTGCGTCCGCGCTATCTTCGTCCCCTGACTGACTGCGCCGCCACGATCGGCGGCGTAGCCATTATCCTCAGCACATCACTGGCAGCCTGATGCTGACCGATCCGGATCGCAACATCAGGCTCCACTGGCGGCCTATTAGCGGACAGTGGCTTTACTGCACCCGGCCGTAACAACCTTCTTCACCCTGCCCTGTCGCCCTTCGCTTAGCGCATCCCTGTCTGACAATAACTGGAGCTGCGCTGGCGGCAACATCATTAATACCGGCTGTTGAGCAACACCGGCTGCGGCGGGATAAACCTGTCAGCGTGGCATAGCAACATGAAGATTGTGTGACGTTAAAAGACGAAAAACCCATCAGGATTAATCACCTGCGCTAGCGCACTGACACCGTTTGCAATTCATACTTTGAAAACAAAATAATTACCTTCGGCGATTTTTTCATGACTAAATTAGCGCCAGTTTTCATTAACGGAGCGGGCAAATGACGCATTTTACGACGATTCTTTTCTCTTCACTGTTTGTGTGCTGTAACGTTTTTGCCGGGCCGGTCTCTTCCGTTGCGCTCGGCACGCTTTCCACTGCATTAAATGAACGGATGCAGGTGATGAAAGAGGTGGCTGGCTACAAAGCACAGCATCATCTCCCGATCGAGGATTTGCCGCGGGAACAGCAGGTGATGCAAAGCATGCTGAAAAACGCTGAGCAAGCCGGACTGGAACCCCATTCGGTGGAACCGTTTGTTCATGCCCTGATGAATGCCAGTAAGGCGATTCAATATCGTTATCGGGCGGACTGGCTATCAGTCCCGGATAACGCCGCCGTCAGGGATCTGGCTGATACCCGGCAACAGATACAACGGCTGGATAGCCAATTGCTCAACGCGATCGGCCAGCAGCTGTTGGCTGGCGGCTTTCCGCACGCCGAACGGGCATGGCTGGCCTCGCAACTCACGGCGGCCAACCTGAGCGAAGGCGATAAAAATAGCCTGCTCACGTCGCTCGCCAGCATCCGGCGCAGCCAGTAACATTAATCCGGCCGCTGATTCAGCGCATTAAGCCGCACGACGCCAATCGATAGTTGCCTCTGCCAGCGGGAGTCGCGTTGCTGGCATCGGTTAACCTGCGGCGGCGTTAACAGCGCAGACGAAGCGTCGCAGGCAGTACCAGCTGGCTGTTTACTGGCTCATCGCCGCGGATCAGGCTGGTCAGGATCGCGAAGCAGGCCTGCGCCAGCTGCGGCACGTTTTGCTCGACCGTGTCGATGGGGATGGAGAGGGAATCATACAGGTAGTGATCGTCAAAACTGGCAATGCGGATGTCGCTGGTCAGCAAGCGGTGCTCGCTCATATAGCGCAGAACGCCCTCCAGCAGGCCGCAGGCGGCGGTAAACAGCGCTTTCGGCGGCCGCCCCAGCCGTTCGTACAGGGTGGCAAACATCTCATAACCGCTGGCCGGGTGATAGTTACCCTGAATAATCCATTCCGGACGCAGCGTAACGCCAGCACGCGTGAGTCCCTGGCTGAAACCCGCCAGGCGATCCTGGGTTGGTGACAGATCGGGCTGACCGCCAAGAAAGTAGATCTCATCCGGACTGGCGCGCGCCAGCCTTTCAACCAGATCGGCGGTGGGCGTGATGGCATCGGTGATCACCCAGGGTAAGCGCGTGTCACTGATGCGACGGTCAAACAGCAGCACCGGCAACTGCTCGCTAAGGGTGACGTAATCACTGTCGCTTAACATGCTGGACGCGACAATCAACCCGTCGACCTGGCGCGATACCAGGTTATTGACCACCGCCATTTCCTGCCCGGCATTTTCGTCGGTACAGGAGATCAGCAGCTGCAATCCTGCGGCGCGGCACAGATTTTCCAGCGCATGAGAAAACGCAGCGAAGCCATGGTTGGTGATTTCCGGCACCACCAGTCCCAGCGTATGGCTGCGGGCATCGTGCAGCATCCGGGCATGAATGCTGGGCTGATAGTGATGCTGTCGGGCAAGCGCCAGCACCCGTTCACGCGTCTCCTTCGCGACCCGCAGTTCTTCTCCGCGGCCGTTGAGCACCAGGCTGGCGGTGGCTTTACTCACCCCCGCCAGCGTGGCAATGTCACTGATGGTAACGCGTTTCGTTTTTCTCACGGCAAGGCATCGTCTAAGGAAACAAGCGCTTATTCTACCATGCAGCGACGTAACGACCAGTAGTGAGCCTGCAGTTCTGCGCGGCCACGCAGGGTTAACCACGCCGGCTGCGTCGGAAAATAACGGCTGCTCATCACCCCTTCGCCATCATTGATGAAAATCTCAACGCTGGAGTGATCGCACAGGATCTGTAACCGGCTGGCGGCGCCCGTCCAGTAGCGGTAGTGCCATTCACCCGTGACCAGACTGCGACGCGCCAGCTGCAGTGCATCCTGCTGCCACGTCACGATCAGCGTGTCGGCAAAATTGAGTTCGATTCCGCCCTGGCTTTCCAGCAGCAGTTCCAGCCGCTGCGCATCGATCGGCGGCGCGTCATCAGCACGTCCCTGATAAACCTTTCCGGCTTCGCGCAGCGCCTGCAGCTCGGCGATCGGTTGCTGACAGAGCTTGCCATCCCGGGAACTGAGTTCACGCAGGCAGGTCATCTGGTGGATCCAGTGATGAGCAACGGTGGGCTGGGCCATCTCTTCCCCATCGGGCGTGCCCATCCATCCCACCAGCAACCGCCGCCCGTCAGCGGTCAGCGTGGTCTGCGGCGCGTAAAACTCGAAGCCGGCGTCCAGTTCGTGCAGCGGGCCGTGGTGATAGACCGGCGTCTGATCATCGAGCGTGCCGCTCAGCCAGGCGCTCGGGTGACTGTTGAGAAAGCGTTTTTCCTCGCGCGCCACGCCCTGCGGGCAGCAGATCAGGTAAGTGCTGTCGCCGAGAGTAAACATATCCGGGCATTCCCACATGTAACCCGCCGGCCCGAGACCGCCCAGCCCGCTGCCCGCTATCTCGCCGAGCAGTTGCCACTGCTGCAGATTTTCCGCCCGCAGCAGCAGCACTTTACCCTGCAACTGCCGATCCTGAGCGCCCAGCACCATGTACCAGTGGTTACCCTGTCGCCAGACTTTCGGATCGCGGACATGTCCGGTGTAGCCCTCTGGCAAAGCAATAACCGGCCCGAGCTTATCAAATCCTGCTGCGCTATTTTGCTGAGCCAGGCACTGCCACGCAGTGCGTGTGCCGTCGTCAAATTTCACGTTGCCGGTGTAAATCAGCGTCAGAACGCCATCGTCATCGACCGCACTGCCGGAGTAACAGCCGCTACGGTCATACGCTTCATCCGGCATCAGCGCAATCGGCTGATGTTGCCAGTGCAGCAGATCGGCAGAGCGCCAGTGTCCCCAGCATTTATGTTTATGCTCGCACCCCAGCGCATTCCACTGATAAAACAGATGATAATGACCGTCAAAATGGATAAATCCATTCGGGTCGTTAAGCAGTCCGGTAACCGGCGCCAGATGCCAGCCGGGATAATGATGGTCGTTAAGCGCAGCAGGCATCTTCTGCATCACCGCCTGCAGGATAGCCGGCAAAAGTGTCGATGAAGCCATTATTCAGCATCCGTATTGTATTTAAGCAGGTAAGAGACCACGAACGCCGTGGTGAATGCGATCGCCACGCCGATGCCATAATTGAACAAGGAACCCGCCTTGACGATTGCCATGCCTGGCAGCCCCGTCAGCCCGACGGCTGTCATATAGACATGCACGGAAACCACCCAGGCACCGCCCAGCGCGCCACCGATCAGGCCGGCTATAAAGGGCTTCATGAAGCGCAGATTAATACCAAAGATTGCCGCTTCCGTGATCCCCAGCAGCGCTGAGAATGCCGAGGGCAAGCTAATCGCTTTTATCTTCACATCTTTAGTTTTAAACCACACCGCCAGGCAGGCACCGCCCTGAGCCACGTTGGCCATCGCCCAGATCGGCAACAGGAAATTAACACCAATGGCGGGATTTCCCAGCAGTCCGGCTTCAATCGCATGGAAACTGTGGTGTACCCCGGTAATCACGATCACCGAATAGAGCCCGCCAAACACCAGCCCCGCCAGCCAGCCCGCGTGGGCTATCAGGGTGCTGAGCACCAGAGAGATGCCGTCCCCCAGCATACGACCAGCCGGTCCGATGATCAGCAGCGCGATAAAACCAGAGATGATCACCGTCAGGAACGGCGTCAGGATCAAATCCAGTGCATCAGGAATAATCCGGCGCAGCTGCTTCTCCAGTACGCTCATAAACCACACCGCCAGCAGCACCGGAAACACCGTGCCCTGGTAACCGATCATCGCCACTTCGATACCGAAAAAATTCATGGTATGGAAGCCCGAAGCCACGCCCCAGGCGTTAGTCAGTGCCGGGTGGGTCAGAATGCCGCCAAGGGTTGCGCCAAGAAACGGGTTGCCGCCAAACTCACGAGCAGCGGTAAAGCCGATCAGGATCGGCAGGATAATGAAGGCGGCGGAACTGCACATATCCAGCATGATGTAGAGTGCGTTATCCGGATTGACCCAGCCGTAGGTTTTCACCATGCCCAGCAGCCCCATCAGCAGGCCGGATGCCACGATGGCCGGGATAATCGGCACAAAGATATTCGACAGCAGACGGGCGATACGCTGGAACGGATTAAGCTTGCGCGCCGCGATATCCGCCGCTTCAGATTTGCTCGACTCGCTAATCCCCGCTTCAGCAATAAATGCGGCATAGACCTTGTTGACCACACCGGTGCCAAAAATCACCTGCAGCTGCCCGGCGTTGCGGAAGCAGCCTTTTACGCCCTCGATCCGGCCAATCGCCGCGGTGTCTGCCTGGCTGTCGTCCGCCAGCACCAGCCGCAGGCGCGTAGCGCAATGCGCCGCGCTGGCGATGTTCTCCCTGCCGCCCAGCAAGGGCAGTAGCGCGCGGGAAATTTTTGCATAATCCATATTAACCTCTATCTTCTGGTTTCATTTTTATTGGTGCGGTTGCCCAGCCCCTGCAGGCTGGGGCTGTCTGGTCAGAACCAGGTTTCCATCTGAACGCCAAAGTTCCATTCCCCTCCGGCCTCAAAACCCTTACTGCCAAAGGCATCATCACTGGCATAGTTATCCAGCCGGTGATCCCAGTTCATCCAGCTGGCGAACAAGCGGATTTCCGGACGTTTCAGGAAGTCGCCTACGTCTCCGGCTTTCAGGGTGGGTGCGACGGTGAGTTTGGTGAAGCTGCCGCTGACGGCATTGCGGTTTCTGTACCCTTCCGGGCGCAGGTCCATGTACTGATAAGAGCCTTCATACTGCATCTCAAAATTTTGAGTCATCTCCTGAATCAGCCGCAGGTTAACGGTCGCCCAGTCGTAACTGTCGCCTTTGACATAGCGATCCTGGCTATGCTGAGCCAGCAGCGCCGGGGCAATATGCCAGCCGTCTCCCAGCGCCGTGATGCCATAGCTGGCCAGACGCCAGCTATCCGCCTGCGGCAGCAGCGCGCCATCTGAACCAACAGATTTCACCTCTGCACCCAGACCGTGGCCATACAGCAGCGCCGTTTTCGCCGAGCCGTCGGTCAGGCCATAGAAGCTGTCGTTATGCAGTCCGAGCAACGCATGTACGCCGGTGTTCGCCGCATCGCTTTTGATCTTATTTCCGTCAATATCCTCGCGATCATCATTATCTCTGGCCCGCATGCCGCTCATCATCAGCTGAACCGGGCCGACAAAGTTGTTGAGTGACAGGATGTAGTTTTGCGCGCTGTTTTCGTTGTTTTCGATATCACCAAAGGTCCGTCCATACACCGAGAGGTTGCTGAGCACCCGATCACCCCACCTGATGTCGTAAAAGCCGGCACCGGTTCCGGCGAGGAACACCACATCGGAGTCGATCCAGTGAATATCGAAGTTGTCACGATCAAAGCGTTTACCGGCCCAGACGGTGCTGTCTTTAAAGGCACCGTCGAAGGTCGGCAGCTGGCCGATTTCGACAAACGCCTGCCGCAGGTTGAGATCGCTGCTGTCAGCCGTCCAGTCGTTGTAGGTACGCTGACCGTCGGCCAGCATCGCTTTAAAGCGGGTGGTGGCACCGTTGGTCAGCGTCTGTTTATGTTCCAGATTCAGTTCGACATAGGTGTCAGGCTCATTACCGAGACGCCCGACGTGGCCGCCGGTTTCGCCGGCAGGGGTCAGCGTCGGTCCGCCCTGGGTTTTCGCTGCCGAGCTGTTCATCAGCAGGCCGGAGCGGGCGTAGCCGTGAAATTCAAATCCGCCCGCATCGGCGGAAGGTTTCAGTTCCGGTTTAGCGCTACGTTGCGCAACGTCAGTGGGAGCTGGCGGGGTCTGCTGCTGGACGGTTGCCAGCTGTTGTGCCTGCTTCTCAGCCGCTTCGGCCCGGATTTCAGCCGCGCTTGCGCGTTGCTCCGCGACCTGCAGACGGTGTTCAAGTGCGGCAAGCCGGGCTTCAATCGTGCTGAGGCCCGGCTCTGCCCGGACCGGCACAGCAACGAACAGGGTTGCCAGGGCTAATGCAATCGTACTTTTTTTCATTGTTTTGCGTCTCTGAGGAAGGGCTATCATCACAAACTTTTTTTGCTAAACCGGTTTAGGCGCGAATCATAATCATGGGTAATTTCATCGCGCAATGAAAATTGCTAAACCGGTTTAGTGAATGTGAGATGGCTCGCAAAACCAGTGATAACAGCCCGGAAAATCAGCCTGTCAGGTCGCTGAGTTGATGCAGCCAGGGTAGTGCCGTCATCGCCCCTTTAGCCGTGGTTGCCAGTGCGCCACAACGCTGGGCGCTGGCAAGACTGACGGCTAACTGTGGCTCATCGGCGGGCAGACCCGACTGCGCCAGCTGCCACAACAGTCCGGCGACAAAGGCATCACCGGCACCGGTGGTGTCAATGCTGGCCACCGGCGTAGTGGGATAGTGATAAATCTGCCCCTGGTGATAAGCCATCACGCCCGCCCTGCCCTGCGTAACCAGCAGCAGCTTAATGGCAAAACGTTCAGCCAGCTGTTGCATGCTGTCGGCAGGATCTACAGCAGAATGGAGGAACTGAAGTTCCTCTTCTGACAGCTTCACCACATCAGCACAGGCCAGCGCCTGATGCACAACCGCATGCAGCTGTGTCGGGTCAGGCCACAGATCATCACGCAGGTTCAGGTCGAAACTGACGAATCCGCCTGCGGCGCGTATACGCTGCATTGCGGTAAGTGTGGCTCTCCGTGAGGGTTCGGCTGACAGCGCGATTGAACAGCAGTGCAGCCATTCCCCGGCGCTGAACTGCGGCAGATCGGTTGTCTCGAGAAACAGGTCTGCGCTGGGACGCACCATGAAGGTAAATGACCGCTCGCCGTTGTCATCCAGTCCGACCACCACGGTTGAGGTGCGATGAGCGGGATCGGATGTGAGGAAGGTGGTTTCTACCTGCTCATCATTCAGCGTCTGGCGCATAAAGTCACCAAACGGATCGGCCCCTACTCTGCCGATAAACGCACTGTTTCCCTGCAGGCGCGCCACACCCACCGCCACATTGGCTGGTGCGCCGCCCGGACACTGCATTAAACGTCCCGGCGTTTCCGGCAACAGATCGACCACCGCATCACCCAGACACCACACGCGTACTGACATAGAAATTCCTTAAAGTATATGAGTAAGCTAAACCGTTTTAGCTATAACCGCAAATACGTCAGGATTCAACAATCAAATTGCAGTAATGGGAGATGTAACGCCGGAATAATGGGAAGGATGGCAGTCTTTAACCTCCCTGTAACGCCGGATGGGTCAGCAATGCAGCGAGTTTTCGAGCGGGAGTGATGAATAGTGAAGAAAGTGATCTGACCGGCCAGGATAAAAAAACCGGCGGCAGGCCGGTTTTAACGATAATCAGGAATTGTTCTGCTTCATCGATGACAAAATCTGTTTAATCGAAGCATCAATCTTCTCGGTGATCTCTTTTGGCAGGCGGCTGAATTCATACTGCACGGTCCGCTTCTCGTCGTTGGTTTTACGGCGCGCATAGGTATTGGCGGTGCTGAAGGTCGCCAGTTTTTCCGTCACCGTCCTGCTGGCTGGCGGCGGCGTTTTAAGCTGCTTCCTGGCGGTTTTGAAGCAGTCGAGAATGGCCGATTTTTTTTCGTCGGCGTTGAGCTGTGCCGGCATCGTATCACGGGTCAGTTTATCCTGAATCTGACTGACCAGGTCATCGACCGCGACCGCTTCGGCTTTGGCTTCTTCCCACACATCAAGCAGCAGCTGATAATCCTGCAGCGTCAGTTCAGCCACCACCGGGAAAAGTTCGATAAATTCAGCCGGAACTGAAGCAGCCTGGAAAGCACGCGTCACTTTGGCATTCGAGATCCCTTCCGCTTTGGCAATCTCCGACTTACTCATGCCCTGCTCGTTCATCAGCATAAAACGCAGTCCCAGCTCGCGCAGGTTATGTTCGCGGGCAGTCTGAATATCGGCGGCCAGCTGACGAGCATCACTGATGCTCAGTTCATCCGCCGTGACCAGCACTTCCAGACTGGCACCGGAGAGAATACAGGCTGCGCGGCGACGGGAGCCATCCATGATCTCAATTCTGTCAGCGGTGATGCGCCCGATGGCCGGGAAGAACTGTTGCAGGGTAATGGTGCGGGTGATCTCTTTGAGCGACTCCGCCGTCAGCGTGCTCTGATCGCGACCGTTAATCTTCGGGTCAACGTAGGTCTTTGCTTCAATGTCATCATGCGGGATCAGCTGCCGCACAAAGGTCGCCTTCATACCCGACTTAAGGGTAAAGGTGCGTGACTGGCTGCTGCTGTCGATCATGCTGGCAATGGCGGAGTCACCGAATTTGCGGCCTATGCGCTGGATGGGTTTGCTCACAGGGTGCTCCTGATATATTCAATGCGATCGAATACAGCCCTTGAGAACTGCTCCGCTTCATATTTAGCTTTGCGTAACGCATCGGCGCTGCCGGGATAGGATGACGGGTTCGCGCTGATCACCGTATCAAACGACTCGCCGCAGCGTTCAAAGCCATCAAGCCGCGGCAGGCCACAATCAAGCATTGATTTGGTAAACACTTCGCGGGCATAACTTTGAGACGTGAGGTGATCGTGCTTGGAGGTCATTTTTGACATGAAGCCAATATTTGCCTTCAGGCGTGGCTCAACCCCTTCCGCTTCGATCCGCTCCAGCATTTCTGGCAAACGTGTCAGGTATTTCATCGTCGAGTGGAAATCGACCTGCGCCGGCGGCGTTGGCGTCAGCAGCACATCACTGGCAGCAATCGCATTCAGCATAAACGA
This sequence comes from Pantoea sp. X-Soil-MYKO-1785, assembly GCF_059730675.1. Lineage (NCBI taxonomy): Bacteria > Pseudomonadati > Pseudomonadota > Gammaproteobacteria > Enterobacterales > Erwiniaceae > Pantoea > Pantoea sp. X-Soil-MYKO-1785. The sequence continues at coordinate 217,385 of NZ_AP036002.1, forward strand.
ATCGAGATGCGGGCCGGTATCGAGGAAGATGAAGTCGTAATCACCGGCCAGACGATCGATGACGTTACGGCGCAGAACTTCAGAAGGTGCAACGCCGGGCAGATGCTGGGCGACCAGCTCTTCCCAGTCACTGGCGACAAACCCGTCATCAATCGAGGCGGGAATGACATCCACGCCAGGCATTACCGTCGGCTTGATAAACTGCTCACGCAGCTGGTCAGCGTCCAGATCGTTGAGCATGGCCTGGGCGGCGGTTTCCAGTACCGAGCCAACGCTGTTGGTGTGGCTGAGGAACATGGTGCTGGAAGCCTGCGGGTCAAGATCGATAACCAGTATCCGCAGGTCATTGTGCAGCATCGAAGGATGGGCGCGCATACCGTGGGCCAGCGTCACGGTGCTGACGGTTTTAGAAACGCCACCTTTGAGGCTGACCACAAAGATCACAAACGGACCTTCGTGCTTATCACGGTATTTTGGTACCTTACGGTGCTGATAAATATCGACCACGTTCTGGATAGTTAATGCATATTGTGAGGTGCTACCGGTTTGCTTCTTACCAAACTGATAGCCGGCTTCTTCCATGTCACTGATGGCGGCAACCACGGCATGCTTACTCAGCAATGGCATGTTGGCAACGGCATTCCGAGAGAAAGTCTGATAAAAACCGGTCTGGTTAAATTCCTGACGCTGCTGCTCAATATGATTACTCAGCCCGTGCAACATAGAGTTGGCACGCGTTGCCATCTCCAGCACACCACCATAGTCACGCTTCATAAGCCCCTCTGCATTAATGTTTTTTGCATACTACACAAAAAGCGGTTATCTGCCAATTTTTTAGAAAAATGCCAAAAACCTGGATTTTTTATTAGAGGATGGAATGCTTCGGGCTGATTACGCTGGCGTAACCTGCTGCCGTCCGGGCCGGGATACTTCAGCGGAAGGCGCAGTGCGGCGAAAGTTGGCTGATTAACAGCAGCCGATCAGAAGCAGAGAACAGCAGGAAAATCATTCCCGCTGGTGAGTCTTTCTAAAACTGCAGCGAAATCTTTCCTGGTAACAGCTAGCGCAGCATACAACGTATCAACAGGACATAATCCGGATGAAGATAGCGAAAAAAGGGTGTTTTCATCGTGAAAATATGAATAATTATCATTTATTTCATAAACTTGCGACTATATTTCCCTGGTGAGTTTCCTGAAAAACGGGCCGTTCAAACCAGCGAATAAAGCACAGAGCAGGAATGCGTCAGCGATACTTTAGATGGCCACGGTGGCACATGTTCTCTCAGCTCTACAGTTAAATTGCGGGTATATAAAAGTTCGCCAGTTGAAATAATCGCTTTACCGGCCGTAAAACAAGGTATGGCGGGTAAGTTATTTCCCTGAAGAGAGCTGTCGAAAAAATGAAATCACAATCCACCGTGCTCACCCGACTATTCTCTGCTTCCGACTCTTCCTTCACGCTTATTCGAAGCACTCTTGCTGGGCGAACTGAATGTTATAGCCTGACAGGCCGCTACAAGAACCCTGTCAAATGCGCAGCATAAACGAACAAGCCAGCAGGCGCGGAAACGATATGCTGAAGTGTAAAATGTCCCTGCTTCACACCACCGCTGAGATCTGAACGGGCTAATCAGTTGAGTTGTGTCTGGTTTCAGGTAGCCTATACCACGACGCGCGCTGCTGATCGAAGCAGAATCCGCCGGTAAATTTCCCCTGACTCTGTTCTGCCAGCCAGACAATCCCGGCCGTAGCCTGGGGCACGCTTCTGTAGCCGCTGTGTTCATTGAAATCTGTGGCGGTATAGCCGGGAACCACGGCGTTCACGCTGATGCCCGCATCCTTAAGCTGTCTGGCAAAGGCTATGATTTTCGCGTTCATTGCGGTTTTTGAGCGGTACAGGCCAGTTAATAGACCTTAAAAAGGATGGTTCGGGTCGGAAACCTATTCCATTGACCCAGTCCACTACTGGCTATGATGAGTGTAGCGCCGAGGGCGAATTTCAGTAGCGGCAGAAAAGCCTGGCTCCGCGCGTCATCGCGACACGCCAGCCAGATACGATAACCGCACAAACCGGGTTGTCTTCAAGCCGATAATTTAGTTGGCCCCGGTAATAAGCACAGCTCTATCTGTCATAACGTCTCCGGCTTATTCAGCCTGAGATGCGCTTTCCTTTGCAGAAGGAGTCTCGTGTTTGCTCTCCCTTTATAAGCGGACTGATAACGTTTGGTAATAAAGGAGAATATGAACAGGCTGATCGGATAACCGAATATTGACAGGCCGCAACTGTGAATGACTTATTGATCTTCATTACCGTGTTCAAAGAGAATGGCTTCCGGATGGCGGCAAAACAGCCTGATCTGTCACCTTCAATCGTAAGCGAAAGCATCACTACGCTGGAGCAGAATGCTGGCGTGCCGCTTTCTATCCGCACTACGTGCAGCGTAACACCAACCGAAGCTGGCCGGACTTTGGCTGACCTATTGCCTCTCTGCTGACTAAAATGAGAGCAGTGCTGAATGACGTTTCAGGTTCTCAGCAAGCGGTACGCGGCGTGCTTAAATTGAACGCTACTGGTGCAGTGATGCTGGATATTCTGCCACCTATAATGAACCGCTTCTCCTGCGCTTTCCGTTATTAGGCGTAGTGATCATGGTTGATGATCGCCTGGCAGACGTTACCTCAGCAGGCTGTGACGCCGGTATCCGCTATGGCGAGCATCCGGTAAAAGATACCAGTGCCGCACTGATTGGTGCCCGCACACAGATGCTCACACCTGCGGCCGCGCCTGGTTATTTAGCGTTGCAGGGTTCACCGTCACATCCGGCTGATTTAGCCAGCCATGACTGTATTCGGTTGAAGTATTCACGCGGTGTACTGATACCCCGGGGATTTGAATATCGGGGTAGAACCGTGAAGGTTAATCCTGCCGGTCGCTTAATTATTGGCATTGATGGTGCAGCTGCCGCTATTAATTTCGCTAAACAGGGCAGAGGCATTATCTGCTCTCTTCGGGAACCGGCTACAGCCCCATTTCGAAACTGGCGAGCTTGTTGCTGTACTGCCGGAATCGCGGTCTGCTTTTGATGGACCCTGGCCCTGCTTTACTCACCGATTTATGTCTGCGCCGCTGCGCACATTTAATGATTTTCTCAACGAAGAGCGTGCGACACAGAGGTAAATCGGCATAGCCTGGTATCGCGAAACAATCATGCTAATTGAAGTGCGGACGGAAAGAGTCGTACTGCGCATTCTTCATTTTGACTATCTGTATAACTCTATATTTGCTGGTGATGAGCGAGCTGAGTCGCGCAACAGAAATTAATTGCGGACTGCTGAGAATCGTTGGTCTGTTTTATCGTTGCCTCCTTTTAATCTTCTCTTCATGATATGAAAAGCTGAATTATCTGACAGTAGCATTTCAGGAGTTAAGCTGTTGACAGAAAACGCAGGTGAATTAGCCTGTTTAAAACGAAACTTTCTGGCTTCCTATGCAGAAAATTGGTGTTGTCAGCCTGAGATGTTTAGCAACCTCCTCTAAATGAACGGATGTGCCACCCCTATTTAATTGCTGGTTTTCAGTATTCAGAACTTAGATTCTCATTTTTCAGCTTCTGATCAGAATGAATTTTGCAAACCGTATCCCAGATGGCTTCTACTTATTGCAGCGGTCGTGTCGATCAACATGAGGCATGTATTCAAGCGTTTGTGCTGAAAATCGCTCTCTTAAGTATGCAGATGTTCATCATTACAAACTCTTCTGATCGTCATTTTCAGGAGAAATTCATGGTGTTTTCATCATGAAAATTTGTTAAAAATATATATTTATCAATATCTTGCATTGATTTCCACCTGGTGAAAATTTGATGTGATTAGCTGGATGAGAAACGTGTTTAGCAGAGCAGGGGAAAGGTGAGGGCATCATTGTTAAATAATTATATCTTTGGATCAGGTGCTTAACTACGCACCCGGATTGGCAATGAAAGAACTGGCACTTCTTTTAATGCATTAAACAGCGGGATGTTTCAGCAGGTATCGGTTCGTCAGGCTTGCTGGTTAGATGATAATCAAAGCGAAGAAAACAATGCTGCATTTAACATCCCTGCGGTGAAAAGGTAGACGATATCAACTGAGCAGGGCTGATTTACCAAACCTGTTGGCCGCTAACTGGCTTTATACCAACATGCGGACAGTCTGTTCAGATTTGCCTTTTCTTTTCCTTTGATTTGCTCTGGCAGGTTACGGTCAATCTTCAGCCCTCCTGTACGCCCTCACTTTTACTCAAACTTTCCTGTTACGATTCCCGCTTTTTTCCCGGCATGTTTGTTGTTTTTATCCTCGTTATCCACAGGTCAGATCCAATCGTTCGATCCTCTATAGATCAAAATGAGATCCTTAATAGATCCCCGCTGCCGCCTGGGCCTTGCAGGAGAAGGCCTGAAGAGGGGTTGATAACCACTATAGCGAGAAGAATAACCACTGTGGGAAGTAAAATAACCACTGTAGCGAGATAAACAACCGCGCTGGCGAGTGACCAATAACCACTGTAGCGAGTAAACCGCTATTTAGCTGTGTATAACCTTTATTTGAATAATCGGGCAACAAACCGCATCAGCAGAGGAACATGGGGGAGGGCGGGGAAGCGGGCTGGTGAGTTGATTCTCTTTATCCACCGTAGTCTGACAGTGATTTAGTCGGTTTATCCACCGATTAGATCCAATAACAGATCCTCATAAGATCATAATAAGTTCCTAAGAGATCCCCATCTGGCCTGAGGCCATGGTATTTCTGCCCTGGGAGGT
>NZ_AP036003.1:0-96663 GCF_059730675.1 Pantoea sp. X-Soil-MYKO-1785
CACTCTCAAGCTTAAAGTTAAGTCGCTGATTTAAGAGATCTGTAGTATTCTCAGCAAAATTCAGTCCGAATTTGTGAGGGTGAAGAGATGTCGCAATCAGCTAGTTCAGAAGCTTCCTCATCCAGAAGTAAGCGTACTTACCGAAAAGGTAACCCTACACCGCCACGAGAAAGGCAAAAGGCTTCTCTTGAGCGCCGTAGCGATACGCATAAAGCTTTGCATGCGGTTATTTTAAATTCTCAGAAAGAAAAGCTGGAGACACTGGCTTCTGAAGAGGGTTTAACTCAGGCTCAGATGTTAGAAATCATCATTGAAAATGAGTACAAGCGCAGGAAATCAGGAACGTAAATATTTACATTCTTGATCCTTTGGCTTTCGGATGATAGATTGCTGAGCGATCAAGGATTTTTGGTTAGCCACGCCGTAAGGTGGCAGGAAACTGGTTCTGACTAATGACTTAGAGCCAGAAAAAACAAAACCCCGATAATCTTCCTCAGTTTGGCGACTCAGGAGAAGACTAACGGGGCCCTAGAAACTGCATAGAAGCTGTTGCTCTATGCGGGGAGTATAGTTTTATGCCCGGAAAACTGCAATACCTTCTGTGCGTACTCCTTCTGTGCAACATAAGCGCAGGAAGGTGTGACTGAACAGGTATCTGAAAACACTTCATTTTACCGGCAGGTAAAGAATCCGAATCCGGAATTTGTCCCGGAGAAAGGAAAGAAAACTCTGCCGTTCTGCGAAAAAATTCGTGAGAAGGCGGTGGGCTTTACGCAACGCGTCGAATTCCAGATGCTGGTTGCGATGTCGATCGCCCGTGGCGAACGCAAACGCCGGCCACCCAAGCTCCGCATGCGCGCGCTGGAAGCAACACTCCAGGCAATGTGCTGGTATCTCAATCCGCTGGCCAACCGCGTGGGCGCCTCGCTCACGACCATGAGCATCCGCTGCGGGCTTGCCACGGAGAAAAAACGTCTATCGATCACCCGATTCACGGGTGCCTGCCATACGCTTGAGCAGCTGAAGCTCATCACCTACAACACCGAGTACGATAAAGAGATAGGCTGCAACATTCCAACTGATATCACCTTCACGCCGCTGATGTGGCAGGTGCTGGACGTGTCGGAGGAAGCCGTTGCAGCCGCGCGCCGCAGCCGCATCGAGTGGGAAAACCGCCAGCGTGAGAAGAAAGGTTTACCTCGCGCAGACGCCGGTGAACTCATCAACGCTGCCTGGGCATTCGTGCGCGAACGCTTCCGCGAGTACCAGAAGTCGCGTCGCGAGCACGGCATGAAACGTCATCGCGCGCGTAAAGACGCCCCTCGCACCCGTAAAGACATTGAGCAGCTGGTCCGCACACAGTTGAATAAGGATATCGTTAACGGTCGCTTCTTTGGCGGTCTGGACGCGGTGAGAGCGGAAATTGAGCGCCGCGTGACGGAGCGTATGAAGATGTCGCGTGGCCACTATGCGCGGCTTGATGACGACCAGCTGGTTACCACCTGACGCGTTTCTGACATCCTTTTGTTTCACTGAATGGCGCTTTAGCGCCGGCTTACCCGTGCCCGCAATCCGGCCAGAAAGGCCGCTTTTTACCTGCACGCCCTCTCTTTCAGCTATCCGGTTTACGCCGGAGGCCCATGCTCGCCTGCCATTCCCTTTCCGTATGAATATCATCCACTTTTCGCAGCTACCCACCCTAAGTCCGGGTCGAACCCAGCCCATAAATTCACCGATGCAGCTACGTTGAAGTCACGCACCGGCGCGTTTCCGAGTTATCCACATAAACCGCGAGAGGGTATTTATATAATCTCCTGACCGAAGAGCCGGTTAACTGCTATCCGAACTTTTTACAAACCACGATGATCCTTTTAAAAACCCGATCTATCTTCTTTTAAAGATCCGTTATTACTTACCTTTAAAAATAAAACCTATACGGCTGCGCCCTGTGGACAATTAAATGCCCGCCCTCGCAGCGAACTGACGTTCGCGCCGGTTCGGTACAGCCGCTTCGCGTCTGAAGGTAGCTCCCGCAAAATTGCGGGCAAAAGATCGCAGTTGCAGCTACACCGAACTCGGTGATCACATGAATGAAACCATTAAAAACAGACTCAACTAAGCACCGAGCGAAACCCACCCTGAAAAGCGCCGCCGCCCCGGCCCAGAGGGCCGGAACAGAGTCGCTTTAAAGATGGATGATGTAACTACCATGGGTGTTGCTTTAAAACTGAGGCCAGCGGTATCTATCTTTCGTCTTCGACCATCAGACTAATTCGCGACTGAAAGGCCGCTGCTTAAACTGCGTCTGACAGCTACCGTGTTAAGTTCCGTGCCTGTCGCTGAAAGTTATAATTAACACCCCCCTAAGCGTCAGCAGCGAGCTGCCGACGCCAAGGCCCCGGAAATCACGCCCTTTACGTCGCAAGCGCCGCAAAGCCCGCTCACCGGGGTTAAAAGGGGTTACATAAACTTCTTCATTGCTGAAAGCGGGGTTAGGCTAATCAGGGAAGGGGATGGACTGGCAGTCTTTATGGGTCATCAACCGGCTACGCCGGGCGTACGGCGCCGTTTACCATCGGAGTTATATATCACGTCCTCTGGCGCCTCCATGACGCCAGGGCGTCATTCAGAAGGCCGGCTGCGCACTGCTCGCCCGCCGTAATTGCTTTAAATCGGAATTATGATGAAACATTACGTCCGCTGTGTGCCAAAGGCGAACAGTGCTGAAAACTCACCAATTATATGATGTGGCGGGTGAATTGCTGCTCAGTGATGGTACTGCCCCACTGATCGCCTTCCCACTCTTTCGTTAATTCAAACCCAAATTGAAGCCACACAACCCGCGTGGCAAATATGAGTGCGAAAGGCTGCTGTTATGACAATGCTTGTATGGAAAGCTTCTTCCACTCACTGAAAGCCGAATGTATCCACGGTGAGCGCTTTATCAATCGGGAAATAATGCGGACATCGGTGTTTAATTATATCGAGTGTGATTACAATCGCTGGCGTCGTCACAGCGCTTGTGGCGGTCTCAGCCCTGAACAATTTGAAAACCAGAATCGCGCTTAGAGCGGTGTACACATTACGTGGGTAGGATCACCAACCTGTGATTTTAAAGAAGAGGAATGATGTCTAATTTTTATTTTAATCTTGCACTCTTTGGTGCCACTTCATCTATAGCGGATATGAGAATGCTTGCTGAGCAAACTGAGCGCGCTATAAACAACTCCATAGCTAACACTGAGGTAGTTGAGAGTGAGTACGAGGATGAGCATGAAGATGATGAGGGTAACATCTATCAGTACACTCAGAAAGTCTACTCATGTGGTTCTTGTGTCAGCTATGAGGAAAGTGAAGCAAAAGCTCAACATGAGCACCTAATCACACAACTTACACGAAGGTCAGCCTTCCTGACTATTTTTGGAATTTTTGAATATCACATGTCTGCCTGTAGAAAGATTATGATTCGAGACACAGGTTATGATATTAAAAAGCTTCCAAGTGGAATTGTTGAAGGAACAGAAAAGCTACTCAGAAAAGCCATTGGCTATCACAATGCACCTGATTTAAAGCATCTCTCAGTGATTCGAAATTTCTTTGCTCATAATGATGGAAAATATTATGAATATAAGGATGTTAAGAATAAACCTGATACTGAAAGAGATAAAAAGGAAAGGCGCACCCTTTTAGCGTTTGAACAAGCTACTGCAGATTTTTCAGGGATTTATCTCAACGACTTCAACTCCATAACTATGGATGAAAGCTTCCTTCCTGAAGCGATTGATGTCCTGGAAGCATTCGCAAGAACGTTATCAGACGCAATTACGCATTACGGAAATCATAAACTAAAGACCACATCACCTTAATGTTTGTGTAGGGGCGGTGACCTGCTCCCCGTTATTCATACAGAATGCTGTTAATAATGTCTGCTCCTCGGTCAAAGCGAACATCCGCTCCCTGCACTGGGCTGTTTTTTATAAAAAGCGCTCATAAAATAGATTGTTTTCAAAATAGCGAACTGGCCAGTTCATTTTTAATTCAAGTACTAAAGCACTCTAAGCGCGGCTTTAACCTTCTTACACTTATTCTGAATGTTGCTTGACTTATCAACTCAAGATAACTGGATCGTGATACACAGCCTCAATATTATTTCCATCTGTATCCGTTACAAATGCTGCAAAGTACCCTGCATAGTATTCTGGCCTGTAGCCAGGTTTACCATTGTCCGATCCTCCAGCTGTGAGAGCATTTTCATAGAATTTTTTTACAGCATCCTCACTGTTGGCTTTGAAGGCGATATGCAGCTTTGCACTCCCTGCCTCGCCTTCAGCAATCCAGACTTGTGGGCTGGATTTTCCGTAACCGGATTTTCGATTATCAGCATCAGACGTCTCAAAAAGCCGGGTATGACCCAGTGCTGGCATAACCGCGTCATAGAATGAAATAGCTTTTTCATAATCGGATGAATAAAACAGAATATGATCAATCATTAGCTGAATTTCCTATTAGTAAGCTGGATATTGTAATCCGAGGATCATTAGCGCGAACTGTCGATAATTGCGCCGCCGTCGGGCGTGAGGCTGTAGCCAGTCAGGAACTGAGCATCTTTACTCGCAAGAAATAAAACGACCGGAGCGATGTCTTCCTCCGGTGATCCAAAGCGGTCAAGTGCGTTACCGGGCGGAGGGACACTTACGTCATCGCCCCATGTTTTTGCAAGCGGAAGTACGTTATTAACCGTGATGTTATCGGCTGCCCACTCTCGTGCAGCGGTGCGTGTAAGGGCTCGAACCGCTTCTTTTGCCATATTATAGGGGCCATATCCTGCCAGTCCTACTACGCCCGCCAGGGAGCCGAAGTTAATGACGCGCCCTCCGCTGCTTTTTTTGAGCCACGGATAGCAGGCCTGCATAGTTCTCAGGTAGGCCACAGGGCCCATATCGAAATTGCGCTGAAGTTGTTCAACCGAAAGATCCAGAATGGATGATACTGGAGCGCCTGGATCAAATGCGTTGTTTACGAGAATGTCGATTTGCCCATATGCCTTTACAACAGCATTAGCCATTGAGCTGATTTGTTCAGGGCTGCTTAAATCACATACAATTCCCGTGGCAATACCACCCCGCTCCTGTATTTGACGTACCACTTCATCAATAGCTTTCGATGAACGCGCAACGACGGCTACCTTTGCTCCCTCTGAGGCCAGAAGTGTCGCGGTCGCTCGGCCAATGCCCCGGCTTGCTCCGGTAACGATCGCAACTTTTTCACTTAGTCGGTTCATATTCTCTCCTTTAACTGATTTGTGCAGGTGTCTGAATGAGATTTATAAATGCGTAGGGTGAGGGCATTTCTCTGGCAACGTTCTGCGTGCTAAAAGAAATAATCATCAAAATCATTCCGGCAAATGCGGGCAATGCCCCTGCTGGTTTACGTTTGCCAATGTGAGCCACGCCAGACAGGAGCAGGTGATAAAACATGCCTGCATAGGCCAGATCGCTGAGAAACAAGCTCTCACGAGACAGAATGGCCAGTACAGCGAGAATTTTCACGGCGATGAGCAAGGGCTGCAGATAGGCGGGATAACCCAGGTCAAGAAGTGTCTGGCGCACCCACTCTTTTTTAATCACGTATAACGTGGCTGAAGATACGTAAAGCAGGCTAAGCAGGCCCGTACATATCCAGTAAACGTAAAATTCAGTCATATCACCCTTCTGATGCGTATAAGTTATCGACCAGTGAAAGGATGTCGTCTAATATGATTTAAAACAAGTAGGATGAAATAAAGGTGGTTAGTATGGAAAAGCATACTATTGAAGAGACTGAAATTAACATGCACGACGAAATGCGCCGGGCATTCACCCTGCTGTCTGGTAAATGGAAGCTGGAAATCATGTGGTTATTGAATCAGCGCATATACCGGTTTGGGGAGCTGCGAAAAGCGATCCCTGGCATTACTCAGCACATGCTGACCGCACAGCTACGGGAACTGGAAAGTGACGGGCTTATATCAAGAACCGTGTTTGCTGAAGTTCCGCCCAGAGTAGAGTATGAGATTACTGCAAAAGCGCGGGGGCTGGGTCCGACGATGGAGGCTCTGACGGCATGGTGGCTGGAATATGGCGACACCGTACCTGCCAGGCCGGCCGGGCGTGGCCGCATCGCTTCTTCAGATAAAAAACCTGAGCGATAAGCCGCCCGCTTTCAATTCAGCGTTTGTCTAAATCCTTACGCAAGACTTTAAACCACAGGGCCGGAAGCTCCGGACATATGCGTCTCACGAAGCTTAGTTATGTCTTTTTTAGGCGGCATGCCGAATACACGGCTGTATTCTCTGCTGAACTGTGATGGACTCTCATAACCAACCTGATAAGACGCGCTTGAGACGTCCAGATGCTCATTCAGCATAAGGCGCCGGGCTTCATTCAGACGGAGCCATTTCTGATACTGCAGAGGGCTCATTGAAGTCAGCTGCCGGAAATGCTGGTGAAAGGTGGGGGTGCTCATCTGTACCTGTGCAGCAAGCTCTTCAACGCGCAGGGGAGCAGAATAATTCTTCTTGAGCCAGTCAATTGCACGTGCAACCCGGTGCCCCTGACTGTCAACGGATGCGATCTGCCGCAGTCGGGTTGCCTGATCGCTCAACAGCAGCCGGAAATGAATTTCCCGTTGTGCGAGCGGAGCAAGAACCGGGATGGCTTCTGGCTCATCAAGCAGCTCCAGTAGTCGTCCAAAAGATCGCAGTATTCTCTCTGAAGCTGTTCCGATCCCGATGCCGGGACTGACGCCTCGTGCACGATGCGGGGGAAGTTCACCCTGTGAAATAAGCTCAGCAATCGTCCGCATATTCAGCTTCATCGTCAGCCCTATACACGGCTCGTCGTGGCTGGCAGTCAGTACTTCTGAATCAACAGGCAAATCCAGAGACGTCAGAAGAAAGTTAGACGTGTCATAGCGATAGTTTTTACCTCCAATCCACATCTGCTTAACGCCACGAGCTACCAGCACGATACTCGGCTCTATCATACACATGGCCGGTTTGGTTGGATCTTCTCGCCTGAAGAAAGTCAGCCCGTCAATTTGCGTATCAAAATCACCAGTTCCATCAGTCCGTGCAGCGATCGTCTGCACCAGACCGGCAAGCAAAGCTTCATTTTTCATAGCGTGTGTCACTGCGATCATTGACCAAATTTATCGTGAAGTCACTTTACTACTCTTGCCTGCAAAAAAACCACAAAAGGACACTCATTCCATAGGAATAGGCAAGAAATGCAGCGAATCATTGTAACCCATCCGATAAAAACTCAGGAGAATGAATCCTGAGGGAAAAGTGACCAATGCGCATTTTCGATAGCCAAGGCATTCGCTAACGAAAAGGGTTTTGAGGAACTTTTTTTATGCACTTTTCGGAGAAGACCTGATGAACCCTGTTTACGATTTTAGCGGCCGAGTTGCGCTGGTTGTTGGCGCCAGCACCGGAATCGGTGCTGCAACTGCGCGCGCTTTTGCGCTGTCTGGTGCAAAAGTAGTACTCGCAGATGTGGATTTCAGAGCCGTTACCGATATTGCTGAGCAGCTAACGAAAGAGGGATACATCGCGACGGGACTCAGCTGTGACGTTGCAGATGAAGACCAGGTTGCTGCGGCCGTGGATAAAACGGTGGAAATTTATGGTGCTCTGGATTTTGCCTATAACAATGCCGGCATCCAGGCACCGTCCAGTGATTTTGCAGATTTGCCTTCAGAAGAATTTGATCGCCTCGTTTCAATAAATCAGCGAGGAATCTGGGCATGTATGAAGCATGAACTCCGGCAAATGCGGGCTCAGGGCAGTGGGGCCATCGTGAATTGTGCATCTGTAGGCGGCCTTGTGGGGCAACCCAATCTGGCCCCCTACAATGGCACAAAACACGCTGTACTCGGGATGACTAAAGGCGCAGCGCTGGAGTATGCGGCAAGAGGAATTCGCATTAATGCGGTTTGTCCGGGCACGATTAATACCCCTATGGTCTCAGCAATGATGGAAACCCAGAAAGAGGCCATGGACGACATCATGATTCGCCAGGTTATCAATCGCCTGGGTGAACCGGAAGAGATAGCCTCTGCTGTCCTGTGGCTTTGCAGCCCTGGAGCAAGCTTTGTTGTGGGAATAGGGCTCCCCGTCGATGGCGGTTTTACGGCGAACTGATCCGAACCGTAGCCATTTATCGAATTTATAGTCCGGGCGGAACCCGGCGGTCGTAATAACAGGAGCATCCAATGATTCAGGATTTCTTTCACCTGAGTATTACCACCCGAGATCTTCAGCGCAGCATTCAATTCTACGAGACCCTTGGTCTTGAAGTCACCCGCCGTTTTGGTGACGTGACTGAAGATGGTATTGCCCGGGCATTTAACCTGCCAGCCAGTCATCTGAAGGTCGTTTATCTGGCACCACCAGGAGGAAAATCAGGCATCTTTATCGATCTGGTCGAATGGGTTGAACCGCCTTCTCCCGGCGCTGCCTATCCCGTAGCGCACCACATCGGAATTAACCGCTTTGCACTGAGGGTTTCTGACCTGGATGCAACCGTACTTTCTCTGCAGGAAAAAGGAATGGTTTTCCTGACGAAAGAGGCTGAACCATTCGGTGGTGGCATACGTTGTATCGTCATAACCGATCCTGATGGCATCTTTATTCAGTTAATAGAGATCCCATAAGCACACCTTAGGGTTTGCATAGAAATGAAGTACCTCCCTCCGGGTCTGCTGAGCTTTCAACGAGTTGCTACCAGCAGAAGTAATTAACATGATTAAAGGTAAAGACAATGAAAAACATATTGCTGGCCTGCGGGCTACTCATGTCCTCTTTTGCATCCTTCGCTGCTGATATGTCTAAAGGCGCGGATAATTTTTTCAAGAGCGACAAGGTCACTGCACAGAAGGTCACCTTTCAAAACCAGTATAAAATGAATATCACGGGTATTCTCTACAGACCCAAAGAAGTCGATCCGAAAGCAAAAAGTCCGGCCATCATCGTGGGCCACCCTATGGGAGCGGTGAAGGAACAGACGGGCACGCTTTACGCTCAGAAAATGGCAGAGCAGGGTTTTGTTACCCTCGCAATTGACCTGTCCTTCTTTGGCGAAAGTGACGGACAGCCCCGCAATGCCGTTGCTCCTGAAATGTTTACCGAGTCATTCAATGCCGCGGTTGACTATCTGGGTACCCGACCATTTGTAGATCGTAACCGTATTGGTGTCATCGGTATCTGCGGTAGCGGCAGCTTTGCAATCAGCGCCGCGAAAATCGATCCACGTATGAAGGCTATTGCCACCGTCAGCATGTATGACATGGGGGCAGTTACCCGTCACGGCTTGCAAAACGGGCTGTCTCTCGAGCAGCGCAAATCAATGATTGCCGCAGCTGCTGAACAACGTTACGTAGAGTTCACTGGCGGAAAAACCAAATGGGTCGATTATCTGCCAGTAAAACTTCCTGCTGACGCCGATAAGACGCGTCGTGAATTCTACGACTTCTACCGTACACCTCGTGGACAGGTCGTGCCTGAGGGTATGACCGTAGAGCAGTCTCAAAACCGTCCGATTTCGAGTGAAGTAAAATTCAACAACTTCTATCCGTTTGAAGATATTGAAACTATCTCACCGCGTCCGATGCTATTCATCACTGGTTCAGAGGCCCACTCCAGAGAGTTCAGCGAAGATGCCTACAAACGTGCTGGTCAGCCCAAAGAATTGCTCGTCATTCCGGGGGCCGGCCACGTGGATCTGTACGACCGCACCGACCTCATCCCGTTCGCTAAGCTGACCGAATTCTTCAAAACTAACCTTAAATAGTCGACCCGACCCTGACCATCACATGGTCAGGGTCAGTGCATACACAACGGAGATCTCTTTATGAAAACGTCTGCTTTTGCCGCACTGTCCGCTGACAAGCCGCTGGTCCCTTTTTCTCTTGAGCGCCGCGAGCCTCGTCCCGATGATGTTGTTATTGAAATTCTCTACTGCGGAGTTTGCCATTCTGACCTTCATACCGCTCGCAATGACTGGGGATGGACCCAATTTCCAATTGTTGTAGGCCATGAAATCGTGGGCCGCGTCATTAGCACCGGTGCCGACGTTACACGGTATAAAGCAGGCGATCACGTTGCTGTGGGCACGATGGTCGACAGCTGCCAGCAGTGCGATCAATGTCATAAAGGAGAAGAGCAACTTTGCCGTGAAGGAAATACCCAGACGTTTGCAGGCGCAGACCGTATAACAGGTGAACCCACAATGGGGGGATACGCAAAACATATCGTTGTGCGTGAAGAATTTGTTCTGAGTATACCGGAAGGTCTGGATCTGGCAAAAACCGGACCACTGCTGTGCGCCGGTGCCACCACATATTCACCGCTGCGTACCTGGAATGTCGGCCCTGGCAGCCGTGTCGGCGTTATTGGTATGGGGGGGTTAGGTCACATGGCCATTAAGCTTGCTGAAGCCATGGGTGCCCGGGTTACCGTGCTGAGCCGTTCTCCAGCCAAAGAGTCCGATGCTAAATCACTTGGCGCAGATGCATTTCTTGTTTCCAGCGACGCTACGGCAATGGAAAAGGCGGCGTCATCTTTTGACCTGATCATTGATACCGTTCCGGCTAAACATGAACTTGACCCCTACCTGCCACTTCTGGACGTAGACGGTACTCTCTGTGTAGTGGGACAAATTGGGCCGCTTGCTGAAATGAGCAGCATTCCTTTACTGCTTGGACGCCGTCGCGTTGCCGGCTCTGCGATTGCAGGGATTGCGCAGACGCAGGAGATGCTGGATTTCTGTGCACGTAAAAATGTTCTGCCCGACGTTGAGATGATCCGTATGGACCAGATTAATGAAGCCTATGAACGACTTGAACGTTCTGACGTTCGCTACCGCTTCGTTATAGATATGTCCACGCTGGAGCAGACTCAGGCTTAAAAAACGTCAATATCTTCCAGCAAAAATTGCAGAACATCGGCGCTAAGTGGGCTTTGGACCAGCAGTTGCGCCGGTTGCAGAAAAGGGCATGTTATGAAAATAGGCATCCTCGGTGCGGGACGCATGGGAGCAACTATCGGAACGATTTTTGCGAAACTGGGTCACCAGGTCACCTTCAGCTATTCCCGCAGCCCTCAAAGATTGCAGAGCCTGGCAGAGTCAGCCGGGGGGACCTGCGGATCTCCTCATGAGGCGGCAAAGGACGCAGATATAGTCGTTCTGGCTGTCCACTGGTCGCGTCTTGACGATGTGCTGACTCAGGCAGGCAGCTTAAGCGGAAAAACTGTCATCAGCTGCACCAATCCGCTAAATGCTTCAGACAATGAGCTTGTCATTGCCCATACCGATTCAGGTGCGGAAACCATTGCGCGTAAACTGCCTGGTGCACAGATTGTAGCCGCTTTCCAGGCGACGCCAAGCGAAGTGCTAATGGACGTGTTTAACGGCAGGAATAACCACCATCGCCCGAACATGCTGTATTGCGGAGATGACCGGCAAAGTAAAGACACAGTGCGGGGTCTGCTCTCTCTTGCTGGTTTTGAGCCCGTTGATGCCGGCGCTCTACGTGTGGCTCGTTACATTGAGCCCTTCGCTATGCTGGCAACGGCGCTGGCCTATGACGAAGACAGCGATCCTAGATGGGTTTACCGATTCGGACGTTACAACTGAATGATGCTTATTTCTACAGGATAATGAATATGAAAAAATACATTCTGGGTTTGTCACTGCTGTCATGCATACCTTCACTGCATGCGCAGACATTTCAGCTCCACAGTACGGACGTAAAACAGGGAGAACAAGTAAGCGATATTAACGTTCTGAATGGCTCTGGGTGCACGGGGAAAAACATATCGCCTCAGTTGTCATGGTCTGGTGCCCCGGCGGGCACCAAAAGTTTTGCCATCACCATGTTTGATTCAGATGCGCCAACAGGAAGCGGATGGTGGCACTGGACGTTAGTAAATATCCCGAAAAATATTCAAACGCTCTCACGTGGAGCCGGAAATGCCGACGGTAAAAACCTTCCTGATGGTGCCATACAGGGGCGCACAGATTTTGGCGGTCCGGGCTATGGTGGCCCTTGCCCACCAACAGGAGATGGAGTACATCACTACCACTTCAAAGTATGGGCGCTAAAAGTTGAGTCACTTCCTGTGAACAGCGACTCAGGCGGTGCGCTCGTTGGTTATATGCTGAACTCTAACAGCATCGCAAGCGCAGAACTGACGCCGGTTTCCTTACGGCCAGCACAGGGGAACTCCGGTTCTAAGTAAACGGAATTAAGATCACATGAAAAAAAAGAAAATAGCCATGCTGATCGCCATTCTGAGCATTTTAATTATGGCCGCCAGCGCTTATGCCTGGCTGGCCAGAGTTGACTTCGGAGCGGCTCCGGTGGGCTTACGTTTGCTTGAGGTTGAACGCTCCCCCCATTATCAGCACGGAGAATTCCAGAATCTTGTTGAAACACAGGTTGATACAGGCAACAGCAGTTTCTTTTCTAATCTGCTGTCATTTGTTCTCGACCGAAATCCCCGACTAAAGCCCGATGCACCTCTGCCATCAATTCTTACTGATCTGAAATCGCTGTCGCCACAGAAGGACATTGTTATCTGGCTCGGTCACTCGTCGTTTTATGTCCAGCTCGGCGGAAAGCGAATACTGATTGATCCCGTTTTCAGCACAAATGCCAGCCCTGTGCCGCACACCAATTCTGCTTTTAAGGGAAGTTTGTCTTACACCGCTCAGGATATGCCGGCGATAGATGTGTTACTGATAACTCACGACCACTGGGACCACCTCGACTATGCCACTGTCCGCTCCCTCAGAAATAAGGTGGCTCAGGTGGTAACCGGACTGGGTGTAGGTGCCCACCTCGTTCGCTGGGGATATCAGGAAAGTCACATACATGAAGCTGACTGGAACGAGGAGGTCGATATAGTTAACGGACTAAGAATCCATGTTCTGCCAGCACGGCATTTTTCGGGCAGGTGGCTTAAAAGGAACCAGACCCTGTGGGTATCATTTGCGCTGGAAACCTCTAAGCGGCGCCTTTATTTCAGCGGCGACAGTGGCTATGGCCCGCATTTTCGTGAGATCGGGCAGCAATTTGGAAGTTTCGACCTGGTTGCTCTGGATATGGGCCAGTATGACCATCGGTGGGCAAACATCCATATGTTTCCGGAAGAGGCAGCACAGGCAGCGGATGATTTGCGCGCGCGCGCACTTATGCCTGCGCATGTGGGCCGCTTTAGCATTGCTGCTCACAACTGGGATGAGCCTTTTGAACGCATCGAGCGAGCAAGTCAGCATCGAGACTGGAAACTGCTGACGCCTGAAGCTGGCCAGGTGGTAGACATTAATGTTCAGGATCAGATCTTCAAAAAATGGTGGAAGTCGACACCATGAACTTATTTGGACAGTCAGGCTAAAAATGAATGTTTTTAATTGCTCTTTCCATCAAACAGGAAAATAAGCCAGCCCTTCTAGAATAACTTTTTAATATGCATAAAGAATGAAAACACATCTTTAAGTTTTCTGTGATTTTTGGTCGTGGAGCGCCTTCAATTTATACCTGTGTCTTATAATTGCTCGTAAAAACACGACCTTTTTTAATATCCCTGTTTTAATGATGGGCATCCTCACAGTGACCTTTTAGCAGATCTGAATGCATTTATCATACCTGCGCTTTTGTTCACATAATTCCAGCTTTGGATGAGTGCGGGCATCATGAAGCTGAAAAGGATACTCATTGTTAAGATTCAACGTCCGCTTTTCGGTCACAGCGGACATGTAACTCGCTCGCCTATAGTTCATATCTGCATTTTTGAGGCATGAGCTGGGTACTACGGCTCGGAACTGCCGCAATCAGAAATTTACTGTTCACTTTAGTGCCATTGGGTATAAGACACAGGCTGTTTTGTGAACAATATTTCAGTAACAAATTTAAATTCTTATGTAGCCGGCAAATTTTCAAAAGTTTTGCCGGAATGAAGCACGCCGTAGCACCAGTGGATCAGCTTTCGCATAACTGCCCCGATTGCCACCATTTTAGGTTTGCCACGCAGGCACAATTCTTCATAAAAGTTGCGCATTCTTGTATTACATCGTCTGGCACAGAGGGCGGACATATACAACTTCGCACGCAGCTGCGGCGGTCCAATTTTAGACATTTTAGATTTACCGCGAACGGAAGTGCCCGATCGTTTTTCCACGGGTACCACGCCCAAAAAAGCGGCTGCCTGACTGGCAGACTCAAAATCATGACTACGCAGTACAACCAGCATGTTCATGCCCAATTGTGGGCCGACGGCCGGGATAGACGTCAGAAGGTCATAATCAAGCTGCAGCGCTGCATGTGCTTTTATGTGAGCCTTTATCAAATGCTCCGTAATTTTTACCTCCTCCCTGAGAAGTTTTACCATGCGCACGCAGGAACCGATCACGTCAGAAGGCGTCTGCGTGCTCTGGTATTTTTCCAGCCGGTTTTCCTCACGTACGGCGTCGCTCAGTAATGCGTCACGCCTGCGGATAAGCGCACTGAGATGCCTGATTTCAGCGGAGGGCGGGAGCCAACGGTGCGGCTTTTTCAGCAGCGCGTAGCAGGCCAGCATGTAAGCATCTACTTTGTCCGTTTTGGTCAGGATACCCATACCTCTGGCAAAATCGCGGCTGCGGTGCGGGTTTGCCAGAGAAACGTAGGCGCCAGCCTCATGCAGGGAAAGAGCCAACCGTTCGTGATAAACGCCGGTTGCTTCCATGATGAGGTGAACGTCCTCCAGGCCACAGTGTTGTAGTCGAAGCCAGCGGATGATATTAGCTGATGCAGTGCTGTCATTTTTTATCTTCCTGGTCCGTATACGACCCTTTATGCCGTCATAAAGGATGCAAAGGTCTAGCGAGTCTTTACTTACGTCTATACCTACAGGAAACATTTTCATTCTCCTCTCACATTAACCGTCACGCCCGTTCGCCTTGTACATTCGGAGTCATGCTCCCGGTAACCGTTCAACAAAATGTGCTGGCGTGAAAGGTGAAACGGAGGGCCGCAAGCTGTCAGGCAGGATCAGTAATTCAGACTGTCCTCAGGGAGGGGCCCGGCTCACTCCGCTTCGTGTGATGGTAGCTAATCACCACATAATCTTAGATACAAGGGAGGGGTTGGGCTTGCGTGAACATAACGCCCTGTAACCGGCTCTGCCGGGTTAACGGCGCCCGATGGCACATGACCCGTCCTTAGCTATTTCTGGCGCCTCCATGCCGCTGACGCGGCATTCAGGGGCAGGCTGCGCACTGCTCGCCCGCCTGTCTGTCTATCTGTTCCGATATCCTGCCAGAACTGGCTGCACTACAATGTTTTTTTGAGAATGTGGCCAGCATGTACTGCTGCCTGCAGATTTTTATTAGTACCTCAGAGGATGTATGACCGACAACGAAGAAGCAGAGTTTGCGCAGCTGATGGGTGCAGGAATAAAAAAGTGCGTGGTGTGGTATCGCGATCAGGACTTCAGCCATATGAACGAGGATGCGCGGGCGGAGCTGGAGAGCATCTTCAGCCCCGGTGGCGAGTATGACGTCAGTGCCAGCCTGCAGATTGGCGTTAACATGATGATGATTGGCCAGTTGTGGGAGGACAAACGTTTTATGGACTTCGCCGCCAGGGCAGCCCGGACGTCCTGTGACGGGAAAACCATGGGTAAACTCCCCGGAAAAATTGCCCTGAGGCAGCTGCTTGATGACGTCAGTGAAGTGCTCAGAGAGCCCAAATTTTATACGACGGAATAACGAGCTCAAATCCGCTGCGGTGTGTTGCAGCCCTGACTAACAGGTCCGGGCTTCATCCCGGACCTGTGACAATCATCGCCTGTACGAAATTTATACTTATTACGCCCACGGCGATGGTAACCTGAGATTCAGTTTTCTCAGGCTGCGGGATCCCCTTCCAGGCACGCCTGTTTCACTGTAAGCATGCATTCATTATCGGATGCGGCGTCAGCAGGAGTCATGATGGGCACTGATGAAGATGAAACTGACGAGGACATTTATCACGATGCCTGCTTTGCGGCCGGCATGTGTTGCCTGAAACTCGCCAGCGAGGGCGGAGAAATCAACCGTGAGCGACTGGCCATCGAACTGATGCGGCTGCTGGGCGCCGTGATCGAGAAAAGAGAAGAGTGTCCCGCCTCGCTGCTGTTCGCCATTGAACAGCTGCGCGGCGAGCCGGATAGTGACGTGGACGAAGGTGCCGGCTGAATACGTGCCCGGGATTGTTCGTGCAGATCACCTTTTTTCTTCTGACACGGGTTCAATCAGCTCCCCGCCCTGATTGTGAATATTGCCCACCTTTTTGCTGACCGGATGCCACGTAAACGCCTTTTCCGGTAAGGCTGCATCATGCGCGATTTCTTCCGCCCTTTCGGGCGTCGTATCCTGACTCAGCCACTCACGAACGGCGTCAGAGGAAATCACCAGAGGGCGTCTGTCGTGAATGTCGACCATGCCCTGATTGCTCGATGACGTCACAATGACAAACCCTTCCTTGCCGTGGTCCTGTCCGTAAGGCTGCTTACCGATGGCGGCAAAAAACAGGGGCTGCTTTTTTCTGTGGTAGATGAAGAACGGCTGCTTTTTCCCGCCCTCTTTTTGCCATTCAAACCAGCCGTCAGCCGGCACAATGGCGCGCCCGTGGTTCCACAGCGGCTTAAACATGCGCCCGCTCGCTGCCTTTTCGCCGCGTGCGTTAATGAGCGGCTGCTTATCCCACCACTCCGGGCCGTAACCCCAGAACACGGGATCGAGGTGCAGCGCATCATCACGCTCGCTGAGGAGCAGCACCTTTGTGCCAGGCGCCACGTTGAAGCGGCCAATGGGCTCCGGATCAAACGTGATTTCGTCTGGTTTCAGTCCGAGTGAGTCAAAATATTCATCACGGCTGCTGTACTGCGCAAATCGTCCACACATAGACACCTCCTGCTATAAGGATAGCGGGGTATACTGACGTCAGGAGGATTTACCATGACACACAACTTAGCCGAACGAAGCCCGGAAGAACGCGCAAAGGTCAACGTAGATTTGGCCGCCTCAGGCGTGGCGTACAAAGAGCGCCTTAACTTTCCCGTCATCCCGGCCGAAGCTGAAAGGCAGCAGCCAGAGGAATTACGTGAATACTTCAGGGAACGGCTGCAGTATTACCGGAATCTGGCACTGCAGTTCCCGCGCGGGACCGATCCGGTTTATCAGAAGGAACCGAAGGGAGAATGAAAGGCGATGACGTCCGGGGCAGGTATGGATATAAGCCCCCTGGCAGGGGCCCGGTTTACTTCTGATGCGATGAGGCTGGCGATCCCAGCATAATGCCGATCATCGAAAGCCCGGTAATAAACAGCCCTGCAATCACGATCACGCCGGTCAGCTCTGTCACCTGATTCATGTCCATCCATGAGTTGATCAGATGAGCGCCGTCATTCAGCAGCGTGCGTAACCCTGCCGGCAGCCAGGACGACAGAGCCTGTGCGCCGCCGTCAATTAATTTCGTCAGTTCATTGGGCATGGTTTCGTTATCCCTGACAAATCAGTGGCGAATTTTTGCGAGAACGTCGTCTGACAGCCCGGTCAGTTCCCTTACCGACTCCAGCGGAATGCCTTTTGCCAGCAGGTTGCGGGCAACCTCCATTTTACCTTCCTGACGCCCTTCCATGCGCCCTTTCTCCAGGCCCTTCAGCTCAAGCTGCAGTGCAATCGTCATCAGTTCGTCCTCATAATTTGAGAAAATCATCCCCTAGCGGACAATGTATTTCATTTTGACCCACAACTTAACTGTCTGATCCTTCAATCTTTTATGATAAACCAGTGACGGGAGCAGTGGCGTTAAGGCACCAAATGACATCATAAACAGACCGATGATAAAATCGCCTTCATCAAGCCGCGAGCATCCGTTCCAGAAATTCAAGCCGCCTATCAGCAAACCGAACACATAGAGACAGATGTACATAAAATCCTCTGTTATTTTTTGAACCACGGCGTGCAGGCGCTGCCGATTCCGTTTACGCCTCATTTAACGCGTTTTCGTACAGCGGCTGCGCTTTTTCTGCGCCAGCGTCTGTCAGGCTGAAATACAGCTGCAGGCTCTGCATATCGCGCGATTTCTCCAGCAGTCCATGTTTAGCCAGCGTGTGGCAGGAGGTGCGGAAATTGCGATCCGCAGCGGCATTCCCGCCTGCGAGTAAACGCCCGCTGTTAACCGCACGAAGCAACACCATCAGTGGTACTGGCCGGTTTTCATGGCAGCGTTCAGCAATCGCATACAGAGCGATAAGTACGGCTTTCTGAAGGGCTGATATCCGCATTTTATATCTCGTATAGCATTACTGGTTATTCAGGTGACACATGAATAATAACCTAAGCGTGCCCTTTGTGCTATTCATGTGTCACATGTTTTACATTCGTCATGGTGCAGCCGGCGTGGATCATGGACAGGCTGACGGGGAAGCGACTGCGTGACACGCGGCGGCGGCAGTATGGCAAACACTGAAAAGCCTTACAGAACGGAAAAGCCGATGACATTATTAAAATTTGCGTTAATCCCCGCCGTTTAATAACAGCGTTATTCTGTAATGCATTATCCTAAATAAGCCAACATCCCGTTAGCCTGGCCTGAAAATAAACATGCTAACCTCCTTCGTTTTTATTTATCAATGCTGCCGGTATTGACTCCGGCAGCATTGTCCTGTTACTCTCTTTCACAGTAGTTGAGCCACGAACTCTTATTACTGCTTCCCTTTACCACCGAATAATCGCTTTATTTTTCCTGCTCCCCAGACCACGAATCTGCGAGCGTAGGATAGTATCAATGCCGCAGTCAGATAGCCGGCATACGCGATTAAAAACAGTATGATAGCCTTTGGTATCACTGGAATAACTGCAAGATAAGGCGTATAAAGCGTAAGAAACGCCGTTATCGCAGAACAAATCGGGGTGTGCCAGAAGCTATTGAATGTTGCTTCAATAAGCGTATTTCTGACTTCCGTGACTTCATTGCGAACCCAGCCTTTTACTTTATCGCCGCCGCCAGCAGTTTTTCTTTTTCTACGGCGGTTCGAGAAGAAACCCCAGGTTGTTTCTTTGGTGTAAATGCGTCCATTTTTGGTCTGACGCTCGACCTCTTTCACGGTCTTTCTGAACATAATAAATACCACGCTTTTTATAGTTTTGGTTCTGGATTCTGAATAACGTGATTAACGTTTTCATCGCCATTTCTCCAAATAGGGTTTAAATACGGTTTTTGTGTTTACTTCTTTTCTCTCAATCTATTTATCGTCGTCGCATTGCTCTCTCCTTAGCCTGATTTACGGGCTTAACAGCAGGTCAAAAAAATACCCGGAGTGCTCTGATACACGCCGGGCATTTGTGGTTTTGAAAAACCGTCTCTGCTTATCGTTGTGCTCATTTATCTACATTTCCGGAATCCTGAATCCAGTTTCAAATCGCTGACCCGTTCTGCGATTTATAAGGTATTTTAACATAAAAAATTGCCTTTTGTCAAGAACTTTCTAAAAGTCAACAAATTTATACAATTTTTTGTATGTTGTCATTTCGCAGGCCGCATGAGGTAAGGCTTTAACGAAAAGCATGACTTTTAACGGATGAATATAAGTGAACTCCATCCTCTTTTATTTATCTTTTTTTAAGCGGAGAATGATGGAAATAAGCCAAATTTTATGTAAAGTTGTGTAAATAAAACTTTTAATAAGACCTTGTCGTTTATTTCCTGCCAGCAGGACGTGATGCCGCCGGGGGAAGGCTACCGGTCAGCTGACAGAAATGTGTAAAATAGTTACGCCCCTTTCTGCACAGAAGACATAACCATGCCAGGACCGCAACCAACCACCCATTTCTTTGATGAAGACATTCCGCACTGGTGCTGCCCCGCCTGCCACAACGCCTCGTTAGAAGTGGTGCCGGGCAGCTTTATTTCCCGGCCGTCAGCCTCCACGCTCCGAGACCGCGAAGAAGACTGGTTTGACGCTGATAATGAAGAATACGTGTTCACCTGTATGCTGCAGTGCAGCCGGCGCAGCTGCCAGGAGTCCGTGGCTGTTTCGGGTAGCGGTCGCGGCGATAAAGATCCTGACGAAGACAATGGGGGGTACGTCTACTACATCCGGTACCGGGCGAAATCATTCGTGCCACCGCTGCCGGTGTTCGGCATCCCGGAGTCCTGCCCGGAGGACATTACGAAGCGGCTGCAGATGGTATCTGCTCTGCTGCCGGTCAGCAGCTCTGCTGCCGTTAACGGGATTCGCACCGTACTGGAAATGTTGCTCGATGCGCAGGATGTGCCGCGAGAAACCACGGGTGAAAAACCGCAACGCATCCCGCTTGCGCGGCGCATTGAACTCAACAGGGAAAAGCTGGGCAGCCACTACGAGGCGTTTCACGCGCTCAAGGATTTTGGCAACCACGGCAGTCATTCGGACAGGCCGATCCGCCGTTCAGACATCGAGGGTGCCTGTAAGGTGCTGGATAATTTGATCCGGCAGCTGTACGGGAAAGAAGTGGATTACACCCGGATAGTGTCCGGGCTTTCCAGGCGCTACGGTAAAAAGCCTGTGCCAGGGAATAGCTGAGCGCGGGAATGCCGCGCTACAGAGAGGTGCTGCCTTGTGGCAGATGGCGAACCGCATCCTGCGAGTGGTGCAGAACGCCCAGCACCACGATGCCATATTCCGTCACGCGGTAATAAATGAGGTGGCTTTCACAGGGAAAGCTGAGGATGCCGTCGCCCAGGTCAGCGCTGCGGTTCAGTCCGGGCGACGGATGCCGGTCGAGGATTTCTGTTATGGTCACACGCAGCGACTGCGCATAGAGATCGGCGACTTCCTTACCCCAGCGGCGCTGCGAGTAGGCGCGGACAGAGCGGATCTGGTTTCTCGCATCCTTTGTATAACGAACCGTCATCCCTGCGCCTTATCCCCTGCTTTCATCAGCTCGTCCGCCGTCAGCGGGCTGAAAACGTCCTCCGAATCGTACAGCTCACCGCGCTCTGCCTGCTCAATCGAGTGGGCAAGCGTGGCGCGCAGGTGCTCCAGCTTGAGTGCTTCAATCTGGTTGTAGTCTTCCCAGGACATCAAGACCGCCTTCGGACGGCCATTTTTCGTGATGCTGACGGGTTCGCGCATCGCCTGGCTGAGCAGCTCGCCGAACTGCACCTTTGCCTCGCTGGCCGTAAAACTGTTCATGGTCACTCCTGATTAATCAAATTGATCAATTTGATTATTTTATACTCTTTCTGCCGTACCCGCCAGCCAGCCATATTCAGGGCATTCACCCTGATTTTGTCCGGTTCCGATCCCGCCAGGCCTGATCAACGCCACCGTTCAGAAACCCAGATACTTGCTGATCGCTTCAATCGCCGCCGGTGCCGCTTTGTCCAGGCCTGCATCGAGCACGCGCTCACCGGCCCTGCCTAGCCAGGCATACACCTTCGGCAGAACGCGGCCGGAAACGGCGGGCGCCGGCTCGCTGTCCAGCACGGTTTTCAGCTCCTGCACGTCTTCCGGCGCAAAGCCCATCGACTCCAGGCTGGCCCGCAGCGCGTCGAAATCACCGGCGGCGATCTGCAGCGTGTTCTGCTGGGTAAAATCGTGGTTATCGGCGCCGATCACCCCGGCGTTGTTGATGTTGCCGTTAAAGTTGAAGTTGTTGGTCGTCATAGGTGCCCTGTTTTTATCCTGCTGTGAGAACTGCAGGTTCTCGCCGAGTATTCCCTGCCGTTCAAGTTCAAGCGACCATTCAAGCAGTCGGTTGCGCACCTGGTCAACGATGCTGAGCATGGTGTGGTAGGTTGTGACTCTGATCAGGTCGAAGCGTAGATACGCCGGTTGCCTCGACTGCAGGCGGTGTGCATATTCAGTAGGAAGGGGAAACGTTATCAAATCCTTGTCTGCTGCTGCCGCTTCCAGTTCCCCTGCCGTCATTGATACCTGCACCGTGGTCAGCTTTTTCTCCTGACTCCAGCTCCGCACCGGCGCCGGAATCAGCCCGTGATGAGGATGCACGGCTTTCAGCTCGCACATGATTATCCGGTACTCCGGTAAGGAAACATCGCGGGGATAGCCGTTCAGCTCCCAGGTCATCCATTCATCCAGTTCTTTCAGATCCAGTTTCACCGCGATGGCTTTCGCCATTCTCAGCAGCGAAGCAATGGGCGTTTCACTGTTCATTGCCATTGCCTGAAACCGGATCACCATCGGTTCATTCATGCCGTTTCCTTTATGCCGTATGCAGTTACCCTGCGTCAGAACGCATCATCACGCGAACCGCAGCGGCTTTCCACTCCCCCTGTAAATTATTACAGGTATTTTAAAAAGAAGGCGGATGACGGTTTCTTTGGTGATGGTTTCAGCGTGTAATCGTATGGCGGGGCGCTCTTGTTCATTTTTAGCCAATTGCGGTTTACCGGCAGAAGGCGCAGCCCCGAAAGTTATCCCCCGTTTCTGTGGATAACGCTACATCTTGTGCCTCACTCAGCTGCCTGAGCCACCACATATAGTGCCGCGCCGTGAACGCTGCGCCCCGCGCCCGCCGCGTCCCTTCCCTGTCAGGTTCGGTTTTAACGCAATCTGCGTTTTTTCCGCAATCCGGGCGCCCGGAAAAAACCATTTAACCGGCGTGTAAAAAATTGCACTGCAAACTTGCAGTGCAAAAAAAGCTGGCGTAGGATATTTAAATGCACTGCAATATTGCAGTACAAAGATTGCTGAGAGGATTGCGCCACGATGTCACTTACACAGAAGCACGATCACGGCGGGCCGTTCCGCTGCACTGCGGGGACGGCACGTTGAAATCATCCATCACCGTTCGTCTCGATGAACAACTGAAATCGCGCGCCGAAAGCGTGCTGGATACGCTGGACGTCAACCCGACGCAGGCCATCACCCACCTCTATCACTACGTTGCCGCACACGGCCGGCTGCCGTTTCGCGTGAACGTGTCGGCGGAAACCCCGGAGGACGTTTACCGGGAGGCGCTGCGGCGCGCCACGGAGGTCAGCAAAAGCCTGGACGCCATGCAGAACCTGCCTTACCTCACCGAGCGTGAGGCGCTGGAGCTGAGCGCGTACAATCAGAGCATCTTTTCAACGATGTTTGCGGCCGCCGATGCGGCGACCTTCATTCGTGCGAACACGGATTTCATGAACACCCTGCCGCCGCGCGGCGACGGAAGTTTCAGTCCGGGCGTGTCCTGGCCGCTGGTCGTGCTGTATCTGAATCAGGCGGAAGGGACGCTGACCAATGTCGCTGGTACCACCGATCTGCCGGCGAGCCTGCACACTCCCACGCGATTGTTACGCCGGCACGTTGCGGCACTGGCTGACTATCTCAACGCGCCGGAAGCCGGCGCCAACATAAACTGAACAGGGAAAAGACGATGATCAAAACACACAATGGTTTCCGTATTCAGGGCGAAGCGGGCTATTACAGCGTGAGCTTCACCGATGACGGCAAACACGACGGCCACGCGCTGTGCGGCTGCCCGTTCTGCGGGGGAACGGACGTTGAGATCTGCAACACCCATTCACCGGCGTACTGGATCGAGTGCCTGGACTGTGGTGCGGAATGTCCGGGCGACACTGAGGACGAAGCCGGCTGCGCCACCGAGCTGGAGGCGCTGAACACGCATAACCGTGCGCTGCTGTCGGCCGTTGAGCGCTGGAACACCCGCGCCTGAATAACCCGGACGTCCGGCCCGGCCGCATCTGCCAGGCCTGCGTTACACGAACATGGAGAATATAATGGGAGCGTACATCCGAACCTGTGCGGAGTTCAGAACAGCAGGCGGCTGGGAGCCGGTCAGCGAAGACGTGTTTCCCCCGCCGCCCTGGCACACGATGGACGGTTATGAAAAGCCGGCTTATGCCGAGCCGTTCCACTATCAGAGCTACGGTATGTTTGCGCTGTTTGCCGGCGTCAGAAATGACAGCCAGTGTCAGGTGCTGGCCGAGCCGCGCGGATTCCCGGAAGACATATAGGAAGGCGCGCTGCTGCAGCTGGTTCCCGAGATCCTGCAGGTGACGACTTACGGCTATGGCGGCATCGAGCTTGCGCAGCCGGAGACGGTTGCTGACCGCATTGCCCAGGCGGATGCAGACCGCTACGGGTTTTCCTGGCTGCATGCGTCAGAGCTGACGGGCTTTAACTACGACCAGACGTTTAACGACCAGCGCCATGCGCCGCCGGCAGCCGTCACCTACCGCGAGTTTCTGGGCGAGCTGTATTTCAGGCCATCTGGATGCGCTCAGCGCGCTCGGCGCGAAATATGACGTGCGCGTGCTGTTCTGCTTTTAGGGTTAAGCCCTGGTGAACCAAAAGGGCTATATATGAAACGTTTGATGGCGGTGATTGCGTTTGTCTTTCTGCTCTCTGCGGGGTTATGGGCATTCGGCGCCGGGCCTTACCGCATGGCGCTGCGGGATTCAATCAGCCTGACAGGTACTGGCCGGACCCGGGCGGCTCCCATAACACATATAGCAAGGCAGCTCTGATGCTGCGGAGAGTGTCACAGACTCTATGCGCAAATTACACCTCTGACACAAAACCAGCGTCAGAAGGTTGTGCTTTCACGTGAGGCGCTACCGGCCATGCACCATCGTCTATTTGCCCCGAGTAAACCTGGAAAGACAGCAGAAACAAAAACGCCCGCTTTAAAAGCGGGCGCGTTAGCCTGACGTGCTGCTGTCAGAGGTCGCCGTTCAGCAGGCGCAGCGCCTCCATCGCCTCCGCCAGCGGCCCTTGGTCCGTCAGTGCACAGACCCCGTCCGCAAACAACGCAAAGTCCTCCGCTGGAATGAAGACCCGCAGCGCGCCGAACCCCACGAAACCGTCCTGGCTGACGTGGCCCGGCGGTGAGAGCATGACCTCACGCCCGTGATGGCCGCGCGGCATCGCCTGTGGATCGGCGCGGTACGCGTTCAGCGTGCGGACCAGCTCCGCAAACTCCTCCCAGCCGAACGGCATCACGAAGTCGCGTCCGTTGACGAGCAGGTGCAGCGATGGTGCCTCGTACCACACGTCGGCCGGCACGGCCGGATCGTGCCCGCTCACCCGGACCGAGAGCGACACGGGGCCGGCCAGCACTTCAGCCTGAGCCGCCGCCACGCGCGGCCGGATTTCGTCGGAAAACCCGCGGCGCTGCTCCGCGTTCCAGTCACGGCTGCGCATCACCAGCGGGAAGACGGCGCGCAGCCGCGCCGGGGTGAAGATTGTGCCGAGCGCGGCGTCGGGTATGGCGCGGAGATCGAAGCTGCCCGCCGACAGCGGGCGCAGCAGGCGCTCCGCACGGCCAGCGATGACGGCTGCTGGCAGCGCGTCCCGCACCGCAGCCACTTCCGCAGACCAGCTTTCGCCGCGCACGCCGAAGTTACCGCGCAGGTAGGGGCCGTCCACCGGCGCGCCGTTCTCTTCCTGCCAGGCGATCAGGTCCACGGTGATGTCCATCAGGGCCCTGAGCGGCGCCCCGCTGACGATCTCGTTCTGCCCCGCGATCATGTAGCCCTCGTGGACCTCCATGGTGAGGTACTTCAGCTCGGTCACCGATAGCCCGGCCGCGCCGGCGCCTTCGCCGAGTACGATCTTCCGGTACAGCAGCGCCGCCGCTGCGTCGGGATCGGTAATGAGACCGAGCCACTCCTCGTCCGGCGCCGGCGACTGCAGCGCGCCGCCGATGAGCCGTTCGGCCAGAGCGTTAACGGAGGTGTCCTCCGAGGCGGCGCGTGTCTTGAGCGCCTCGATCAGTTTTTTCGGGAAGCGCAGGGTCAGCTGGCTGATCATATTGTCTGTTTCTCCAGATTAGGCTTTCACGGTTGGTGGTAATACCGCTAATGAATGAATTATTCATGCAAAAATGATTCAGTGTTTGCTTATGATGCCATTACTATAAATGACATCATGTCACTCTGAAAGCGTGAATTGTCCGTTTGTGTGTTTGCTAAATTCGGGGGATCCGTAAAAGGGCAGAATAAGAAGTGCTGACTACAGACAGGCTGTTCCTCTACCCTCAATCCCCCTATTCTTGGTGCCATGACATCTTTCGTTTACGGATATCCCAGCATGGAACTGCAGACCCGGCTTGTTTTTATCGATACCTCCGCCTATCAGGCCAAACGTTTTCAGTTTGGCCACTATGATCTTGCTCGCCTGGAGACAATGGTGACCGAAGGAAAAATTCATCTGCTGATAACTGACGTAATACGCTCTGAAATTGAAGCCCACATCAGAAAGTTTGCCGATGACGCAGTCAGCCAGCTCAAGCGGTTTCAGAAAGCCGGCGCCTTCCTGCGTATCGCGGATGAGTCCACCGGTGGTGGACTGTTTGCCAGAGTTAACGCGGAGGAAGTGTTCGCGGAGGCGATGGCGAAGTTTCGAGCCCTGATGGAAAACGGCCTAACCGAACAAATTTCTGTTTCCATTGTGGATCCGGCTCAGATTTTCCGTGACTACTTCTCGGCGGCTCCCCCATTTCACCGTGAAGCAAAGAAATCCGAGTTCCCGGATGCGTTTTCGCTGGCTGCCGTGGACAAGGTAGCCCGTGACCGCCATCACATGGTCTACATCATCAGCGCCGACGGGGATATGAAGGCGGTGGCAGACAGAAATCCCAACTTTATCCATCTGGAAAAACTGGAGCATCTGCTGGACCTGGTTAACAGAAATGACGAAGAGCTGGCCGGACTGCCCGGTTTTGCCGATGATGTTCTTCAGCAGCTGATGGAACACGTTATGACAATAGCCCGGGAAAAACTGGAGAATGGAGAATTTATTCCATACTCATCCGGAAATTCTGATTTTGAAGTCAGCGATATATATATCTTTGACATTCATATTTCAGAAAAACAATTAATCGACGTGGATCTGGATGGGGCGACTTACGACCTGGAGTTCAGCGTCTCGTTGCTGGCGACTTATGATTCGGTAGATTATTCCGGAGTGAACTGGGACAGGGAAGACCGCGTTATGTACGGGATGCGAGAGACAAACGACACGTTTCGTCATAAGGAGCAATACGCCGCTACAGTAGTTATTGGCTTCCTAGATGGACTGAGGGAGAACGCTGAGATAGAGAGGCTCGATTTTGAGCACAATGTTTTCGACCTCGATATCGATGAGGCCGAATACATTGAAAAGCCGAATGACCATATGAATGGCTGGACAGAACAATGATTGACCAGCCATTGGATCAGAAAAATGGCCGCTGATGCGGCCTGATGTTTATTTAGTTACCGGAAACGTCACGGCGTAGGGGCGCAGTGTATCGTCAACGGCTGACACCAGCGCGGTCGCGACTTCGCTTAGCGTTGCGGTAGGACCGAGACGCGGGTCTGTCACCGTATAGCAGTGTAGTGAGCAGATTTCTTCTTTAAAACAGAAGCCCATGCCCAGCGAGTTGTTCGGGTAAATGAAGGGAACGCCGTATCCAGGATCGGGAGACAGCAGGTTTCCGTTACAATAAGGCAGCGCAAACTGCCCGAAAACGTTCGTTGGCAGAGGACGAGTGTTTTCAGTGCGCAGCGTCATCAGAACGTGACTAAATCCCGGCTGCGTTGCTTCTGCCTGCAGAATCTGCACACGGGCATATACGCCTTCTGCCCCGGCCTCGCTGGGCGCATTGGCGGGCTCCAGACCCTGCGCGCTTCGCAGCTGGTTGATATGCTGGTAGTAATCCTGACGCTGGTACCACTGCCCCCAGAAGCGCGCAAATCCGGCCCAGTATGCTTCTATCGTCTGCTCGTCGCGGCCCGCAATTTCGCTGAACAGTGCGAGGTGCATTGATACGCTGCCCGTAATCTGTGTGCCTCTAGGCAGGCACTGACCGGCGCGCATGCGGATGAACTGTGCATTTCGCAGCAGGATACGGGTCAGATCGTCCTCATTGCTGATACTCAGCAGATCCAGGTAAACGGCTTCAAACTGCGGGGCCAGCGGTACGGCTGACCATACCGGCGTCAAAGTGCCGCCTAAATACTGTACGACGTCCAGGTCGAGCGAATTAACCAGAGGACTCTTCAGGCAGAAAACGTGAATGAGGCTGCTCATTGGCCCGTTGACCATCTCGCGCAGTAGCACTGACTGATTTACCTTGCGGGCCTGTGAAACGTCTTTCAGCGCCTGGCTGACCGGAGCCAGGATCCCCTTGACGGAAACCGAAACGGTTTCTTGTGTACCGTTTGAATCATTGCGTGTAGTCAAAGTCATTGGTATTACCTCATTATAATGTGGGGTTTTAATTCGACATCGAACTTCTATTTGCCGCTGGTAATACAATAATCAAATTGAAATACAAAACACAATAGATAAATCCAAAATTCAAATGGTATTTTTTCATTGTTAGTTTCACCGCAGATCCGAAAAAAGCTAGAAGCGGATCTTTAACTCTCCGTCGGCGGTTTTCTGTGCACACCACAATATATAGTGGATCACCTAGCCGCATGTAGCACAACATACGGGATGCGTCATGGAAGGATGAAGATGAAAACGACGCTATGATGCGTCCGCCCGGCGTGCTACGATTCCGGGAAAGTGCTTAATTCAGAAGAAATCGGATCCGGCGGAAACAGGGTTCAGGTAATTGCCATCTGTGGTTATGTGCCTGCTTATTATTACTCATGGCATGATACTGTCTGGGTAAGTGTTCCGGTGTGACGGTCAGGTGCGTCAGTGGGTGATTATTTCGTGATGGGAGTATTTACAAATGGGTTGTTATGAAAATTTTTAAGTACGCGTTATGTGACCTGATTGATGAGCTTGTAGACGAAAACGGAGCAGGCCATGTCTGGATTAACACCGACTTTTTTGACGACCTAGATCCATCGACTTGGTCTGAAGCAACTATCAATTCACCTGTCAGATACATTGCGGCCAAACCATATGATGCGCAAAACAGATTGTGGCTGAAATGTATGCCACAGGAAGTTCCTGCCATGGATCTCGTTCGTGCCTTTCCAGCTGACAAAATCAGACGTGCTGCCTGGGCTATCGCAGGGTATTAGGTCTGGAAAGGCGAGAGTTTACTAAGCACAAAAAGGCAGGCGGGATTTTGCTGTTTCAGAGGAGCACAAATTTATGGTCGAGGGGATTTCCGGCCGATGCATCGAACCTGGTCCGGCATAAAAAGATTCAGGAGCTGAAGTGAAAAAGAAAAAGTCACCGGAGTCAGGGCTGCTGGCCAGCGATCGCGACTGGCACAATAATGCCTGCCTCAACTACATGTCCGACCACGGGACTGCCTATACCGAAGGCTACAGGCGGGCCGCTGACATCCTCATCCGTCACATTGACGAAACTGCACGCGACCAGGATTTTCTGGTCTATCCCGTGGTGTTCCTCTACCGCCACCACATTGAGCTGCAGATCAAGCAGGTCACCGGACTGGCCTGCCGGCTGCTCCGGGATTATGCCCCCCGCAGCGGTGACAAGGTCACGCACAACCTCAACACGCTGTGGGAAGTGGCGCGCAGGCTGCTCCTTCAGGCCGATGATACGCTGGCCCCGTCTCATTTCACGCGAGTCAGCGCCGTCGTGAAGGCACTGAACGAGGCAGATCTGAGGGCCACCGGCTTCCGCTATGCCCGCACGGCAGAGGGAGGCCGGAGCCTGGAAGGCATCCACTACATTAATACGCGCCGTTTCGGGGAGCAGATGGCCGCTGCGTCTGACGATCTTGACGGTATTGATAACGGACTGCGCTACCTCCTTGATCTTGAGAGCGAGATGCGTGGACACGATTTCTGAGGCCTAACGTCCTGCCTTTTTCACCGGACTCACATCTATGAACGGAATAATTTCCTACGCGCCGGCTGCGTCAACGTTGCCGGTGGCCATTGACTATCCGGCGGCGCTGGCGCTGCGCCAAATGGCCGCGCTGGTCGTCGACCTGCCGAAGTACCTGCTGGCGCCGGAGGTCAGCGCCCTGCTCCACTTCATGCCCGACCTGCGGCGCAAGATGCTGTTCACCACGTTGTGGAACACCGGCGCGCGAATCAGCGAGGCGCTTGCCCTGACCCGGGGAGACTTTCTGCTACGCCAGCAGTACCCGTTCGTGCAGCTGGCCACGCTCAAGCAGCGAGAGGAAAAGGCTGAAAGGCGCGCCGGCCGTATTGCCGCCGGTGCGGTGCCGCACCGCCTGGTGCCGCTGTCCGACGCGCAGTACGTGACGCAGCTGGAGATGATGATTGCCACCCTGCGCATTCCGCTGGAGCGCAGGAGTGATAAGACCGGCCGGACAGAGAGGGTGCGGCTGTGGGAGATCACCGACCGTACGGCGCGCACCTGGCTGAACGAGGCCGTCCAAGCAGCGGAGTCAGAAGGGGTCAGTTTCTCAATACCGGTCACCCTGCACACCTTCCGCCACAGCTACGCCATGCACATGCTCTACGCCGGCACGCCGCTCAAGGCGCTGCAGAGCCTGCTCGGGCATAAAAGCGCCAAGTCGACGGAGATTTATACGCGGGTGTTTGCGCTGGACGTGACGGCCAGAAACAGGGTGCAATTTCAGATGTCAGGAAATGATGCTGTGGCAATGCTTAAAAAATGAGAATTATCATACGATTAATAGGTTATTATCTTGTTATCTTAGCATTTAATTAAGATAACAAGATAACAAGATAACAAGATAACAAGATAACAAGATGACAAGATGACATTACTGTAATTTTGCTGAGTTAATCAGCTTTGATCGCTCCTGTTCACTCAGTTTTTCAAAAGCCATAACTGCAGCTCTGACTACATCCGAACGGTTTACACGCAGTCCGGAGTTGTTCATTTCATCACGAATGCAGTTATCAATTGATTGAAGATTGGAATCTGCAAAAGAGATGCTCACGGGCTTAGCTTTACTTTTCGTTGAATTTTTTTTCTCAGTGATCACACCGAGTCCTGCAGTGCCGCCGTTAATGAATGCGCTCTCGTCTTTAGGCGGAGTGTTTGCTCTGTTCCTCACAATACCAACTCCTTAACCAAGGCTGAGATCTCTTCCTGAGCTTTTTCATTCTGCGTTTCATAGATAGTTAATGACTCTGCCCAGGCATCTCTATGGGCTTTCCGATCGCATATGCGGGATGTGGCTAACTGCATCTGGGGATAATCAGCCAGTACTTCAGCTGCTTGATGCGCCTCATTAACAAACATATTCGTAGGGGCCATGTTGAGGACTAAAAAGCCTCTAACTTTCTCATTAAAGTCTTTAGCTGCGGTAAATACTTCGCAAGTGTGTGGGACGACATCTAAATCCATTTGTGATGGTCTAAGCGGCGAGATAAAAACATCCGCTGACATCAACCCACTTCGCATTTCAGCACTATCACGACCTGCACAATCAGCAATGACATAGTCGTAAGATTTTGCATGCTCTTTAAGCATAGCCTTTATATTACCAGTGGCGCCGGTAACCGGAATGTGTGGAAGAGATTCAGAACGGTTGTTATACCAGGTCAATACAGATTTTTGGTCATCTGCATCTACGATTATGACCGACTTTCCCTGCGACTTAAGGCATGAAGCAATCGATACTGCAAGAGTACTTTTACCTACGCCACCCTTCTGACTTCCTAGTACGATAATCATGACAACCTCAATCGATAATAAGATATGATGTTATCATAATTACATCTTGTTATCTTAACAAGATAATTTTATGTTTTTATTCAGTTGATATACATGCAATTGTTAAGTTGTTATCTTAACAAGATGTTATGGTTGTTAGTTGTCGATAGGTAACTGCCCAGCTACACGGCTTAAGAACACCTGCCAAACTTCGTTTGGCGGAAATCCATGTTCGTTATTGAGCATATTGTAATTAAACACTTCTTCATCAGAAGGGTTATCTAAATCTACAAAGTGGCTAATATCAATTAGCCAGGTTTTGGATGAGTAGTCATTACTGTTGATTTGCTCAAACGAGAAAATGTGATCTGATTTTTTTTCGAGTAAGTAGGTATAATCCATTTCGAAAGCTCCGTTGTTATTAACTATCGACAAGCATTCATTGTGTATATTAAAATTAGCTATTATTTAATTTAGAATTATTAAGCCAAATTATAAGGCATAAAAGGCGCTAATTCATGCGTTTGATTTCTTAACTTTCTATTTAAAATGGTTTTAATCTTGCTTTTTTAGGGGCTACCATGTCAGACAATATTACATCTACCTATGTTAACGAAAGCCTTCGCACTAGTGATGGAGTAAATACATACGCACATCTTAAAGAATGTCTGCGCATTGAAGTGCTAAACAGGGATGGCAAAAAAAAATTTTCCTGGTTCAAAGTCATCCACCGGGTGCTTTTTGGCTACAAGAACAATTATTACTTCTGGTGGCGGCTGGCCAGTTATATGCATACGCTGCCTTCACCGCGTATGCGGAAAAGAGCGCGCCGTATTAATCACAAGCTTCTCAGACGTTACGGTACTGACATCAGCCTTGAGGCATCAATCGGCCCGGGGATGAAAGTAAACCACTACGTCGGGATTGTCGTCAGAGCCGAAAGTGTCATCGGGCG
Source organism: Pantoea sp. X-Soil-MYKO-1785 (assembly GCF_059730675.1). Classification (NCBI taxonomy): domain Bacteria; kingdom Pseudomonadati; phylum Pseudomonadota; class Gammaproteobacteria; order Enterobacterales; family Erwiniaceae; genus Pantoea; species Pantoea sp. X-Soil-MYKO-1785. The sequence continues at coordinate 32,559 of NZ_AP036003.1, forward strand.
TAACGTCAAACTGCGTCAGAATACGACGATTGGCCGGAAAAATTCTGAAGATGCATCAGGGCGAATTGTCATCGGTGACAACGTCGATATCGGCGCCCACAGCTGCATTATTGGTGACATCACAATCGGTGATAACGTGACGATCGGCGCTATGGCATTTGTGAATAAAGATGTGCCAGCTAACAGCGTCGTCTACTGTGAAAAAAGCACGGTGGTCCGGCCAAAATAATCCAAATTGCTGATGCGCTGCTCATCACGGGCAGCGCTGAAAACGATCGGCTTCTCATCCGATTTGTTCGACAGACCTTATCTGACAAATGCCACAGGGATATCTTTCCAGTTTGTGGTCCAGGCTGGGGAAAGCAGCTCCCGTTTCATTTTCCACTCGTTGTTCACCCCCTGACGCGCAAACCACAGGTTTCCCAGCCCGGACTGATTTATGCCGTCCAGCACCTTCATCAGCTGCGCACTGTTTTTTCTCGGCTGATCTTCATCGAACAGGTTCAGCTGGCTGACGCCATGCGGCGTGAAGTCATCAAGCATGATGCCTGCCGTCATATAACGGCGACCTTCCAGCCAGATGCGGTCCAGCGAGCGCATGGCCACCTCGATGACGTCACGCGTATCCTGCGTCGGGCGCGGGAGCTTCTCACCGGCGCTGTTGCCGTAGAACACCTCATCTTTCGCGTGCGGCGAGGTCCGGATAAATACGCCAACGTGCCGGCAGAACTGACGCTCTTTCCTGAGCTTCTCTGCTGCGCGCGTGGCGTACTGGCAAAGCGCCTCCTGCATGGCCACCTTTGTGGTGATGCGTTCGCCGAAAGAGCGACTGGAGACGATCTGCTGCTTCGCTGGCGGCATCTCCTCGAGTGGTATACATGATTCGCCGTTAAGTTCGCGCACGGTTCGTTCAAGCACAACGCCGAAATTCTTGCGGATAAGGGCAGGGTGCGCTCGCGCCAGCTGCAGGGCGTTTTCAATACCCATCAGGTTAAGGCGCTTGCCGATGCGACGTCCCACCCCCCAGATTTCCTCTACAGGTTGATTCAGGAGAAGAGTTTCGGTTCTTTTAGGATTGCCGGGCGTCAGCGCCAGTACTCCCCGGAACTGCTTCCATTCCTTGCTTGCCCATTGCGCTGATTTTGCCAGTGTTTTTGAAGGTCCCATGCCCACGCCGACGATCAGGCCAGTCGTGGCCAGTACGTGCGCGCGCAGGCGCCGGCCAAAGTGCTCAAAGTCCTCGCAGCCATCGATGCCGCTCAAATCGAGGAACATTTCATCAATGGAATACTGCTCAACGCGGGGCGTCATTTCTTCCAGCGCTGTCATAATGCGCTGCGAAAGCGAGTGATATAAGGCGAAGTTGCTTGAAAATACGTGAACTTTCTCAGGATATTCCTGGGCTTTAAGCTGAAACCACGGCATACCCATTTTGATACCCATGGCGATTGCTCCGACCGATCTTGCGATTACACAGCCATCGTTATTGCTCAACACCACTACGGGTTTGCCGCGCAGGTCCGGCCTAAACAGCGCCTCGCAACTGGCATAAAACTTGTTTGCGTCGGCTAATCCTAACATGGGCATGGTTACCTCCGGCGCGCGCGAGTACTGTTAAAAAACCATGTGACCACGCCAAGCAGCTGCAGCTCTTCCGGGTAGATAACGGGGTAGGCCGGATTCATGGGCAGCAGCGCAATGCACGGCTGCAGCTGCAGGCGCTTGACCGTAAACTCGCCGTCTACCTCCGCGATGACGATGTCGTGGTGCGCGGCCTCTTCTGCCCGGTCAACCACCATGACGTCGCCATCAAACAGGCCGAGATCCTGCATGCTGTTGCCGCTGGCACGCACGAAGAACGTCGACGCGCGCCGGCGAATGCAGAGCTCGTTGAGATCGAGCTCTTTTTCGACGTAATCCTGTGCAGGGGAGGGGAAGCCGGCCGCGCAGGGCTCCGCATAGAGCGGCACGCGTACTCTGGGCGTAAAAATGGGTGGCCAGAGCAGAGTGAGATCCGCAGAACAGGCTGCCTGTTTCATAGATCTGCCCTCTGCAGATGAGCCGGGGATAAGGCAATTGCTGTCTGTACGTCACGCATAAAAATCCTCCTCAAATAAATACTGTGTTTATGTACAGTATTAATTAGGCGGATTTGTCTGGCAAGTCCCTAAGCTGAACGATCGCCGTTTAGCAGGTCATCTGCCTGAATGGCGACCAGTTTTATTTTCCAGTGACGTCGGACGTCATTTCTGAAGCATCTGCAGCAGAACCGCTCTCCGGTTCTTCGCATTGCTTGCATTTCTGCAGATGGGCGGCCAGCCGGAAATTTGCAGGTATTAATTGTGGCCGATGCTTCGGTTACCGCGAAATTGCAGGCTGTGCCGCCTCCAAAAATCACATGCCCGCTGCTCGTTCATAGCGCTCAAAGTCAGGCGAGTGGAAGCTGTTTAGTGCTTAAGGCGTTTAACCGAACGGCGAAAAGGGCACATAAAAAACCGCCTGGCGGCGGCTTGTATGATTTTCACCAACTCTTGTTTGGACTTTTGGTATATGAGCCGCTACGGAAGCTGGCATCAATCGCGTTGCGACAGTCTTCGGTGCCGCGCGGATCGGAGGCTTTTTTACACTCTTCAACTTTCGCGTTTCGTTCCTTATCGTTCGCCTTATACCACTCAAGGCTCTGTGCATTCGCATCAAAGCCGGCGAGTAGCGTGGCGACCAGCACACCTAGTGAAAGTATTCCCGTTCTCATCATTTACCTTTTAATGCATGGACTGCGGAACAAATTATAGTTCGGCAACGCGTCCGGTTCCACGGTTCGGCATATGGGAGGCTTTCCTGAACGAAGGGAAATTTTGTTCGGCGCGTGCAAACGGTGTTTACAAAGTAAGGATGTACTAAGTCCAATATGTGCTAAAAGCAGAAGTTGTTAACATCAAGTTCCAATAATTATTATGGAGCAAATCACCGGGCTCAAGAAAAAGCTCAACGTATATGGGAAATAAGAAATGTTCAAATTTAAGGCTCTACTGAACCTTCCAATGCAATTTTCACATTATGACGTAAGCCTGACCTTTGAAATTATTGCCTCTCTAAATGCGCAAACTGATGCCTCTATCGAAGCGAATATAAGCCAATATCGTACTGAAGGGCCTGAAGTGGAAGAGCATGAAATTTCGGCTGAAGATAATGCTTATCACATTGTTGAGTACTATATGGGGCTTGATAGCGGCTCTGTTGATTTAGATGATATGTTCACATCGTACTATCCCAGCGTTACACGTCGCTCTGTCTTCTTGACGTTATATGGCATGCTTGAGCACGATTTCGAGAAGCTATGCAATGGCTTTGCAAGAATTCACAACGCTCCCGTAAGGTTGTCTGATCTCAAAGGTAGTGGTTTTGAGCGTTGTGATCTGTATGCCAGAAAGATAATAGGCATGAAAACTTCAGATCATTACTCTGCTGTTAAAAAAGTAACTAAGTTGCGTAATGCTTGTGCGCACAACGATGCGCGTTTCGTCTCGAATGATAATAAGCCTATTCCTGAGCTATTAGAGCTGATGGCCACTTTTTCAAATGAATTAGTTCAGGATGGTGAGCAGGTCAACTTTAAAGCTGGCTCTCTCCAGGCGATGACAGATATATTAAAAAACTACTTCAACGACGTTCAGGAAGCTCTGACGGCACATAAAACACCTGACGTATTTGCTGAACTCCGCAAACAGACCCTTGACAAATAAAAAAAGCCGCCCAAGGGCGGCTTACTGTCACTTACTGTGAATTACGTTCACCGGAGCGTTAATGGTGGTATTGATATTAATACCCTCACTGCCGCTATAGGCGTTCAGCAATGCCATCAGCAGTGACACAACAAGTGCGTTGCGTCTCATGCGTGGAGCCTTACGGTTTGACCAGTGGCGTTCGGCGCGCCGCGCAAGAGAAAGAAAGCTTCTGCTTGTGCTTGGTCGGTGGATAGGACTGGCAAGGTGCCGAAATGGCTGATAATCCACCTTGCTCTTAGCAACACGAGAGAGCATGCCACAACATCGCTCTAACTTTCATTGCCTTTCCCGATTGCTACTAAGTTGTGCGTAAAAAACGGTGTTTCGATCCAGAGTGTTCACATTTGCTTCCTTGCTTAAGCCGGCTGAGTGAAATTTACTCACCTGCACAAGTTGCAAACCATACGCCAAAACGTGATACTGGATTCGAAAGCTTCTGCTTGTGTTTGCTACTGCAAATCAGCAGCGGCAAAAATTGCCTGATAACAATTTTTGCCTTTCCAGAGAAATGCCTGATAACATTCCTCTGGATTCAATCAAACCGCCTCCGGGCGGTTTTTTTGTGCCTGTCTCACCCACTTCGTTTTGACCAAATAAGCATGCCACAAATTGTATGGAACATCTTGCCCTTTTCATCACTCGTGAGAGTTACCTGCTGCACTAAAGCCATTCATTCGTAACTTGCTGAAAAGCTCATATTATTCATTGTATTAGATGGGTGCTGGTTTGAGTGTTTTATCAGATTTCACGAACTAAGTGGTTAAATATTGTTCTATCTGAAGTTCGGAAGAGGGCTAAATAATTTCTTTCGACTCGAGAGTGTATGTGGGAGAAATTAAATTCATGCTTATCCGTTGATTAATAGACCGCATAGCTAGCAACAGCCGTTGCGGCTCAAGTGCGAGCTCAGCTATTCACAACTCTTAGTGAACATTAGCCAGGCGTCAGTCCGCCTTATCGGTCTAATACAGACAGCATCGTTTAGCCTCTCACCTGCCAGAATCGCTTCCAGTTTCTTTTCCTGAGACCTCGGCCGTCATTTTCTGAAGCATCTGCAGCAGGAGGTCTTTGCTGAGCTGATCGGATTTCAGCGCCGGCATAACGTTGATAAGCGACAGCGTAACAGTGGCCATCGCCACCGATCGCTTTACACGTTCTGCGTTCTCGTAGTCTTTGTACGTGCGAAGGCTTACCCCAAGCTCTTCGGCAGCCCTGTCACGGCTCCAGAGCAGGCTCCGGCGCCAGAGCCTCAGTTGCCAGCCAGTCATATTCCTTCTCCTTGCCCATATGTCTCGTTTTATTATCTATAAAAAAGTGCAAAAACTGCACTTTTTTTAGAAGTTATTGATCATTCGAGTTTCTCTCTTCTCCCACATGCGTGACGCCACAGCGCTGCAAAGGCCGGCGCCCGTTCCTAAAAATGCCATGCAAGCTCCCTCTGTGCCATCGGGCCTGCACCGTGCCTTCACCTTAGCCGGGCCGCTGCGCCGGCAAGGGGTCTGTCGTCACCCGTTCCCCGCCGTACGCGGGACATTCAGTCCGCTCCGGCGGCGCGTGCGGCTTCCTCCTTCGCCCGTTGCCTGCTCCGCTTTGCGCCCGGCTTCCGTGGCGGCACGGTGCAGATGGTGCCGTGCAACCCTTAACGGAGGAGTCAACATGCCAAACTGGTGTGCCAACAGGCTGCGGGTTTCAGGCCCGGAATATCACGTAAAAAATGCGCTGACGCTGATTGAAGGCGGGGAGGGTGTTCCGCTTTACGCGCGGGCGGCTGCAGAAGGGATCCAGCTCTTTCTGGCGGGCTGTGCCGGGCTGCTGCGCCCGGTGGAAGCGACGGACTATGCCCCGTATCCCGCTCTGGTGAAGGTGACAGGAAACGATACTCCGCAGAACCGTGCTTTTACACAGTGGGTGGCGCATCTGCGTGACGGCGCAGAACTGACGCCAGAAATCTGCAACAAGCTGCACGAACTGTGGCTGGCCAGCGGTCTGCAGCGCATGACGTGGTCATCGCTCTCTGCTGAGCAGCAGACGGTGATCGCCGGGCTGTGGCAGATAAAGCACGGTGACTGGTACTGGATGCGGGGTAATAACGGCCTCAGCGAGTCGTGGGACTGCCAGTGTCGCGAAGACGCGCTGCCGCTGCAGGCACTTCCGTTCGACATGCTGCAGCTGATCCCGCCGCGTCTTGATGCGGAGATAAACGGATATAACGGACGTCTGCTCCATGGTGTGCCGGACGGGTTTAGCGACGTAGTTGAACGCTACGGCACAAAGTGGCCACACGCGCACAATCTTGACGTGTCGCACTCCGGGCTCGTCACTTTTGACGCTGATTTTGATACGCCCTGGTCGCCTCCCTCGCCGGATGTGCTGTCAGCGCTGAGCGAGCGTTACGGCGTCACCGTTGAGCACTGGTATGCCGAGTCCGGCAGCAGCTACTGCGGATGGGCTGTTTATGAAGCGGGCTGTCAGACCGGGGAGTGCTGCGACTCGCTGGAGTGGGGCGATGAGGAAGACGAGTTCGGGTTCAGTGAGGTGACGGGCCCGGCATGGATCATTGACAACGTGGCCAGCTACGGCGGCTGAACAGGAGGCGGCGGGCGCAGGCCCCCCGGATATGTGATGAGAGAGATGACCGTTCGGGAATTCAGGGAGCGGCTGGCGGCCGTCGGCGATGACGAGCTTTGCTGCGGCACCTTCTGGCTGGCAGAGGATTTTCTGGCCATTAAACCTTCCCTGACGCCGCAGGAGATTGCTGCCGCGATGGAATTTGCCGAAGACCATCATGATGCGAACGAGGGATTTAACTGGTGGCACCTGGAGATGGCCATCGATGCCGTCATACCGGAGGAGGAAGGAGCATAGCGCTGCCCGGTATGCAGCTGCAGATTCTCTGATGCCGCCGGTCACGGCGGCATTACTGCCTGAATGACATGAGTATGTCGCTGCGCTCCGCCTTCATGCCGTCTCCCGTCCTGCGGCCGGTAAACGGCTGGCATGAAGTGCCGTGACCTCACGGTAGCCGGGCTGCTTCGCAAACAAGGGAAGCTGCGCCGACATCCTCACCCGTTCCCCGCCGTGCGCGGGACATTCAGTCCGCTCCGGCGGCGCGTGCGGCTTCCGGTGTCGCCCCTGTTTGCTCTGCTGTTCGCCCGTCTGTGTGGAGGTCACGGCACCACTACCGGTGCCCCCTTCATACACAGGAGCATCACTATGTCTCGATTCATGCACGGCGACAGCGTACAGGTTATGGGCGGCTTTCCGGACAAGAGTATTGATTTCATCCTCACCGATCCGCCGTATCTCGTCGGCTTCAAAGACCGTTCCGGCCGATCGATTGCCAACGACGTTAACAGCGAGTGGGTGACGCCTGCCAGCCGCGAGATGTTCCGGGTGCTCAAGGACAACAGCCTGGCGGTGAGCTTCTACGGCTGGAACCGGATAGACATTTTTATGCAGGCGTGGAAGGCGGCGGGGTTCCGTGTGGTGGGCCACATCGTGTTCACCAAACCTTACGCCTCAAAGTCTGCGTTTGTGGGCTATCAGCACGAAAGTGCCTACGTGCTGGCCAAAGGGCGCCCGGCGCTGCCGGCGAAACCGCTGCCTGATGTGATGCCATGGGAGTACACCGGCAATCGGCATCACCCGACCGAAAAGCCGGTCAGCGCCCTGCGGCCGCTGATTGAGACCTTTACGCAGCCCGGCGCCATTGTCCTGGATCCGTTTGCCGGCAGCGGTTCGACCTGCGTGGCCGCTCAGGAATGCGGGCGCCGCTGGATCGGTATCGAGCTGATGGAGCAGTACCACGCCGCCGGCCTGCGCCGCCTGTATGCCCACCGCGACGCCCGCGCGGCCTGATGAAAGGAGAGAACCCGATGAACGATCACACTATGCACACTGACAACGATACCCTGGCGGCCGACGTCGCCGACCTGGAAGAATCGCTGTATGAGTTTCACCTGCGCCTGCGCGACATGATTGCGCGCCAGCTGTGGCACGGCGCCAGCCGGGAACAGCGCATGACGGGTCTGCTGATTGAGGGGATTGATAACGACCTGGTGGAGCTGTACCGGCGCGCGGCCGTGATACAGAAACACCTGAGGGCGTGACTGATTAATAAACAAACACCGCTCTGCACCCCTGCCGGCGCACGGCAGGGCCAGTTTTATCCACAGGGTTCCGGGGCGGATATGCACCCCGGATGTGGACAAGACGAAAAGGATGTTGCTGCGCGCCGCACTATGCCGCCTGCGGCGGGGGAATAAAAACCGTGCGGTCTGCGGCCGGTGCCGTGACTTCACTTTAGCCCGGCCGCTGCGTGTTCAAGAGATCGCTTCGCTCACCGTCCTCACCCGTTCGCACTCGCCTCCGCGGGCTTACTCCCGTCGCGCCTCCGCTCATGCTTCGCGTCGCCGCCGTGCGTAATCCCGCCTCGTGCTCGCTTGCGCTGCGGCTTCCGGCGGTGCTCATGAACACTCCGCTTTTCGCCGGGCTGTCATTCAGTCACGGCACAGGCCGGAACGGTTTACCACCCTGACAGCGGAGATTTCTGATGAATACTGCCACCCCTGCTTTTGAGTCCGCGCGCGTCCTTGACGGCTATACGCGCCTGCGTTTTCTGCCGGCGATTTTTGGCGACGATTTCATACGCGCCGAAAACAACGTGTACCTGTACGCCGATCGTTTCCTGGCGGACTACGACGGCGGCGTATGGGATTTTGCACTGCTGCCGTCCGGCGGTGGCTTCATGAAGCCCGCAGCGGAGGAAACCTGGCGTTTTGTTAACCCGGCAAATCACAGCGATGTGCGCCTGAGCAGCGAGGCGGCGGGCATCGTGATCACTTCACTGGTGCTCAATCACCGTAGCTGGATGTATGACCGTCACGACGAGGGCGAGCTGTGCGCGCTTTACTGCCGCCGTCACCGCCAGCTGACCGACTATGCCTTCACTCATCCCGAAGCCCGCACCATTTTTGCCGCGCTGGACTGATTAACCCACGGGGCGCCAAAGAGCGCCCCGTTAACAGGAGAAAAAACATGATGTACGGGAACGTTAAAGAAGTGTGTGCCCACCTGATCGAATCATTTGGTGAGGACAACCAGGTTGCGGTACTGGTCTGGACGCTGGAAGACGTGCTGGACAGCGCGGAATGCATGGACATAACAGAGAAAGAGGCGGGCAGGGTGCTGGAGTTTATTGCAGAGGCTGGCGACCACCGCCGTTATGGCATCGGTCGGGATGAAGTGCGGGACATGCTGACAAACCTGCGCGAAGAGGAAGCACAGGCGCGGGAAGTTACCGTATCCGCTACCGCGCTGGCACAGGTGCTGCGCGTGGCGGGCGATTATATGCGGCTTGAGGATGTACAGGGCGGTGAGGGAACAGCAAAACGCCTCTGGTCACTGGAGAATGAGGCCATCAGAACAGTTATGGCCGCACTGGAAAAATAAGCCGGGGCAGGGCAGGGAGGCCCGCCGCCCCTTTCCGGCCGCGAAAACATCCTGCCGCCTCCGGCGGCCTGCGGGAGACCTGCGCCTGCCGGCGCAGCTTTCCGCACCCACAGGTAAGTCAGTCAAACAGTGATAACGATGCAGTTAAGCCGGTTTTTATGCACTGAGATGGGTTTGTGAGTCGGATTATTGCCGAAACGGTTGCTTTTTTGTGGTGTTGATTCGGTCAGTAAGCAAACCAGAAATCTCACTTCGGGCCCCCTTCGGCTCCCCGGCTGGGCCGGGTCGTCGAGCCCTATGTCGCTAAGCGGCGAGCCGCTAAGCGCCACCGAACCCCTGCGGGTTTCGGCCGCAGGCGGTTTCGGTCTGATGTCCAGGTTCAACGGCTGCTGCCGGCTGCGCCGTCGCTTTCACCGTCCCGGCAAAACCCGCCGGGACTTTAAGGCCAGCCCGCGTAGCGGCCTGAAACGTCCCTTCTGACGCTTCCCTGCATTCCGTCCTGGTCTTTCGCAGAGGGCTTTTCGTAGCACCGCCGGTTCGTTCAAAAAGGGGTGAAATGCACTCCGTCAAAAACTTTTTGCGGAAGGGACACAAAAACTTTTTGCCTCCGCCCCTTTATGTCCTCTCTTCGTCGTTGCTACCCGGCCCTCGCCGCGAAAGGCCAGACCGGGAAGAAGAAACCCGCGTCAGAGAAGGTCTTTTTCGGATCCGCAGCGCGAGCTGCACCTACTCAGCCGGATTTAAGGAGCCATGCCATGCAAAACACACTCGCCAGCGTTACCCCTGATTCAACCGCCGACCGTGCGCCGGTTGAAATGATGCCCTGTCATAACGCGCAAAACCCTGAAAACACCGCACCTGAAGCACCCGGGCCTCGCCTGGAAAGCGTCAGTGATAACGTCCGGTTTTTCACCCGCCTTCAGATTCGTGATGCCCAGGGAAATTACGTGATGGCCACGGAGAGCCAGATCCTGGATGAAGCCGCGCGCGCTATCGATCATCGCTACCCTACCGGGACCTTTTTTGCCTCACCAGAGGTCTCTGAGGCGTTTTTCAGAGCAAAACTTGCCGGTCGCGAGCGTGAAATTTTTGCAGTCGCTTTTCTGAATAACCAGCATCAGCTGCTTGCCTATGAAGAGATGTTTAAGGGGTCTGTTTCAAGCGTAGAGGTTCATCCCCGGGAGGTGGTGTACAGGGCGCTGCAGCTGAACGCGGCGGCGGTTGTGGTGAGCCACAATCACCCCTCGTTTAACAAAGAGCCGTCCAGGGCTGACATTGCGATAACCGGACGCTTGCAAAAGGTCCTTGAGCTGGTCGCTGTGCGATTCATTGACCATATCATTGTGGCAGGAAACGAGACTGTTTCACTGGCTGAGCGGGGACAACTCAACGGGTAAACCGTTGCAACCAGGCTGGCAGGGTTGTCCCTGCCAGCCCCTCTTCCGGCCCGATACCCGGGCCGGATCCATGCCCCTGAGACAGAGCTGAATCCCATGACTCAAGAAGAAAAATTTACGCTTAACACCCTGCAGGCTTTCACCGCCTGCGATTTTGAAGCCTACCGCGATCGGGGCGAAACATTCCGCCAGCGCCTGACCGGGGCCGTACTTAACGCGCTACAGCTGCCGGACTGCTGGCGCACTGACTGCGAGATGCGCGGCGAGTGGGGCGGGGCGTACCCTGTTCACCTGCGGCTGACCCTCGCCGATGCGGCTGGACTCGCCGTCGAGCTTGTGAGTCCGTCTGCGAATTCGCCGCTGTGGAGTGTGGTGCTTAACGACCTCCGCGCCCCTTCCAGTGTACGGCTGTGCGTCAGCTACCGGTTTGAACCTGCGATGATGTCCGCCACGCTCAAAAAAATCACAGAGTACACGCGGGCGGGCTTCACCGGTGCCGGTGAGCTGGTCGCCGCGCTTCGGATGGGAGGGCTCGCCGCATGATCCCGAAATCACACTCACTGGTCACCCTGCTGCCGGAACGTCAGGCCGCGCTGCAGGCAATCGCGGCGGTTGAGCACGCACAGCAGCGGGGGACGCGGCTGGCCCGCCATCCCTGGGCCGCCGCGTTTATGAAGCAACTGAGCGGCAGGAGCCGCGTCAGCGTCCAGACGCTGAACCGCATACGGGGCATTTACCTCCGTCCGCGCGAAAAACGCGCGCCGCTGCCCGAGTGGGAAGGCGCGCTGGATATCTTCCTCAGCACGGCGGGCGAGGTTTGCCCGCTGCCGCTGCCGGGCGAGCTGGCAACCGTCCTGTTTCCGGAGGCCGTTTTTCGCCGCGCGGAGCGCGCAAAACACGCCGCCATGAAGACCGTAAGCCATGCAGGGCGGCGCGAGAGGCAGGCAGAGGACTACCGGGAGCGCCAGCTGGAGAACCGCATCCGGCAGGCTGAAACAGAACTGGCATTCCGCACACCGGAAACGCTGCGCGGCTGGTTTTCCGCCTGGTGTGACGACGTACCGGAAAACGACCTGAAGAACATGATCGCCGCATGGGCGCGCCGGTTTCCGTCGCTGAACGGCCTGGAAACCCTGCAGCCGTACGCCGGAGACGTTGCCTGTGAGGTGGCGTGCGAAATTCACCTGCGGTCCCTGCACATGGACAGCGCGCAGAAAGACATGAACCGCTGGCTGGTGCCCAACAAACTGACGACCCGGAAATCGTCAGAGCAGGGCTGATAAAATTAATACGCACACTGTTTCGTGATGCGAAACGTATGATATACTGTTTCTTGACAGGAAACGCGGAGCCGAAAAGTGATTAAGAGCTGGAAGCACAAAGGATTACAGAAGCTGTTTGAAAAAGGCGATATCAGCGGCGTACAGGCGCAGGACGCCGAGCGCATCCGGCTTCGCCTGCTGGTCATCGATGAAGCGCTTTCCACGGATGAGTTCAAAAACTATCCTGGCTTTCGTTTCCACCCCCTGAAAGGTGACAGGAAAAACCTTTTTTCGATTACGGTCAGGGCTAACTGGCGCATCACCTTCGAATTCACGGACGGCGACGCCTATATTCTCAACCTGGAGGACTACCACTGATGGCTATGTTCAATCCCCCGCATCCGGGCGGTCTGATCACCGAATACATTGAAGATAACAATATCGGCCTGCGCGTGCTGGCTAAAGAGCTGGGCGTGTCCGCTTCGGCGCTGAGCAAGGTTGCCAGCGGAAAGGCGTCCGTCAGCCCTGAAATGGCGGTGCGGCTGGAGGCGGGGCTGGGCATTGCGGCGCGTCTCTGGTTATCCATGCAGGCCGCCTGCGACCTGCACAAGGCGCGTGAAACCACGGACGTCTCTGGCGTGCACCTGCACGCGGGCGTGCTGGCGGCCTCCGCTCAGGACAGGCCTGGTAAGTAAATGCCGCTATAGCTACCCACACACCGCGCCCTCTGGCGCGGTTTTTCGTTGCGCTCTCTGTGCACCCCGGAAAATCAACACCGCCGCCCTGCGGGCCGGGACATGCCGGTGCTGGCGCACCGGGCATCCCCGTCAGGCTAAATTTGCCCTGCATGCTTAAAACTGAATCTGCTCAGGTCGTTCTCAGCTCCGTTGTTTCTTCCCGCCGCCGATAAAATTGTGCTCTCAGCAACAGTAACAGCAACAGCAACAGCAACAGCAACAGCAACAGCAACAGCGTGGGCCCCCTTCGGCTCCCCGGCAAGCCGGGTCGTCGAGCCCTACGTCGCTAAGCGGCAAGCCGCCAAGCGCCGACGACCCCCTGCGGGTTTCGTCCGCAAGCGGTTTCGGTCTGATGTCCAGGTTCAACGGCTGCTGCCGGCTTCGCCGTCGCTTTCACCGTCCCGGCGACCCCCCGCCGGGCCTTTAAGGCCAGCCCGCGTAGCGGTCTGAAACGTCCCCTCTGACGCTCCTCTGCTTTCCGGCCAGCCCTTGCGCGGAGGGCTGGTCGTAGCACCGCCGGTTCAGGCAGAAAGGGGTGAAATGCACGCCGACAGAAACTTTCCGCCAGGGGCCGCAAAAACTTTCTGTCGTCGCCCCTTTATGCCCTCTCTTCGTCGTTGCTCCTTTGCCCTTTGCCGCGAAAGGCCAGACCGGGAAGAAGAAACCCGCGTCAGAGAAGGTCTTTTTCGGGTCCGCAGCGCGAGCTGCACTTACTCAGCCGGATTTAAGGAGCCATGCCATGCAAAACACACTCGCCAGCGTTACCCCTGATTCAACCGCCGACCGTGCGCCGCTTACTGCCACCGGGGAAGTAGTTTCAGATACTTTTTTTGCGCCCGTTGAGACCGATCTGATTGATGGTTTGCTGGGACGTTATCAGCATACGCGCGCGATTATCGGGGAAATTGCCCGCGCAGTGACCAGCCACGAAAACACGCCAGCGGTGGCGCATTTTATCAGCGGCAACCTGAGCGGCCGCCGGGGTGGTTATGGTTTCTCCGTAGGGGATGTGTTTAACGTCACGGGGGCTGTTGCATCACTGAATGCGGCGTACTGGCAGGATGCGTTAAACCTGACGGACGTGTATGAGTACATGCCCAACGATCGCCGCAATGAGTGGAACGAGCAGATCCGCGAAATGAAAGCGCCTGATTTTGAGGAAGCAACCGTGCGATCAACGCTCTCCGAGCTGTTATTTTCCCGTGAGAAATTTTTCTCCGAGCGCGTGGACGGCATCTTTCGCAATCTGTCTGGTGAGCACGTCACCAACCGCCCGGAAGGGTTCGGCAAACGCATGATCATGGCACGCGTCTATGACGAGTGGGGCGGCAATAACTATCAGCGCACCGGTTACATCGATGACCTACGCCAGGTGATCGCCAAATTCATGGGGCGTGATCCAACCAGCTACCGCACCACCGACAAAATTTTGCAGATTGCCCGCAGCCGTGCCGGTGAATGGCTCACGCTCGATGGCGGTGCGCTGCGCGTCAAAGCCTTCCTGAAAGGAACCGCGCATCTTGAAATTCACCCGGACATGGCCTGGCGACTTAATGACATTCTGGCCTTCCTGCACCCGGCGGCCATTCCGGCGGAGCATCGCCAGAAGCCGCGCACGAAGGTGAAAAGTTTTGCACTGCAATCAAACCTCCTGCCGTTCTCCGTGCTGGCCGAACTGAGCGAGCTGGAGATCGAACGCACAACGCCGTTTCAGGCTAACCGCTGGGACGAACCGCGCCAACCCATTACGACAAACCCGTTTAACCGTCGCTTTAAGGGCTACCGGGAAGGAGACAAGGCCGCGCGCGCCGAAGCGGAAAAAGTGCTGATGAGTCTCGGAGGCGTAAAAATGAATATCAATGCGCTCACCTGGTTCGAGTTTGACTACGACCCGACAACGGCGATTCAGGATATTCAGTTAAGCGGTGCGCTGCCGGATCAGAAAACACACCAGTTTTACCCGACCACGTCCGAGCTCGCCGCGCAGCTGCTTGATGAGGCCGACATCCGCGAGGGTGAAACCTGCCTGGAGCCGAGCGCGGGCATGGGCGGCCTTGCTGACCTGATGCCGCAGGCGCAGACCACCTGCGTAGAGATTTCCCCGCTGCACTGCCGCGTACTGGAGGCCAAAGGCCACCACGTGATCGAAACCGATTTTCTGGCGTGGTCGCAGGAGACGCCGCAGCGCTTTGACGTGGTGGTGATGAATCCCCCCTACAGCGAGGGGCGCGCGGTGGCGCACCTGAACGCGGCGGCGGCGCTGGTGAAGGAGGGCGGCCGACTGGCAGCGATTCTGCCTGCGGGCAGCAACCGCAAAGATCTGCTGCCGGGCTGGGACTGCAGCTGGTCCGCACCGATGGAAGGCATGTTTGCGGGAACCGGGGTTAGCGTCGTGCGCCTGATGGCCTACAAGCCGGAGTAACTTTCCCGCCAGGCTGGCAGGGAAACCCTGCCAGATACAGCACCGGCCCGATTCCTGGGCCGGTTTTGTGATCCCGACACAAGGCCAGACTTCATTAACCGTGAAAAGACATTTTACGCACACACCCCCTCGAGGTTTCACCGGCTGCGATTATGCAGCCTGAAAAAATCGCAAAGTACACGCGGTCGGGCTTCCCGGGGTCCGGATGCATCGTTGCCGCGCTGCTGATGAGTGGCGCGCTGCATGCTCCCGAACGTTTTGGCTACTGTGCAAGCCGCAGAAAAATCTCCAGTACGCCCTGCGGGCCGGGAAAAGCCGGTGCTGTCGCACCGGCCGTTGCCGTCCTGCTGCGTTTGTCCATTATGCGAATATCTGTATCAGGCCGGGTAACTATCCGAACAGTGGTCTGTTCACGCCATCGTTAAAATCTTTTTAACAGCAACAGCAACAGCAACAGCAACAGCAACAGCGTGGGCCCCCTTCGGCTCCCCGGCAAGCCGGGTCGTCGAGCCCTACGTCGCTAAGCGGCAAGCCGCCAAGCGCCGCCGAACCCCTGCGGGTTTCGTCCGCAAGCGGTTTCGGTCTGATGTCCAGGTTCAACGGCTGCTGCCGGCTACGCCGTCGCTTTCACCGTCCCGGCGAACCCCCGCCGGGCCTTTAAGGCCAGCCCGCGTAGCGGGCTGAAACGTCCCTTCTGACGCTCCTCTGCTTTCCGGCCAGCCCTTGCGCGGAGGGCTGGTCGTAGCACCGCCGGTTCAGGCAGAAAGGGGTGAAATGCACGCCGCCAAAAACTTTTCGCCAGGGGCCGCAAAAACTTTTTGTCGTCGCCCCTTTATGCCTTCTCTTCGTCGTTGCTCCTTTGCCCTTTGCCGCGAAAGGCCAGACCGGAAAGAAGAAACCCGCGTCAGAGAAGGGCTTTTCGGGCACCGCGCGGCGGTCAGCCGGATCATTAATTTCAGACAGGAGCACATCATGACTTCAACCCAGAACAGCACCACCACTGAAATGCGCTGCGTAGCGGCGCTGGGCGACGGCGCATTTACGCGCGAACAGGCTGCAAACGTCGCTGCCGCCTTCAGCAACGTTTTCATTGAAGACGATCAGGGCAGTCATTTCCGTCTGGTCGTGCGTGAGCCGTCGGGCGCTCTTATCTGGAGGGCTTTCAGCTTTGAACATGATGCGGGCTACTGGCTGCGCAAGTACATCAACAGCCGCGGCGTGCCTCAGTCCCTGAATGAGCAACTGACTGCACTGACCGATCTGAATGACGTCGCGATGACGCTGGGGCAGCGCCGGAGCTCTATGGCTCACATTCTGGAAAATCTGGCCAGTGCCGTGGTGCAGCGCGTGCCAGCGGATTCGGTTGTGCTTCCGGCAGATGTTTCGGAAGTCTGGGGTGAAGCAGGGCGCATCGCGCTGGCGCATTTCGGGCTTCAGGGTGAAAAAGCGTTTTTCGCTGCCAGCCAGTGGCTGACCGCTGAGCTGGAGCAGGGCAGCAACGTACAGGCGTAAAAAAAGCAGGGTAGCCCCTGCTTCATTACGGCGGCCAGTTCGAGCTGGCTGCCTCATCAAAGACCAAACCCTTAGGAGAGTATTATGATTTTTGACCCCCAAATCGTCGCACACGCGCTGAGTTTTGTAAATGCCCTACGCAGTGGCCAACTGGCGCACGTCCCCGCGATGCCCTTTGCCCTGTGGCAGCAGTTTATGACGACCGTAAACAACCTGATGGAGGCGCAGCCATGAGCATCGCAACGCCCCTGAATTTACCTTACGCGCTGGCACCCATGACGCAGAACGACATCCTCCGCGTGCTGGGTGAGTACACCTTTATCCGCCTGGACAACGGCGACGAAGCCTTTTTCCATCACGGCAACTGGATCGCAGGTGCTGACGCCGCGAGTCGTGAACCTTCCGTTCTGGGGCTGGCGCAGAGTATGGCGCGCGCAGGCTGCAAGTCACTTCGCTGCATCGAGCTGCCGTTGCCTGATGATGCGGAGTGGAGCTGGGACGACGTTGTGACGCAGCTGGTGCGAGCATCATTTACGCGTCAGGTTCGCGGCGAACTGGTCGTGACGGCAAGCAACAATACCCGTCACGGGCGCGGCATCCATGTCTGCTGCGATCCGCTGCTGAGCGGGATCAATAACAACCTCTGGTTTCCGCTGAACTCTGCGGAGGACTGGCACGCTGGCGTCGAGCGCGTGCTGACCATGAACGGCGTGGCTGAAAACGTGGTGAGGCTGGAGCCGCTGCGGGACTGCCCGGAATACACCGATTTTAAGGTGATTTATAACCGAAAAATCTGCGCCTGATTCGCAGAGAGGCCGGAGAATGACCGGCCTCATGACGTTGTTTTCCCCATTCCCAACCCGTCGGCTATACCGTCACAGAGGTGTTTAACATGAATTCCGAAAACATCACCACCCTGACCGCTTCACTTTCTGAAGAAGCATTCACCATCCTTGATTTGCAGGCTCTGTCACAGCGTGCACAGGCTACTGAAGAAGTTAACGACAACGCACGTCGCGTCAGCCTTGCGGCATCCGCACTGTTACGTTTTGCGGAGCAGACTGGGATCGGCGACAGCACTGAACCGGCAGAAACCGCAGTCACCGACCTTCTGACCGATATCATGCACTTGTGTGCGCACTGCTGGCGGGATGATGGCGCAATCTCTTTCGAAAGCTCGCTGGAAACCGCCCGGATGCACTTCGCAGCCGAATCCCTTGAACATGGCCAGTGGGACTGCAAAAAATGAAAATGACCATCAAAGACATTACAGAAGCCATGACCAGCTCACATGACGGCTACGCCGAACTGGTTGCGGATTCTGTTTCCTTCAGCCTTAGCCGCCCGCTGACTAATGAGGAACATGATCAGATATATAACATCATTGAGTGCGCAATTTCCGAAGCGGTTAAGACGCTGCAAACCAGCGAACCTGAGGCGGATCAATTGCTCACACTGGAGCAGTTCAGCGATCTGGCTGACTACCTCTACCGCTGCGGCCAGTTCTGCGGGCCGGGTGGTATTCAGGGGCAGGATTTCCAGTCTCTGATCGTCATTGACGAACCCACCGAAGAACCGGAAGGCCGTAAAATTTTTATCCGGGATGGCTATCCAATTGCGGTGTATGACTTTGACACTGGTTACACCGTTCTGCGTACCTGAGTCCTCAAACTTACTTCATCCTGAGCAGGCAATACCAATCCCGCTTAGTGCGTGAGTTCGATACGAAATTTTCCACTACATCGGAGACCGCTATTCAGGCGGAATACACAATGACTTCACCAGAAAACACCTTATTTAAGCAACAGGTCCCTGAAATATGTCGCTGTGCCGTTATCAGCAATGCACATATGACGCGGGAAGATTCTGACATTCTGGATTCACTTTCGCGTCACATCAGCGGTGAAGATGGAGGATATAACTGGATACATCCGACAACATACGGATTTCTGATTCGTATGTCTGCAAGGTCCGATGCGATAGCACAACTCATGAGTAAAGGAATCTCCGATGACTTCAGTCACGTTGTCACTTATCTGACTGAACAATGTCAGGTTGCGATGATTCACTTCGATGCAGATGCGGAAATACTGGAAGGGTTTTCTGTACACAACTGGTAAAAATATTCCGGCAGAGGATCGTGTTTTCTGCCGGAATCGATTCATGATGCAGGCTGGATTTCCTGCTGAGTGTTTTTTTCCTTTGCCGCGTCAGTCTTACGAGGCTGGCGCTTTTTCTTTCCATTCCCCTCGTTTATCACTGTGGAAATTGCTTTCTCACTGAAGCGGAATTCCATTGAATCCAGCGCCGATTTGATATCCGCCACGGTATAGCCTTTCTCTTTCGCCAGCATCAGAATGGTGTCTTTCAAATTTTCCAGTGCTGCTTCGCGGGTGATACGCTGCGGCGTCAAATCTGGAAGATTTTCCAGCTTCTCACGCGCCTCATCCAGCTGCTTCTGAGTGAAAACATTACGTACCGCCATGTCATTTTTCCTTCTAAATGGTAAAGACCCGATTTTGCTGGATTTTTACCACCATTTCCACCCCCATCACCCCACATGACGCCGGTTTACTTCTGACCAGCTAAGTGGCAAAATACGAACAGTTGATTAAAAGACGGGACAGGAAATGTTTTGTCATTACCGCCTGCACGCAGACGATAATGCCAAAACGTCCTGGTCAGGGCTCCGCCCCGACACCCGGGTAATGTGCAAAGGTTGAGTTATGTCGAAAAGTGAAAAGCGTCAGAAGAACACACTAATCCAGCTGCGCTGTACGGAAGCTGAGGCTGACGCCATCAAAAAGAAGGCGATTGCAGCCGGACTCACAACATCTGAGTACCTTCGCCGTACGGCACTCAACCGACGCATTACCGTGCGCACCGACATTCGCATGATGAACGAGCTGCTGCGTCTGGGTGGTCTGCAGAAACACCTGTATACCCAGATGCAGACGAACATGACAACCGAGCTGAGCCACCAGTTCTCGGAAGTTCTGACGAGCATCAAGCACGCCATTAACGCACTGGACATGACGCCGGTACCGGTTGAGGACATGAAAGACTGATGAACGTGATCATCCCGCCAAAGCGCCGCGATAAGAAGACCAGCTTTAAGAAGCTGGTTAACTACGTGAGCACGCGCGAGGAAAAGAAAAGCGCTGAGGTTGTATCCCCTGATGCAGCAGAGCAGGCTCCGGGTGCAGAGTACATTTCTACTCCCGGATTTGGTCAGCTGGTTGACTACGTCGGACGTAAGCGTGCAGCACCCGCAAGCGAAATCATCAGCATTTCACCCGAGGGCATTCAGCGCGTGCTCTCGGGTGAAGTGCTGTGTGAGACCAACTGTTTCTCACTCGATACCGCTGCGTCAGAAATGAACCTGATCGCTTCACAAAACCGCCACTGTAAGGATGCGGTGTATCACTTTATTCTTTCCTGGCAGGGCGAAGAAGACCCGTCACCGGACGCGATTTTCCGCTCCGTTCGCTACAGCCTTAAACAGCTCGGAATGGAAGAGCATCAGTACGTGGCCGCCATTCACCGCGACACTGACAACGTACACTGCCACGTATCGGCTAACCGCGTTCATCCGCAGACCTATGCTGCACAAAACATGTGGAACGACGCAGACACACTCCAGAAGTGCTGCCGGGTGCTGGAGCGTGAGTTTGGTTTTAACGTGGATAACGGCAGCTGGCATATGGATCAGTATGGTGATCTCCACCGTACCCGCCGCGACATACCTTCTGCTCCTCGTGGTGCTGCTAAACGCGAGATTTTTTCTGATAAAGAAAGTCTTCACGGTTATGTGGTGCGTGAAACCCGTCAGATGCTAAACGATTTTTCTAAGCAGGATTGTCTGGACTGGCCGCTGGTCCACAACGTGCTTTATACGCGTGGGCTTGGGCTTCGCGAACAAAACGGCGGGCTCGCGATTTATGATCTGCTCAATCCGGAAGGCGTCAGCGTCAAAGCGTCTGACGTGCATCCTGCTATCAGCCATGCTGCCATGGTTAAGCGCTGGGGTGATTATCAACCGGCAGCTCCAGCGTCCGATCCTGATGACCATGAGGCAGGGATTCTAACCGTTGATAAATTTTACATGCCTCAGCTGCACGTGCGCGATCAGGAAGCCCGTCGCGAACGTCGTGAAGCACGCGCCGTTGCACGTGACATTCTGCGTGCCCGCTATGATGCATATCGTACCGGCTGGGAGAAACCTGACCTGCGTGCGGGTGAGCGCTTCCGCCAGATTTCGTCACACTGCGTGGTTGCTAAAGCACACGTTCGCGACACAGTCAGAGATCCACTGATGCGTAAGCTGATGTATCGCGTTGCTGAGTTTGAAAAGATGAAGGCAATGGCTGAGCTGCGCCTGAAGTTGCGCGAGGAGCGTCAGGTACTGAGCGACACCGGTGCGAGCCGACCGCTGAGCTGGAAGTCATGGGTTGAACGTGAAGCGGTGAATGGGGATGTTGCAGCCCTCAGCCAGATGCGTGGCTGGGCTTATCGTGAAAAACGAAACGCCCGTAAAGCACAAACCGCAAGCCGCATCCCGGATGCAGTGGTTTATTTCGGCTCCGGAGATGATGCTCCTGTTCTGCGAAATCCGACGCATGATGTCAGACTGCTGAAAGATGGCAGCGTAGAGTACCAGCGCGATGGGATCGCTGAAGTCACTGATTATGGCGACAGGCTTGAAGTATTCCCTCGTGGAGAGTCTGATCAGGAAACCTGGTGGCTTGCAGCTGCGGTTACAGCGCGTCGTTCAGGTGAGAACGCAGTCATTAATGGCGATCAGGCGTGCGTTACACGATTACTCGATAGCGGTGCGGTTCTGAATGCGAACAATGCCGTTCACAGATTTTACGTGGGTAATAAATTACAACAGGACCGTGTTGAAGTTACTGAGTCATGGTTCCGTGAGAAATATAGCAATGGTTCCCAGACCCCGGTAGCTGTGCCACGTTACGACTCAGTCGAAGCGGAGAACGTGCCGGTGCGTGTTAGCAAAGATTTACCACGACCATGAGGAAATTAAAGGAAGAGAAATAAGCCAAACGGAAGTATTTAGTCGCTGATTGCACAGGGTTAGAGGCCTGTACAACCAGCTAACCTTAACAACCTGTCTAGGAGGCTGCTATGGCTGCCGTGGATCCTATTGTATATGCACAATTGTGCAAGCTTTTTCCTGAACTAACTCAGCTACAAGTTACCGACACTTGTTTATATTCTGCCGGCGCGACTTACAAAGAAACCGGAGAGCTACGAGGCGTATCTGCTGAAACTATTAAAAAATCGCTTGAAGCTGCACGCAAGCGTTTAGATATAAACAATCTTCAATCACTAAGGTTGATTTTTCTAAGCAGAGTTATGCTGAGTCGCAAATCAGCATCCCCTCATGGTGTGAAAGATAGCCTTAAATTGTCTAATGCTCATCATTCCGAAATAGATAATTTCATTACCCTCCTGCCAGAATTATCACTTAATCAGGCAAAGTGTACTTATTACTTTATTAAAGGGCTTCCAACAGATATGACAGCCAAAAGGCTGGGTTTAACGCCTGAAGAAATTATGAAAAGCATCGAAGCTGTTCTCAGTAAACTGGAAGTCTGCTCGTTAAATGCTCTCAGGGTATTCATCTTCAGCAAGCTCCTCATTAATTTGGCTTTAAGTTAGTTTCAATCTCTAGTACCAAAAATATTAGAGTTAATTACGATTTTTTTTCAGGCTATAGCACCCCCCACAAGGGGTGCTAATCTATGGGGCTCTCAATTAAGTAATTGATATTTATCTATTTAAAAGATTGCGAGGTTATTGGTTAGCATGTCAACTACCTGTCACAGGTAGTTTCCAATTCAGGATAAATCCTATTTAATACCGGTCACTTACTTAATGCTTACACAACGCATACATGGAGTTGACATGGCAGCCCCCAAAAACCATAAAGGCATCGCAATCATGCTGTACATGTCTACGGAACTGAACGAAAAACTTACCGCGTCAGCCAAAAAATCCGGCCGCGCGAAAGTCACAGAAGCGTTGTTTCGTTTAGAAGACCATCTTGAATTGTTCGAATCGATTGCCACACCAGGGCAACGTTTTCCTGCCGGAACAGGCAGCAAAGACTAATAGATTATCTGATCCGGCTTATTAATTGCCGGCACTCATTTCTGATGAATTATGCGCATTCGCGCAGGGCTTCTTTTTGCCCAAAAACGGCCTCCGCTCTTTAACAATGTGCCCGAAACCCTGATCTCAAGGTCCTCTCTTGCCGGCACGCAACACTGGTGCACGGAAGATGTCCGGAGGTTATGTCATGACCAGAATCACATCAGGGGAACCCGTCGCAAGGCGGGGCAGGTTATAAGAGAAAGTGAGGCATTCTGTACCGGTCTCTTATATCGCTGACGGTCACAATTCAAAGTCGGAATGTTGGGTGTTACGTTCATATCCCTGCGAATCAGTTCGATATCTCTTTTTCTGGTGCCTGCGGGCTTCGCGGCTACCGGTTTCCGGACGTCATTTTCCCGGAGAGTATTAGCGCTGCACGCCGTGCAGCAGCGAACGGGTTTAACTTTCAATGATATCCCTGCGAATCAGTTCGACGTAGCTATTGATAGCGGGCTCGGGGCGATCCGCCGTTTCCCTTTCTCTAGTGATGATTAGCTCCTTACGCTGTAAGGACGCGAACGGGTTTCCCTGTCGTAACACGCCACATACGCCAAGATGACTCAGAGCATTTTGTGCGGACCCACTCTTTCCGGAGTGGGTCAGCCCGGCACTGCTCCGGACGTGCAGTTAATACACTTCAGGCGCCTGCGGGATGCAGGACGTATTCAGGGATTATTATGAACCTTTCAAAACGAAAACGGGATGCTGTGCGTGAGCAGCTCAGCGGCCGCTGCGCCTTTTGCGGCAGCACATTACTTGCTAAAGACTGGCATGCAGAATACATCGGTAAAAATTACATTAATGGCGGTATAGCCGCCGTCTGTACGGAGTGCCGTACGTCAAAGGGAAATGCCCCACCTGAGGTGTTTCGCACGATTCTTGCTGAGCAGGTTGTAAAGGCACAGCGGCACAGCGTTAATTTCCGGACCGCCCTCCGGTTCGGTTTATGTCACGTAAAGGCCGAACCCGTTGTGTTCTGGTTCGAACGCTGCGCCTCAGCCCAGCCGGCCAGGCAAATACTGACTTTGAAAAAATCTCACAGCCAATCTTCAGCCGCCTGACAGCCCGCCTGTAAGCGTCATTTATCAGGACATCATTCATGAAACGTTTTGCGATAACACGGGCAGCGCTCGTAATCGTCATGATGGCGGGCCTTTCCGCTTCAGCCATCTCTTCTGACGCGGTAACCCGTCTGTCTGAAGGCTACGGTCAGTTTCTTCATCATTTTGACGTATCAGCCCTTACGTTTTCTCCGGCACAGCCTGATTCGATGAACGCCATTCTTACCCGGCTTAATGTGCGGCAGGAGGCCGATGGGGCCGAAGGTGATGGTCTTTACGTGCTGGATGCGGCGAGCAGCAGGGACGTGATGCACCTTCTGCTGGAAGGTGGTCAGACCGGCCGCAAGCTGCACATCCGGCTCCCGGCTGGTGAAGACGGTAAGGCCGGTGCGTTTTCAATGAGGCCTGACGGAGAGTTCAGCGCCAGCCTGAAAGCTCACTACCTTGAATCCGTAAAGCAACTGCCCCCTGCTGTAATGCTGGATTATTCGCTGAAAGCCACTCTCAAGCGTCAGGCAATTGCCGGTTCACTCCGCAGCGATACTGATCAACCCCGCTATATCAGCGGCGGAAGCGTGCTGCTGCCGGATAAAGGCTCGCTGATGAGCGTAAGGCAGACGGATAGCGGGTACCTCATCTGGCTCGTCAGCACTTACTGATTACGCCCGGCAACCGGCCGGGCACATTTGCCCGATCCGGGATCACAACGAAAAGCGCACTCACCCTGACCGGTCAGTGCGCTTTTCGTTGTGGCGGACCTGCGGCCAGCGCACGCGGTCAGACTGACATCGTCTTATTACTCATTAATGCGATGCTACAAGTCTAAGTCATGCCGCTCTGGCGTCTGTCAGTCTGGCCAGAGCACCGGGAGGCACCCGGCGCCGCAACACCCCTTCTGACCGGCAGGTTTCGCCTGCCTTCCCGCACGGTTTTTGCCGGCCCAGCTCCGGCCGCCGCAGAGACGGTGCAGCCCTGAGTTATCCGGAGTTCTCTTTATGTCATTTACCGAACGGGCAGGGCTGATACCGGTCCTGTTTCTCACTGGCTGCGCGCAGCAGGCGGTCATCACCGGGCCGCCCTCGGGCAGCGTGGTGGACGGCATCCTCTCGCGCAGCGCGGCCGACATCAGCGCCATGCAGTACCGGCTTCACCAGAGCACGCCTTCCGCGCAGCGCCCGGCTTCACCGTCGGGCACGAAAGCTCACGCGCCGCTGCTGTCGCAACCTGCTGTCGCGGCGGGCGGGGCCCCTGTATTCAGAGGCACCGCAGCGCCATCGTCCACGGCGGGCGCCGGGCCTTCCGACGGCTTCGTGCGTCAGGGGGGCGCGGCGCCAACGCTTCGTGCAGCCCTGCGCAAAATTATCCCGCCCGGACACACGGTGGTGTTCGACAAAGCCGTTTCCGCCGACGCGCCCGAGCTGTGGCAGTGGACGGGCAACGATCGCTGGCCGTTCGTCGTGGACAAGCTGCTGGCCGGGCGCGGGATGAAGGCGACCGTTAATGCGAAAACCGGCACCGTCACCGTAGAGCCCGCGCAGCGCGCGCAGACGGCACGCAGCGCAGACAAACCAATATCACCCCCGGTTCCTGCCGCCGTGCCCGTCAGACCGGCTCCGGCCGGAGCGGTGAAAGCTGTTCCGCTGCCGACCACCGGACGTAACCCGTTCCACGGCGATGCCACATCAAAAGCTGCCGGGGCGGCAAGCGTGCCGGTTTCACCGGCAACAACCCGCGCGCCCGTTCTGCCGGTGATACCGCCGCCAGTGGTTCAGGTTCGTCACTGGCGCATTGAGACGGGCAGCACGGTGAAGGACTGGCTTTACAGCCAGGCCGCCGCGGAGACGTGTACCGTGCCGGGCATTAAGAACTGGACCGTGGCCTGGCTGACGCCAACCAACTACCGGGTAGACGCACCGCTCCACTTTGACGGCAGCTTCCGCGAGATGCTGAACCGGCTCTTCACCCTCTACGGGACCGCGAAGGTGCCGCTTTACGCGGGCGTGCGTGCCGCACAGTGCGTGGTGTCGGTGGATGATAAGGAGGTGCAGTAATGATCATGTACTGGCTGCTGGTTCTCTTTGCGGGACTGCTGCTGGGCGGGCTCTCCCCCGACCAGCGGGCCGTGCAGGAGGCGGGGCAGCTGCAGGACCAGACGCAGAGCCTGCAGGCCACGCAGATGGTGCGCTACATGAACCGCATCAACGACTGGCGCTACCTGAACCCCACAGCGAATAACCTCAGCGTCAGCGACGCGCAGCTTACCGGCTGGAAAAGTGTCGCCGGCCTCAGCAACGTCATCGCCAGCGGCAGGACCTACGTGTGGCGCGCGGCTCAGCCCGGGCTGATGGCGGCACTGCTGACGCAGACCCGTCACTCTGCGCTGGCTGGACGCGTGGTATCGCGCCGCCTGGTCGACAATTCCGGCGCCGACATGCAGCTCACCGTCCCTGCCGTCATCCCCGACGGCAGCGTGGTGTGGGTTAACTGACTTTCCCTTTCTTACAGGACACAGCAATGAAAATACCTCACCGGCTGACCGCGGCGGCGGCGCTCTGCCTGCTGGCCAGCGGCTGCAGCACGCTTGACCGCGTGGACGCCACCGAAAAGCGGGCCGCTGCCACAGAGGCGCAGGCCGATGCACACAAGCGCGCGCTTGAAAGCGGACAGGTCGTGCGCGACCTGACGTCTCAGTGGATTAACCCGATCCCCCTGAACGGGCTCGCCGGGCAGCGTCCCGAGCTGCCGCCCTGCGCGGTCAAAATTAATCGTCCCGGCAGCGTCACGCTCGCCTACGTCAGCGCTTTTATTACCGATCAGTGCCGCATCCCGGTGGTCGTGACTCCGGACGCGCAGGCGGCCATGGCCGGCAGCGGTGGTGGTGGCCGGACAGAAAAAATGCCCGGCCCATTGCCGGCTCCCGATGCCAGCGGCATGGTGCCGCTGGCCGCTATGGGCCAGACCAGCAGTCAGCCGGTCACGATGCAGCAGGGCGACGGCGGACTGCGCGGCGTCAGCTGGAACGGATCGCTCAGCGGGCTGCTGGACAACGTGACCACGCGGCTTGGCCTGTCGTGGCGCTACGAGTACGGGCACATCGCAATCTTCTGGCTCGATACGCGCAACTTCGCCATTAACTTTATGGACAGTGACGCGAGCTTTGAATCAAAGACTGTCAGCGGTACCACGTCTTCTGCCGGCACGAGCGGTAACAGCAGCGGTGGTAACAAGGGCGACAACAGCACCAGCCAGACCACGACGGCGACCATTAAGTCCAACATCTTTAAGGACGTGGAAACCACGGTGAAGTCAATGCTGACGCCGGGCTCAGGGCGCCTTAACCTCTCCGCCGGCGTGCTGACGGTTACCGATACGCCTCGCGTGCTCGACGCCATCGGCCGCTACATTGACGACCGTAACCGCGAGCTTAACCGCCAGGTGATGATTTCGGTAAAGGTGTTCAGCGTGGAGAACCGCCATCAGAACCAGCTGGGCATCGACTGGAACGCGGTTCTCAACACCGGCAGCGTCGGCCTGTCGCTGACGAGCCCGTTCACAGGGGCCGCTTCTGACGCGTTAAGCGGCGGCGTGGCCATTCTGGACGGCAAAGGTGAGGGGACGCAGACGTTCCTCAAGGCGCTGGACGAGCAGGCGAAACTCAGCGTGCTGACCACAGCCTCGGCGCTGACAACGAACCTCTCTGCCGTCCCGATTCAGAACGCGCTTCAACAGGACTATGTGCCGAGCATCAGCACCAGCCAGACGGCGAACGTCGGGACCAGCACCTCAATCACCACGGCGACCATCACCACCGGCTTTAACATGACCGCGCTGCCCTTCCTGATGCCGAACTCGCCGAAGATGCAGCTGGAGTTTTCTATCAGCATGTCTGACGACCCGACTTTCAAGGACTTCACCTCCGGCGGGCAGAACGCGCAGCTGGCCAAAACCAATCTGAAAACCACGACACAGCGCGTGATCATGCAGTCCGGCCAGACGCTGGTGCTGAGCGGCTATGAGCAGCTCAGCGATTCGGCTAACCGGCAGGGCACAGGGAGCTACAGCTTCTTTGGCCTTGGAGGCGGGGCGCGCGGTGACGACAGCCGCCGCATGTTCATCATCCTCGTAACGCCCGTCGTGCTGGGATAAGGAGGTTTTATGACGTCTGAACTGACGCAGCCCGGAGTCAGCGTGGTTCCCTCCGGGAAACACGCGCTGATTGCCGGCCTGCACTGGCAGTGGGTGTCGGTACGCGGGCGCCGGCGCATGCGCATTGAGGCCCGTGACCAGCTCGCGAGCCACTGGCTGGCGCTGCCCGCCGGTACGGCCGATGAGCCCGCCACCTGGCTGGGCACGCTTGCCGACGACACTGCCATTCTTCCCAAAGGTAAGCGGCCAGCCTCGCTAGCGGCGGCGCTGCTCGGAAGCGTGCCCGCCGACTGCTGGGGCATCTTTCTGCTTCCCGGCGGAAGGTACTGGTTTATGGCGGTCACCGGCGGTCACCCTTCGCCTTACGGGGACGTAACGGGAGATGCGGCCACCGCACTCCGCGCTGCCGAACTGTTCCGGGGCACGGCGCCGGCGCCGTCAACGGGCTGGACCGTGTTCGATCCGGATACCCTGCTGGACCTGCCCGACGCGCGCCGTGACCCGCTGAGTGCCCTGCTCCCGGCCACCGTGCCGGCGCGGGCGCTGCTGCACAAAACCGACAGCCGCACGCCATCCCGCCTGATGCTTCTGGCTGCGGTGATCGCGGCCGGCGCCTGGTACGGCAATCACTGGCTGGAGGAAAAGGAAAAGGCCGAGCACGCCGCCTGGGTGCAGGCCGAGCTGACCCGCGCACGCGAGGCGGCGGCGCTGAAGCCTGCCAGCCTGAATAAACCGTGGGGTGGGCAGCCAGACTTCTCGGGCATGCTCAGCGCGTGCGTGAAGCAGTGGCGTCAGGCGCCGCTGTCGATTGCCGGCTGGGTGTTCAGCCGGGCAACGTGCGAGGCCACCGGGCAGCTTACGCTGCACTATGCCCTGCCGGACGGTGGCACAGTGGGGGACTTTGCCGCCCGGCTGCCGCAGCTTTACGGGGCAGGGGCGCAGGCCGTGTTCAACATGCCCGGGCCGTCCGACGACGCGTCATTTAAGGAAACGGTCCGCTTTGCCGCTGCGCCGGCCGAAATGCTGCTGCCGGGGGACGAGCAGCTTCGCCGCATGACCAGCTACGCGCAGCGCCTGCGGGCAAACCTGCGCTTCAGCGAGCCCGTCGTGCTGACCCAGACCGTCGGGCAGGACCATATCCCGCTGCCGTGGAAGCGTTACAGCTTCACCTTTATCACCGATATCCCGCCGGACCGGCTGTTCGACGCTTCGCGCTTCCCGGGTAACGGGCTGCGGCTGAGTTCCGTAAAGGCCGAGCTGCACAGCAGCCGGCTGACCTACACCCTGGAAGGAATGCTCTATGCAGAGAATTAAGTGGCGTTACCTGCTGCTGCCCGCGCTGATTGTCAGTCAGCTGGCCGTCGCCGCGCCCGCAGCGACTGAAGGATCGGATTCGCCCGGCCCGGCAGCCTCTCCTGATGCCGGCCCGCGCGATACCAGCCTTGGCCGGCTGGAAGATATTCAGGCCAAAACCCTGCTGTACGAGGCGCAGCTGGCGCAGGCCAAAGCGTTCAACGAGCTGCAGAAAAACGGCTACGACGCCGGCACGGGCGGGCCTTTTAATCCGCAGCCTGCCGCGCCGGTGAAGGACAGCGCCGCACCCAAACCCGCACAGGAGAGCCGCGCGCTGCCGCTGATTGTGGAAATCTCCGGCGGCCAGCAGCTCTCCGCCACGCTTCAGCTCGAGGGCGGCAATCAGGTGCGCGTTCAGGCGGGCAGCCGCATTCCGGGCACCGCCTGGACGGTGGCAAAAATCACGTTCAGCGAGGTGACCGTCAGCAGTCCTGACAAAGGCCTCGTTTCACTGGCCTTCGCGGGGTAGACGAATGGAATTCAGCGAACAGACACTGAACTGGCTTCATCTTGACGACAGCAACCCGGAGCAGGGGCGGCTTTACGTGTCCACCGAGCATCGCGCGAGCCCGGCGGTGCAGTCGGAAATCGCGCGCGCCCGTCGCAGCCTGCCGGGGCTGGATATCCTGCCCGT
Organism: Pantoea sp. X-Soil-MYKO-1785; assembly: GCF_059730675.1. Taxonomy (NCBI): domain Bacteria; kingdom Pseudomonadati; phylum Pseudomonadota; class Gammaproteobacteria; order Enterobacterales; family Erwiniaceae; genus Pantoea; species Pantoea sp. X-Soil-MYKO-1785. Next base: position 62,496 of record NZ_AP036003.1, read on the forward strand.
GCACCTGAGCGAGCTTCGCCGGCTGCAGACCGGACGCGGCGGCAGCGCCGCTGCGGGAACGTGGTCGCCGGAGCAGAAAAAGGTGGTGGACTTTATGCGCCGCGCCGGCGAGTCGCACGCCTCAGACATTCACATCCTTATCGGCGCCGAGAATATTACGGCGGTGGTGTTCCGCATCCACGGCGACCTCGAACTGCAGGCCGAGCTGGACGTGGAGGAGGGCATGAGCCTTGCTTCCACTATCGTGATGTCGATGTGCGACGTGGCGCCGCAGGCCTTCAGCGAAACAGATGAACAGGACGGGCGCCTGCGCAACGAATTTGTGAAGGCGCTCGGACTGTACGCCGCGCGTTACTCGGCCGTGCCCACCGAGTCGGGCCTCTACGTGGTGCTGCGCGTGATACTGGACGAAAGCGAGGACATCCCCTCGCTCGACGTGCTGGGCTACCTTCCCGAGCAGCAGAAGCTGATACGCCGCATGCTGCAGCGCCCGGAGGGCATCATCATCACCGCCGGCCCCACCGGTTCGGGCAAGAGCAAAACCATGCGAACCTTCTGCCACATGTACGTGGAGCTGACGCGGGGTAAACGCCGTCTCGTTACGGTGGAAGACCCGGTGGAGGGCAAGGTGAAGGGAGCGGTGCAGACCACTATCATCGCCGACCGCAACGATTCTGAATCGGTCACGCGTGCCTGGCAGCGTCGTCTTTCGGCATTTAAGCGGCTTGACCCCGACGCGGAGGTTGTGGGTGAAATCCGCGACGGCTGGTCCGCCCGCGCCTGCATCAGCGAAGGAAAAAGCGGCAGCCTGGTGATGTCCACGCTTCACGCGAACGACGCACCGGGCATCATTGACCGCCTTACCGATACCCTCGACATACCGGCCGGCATGGTCATGGATCCGCAGGTGGTGATTGGCCTCATCGCGCAGCGCCTGGTGCAGACGCTCTGCCCGGCATGTAAACAAGGCTGGGCAGACGTCAGGGAAACGCTCAGCGAAGACGACCGCGAGCTGGTTGAAACATACTGCAATACCGCGACCGTCGCATTTCGCAACCATGCGGGCTGCAGCGCTAAGGGCTGCTGGCACGGCATCACCGGACGTAAGGTGATTGCCGAGGTCATCCGCCCTGACGCCCGCTTTATGCAGCTTTATCGCGAGCTCGGCAAGCTCGCGGCCCGCAGCTACTGGGTGCATCACATGGGCGGCATCACCCGCGGCATGCACCTGATGCGCTATATAGCGGCAGGCGAGGTTGACCCCATTGATGCGGATAAGCTCAGTCCGCTCGATGAGGACACCCTGAACCTGCTTCCGCCGGAGGCGCTGGTCCTCTCAGGCAGCGGAGGCGGCCATGGCTGACTTTATTCGCCTGCTGCGTGGCCGCCTCAAGGGCTCGCTTGCCAGAGGCAGCGCGCGCTCGGAAGGGCTGGGGCGCTGGCTTGGACAGAAAACCTTCAGCACGGCAGACCGCATGATGCTGTACGAAGATCTGGCGTTTCTGCTGGAGAACAACCAGAAAACCGAGGACGCGATTGCCGGCATGCAGCGCACGCGGCGCCGTAAAAACGATGCCGTATCGCTTTGCCTGGGGGACGTTCGTCACGCGCTGACGCGCGGCCGGGGACTGGACGCCGGGCTGGCCGGCTGGATACCGCCGCAGGAGGCGACAATCCTGCGGGCGGGGCGCGTGGCTAAAGACCTTCGCGGGGCGCTGCTGCGCGCCATTGAGGTGGTGAAGGGCATCGGCGAAATGAAGGCCACGGCGGTGGTGAACCTGACCTATCCGCTGATGCTGCTGGGCGGCACGTTCTACATGATGCAGATGGTCTACGACCGCTTCCTGCCGCGTCTTGAACAGCTCGCGCCGCCCGACCGCTGGACGGGTCCCCTGTGGTGGCTGGGTGCCATTACGCACTTCTTTATCGGTAACCGTTACGTGCTGGCCGCCGTCCTGGCTGCCTTTACCGGCTGGGTCGTCTGGTCACTGCCGCGCCTCACCGGTCCGGTGCGGCGTCAGGTGCTGGACTATCTGCTGCCGTGGAGCCTTTACCGGGAGATGCAGGGCGTTTCCTTTCTGCTGAACCTCAGCGCGCTGCTGCGCGCCAACGTCCGCACGGAGGAGGCGCTCGACATGCTGAGCCGCAACGCCACGCCCTGGCTGTATGAGCGTCTGACTGCCACCCGGCGTCAGGTGGCACGCGGTAAGCACCTCGGGCAGGCGCTGGCCGACAGCGGCTATGCGTTTCCCTCGCGGGAGGCTATCGACAGGCTTCTGCTGCTGACCTCCGGTCCGGGCGGCGAGGACAACATCGAAAACTTCGCGCGCATGTGGCTCACCAAATCCATCAACCGCATCAAACGTATTTCCCGGCTTCTGCAGCTGCTGGGGATGCTCGTGACCGCCGGCTATCTGCTGCTCACGTTTATCGCAACCCAGGACCTGGGCTCGCTGATTGGCAACCGCTAACTTTCTTTCCTAATGAGGTTTCAACCATGTCACAACCCTTAAAACGCTCTGCCGTTCACCGCGGCGCCCTTAACCTGCAGGAAGCCGTCATCGTGGGCATCGCTGCGCTCCTCGTGCTCGTCTGGGTGCTCTCCTCCGGAAACGGTCTGTTCAGCCGATCGGACTACACCGAAGAGATGTCCAACGCCGGGGAGCTCATGACCAATACCCGCGGCATGCTGAAAACCGGCGGCACCTACCAGTTCAGCTCAGCGGCGGCCATGACCGGCGCGCTGGTACAGTTTGGCGGCGCCCCGGGCAGCATGGCGGTGATCGGCACCAAGTCATCGGGCAGCGCCTCGCTGAATAACCGCTGGGGCGGCAGCGTTACGGTACAGCCGGTGAGCACCAGCGGCGGTCAGAATACCGCTTTCTCCCTGACCTACACGCAGGTGCCGCAGGAGGCCTGCGCGCAGCTGGTGCAGAAAATGAGTGGCGCCAACAACGTCGCCTCAACCAGCATCAACGGCAGCTCGACCAGCGGGGCGGTCAGTGCGTCAGTGGCAGCATCACAGTGCACGGCGGACAGCGGCTCAGCCGGCACCAACACGCTGGTCTTCACCAGCAACACCTGATGAAGGGCCGGGGAAACCCGGCGCTTTTTCTGACCGACTCACGGTGACTCATGATGAACAGGCTTACATACCTGCTGACGGTGGCCGGATTACTGCTGTGCGCCGCGTTGCCGGCGCAGGCTTACTGCTACAACGAGGCGGGCGCACGCTACCACGTCGATCCGCAGCTGCTGCGCTCCATCAGCAAGGTGGAAAGCGGCTTCAACGCCGGGGCTATCGGCTATAACCGCAACAAAAAAGGTCAGGTTACCAGCCGGGACTTCGGCCTGATGCAGATCAACTCCACGCACGTGCCGCAGCTGCGCACTATGGGCGTGCTGCAGAGCGAGCAGGACCTGCTGACAAAACCCTGCCTGAACGTGATGGTCGGGGCCTGGATACTTGCACGGCACCTGCAGGTCTGCGGCGTCACGTGGGAGTGCCTCGGCAGCTATAACGCCGGCTTCGCCGACGACAATACCGCCCGCCGGATGCTTTACGCCCGCAAGGTTTACGCCGACTACATGGCCCGACGCTGACCTTTCACACGGAAAATTTCATGACTTTATTTACCGATGGTCCGGCGGCCGGCGTATGGCTTGCCTGCTGCGCGGGGCTGTTTGCGCTGCAGGCGCATCAGGCCAGCCGATTTCTGCGCACGCATGACGGTCCGCCTCTGACCTGGCCGCTTCTGACGCCGGTTGCCCTGATTTACCTGCTCACCGCCGGCTTGCTGCTGTCGCTCCCACCTGCGCTGCCGGTGAGCACCGTCCTGCGTAGCTTACTCCTGCTGGTGCTTGCGGTGCCGCTGACGCTTACCGACCTTCGCTGTCAGTGGCTGCCGCTGCGCTACACGATGACGTTCTGGCTGGGCGGTCTGACCTCTGCGGCGCTGCCGGATGCGGTGCTGCCGTTCAGCGAGGCGCTGCCCGTCAGTCTCGCCGCGTTCGCGCTGTCCGGCGCCGTACGCTGGCTGGCCAGCTTTCGCCAGCGCGAGGAGCGCATGGGGCTCGGTGACGTTTATCTGATGGCCGGCCTGTGCGCCTGGCTGCCGTGGCGCAGCGCGTGCTACGCCGCCGCCGGCGGGCTGCTGCTGTGCTGCCTGTGCGCGGCGCTGACGCGCCAGACTTCAAAACCCTTTGCGCCCGCGCTGTTTGGTTACCTGTGCGGCGTGTGCCTTTTCTTTCCCCAACAACTGGCGGGAGTGCTCTGATGAAATTTCTGAAACGGAAGCCGCGTGCGGTACACCGCGGCAACATGCTGCTTCAGCTCGGCATCGTGATGGCCATCGTGCTCATCATCACGCCCGGCGCAATGGACCGCTACGCCGGCATGCAGCAGGAAAAGGTCTGGACCGGAACGGCCTCGCATCTGAGCTTCGTGGCGCAGGCGGGCAAGCGCTACGTGCGCGACAACCGCAACACGCTGCTGACGCAGGTTGCCGGCGGCCCTGTCGTGATCACCGGCGCCACGCTGCGCACGCAGGGCTACCTCCCGGCGGGCTTTTCACTGACCAACGACAGCGGACAGACTTACCAGCTCGCGGTGGCCCGAGACCCGGGTCAGGCGGGCCAGCTGGTCGCCTTCGTGCTGACCACCGGCGGCAGCGAGATCCCCTATAAGGGCCTGCGTCAGATAGCGACGGACACCGACGGCATGGGCGGCTACGTCTGGCCGGCAAATAACGCGGTTGGCGCCGACGGCGGCTGGCAGGCAAAGCTCGGTGACTACGGGCTGACCGGTCAGCAGGGGCGCCTTGCGGCATTCCTGTCCGCCGACGCGCTCGGCACCGATGCTGACGAAAGCGACAGGCTTTACCGCTATCAGGTGACCGGCCGGCCGGACCTGAACCGCATGCATACGGCCATCGATATGAACGGCAACAACATTAACAGCGGCGGCACGGTCAACGCAGCGACGGGTGCATTTACTGGTCAGGTGTCGGCGGGAACAAACATCACCGCCGGCGGCAGCGTGACGGCGAACGGTAACGTGACCGGAAATGGCAACGTAGCGGCCGGTAACAACGTCACGGCCAATAACGGCATCACGGCAAACAACGATATCCGCAGCAACAACGGCTGGATCATTACCCGCGGTGGCAAGGGCTGGCTGAATGAAACGTACGGCGGCGGTTTTTATATGTCGGATAACGACTGGGTCAGGTCAGTTAATAATAAAAATATTTACACCGCCGGACAGATGCGGGCGGGCAGCCTGCGCTCGGACGGTGACGTTTCGGCCGGAGGGGTGCTGAGTCAGGATCAGGTCAATAATCCTGGCGCTTCCTGCGGCCAGACCGGGGCGATAAGCCATGATGCGACTGGCGCCATACTTTCCTGCCAATCCGGTGTGTGGGCAAAATCCACTCAGGGCCGCACCGGATACTACTGTCGCAGGACGTCCTTTGATAAAGGGCGCTCAGATGACTATGTGGGCTACACACCAAGAACAGATGATAACTGTCCGGTTATTCAGCCCGGACAGGCACCCAACGGATACTGCAGCTGTATCAAAATCCTGCTTGATTACTAGGTGAATTTTATTACCTGCCGATCAGGCTAATTCATCGCGCAAAAAACAGGGATCTGCCAGTTGGCCGTGTAGGCCCCCGAGCATCCCTCTCCCAGGGTATGCGATCCCCTGTTCCGTTAACGATCAAGCCGAGCCTTCCGGAGACTTCATGAAAACAATCCTTCCCGCAGCCTGCGCTGCGGCCGTGCTGCTGTCCGGCTGTCAGGCCATTAACAGCGCAAGCGTTACGCCGCCCGCGCCTGCTGCAGCGGCCCACGTAACCACTCAGCCGCCGCGTACGGCACTGCAGCTGCAGCAACTGTGGCTTGAAGGTGACATGAGCGACAGCACAGCGCTGCCTGTAGCGATCATTCGTGCCGACAGCGATCGCGTCACTTTCAGCTGGAACGGCGACGCGGTGGAGCTGCTGAGCGCACTGGCCCGCGCCCGCGGCCTGAAGTTCAGCTACGCCGGCGTGCGCCTGCCGCTGCCCGTGGACATTGAGGTGCAGGACGTCACCTATGCAAACGTCCTGCGCATGATTGAGATGCAGACCGCCTGGCGCGCCACGCTCGTGACTTACCCCGGGCAGATGGTGCTGCAGTTTATGCCCTCGCTGCCGGCTGAGCCGGGACGCAACAAAATGGGAGGCCGCCGATGAAAGCCCGACTCTGCGTCCTGCTGCTGCCCGCGCTGCTGGCGGGCTGCGCGGGATTTCACTTTACGAAAGCGGCACCTGCGCCCGGGCCTGACGGCGCGCCGCCGCCGGGGCCGGAGGCCTATCTGTCACCGCAAAAGCGCGACACCGCTGACGTTTCCGACAACCGCCGGCAGATGCTGACCGAGGGCGGGCGCACCACCGGCTTTCGCGGCGGCAAGGCGCAGCGGGCGTGGGAACTGCGCCGCGACCTGGAGGCGCGGGCTAAGCAGCTTGATGCCACCTATGACTTCCGCCCGCTCATCAGCAGCCGCGGCTGGCTGCCGCCGGTTATCACCGAGGCGGTGGACGTGGCGCACGTCACGCCCGACCAGATACGCACCGCAAGCCACGTGTACGAAATCATCCAGCCTGAGCGCTTCGTCAGCAACCCGCCGACGTGGCGCGGCTGGCTGATGGCCGGGCTCAGCACCGTGCCGCCGGACGAGCCGGCAGGCGGCCTCATCCCGGAAAACGGCGTGCAGCGCGACATCTGGCAGGCGGCGGTCAACGAAGGCTGGGCGGAAGGGCGCCAGAGCGCCGACGAGACGCTGGAGGCCAACGTCAACCGCCTGACGCGCGACTACAACGGCATGCTGCAGTACGTGCTCTTGCGCCGTCAGAACCTCATCACGGCGCCGGTGGTCACCGAGCGCCAGCAGACGGTCACCGGCGACAACAACAAACTCACCACCGGTGACCGCGAGCGACGTCTTGAATCCCGCGCCGGCTTCGTCACCGACAAGGCGAAGTGGAAGCCGGTCATCAATACGGAGAAGCGCTGATGGCAGCCTCAGACCTGGAACTTTATGACTTCAGCGGCGGACTCAGCGCCGATACGCTGCGCGGCTTTATGGTGTGGTGCGCGCGCAACAACGTGAGTGACATTCACCTGCAGGGCGACAACCACTTTGTGGTCGGCCGTTACGGACGCCTGCTCAGGGCAAGCCCGTTTGTGGTGGCGGACGACACCATGGCCAAACTGATGGACGAGGTGTTTTCCCCGGAGCTCCGCCCGCAGGTGCGCGGCGGCGTGTCTGTTGACCGGGCGATGCAGCTCGACGGCGACATGACCGGGCGCTGGGGACTGAAGCGCGGCGAGCGCATCCGCTTTCGCGTCAATCTGCTGCAGGGCACTGCGGGGCGTCAGGACAGCACTATTGGCTGGACAATGCGAGTCATTCCTTCCGACATCCCGCCGCTGGAAAGTCTTGGGCTGGAGCCGGAGCTGATGGCGAACCTCCTCCCGGCGAAGGGGGTGGGGCTGTGGGGTGGCATTACCGGCTCAGGCAAAAGCACCTCGCTCGCCTCGACCTATCGCCACTGTCTGGATACGGACCCCGATCGCAAGCTCACTACTAAAGAGGATCCGATTGAGTTCATCCTCGGCCGTCCGGGCGACGTGTTGCCGCCGCTGCAGTCGCAGGTGGGAAAAGACATTCCCGATTTCGCTACGGGCATCCGCGCAGACCTCCGGCGTGCGCCGTCGGTCATCGGCGTGGGGGAGATGCGCGACCGCGAGACCATTGACGCCGGTATCCGCGCCGGCCAGCTCGGTCACCTGATGCTCTCCACCACGCACATCGACTCGCCGGGCGAGGCCTTCCCGCGCCTTATTAACGAGTTTCCCCACGAAAGCCGTGAGGCCATGGCGTGGTCGCTGCTGGGCGTGCTGCAGTACGTGGTGGTACAGACGCTGCTGCGCACGATTGACGGTAAGCGCATCGCGGTCCGTGAGTTCATCCTTTTCGACTACAGCCTGCGCGAAAGGCTCGCCGAAATGCCTTGGTCGCAGTGGGGTCAGCATATCAACAACATCATCCGGCTGGAGAAGCGCCGCATCGTGGATCAGGCCTGGCGCCTGTACCGCGGGGGCCGCATTGCCGAATCCGAGCTGGCCGTGGTGATGTCGCCGCGCCAGCGCCGCGAGTTTGAGGAGGGGACCGCGTGAGTACGCTGAATAAAGAGGCATATCCCCCGGGGTTCTGGCGGCGGGCCGGCAGCGCCCTCAACTTCGTCGGCATCCCCGCCTGGCTGTTCCTGCTCTACCTCTTCTGGTTCCGCTTTCCCGCCATGAACACGATTTACGTCGTGAGCGGCATCATCGCCGTGTTCCGCGTGCTGAGGATGTTTGGCTGGGGCGTCACCGAACTGCTTACGCGCCTGGCTCGCTGGGCGCGCGGCAAATCCCTGAGCGGCCGCCCGTGGTGGTACCGCCGGTTTACCGACGGCGAGTAGCCGTCCTGACACAGCAGCACAGGAGGCTTTATGAAGACAGCGGATTATCCGGTGTGGCTTGCCGTTTTACCGGACCAGCGCGACGCCGCGCGCGCCGACGCCGGTAAACATCCGGACGGAGGCAACGCGATCACGTGGGATAAGGAGGCGCAGCTCTGGTACGCCCGCCCGGGGGCTGACCTCAGCCGGCTGCAGGCCTGGCTGCCAGACCCGTCGCGGCGCAGCGGCGGCGGGGACCCGCAGACTGAATTTCTGGACGCGCTGACCGGCGCCGGGCTGATTATTGACGGCCTGCCGGTGATGGACGGTGAAATCCACCGCGTATCGGTCACCGACGGCCCGAAGGGCAACGGCGACGGCGTCTACCGGGGGTTTCTGGACGGCAGCAAGCCGGGTGGCTGGTTCATCAACTACTGGACCGCTAAAACGCATAAGGACATCACGAAGTGGAAAGGCACCGGCGGGGAAGCCGATCCGGTGGCACGCCTGCATATGAAGGCTGTTGCGCGCCAGTCCCGTGATGACTCCGCACGCCGGCTGGCAGCCACTCATGCACAGCAGACCGCAAAAGCGAAAAGCCTCTACGAGCGCCTTCCGACCGCCGACCCCGACCACGCTTATCTTCAGCGCAAGGGAGTAACGGCGGACGCGGACCTCAGGCAGACGCGTAACGGTGCGCTGGTCATCCCGTTTCAGGACGTGGACGGTGCTTTCCGCACGCTGCAGTACATACCGCCGGACGGTGAAAAGTACCTGTTTAAGGATGCGCCGAAAGCCGGCCACTTCAAGGTGGTGGGCGGAACGCTCGCGGACGGGGAGCCGATCCTGTACGCCGAAGGTTACGCCACTGCGCGCAGCCTGAACGAGGTGACCGGGCGCCCGGTAGTGATGACCATCGACGCCGGGAACATGCTGAACGTGGCTAACGTTCTCAGCGCCCGCTATCCCGACAGCCCACACCTGTTCATGGTCGACTTCGACCACAGCAAGCCGGTTAACACCGGGCTCGTCATGGGGGAGCAGGCCGCGCGTAACACCGGCGGTAAGGTGATCATCCCCGACTTCACGTCCGCAGAGCGCGCCGCGGGCCTGACCGATTTCAACGATGTACACCAGTCACGCGGTACGGAAGCCCTCAGGGCTGACCTCCTTCCGCAAATTAATCAGGCCCTTGCCGGGCTTAACTACAAGGAAAACGTCATGGCCACACCCGACGACGCACAGCCAGCGCCGGACACTCTTCCCGCCGCGTCCCCGGACGCCGCAGCCGAATCCACACCTGTCCGTCGCCCCGGGGCGGCAAAAGAGAAAACGGATGAGATCCTGAAGCTGCGTGATGAAGGGCTTAAGCCCGCACAGATTGCGGAGCAGCTCGGCATCGGGCAGACCAGCGTGTATCGCATTCTGAAGGCGCAGCAGACAGACGCGCCGGCGGTGGACAGCGCCTCACCTGCAGCCACTGTGAATGAGCCGGTCATCCCGGCCGCGACCTCTGTGCCTGCAGAGGTACCTGCCGTTAACGCCAGCGAATCTGATGTCCCGGCGCCGGCTACCGGCGTGACATCGACAGCCGAAGCGCAACCTGTCACCGCGCCGGCGGCTGATAACGTCGCGGTAGCACAGCCAGCACCTGAAGCACCGGTGACGCCGGCGCCGGTATCACCGGGTACCTATGACGGATTCACCGGGCTCTACGGCACCGGCGCCGAACTGCGCGACAGGCTGGCCGCGCTGGCCAGCGGGCAGGTCTCACCGGCGGCGCTGCTGCAGGACATCAGCACGCTGCGTTCACGCGTGGAGAGCGCGGCGATAACCGGCGTGTACACCCGTGAGCACGTGAAGGAGATGCAGCAGGTCTTCGACCGGGTGACGCAGGGCGGAATGGCAGGGGCAAACGTCATGGAGACGGGCGGGTTCAGCCGCCTGCGCAGCCTGCTGGGGCAGCGCGATACCTGGAGTTCACTGCACCCGACGGGCGGCACGCTTGATATTAATACCGTACCGGACAGGGTGGGTCAGCAGTACGCGCTGCTGGCGCGCGGGGATGTGACGCGTGCGCAGTTTGATCGTGAGGTGCGGATGCTTTACGGCGAGTTTACCCGCGCCGACCCGGAGGGCTTTACGCCCGGGCGTCAGGCGGAAACGCGCGCGGTCTTTGAACGCATGGCATCACTGGAGAGCCCTGAGCGCGCCGCGCAGTATTCGGCTGGCGCGGCGGTGCTCGCGGCGCAGTTGCCGCCGGCGTCCGCCGCTGACCCGAACGCCACGGCGCTTGATCGTATTCAGACGGCCCTGCGCGATGAATTTGTGTCGCTGGCCCGCGGTGAAACGGCGGCGCCGGCGCTGATGGAAAACGTGGCGCGACTGCAGGCGCAGCTTGATGATGCAAAGGTGCTGGGCGTTTATGCCAGCAGCCACCTGAAAGAAGTGCAGGGCGCGTTTGACCGCGTCACGCAGGGCGGACTTGCGGGCATGCCCTCGCCGGACGCACCGGCTCCCCGCGGAGACTACCTCTCCCGCAATCCCGGATCCGCCTCGCTCGACGTTGCCAGCGTCCCTTCACGCATTGAGGCGCAGATTGGCCTGCTCGTTCGCGGTGAGGTCACGCGCGCACAGTTTGAGGATAACCTGGCGGTGCTGCGCAATGAGGCCGTGCGGCTGTCAGAGACCGGCAACGTCACGCCGGCGGCACTGTCAGCAGCAGAAGGGGCCTTTGCGAATCTGGGCGCACAGCCGTTACCGGCCGCTGCGGCCACACCGGCACCGCTTTCAGTACCGGTCACATCTTCTGACGCGCCCTCTCCGGAAGCTGCGGCAGCGCCGGCTCCCGTTGCCACACAGTCCGTGGCCGCCGTGTCTGAACCAGCGACACCGGTGACAGATGCCAGTGTCACGGCTCCGCAGGCTAATGCAGCGGCAGCTGCAACGGCATCCGAACCGCCTCTGGTGCCCGTCACGGCAGCGGAGCAGGCACCACCGGCACCTTCGGTCCCGGCTCCAGCTGCATCGGCTGTGCCGGACGTATCCTTGCAGACGGCAGCAGCGGACGCCCGACCTGAACCCGCTGCCCGCGCGCCGGAGCCTGCGCATGAAGCAGCAGCACCCGCGGCGGAGGCTGTTCCGCAGTCAGACGTGCCGGCGGTCAACCCGCTGACATCCGCATTTGGCGCAGAAAATGCCATCCTGGTCGGCGCCCCGCGCGTGGCACCGCAGGATGAAGATGCGCCAGCCTCATCCGGGTCGAAACAGGCACGCATCGATGCCGACAAGCTGCTGAGCCGCGTCACGCACGAGAAGCACCCGGACGGCAAAAGCGTACTGTACAAGCTTGACGGCGAGGCGGCCTTCATTGACCGCGGTAATCGCCTGGTCATGGCAGAGGGTGCCAGCGCGCATCAGGAGAAAGTGCTCGCCGCGCTGCTGACAGCCGCCAATCACTATCAGGGGCGCATCGAGCTGACCGGCAGCGACGAGTTTAAGGCGTTTGCGATCAGCGTCATTGTGGCCAATAAGCTTGACGTGAGCATGAAAAACGCCAGCCAGCAGGCGGACCTGGACGCCGCGCGCCGCGCAGCGGGTCAGCCCGTCACGCCAGCCGCGCCAGCTGATGCGGTACGCGGAGACCCGCAGGCACCGCAGGCCACTGAGACGCCTCCCGCAACGCCGGTTGCGCAGGCTGCGCCTGCACAGGCTCCCGCACAAAGCGCAGCGCCCGTGACAGCGTCACAGCAGCCCGCTTCTGCACCGTCGCCAGAGCCTGCCGCGCCGAAGATGTCACCGGCGGTTCATACGCCGGCGGAAAAGGCGCGCGAGCCGGTGACTGGTAAGGTCACCGCCTGCGGGCAGGCGCCGTTCCGTTTTGAAGCGGACCAGAGCGAAAGCACCTTTATTACCCTGCGCACTAAAGAGGGGCCGCAGACCTTCTGGGGCAAGGAGCTTGCCGGCCTGCTGCGCGAAACCAACCTTAAGCCCGGGCGCATGGTCACCCTTCAGTGGCAGGGCGAACAGCCGGTCACCGTTAACAAGCCCGTTAAGGACCTTCAGGGTAACTTTACCGGCCAGTACGAAAAGGTTCAGACCCGACGCAATCAGTGGTCAATGGCCCCGGTGGGCGGAGCCCGCGTACAGACTGGTGCAGACGACATGGTGCCGCTCGCGGCCGTGGACGTGAACCGTTACACCCAGATCCAGCACACGCTGGTGAGCCGCCTCGGGCTGGACGTCGACGCACCGCCAAAGCCGGCCGACGGCCTGTACTGGCTGAAGCCGGACGGGCAGGGCAGCGCGCAGGCGGGCGATGCGCTCTCGGCGCCGCGCCCGGCGCACAACGATCGCGCCGGCATCCCGGTGATGTCCGCGTGGGGCGATGACGGCCGGCTCGACCTGCACCTGGTGCAGGGCGACGGGGACTACCTGCAGGGTGTGGTACGTCAGGGCGGCACCTATCAGCACGTGCTGGTAAGCCTGCCGGGCAGCGCTGACGCACCGCCGATGGTGGTCAACCTGCTGACGCCGGAAGGAGCGCAGCCTGTCGGCAGCGGCAACGGCATCAACCGCTCAAACGGTCAGCCCGTGCCGCGTGAGCACGTGGTGGTGCGCCTCACCGGTGACGCTGAGCCGCGAATTGCGAAGCTCGACGCTCCGGCAGACGTGCCCGCTGCGCTGCACGCCCGCCTTGGTTACGACGAGCGCTACAAGGCAGAAGCTGCCGCCCCAAAGGACCGGCCGGCGGTGGCACCACAGGCAGCGCCGGTCACCCCACCCCGCCCGGTGTAAGCCACTTCCTGACAGGAGAACTGACATGAAACAACACCTGACCGCCCTCGTGGCGGTCTTTTTCTGCTGCACCGCCTTTGCCGCCGGCGCCGCGACCTGTCGAGCCGGCAGCGCCGCGCAGACCGGCAGCGAGGCGGGCTACAACGCCGCCAAAAAGGCTAACGACGCGTGGGCCGCCCGTGAAAGCCAGACGTCCGATCAGCTGCAAAACTGCCTGTCCGGCATCCGCAACATTTCCATCAGCCTGCCGAACCTGCCGAGCCTGCAGGACATCATGAACCAGGCGTCAGAGAAGGTCTGCGGGGCGTTGACGGACAAAATCAACAGCAACCTGCCGACCAGCATCGATCCGTGGCAGTCCTACGGAATGTAAGGAGTACCGCATGCAGAACCCCCAACACGTCGCGCCGTCTCAGGAGGCGGCTGTCGTCCTGACCGACCCGGACGCCTATGAGCACGCCCTGCACGCGCAGCACGAGCGCACGCTCGGCGCAGAGTTTGCGCGCACCTGCCTGAAGAGGCTGGGCTGGAGCCTCAGCGTCAACGTCATTCAGGCCATCGTCATCGGCGCCCTTGCCGTTTACATCGTGTTTCTCCCGCGCGAGTACTTTGCTACCGAAGCGGGGCGCATCACGCCGCTTTACCCGACGGATAAGCCGGTCTGGAGCGAGAGCGACGTGCGGCAGTTTGGTGCGGACACCATCAGCAAGGCGTTTACGCTCGACTTCGTGCACTACCGCGACCAGATGACCGCCGCGGCCGCTGACTTCTCTGAGGAGGGCTTCACCGGCTACAACAGGGCGCTCAGCACCGACTCAAACACCCTGTCGCTGGTGAAGGACAAGCGCATGAACCTGACCAACACCGTCGAGCCGGGCGTCATCACCCGCCGCGGCGTGGTGGGCGGGCGCTACACGTGGGAGTTCCAGTATCCCGTGACGCTGCGCCTGCAGGGCCAGAACACCAGTACGCCGCCGCTGCGCTACATCTTCACGCTGCGCATTCAGCAGGCCGATCCGCGCCTCAAACCGCGCGGCCTTGAGGTCACGCAGACCATCACCAACAACGCAGGATAATGCTATGAGCAACTTTCGCACGCTGGCCCTGTGGCTGGCGCTGTGCGGCAGCGCGAGCGCCGTCACGGCAACGGGGACCGCCCCGGCGGCCGGCACCGACGGCGGCTGGCGCTCGACTACTTCCGCCGGCGGTGCTGCCACGACAGGCCAGACCGGTGGCGGTACGGGCACGCCCGCCGCGCCGGCTGCGGCCGGCCCGCTGCCCGGGCAGGCGCTGCCGCCGCCCACCTCGGTCACGTATGACCAGGCGCAGGCGACTATTGCCCCGCTGACGCCCGATGAAATCCGCCAGCTGCGTGCGCAGCAGACCGAGCAGAACCGGGCGCTGGCCACGCCGGGTATTACGGCGGTACCGCGCATCACCGCGCAGACGGTGAGCCTGCAGCCCGGCGCGAGCCTGCCGCTGGTGCGCACCGCGGTGAACTGGCCGGCGACCGTGAGCTTTATCGACAGCACCGGCGCACCCTGGAAAATCCTCGGCGACCCGGTGAGCGGCTCCCCGGACATCGACGTGAAGTGGATCCCGGGCATGTCCTTTATGGTCATCACCGCAAAGCGCGACTTCGTGAACACGCTGGTGACCGTGGGGCTTGAGGGCCTGCCGGTGCCGCTGCAGATAAGCGTGATGAGCGGTGAGGCCGACACGGCGAAAAAGACCTGGACGGTGGACGCGCGCCTTGACCTGCGCATTCCCCGCCGCGGGCCGGGCGCGGCGCCTGACGCACCGGGCCCCTCGCGCATCGGGCTGCACGACGACGTGCTGCAGGCGTTTCTGGACGGCGTACCGCCATCGGGCGCGAAGCGCCTGAAGACCACCGGCAGCGTGCCGGACACTGCGGTGTGGCAGCAGGGCGACGACCTCTACATTCGCTCGCGCGCGGACATCCGCGACGAGTTCGACACCACGCTTTCGTCGGCCGACGGCACCCACCTGTGGAAGCTGCCGGTGACGCCGCGCGTGGCCTTCTCGGTTGACGGGCGCACCGAGGCCCTCAGCATTGCCCTGGAGTAATCATGAGCGATAAACAGAACACCGGCGGCGGCAACATCCGCCTGATGATGGGCCTGATCCTTGGCGGCATCGTGGTGGTGGCGGGCGGCGGCTACGCGCTGTACAGCTACTTTGCCGCACCGCCGCCTGAACCTTCCCGCGTGAACCTGACGCGGGTAGGCGGCAGCACGCAGGTGAGCGCACAGGAGCAGGCGGCCTACCGCGAGCTGCTGCGCGAAAACAACGCCCGGGGCGCGCAGACCGCCGCCGCCTCGAACGGCAGCTTTATCGCCAGCATCCCGCTGCAGCAGGACGTGGTCACGCCGAAAGAAACGCCAACGGTCGCACCGGCCCTGGCGCCGCGTGAGCTGCCCCGCCCGC
Source organism: Pantoea sp. X-Soil-MYKO-1785 (assembly GCF_059730675.1). NCBI lineage: Bacteria > Pseudomonadati > Pseudomonadota > Gammaproteobacteria > Enterobacterales > Erwiniaceae > Pantoea > Pantoea sp. X-Soil-MYKO-1785. The sequence continues at coordinate 78,233 of NZ_AP036003.1, forward strand.
AGGGTAACGGGCGAACGCAGGAGCAGGAGAAGGCGCTCAGCGAGGCGCGGCAGAAGTCGCTGACCGCGCTGCTTGCAAAAATCCAGGCGGAGCCACAGACCGACCTTCCCGCCGCGCAGCTGCTGGGCGGAAAGGACGGCGGCTGGGCCGCATGGCGCGACTCGCAGCCGGACAGCTACGTGCAGCAGGCCGCCGCGCGCAGCCGTCAGGTCGCCGCGAATACGCCACCGGCCTCCGTCGTTGTGGCGCCTTACTGGCGCGGGCCGGGTGAAATTTACACCGGCGTGAACTCGGATAACGGCACCACGCCGGTGCTGGGCCGCATCACCACGGGCCAGTATGCTGGCGCCGTACTGCAGGCGCCTGAGGGGGCGAAGCTGTCGGGCGACGGGGTCATCATTCACTTCACCACGATGGCGCTGAACGGGCAGAACTTCAAAGTGGACGCCTATGCGCTGCAGGACGATACGCTCGTGGCCAACATTGCCACCGACGTCGACCATCACTACTTCCGCCGCATCGTGCTGCCGTCCATCTTCAAGGGCATCGGCAGCGCGGGCCAGCTTTACGCGCAGGCCAACACGCAGCTGCTGAGCAACGGCTTCAACACCGTCACCACTCGCCCGTCCACGCCTGACGGCACGGCGGTGGCCGGGGTGATTGCCGGCGGCACGGCGGAGCAGGCGGCGCAGGTGCTGAACAGCGACGCGGCCCGCCTGCCGGACCGCACCGTAACGGTGAAAAACGGCGAGGTGGTGGCCATCCAGTTTATGCGCGGCGTCTACAGCACCGACGCCGAGTCGCCGCAGGGCGTGTCGCAGGCGACCGGAGGCAACGCGTTGCCGGCGGCACTGAGCAGCAACCCGACCCCGAGCGCCGCGGACCTGCGCGAAGAAACCCAAGCGCGCATCCGCGCCGCCGAACAGAGAGGAATGCCCCGTGAATGAATTCGATCCGCAGCCGGCGGTCATCGCGCCGGTCACCCCCGCCGCTTCACCGCCCGCCCCGCAGCAGCAGAGCTTTCTGACGCGCCCGCTGCTGCTGGGATACTCCCTGCCCTGGCTGGCGGGGATAGGTCTGGTGCTGGGTGGCATCGCCTGGTATCTGTTCCTGCCCTCAGGCTCCTCACAGGATGCCAGCCAGCGCGCGTTCGGGCAGGACGCCGGGCTTGAGGCGGTGCAGCCCGCCTCTGCCGCGTCCGCGCCGGCACCGCTGCAGACGGGCGGACTCAGCGTCCCTGCCGCCGCGCTCAGCCTGGCGGAACCGGCCGGCAGCGTGCCGGACGACGTGGTGAAGCTCATCCGCGAGGGGCGCGAGTTTGAGGCGGCCAACCGCGAGGCGATCACCCGCCTGTCGGACACGGTGCGTGCGCAAACGAAGGCGCTGGCCACCCTGCAGCAGCAGCTTACCGGCATCGCGCAGGAAAACGCCCGGCTGGGTAATCAGCTGACCGTGCTGGCCGCGCGGCCTTACCCCGAGGCGGGCGGACACGCCGCCGGCAAACGCGCGACGCGATCGGCGCTCACCGGCATGCGGCTGGAAAGCCTGCAGGAGGGGATGGCGTGGATCAGCTGGCAGGGCAGGACGTGGGCGGTGCAGGCGGGGGATACCCTTGGCGGCGTCACCGTGCGCGACATTAACGCGGCGGATCGCAGCGTCACAACCAGCGCCGGCGTGCTGCGCTAGGGAGGCGTCATGGGAGGATCGCTTGACGGCATCACCATGCTGTCTAACCTGGCATCCGGGCTGCAGAGCTCGTTCATCACCTTGGCCCTGACGCTGGGGTCGCTGTTCGGCGTGCTCGGCGCCGGCGGCTTTCTTATCCGTCAGTCGTGGCTTGCCCGCAAGGCGCCCGGTCAGTCGGCGAGCGGCGGGGCCGTGGTGGCCTGTCTGCTGCTGTCGGGCTGCCTGGTGGGGCTGGACCAGCTTATCGGCGCGGGGGCGCGACAGGTGGGCTGGCAGGTTTCGTTTGACGCCATCAGCTATGTGGACCAGGGGACGTTCGGGCAGGGCGCGGTCGCGGCCAACGCCCTGCTGAGCCTGCTTCGTATGGTCGGCGTCTGGTTCGCACTGGCGGGCGTGATGCTGTATCGCCGTTCCCGTAAAGATGGCCACTCGGGCCTGACGGCGGGCGACGACGTCAACAAGGGTACCGTGAGATTTATCCTTGGGGTGTTGCTCATCTGTAACCCCTATCTGCTCGACGCCTTACAGAAAACCCTCGGTATGCGCTAAGGCAGATTCAAAGACTTCCGTCCTCATGGACGATTTAACCGGCCATCCGGCCACTCTTATTCATTAAGGAAAACACCATGATTACTCGCTTTTACCGCGCGGCATACGCACGCGTCCTGATGCTGTCTGAAGCCCTGCGCCGTATGACTTTACGCGCACTCTGCGCCTGGCTTGCCTTCATCTCGCCGATGGCCATGGCCGACGATGATTTAGCCGGAATAGGTACCCGCCTGGCTGATGGCGCCAAGTCGTGGCAGACCAGCGGTATCATCATCATCCAGGTTATCGGGTTCTTTTCAGTTGCCGGCGGCATTCTTTCCATTAAAGCCATGAAGAATAACCCGCAGATTAAACCCTGGATGATAGCGCTTGCCATTATTGGCGGGCTGCTGGCTATGGGTATCGCGGAAATCATCAAGCGCGGCATGAACCAGATGGGCATGACGCCGGTCAGCATCAGTTAACTTCCCGGCCGCCCCCTCACGGGGCGGCAATTCTCCGCATCACTGCCGGACTTCCCGGACAGTTCTCCTCTTGTTCGAACAGGACTTCACTATGGTTTTGAATCGTACGCCGGCTCCGGTGGCAGGTTCTCTGCTGCCGCTTGTACCGGACGTCAGCGGTGAAGACGAATCCCCGCGACCTGTGGCGCTGTCTCCCGGCGCGTCATGCCGCTGCTGCGGTACGCGCGCGCAGCGCCTGTGGCAGGGGCCGGACGCGCAGCCGGTCTGCACGCTGTGCTGGCTGACCTTTAACCTCGACAGCCCCACCGCCGCGCACGGACATCTCGCCTGGCTGCCTGATGCACCCGCTGCCGACATCATCAATCTGCAGCGCCGCGCGCTTATCGGGCAGCACAGCGAGAGTAAAGCCGTGCGTAAACAGGGCAGGCGCGTCTGGAACTGGCTGGCCCGCCACGCACGCGAGGTGGAGGGCATGTGGGGCACCTCCCGCGCGCCCGAGTTCGCCGCGGCCTTCGCGCGACTTCCGCCTGTAAAGCGCGCGCAGATGCAGCAGCGGCTTGAGGGCTGCGTGCTCATTTTGCCCGCTGACGTTTTTAACGACCTGACCCTGCTGCTGCCGCTGGGCCGCACCGCCGATAGCGCGGTGCATACCCCGGCATGGGCGACCTATACCCGGAGCGACCTGTATGCCAAACCGCCTCATCCGCTGGACTGAAGAAGTGATCACCGCCGCGACGCGCTTTGCCGTGTCGCGCGACCTGCCCGACTACTGCGACCTGCAGACCGTGGTGCGCCTCACCGACGACGATCGCATTCGTCACCCGGAGCTGAGCGCGCCGTACATCATGGTCACTCATCGCGGTGACTATCTGACGGTTTATGAAGTTGCCGGCAGCTACAGTGAGGCAGACGAAAAGCTGGCCGCCGGGCATGACGATGCGTGGCAGGGACGGCTTGACCGCATGACTGAGTCCTTAAACTCCCACTATCGCCATACGGGTCATAAAATCAGCACCGTACACGAGTGCGATCCGGATGGCGGCGGGGCTGTCATCCGTCGGCTGCTGGCGCCGCAGTATCAGTCACTGAAGCGCACCGGTCTGGATCTGAAATACATGCTCGATGAGCAGGTGAAGAAGCTCACGCCCTGGGTGAACGCGGAGCGCACCTGGCTTGTCTGCTACAGCGGCCGCGGCGTGCTGGCCGGGCACGAACTGCGCGATGAAAACGCCCGCCTGAAGGCGCTGGTGAAGGGCAGCCCGGCGGCCGCGTTTGGGCAGAATCCGCTGCTCACCGAGCTGGCGGGGCTCAAAATCCGCCACGACGCCTTCCTCTCGCAGGTTGAGCGGGCGCTCGGCGACAGCGGCAGGGGCGTACTGATGCGCCGCATCGACGCGCACGAAGCCGGGCGCGTGCTGCGCGCGCAGGTGGACCCGGGCACGGGCGCTGACTGGCAGCCGCTGCTGCCGGACGATCGTATTATCCCCCGGGGCGTGCGTCAGGGGGAGGACGCCACCGCGCTGCTGGCCCCCTGGCTGAACTTTCAGGTCATGGGCGCGGGCGTTGATGAGATACGCAACAACCTGATCAAAATTAAAGGCGTCTGGCACGGCACGCTCGCCGTGAACCTCGGGCCGCAGAGTCCGCAGAGCTTTGCCCGCCTGCGCGAACTTATTCCGCGCAGCGTGCCGTTCCGCATCCGCAAGGACCTTATGCCCGGCGGCATGCGTCGCCTCGGCGGCAAGCACGTCGTGCTGAGCATGGCGTCCTGGGTGCCGGGCCTGAAACCGATTTTCGATTCCATTTCGATGCTGGCCGAACGCGAGATGCACGAGCCGGTGTGCATTATGACCATCACGGCTGCGACCTGGGGGGATTCTCCGGAAACGGTGACGCGCAACCTGACGCTGCTGCAGCAGGCGCTGACGTCGTGGGGGATCTGCGGCGTAACGCAGACCTTCGGCGACCCGGTTAAGGCGTGGGTGGCTACGCTCACGGCCTCGTCTGCCTCAAGCGGGCCGTGCCTGATGTATCCGCCGCTGTCTGAGGCGCTGAACCTGATGCCGCTTACCCGTCCGACGACGGCCTGGAGCGAGGACGGCAACGCGCTGTTTGTGTCGCCCGACGGCAAGCTGATGCCGGTGGCGCTCGCGCCCTCCAACCAGACCAAGAAAACGAGCATCGTGGCCGGCGAGTCCGGCGGCGGTAAGTCGGTGTTCATCAACCGGCAGCCCATCATCCTGGCGATGTCCGCGCAGCAGCAGTTACCCTTCTTTGCCGGCATTGATAAGGGGTTCAGCGCGCAGGGCATGGTCTCAATACTGCGGGATGGGCTGCCGCCGGAGCGTCAGGACGAGGTGCTGAACATCGTGCTGCGTAACGACGCGCAGCACTGCCGCAACCTGTTCGACATCCAGCTGGGGCTTTCGATGCCGCTCAGCTACGAATCCGAATTTATGGAGAACGCGCTGCAGGCCCTGTGTATTGACCCCGGCACCGGCGTGCCGCCCAACGGCCGCGATACGCCGATCATTCTGCGCCGTCTGGTCAGCGATTCGTTTAAGGCCTGTCGCGAGGAACCGAGACGCTACGAGCCGGGGCTCGTGCCGGAGGTGGACGCGGCGCTGAGTGACGCCGGCATCTGGGAGGCGCACCCGGAATACCGCGACAACGCTACATGGTACGAGGTGCGGGACCTGCTGCAGGACGCGGACCACCCGGACGCCGCGCAGCGCGCGCAGTTCCAGGCGGTGCCGGAGCTCGCCGACATGGCGCCACGCCTGCTCAGCGAGGATTTTCGCAGCATGTACGGCAACATCCAGCGCGACGGCAGCAGCGAGCCGCTGATTGAGTATATCGCCCGCTGCCTGCGCGACGCCTGCGGCCAGTACCGCATGTTCGCCGGGCGCACGCGCTTCATGATAAGCCCGAAGGCGCGCGTCATTACGGTCGACATTCAGTACGTCGCCGGCGACAAGTCAAAGGCGGGCCACCTGCAGACCGGCATGATGTACCTGTTTGCCGGCCACATCGCGGGCGGCGACTTCGTGCTGCCGCAGTATCAGGACGAGCTCTTTCCCGCGCTCCACGAACGCTGGCACCGGATGCACCGCGCGCGCGTGGATCAGCTCGACCAGGAGGTTAAAACCCGCCAGTACGACGAGCTGCACAACGCCAAGGGCGTCCCCTTTATCTTCCCGATGCTCGAAACCGCCGACCGCGAGCAGCGCAAGTTTGGCGTGCGCACCGTGCTGTCCTCGCAGTACTTCCGCGACATGCCCGACGCGCTGCGCCAGTCAGCCAACTCCGTTTATATGGTCGGCGTTGACCCTGAGGACAGGAAACTGCTGAAAGAGCGCTTTAAGGTGCCGGACGCCACGCTTGACCGCTTTGAGCGCATGGGCAGCGGCCCGGCGGCCGACGGCAGCGGGGTGCCGTTCCTTGGCATCTTCCGCATTAAGGGAGGCAGCACCATTGCCCACATCATGAAAAACGCGGTTGGCCCGGAGGAGCTGTGGGGCCACAGCACCACGCCGGTGGATATGTCGCTGCGCCGCATGCTTGATAAAGACGTCGGCGCCGGCACGACCCGCCGCATCCTTGGTCGCTTCTTCCCGAACGGCTCGGCCGAGAAGGTCATCGAGCACCGTCAGCGCACCGCGGGCGAGGCGCGCGGCGACAACGTCATCCGCACGCTCGCCACCGAGCTAATCGATAAACAGGGCTACGACCTCTGACCCCTCAGGAGTTCTGACATGCATAAATCCACACCATGGCGCCCCGCGGGGCGCCGGCTGCTTGCCGCCTGCGTGCTGGCGGCGCTGGCGCCGAAAGCGCTGGCGTACCCAACCGAGGAAATGAGCAGCATCCCTATTCAGACGCAGGTCATGCCCGCGCTGCAGACCATGCAGGCCACGCTGGCTGAAATCCTGTCGGCGGAGAAGGAGACCGGCACGGCGGTGGTGCAGTCCTCGGACAAAACTACCACGGCCATCACGGAAGCGGCGCGCACCCAGCGCGAGGCGGAGAACTTCAACCGTCAGGCGGACCGGCTGGAGAAAGCCCGGGCGGCCTACACGGTGCCGGACAGCATCTGCAGCGAGTCGGCCTCCGGCACGGCCGCGCAGGTGAGTCAGGCAACCCGCGCGGCGGCGTCAAAGCTTGCCGGCGGCAGCGCCGTGTCGAGTGCGGTCGTGCGGGAGACGCTGGCAAGCCTGCCCACCTCGCCCCGGCAGGGCGGCTATCGCAGCGCGCTGATTCACGCGGGCTACTGTACTGCGGAGGAGGCAAAGCTGTACGGCGGTACCGGGCTGTGCCCGGGCGTCTCGCCGATGCCGGGCGGCGACACCGAGGCGCGATCGCTTTACGACGGGGCGGGCCCGGCGGGTAAAGACCCCGAGCTCACCTTCACCCAGGCGCAGACCGATGCGGCGATGGCCTATGTGAACAACTCGGCGAAGCTCGATGCCGGACGCACGCCGGGCAAGGGTGAAATCCAGACCGCCACCGGTCAGGAGTATCAGGGCCTGCTCACGCAGTACAAGGCGATGCAGAGCGCGGCGATGCAGCCGCAGCTGGACATGGTGGCGGCGAGCCAGCCGCAGGACGCCACGCAGGCGGCGCTCACCGAGGCGCGGCAGGCGCCGTCGGCGGAAAGCTACTTCCAGCAGACCGCGTCGGCGCAGGCAAAGCAGACCGGCACCATGAGCGAGCGCGAGTTTGAGGCGTTTGAGGTGGGCCGGCGCTACGCCAACACCGCGTGGGTCACCGACCTGCAGGGCATGGACGGCGACAACCTGGCGCGCGAGATGGCACGCCAGCAGAGTCTGGCCAACTGGCTGGCGCTCGGCATCAAAAACGAGCTGCGTCAGGCCAACATCATCAGCGGCCAGCAGCTGGCGCTGGCGGCAAAAAATGAATACGCCCCGCAGCTGCAGGCGCTGTCCTCGCAGATGAGCGCCGGCGTGAGCGCTAAGTAATTCCTTTACGGAGCATTCCATGACGACAAGCGGTACCTTCGCGCCGGACGCCGGCGCGCTTTCTTCCCTGCTGGACGCGGCCGCCGGCCCGGTTCTGGTGCTGGACCCCTGCGGCGCGCTGTGGGAGGCATTCTGGCAGGCGCCGCGCTGGAAGACGCTGTGGCAGGCGTGGCGCCTGGCGCCCGGACAAACGCAGGAGGGCGACGTCTGGGACGTGCTGGGCGCGCTGCGCCACGTGCACGCCACGGACGGGAGCGAGGCGCTGGCCTCCGCGCTGTTCCCGGCAGACGGGCACAGCGACCTGACGCGCAGTCTGATGGCCTGCGTGCTGGCGTTCGCGGACGACACGGCCCACTTCATCGGGCGCTCATCCGGGCTCGGCGCGCTGGCCGGTCAGCTGTGGGCTGACGACCTGTGGACGGCTATCGCCCGCTGGAGCCGTCAGTATCCGCACCATCCGGCGCTGCAGGCGGCGCGCGCGCTGCTGACGCATGAAGGCGCCGGCGAGTCTGTTCTGGCTATCCGCGGCCGCATGGCCATCTTCCACCATCCGCACGTGGCGGAGACGTTCACGGGCGCGCCGGGATTGAGCCTCAGCGCGCTGCGCCAGCGTCCGGGACAGGTCATCTTCCTGACGCCCGACATCCGCTGCATGGAAAGTGAGGCGCTGACGTCCGTGTACGGCTTCCTCTTTAACGCGCTGCAGGCGCTGGCGGCGCTTCACCACGTCACGTTTTCGATCGCTGAGCCAACCCTGACCGCAGAAGGAGATCCCCTGTGAAAGAATCTGATTCAGCCGCTCCGCAAGGGAGCGCAAAGAAGTCCCGCATCACGCCGAAGCGCGTGGGCTGGATAGCGCTGAACGTTGTCCTGCCGGCGTGGGAGGTGTCCAGCTGGAGCCGCCACGCCGGGCGCAACGTTTCCCGCCTGTGGCAGCGCCTGCGCGAGGTCACGGCAGGGCGCGGCGCCGGAGATTACCGCCCCGCTGACTGGTCGCAGGCGGTGGCGGACAGCGGGCTTCCGCCCGCCCGCCTTGCGCGTAACCTGCGCGTCAGCCGCTGGATATGGTGGGGACTGATGTGGCTCACCGGTTTGCCGGTGGTGGGGTTCCTGCTGATGCTGATTGCTGCAGGCAGCAGCATCGGCGGGACCGGCTGGCTGCGCGTGGGCTGCGTGATGCTCGTGCTGATGCTGCTGGCGGCGACCGGATTCGTGCAGGCGCTGGTCACCAGTTTCCGCCTGTGGCAGCTGACGGAAAAACGGGTGTCGGCGTCAGAGAAGGGCAGTTTTCAGGACTTTCTGCAGGAGACGCGCTGGTGCCGGCAGGTGCTGAGCGGCGGCCTGCTTTAAGGAGACAACGCATGCGAAATAAAACGCGCGAACAGCTTCTTATCCGCGTGATCAACCTGCTGGACGATGCGGAGCTGGGTGAGCGGCATGAGACGATCATGAACCTGGTGCACAGCGCCCGTCGTGCCTGCAGGGAAGGGCGGAGCAGTGTAGCGGAACAATGCAGGTCAGAGGTGCTTACGCATCTGCACAATGCACGCCTGAGCCTGCAGGGAACGGAAACCGAACCCGCGGTTACCGTCGTCATTGATGAGGCTATCAGCCAGCTTGACTCCGCCAGTGAGAATACGCTGTCTTCCCCTTTCAGGCTTAATCCGGAATTCACAGAACCCCTGTGTTACCTGCTGATTTTTACCCTGCTGCTGACGCTTGTGCTTCATTTCGCGTTGTGAGCGGCTGACTGAGCTGAAGGAGGACTTTTATGTATATACGGCTCGATGTGTTTGCCGGCCTGCTCCGGGTGCGGCCGGGAGAGCTGCTTCACGCCGTGCGCACCACGGGCGAGCTGGACGGCATGCTGCTGCCTGCCCGCAGGCAGGTGCGCGGTGCGGCACTGATGTTCGATCAGGCTGAGGCCACGGCGTTTGCGGCGCGCTGGCACGCCCGGGAGCCTGCGGATCATCCCGCCCCCTCCGGTGAACCGCTGATACCGCTTGATGCGTTTGCAAGAGAGGCGGGCATTGCGCCGCTGGCGCTCTGGCAGGCCGTCAGCCGGCGTAAGCGCCTGCGCGGTATCACGCTGCCGGTGCCGGTCATGTCCGAAGGGCAGCTGCTGTTTGAGCCGGCTGCGGTCAGCCGGTTTGTCAGCGCCCTGAGGCGCGTATCGGACGGAGAGAGCTCATGACCCGTGATGAATGGCTGCTGAAGTTCCGGCGTCACCAGTCGCCCGACACGCTGGAGAAGGTTTACGAGATGCTGAAATACAGCGGCGACCCGGCGGATGAGTATGCGATGACCTGTGCCTGGGACCACCGCAGGGCGGAGCTCGCCGCCGGCAGGCTTTTCGATCGCGTGCCGATGCACGTGTGGCGGTTCGTGGAGTAACGTTAAGCGTATTCAGCCTGCCTGCCGTTCCCATACTGCCATCCCCAACACTTTTCACTCAGGTCATCCCCTGACCCACAGGTAAACCATGAAGCTACTGACAAAAATTCAGGCGGCGGCTCTGCTGTGCGCCGCGTCCTGCCCGGCGTTTGCCGACGGCGTGGACTACCAGACCATCAGCGATGCCGCCAGCAAGACCGGTGACCTGTCCCGGCAGGCGCTGGTGATGATATTCGGCGACGTGGTGCTTACGCCGTTTCAGCCCGGGCAGGTCACGCTTATCGGCTCGCTGTTTGCGCTGCTGAATGGCGTGCTCTGCTCGGTCGCGCTGGTGTGGTTCCTCATCGTGACGCTGAAGACGGTGTTCAAAGGTGGACAGGACGGCAAGGTATTCAGCGCCGGCCGGACCATGCTGCATCCCGTGATGAGCTTTGCTGGCTTTATCACGCTCGTGCCGACGGCGTCCGGCTGGTCGCTGTCGCAGCTGGTGATGCTGTGGGCGGCTTCAACCATGGGCATCGGCAGCGCGAACCTGTTCACCGACAAGGCGGCGGACATGATAAGCAGCGGGATGTCGCTGGTCGTGCAGCCCACGGCGCCCTCCACGCGTTCGGCGGCGCGCGCGGTGTTCGAGATGAACCTGTGCAAGTACGCGACCAACCGCGAGCTGTCCTCGCTTTATCAGGACGGGCAGGCGCGAACGGCGCTTATGGAAACGAAGGGCGGAAACGGCGACTACACCACGGGCAACGGCAGCGCGCTCTGCGGCAGCGCCCGCATCCCCGAGCCGTCAACCGGCGTCATGGACAGCCTGTTTGGGTCGGCCGTGAACACGGCGAGCGTCACCACGGCATCACGGGGGGCGCTGGACACCATGCAGTCCACGCTCGATGCCGCCGCGCAGGCTTACGTCGATGCCTATCTCAGCCGGCGCGATCAGGATACCGGTACCCTGAGCGATCCGGAGACCACCATTCAGAACGCGGCGGCCGCGTATGAAACAACGGTTAACAACGCGCTGAACCAGCTGAACTACAAAGACTCGCTGCAGAGCCAGCTGACGACGCAGCTTAAAACCTACGGCTGGATTTCGCTGGGCGCCTGGTACAACACCTTTGCGACGGCCAACAGCAAAACGAATGAGGTGGCCAACGCGGCGCCGGTGACGTCAGGGGCCAGCCTGCACGGCGAAACGGGCACCGGTGACCTGTATCACCAGGTGTTTACGGCGTATCGATCGCAGGTGCAGAACAGCACCTACACAGCGCCTCTCGGTTCGCAGACGGCTAAAGATGATGGGGCTGCTCTTAACGCGACAGACCCGGACGCAGTATTTGTGAGCTTTTATAAAAGTCCGATGCAGAAAATCACAACCGCAATAGCTACAAACGAAATTGGCACTCAAGCAGATTTTTCACATCAAGTTAATCCACTGATTAAGATGCAAACCATTGGTGACTACACTTTGGGTGCCACCGAGACTGCTCTGGCAGCTTATACATTAACGCTAGCAGCGGCATCTACTGCGGATAATTCAGTATTGGGAAAAATTGGCGGTCTGCTTTTCGTCAATCCGGGAGCAGTTGTAAAAGATGTTCTGACGGAACTTTCACCGCCGTTTTATTTCGTGATGTTACTTCTGTTTGCAGTTGGATTTTCGCTGGCAGTATTCCTGCCGGCGGTACCCTTTCTTTACTGGATGGTGGGGGTGTTTAACTGGCTGGTAAGCGTCATGGTGGGGTGTGCTGCGGGCCCAATGTGGTCTGCGACTCACTTAGGAGCCGAGGAGGATAAAGGCAGCCGCAGTGCGTACGGCTATATCTTCCTGATCGACATGATGCTTCGTCCATCGCTGATGGTTCTGGGTTTTTTCTTTGCTTCCGTGGCTGTAATGGCCGGTGGAACCCTCCTGAATCTGTTGTTTGGGACTGCATTGGCCAACTCCAATGCGGACTCAATTATGGGATTAGTAAAAATGATTGGCTGGCTATTGATTTACGCACGCATAGCAACCTTCGGCGTCACGCGAGTCTTCGGACTACAGGCAACGCTCGCCGACTATGTGATCACGTTCCTGGGTGGTGCAGGAATGGCCGGCATCATGGGCGGACTGGTTGATGACGTCAAAGGCATGTTTGCTGCGGCAGGCGGTGGTTCCCGCAGAGTGCCAGGTTTGCAAAAATCCCCTAATACTGGCTCGCCTAAAGAGGATGGAATTAAGTAATTTCACCTGGCTTTATTTACAGTCATGCGTATAATTTAATCAGAGAAAATGCGGCAGGAGGATGCCATGAAATTAGTCCAACGTCATGATTCAAAAACTGAAAATCTGTGGGTTGTTGTAAAATTTGTTTATTATTTTTTGGTACTGCCGTGTCTGATTTTTTTCGCTGTGGCTAGTCTCATGATCTATTTCGGCAAACAACCAGGCGGGCATAGTGATGCTGGCATGGCTAGTTTCTTTATTTTGGTTTGGATTGCTCTTATTGTCCCTTTGGCCTTTCGTCGATTTGGTAAGAAGTCCCGCAATCGCCAGCTCAAAAATATGGTCGCAATGCTCACCAGTGACGAGCGTTTCATTCCACAGAAGCACCATCAGGTTATGGATGCGGGCCGCGGTAAATATCTGGGTGTCGATATCAGGTCCGGCAACCTTCTGTACATCCACATGGTGAAGAAGGGGCTCGTCGACGTCATCGGCCTCACCATGGATGACTGGACGGATCGCGAACTTGAAGGTAGTACGCTTCGCCTTAATACAAAGAATCCTGAAGTGCCGGTACTGAGTATTAACGCGCATCCAACGGTGGCCAAAGAGCTGTTTGATACGATCGGCGCGATGAGCCACAAGAGCTATTCAGAATCGTTCCCGCAGGAGCCGTGGCCTGAGTATGTTGGCCGTCAGAGCCGCTTTGTGGAGTTCGAACACAACGTGGTGGTCCCGCAGGTAGTCTGATATACCCGACATTCTGACGCTTTTCCTCTGACACCGGCCCCGAGCCGGTGTTTTCTTATCTGCAGTCTGGCGGGCCCTTGCGTCCGCCTCCGGTCCCGGAAACTCTCACATGTACACCTCTAATCCGAACGCCACCGGCAGTAACGAGCCGGCCATGGTGATGATCACCCTTGGCCTGACGCTGCTGCTTTGCTGGCTTTTCTTTGCTGACTTTGTGCGCTGGAGCTGCTGGTTCCTTTACTGGCTGTGGCGCTTCGCCGACTTTCCGCAGATTCACGGCTACGCCGCCGAACGCATCAACCTGCTGGCCGCCACCGGCAACGGCGCGGAGTCAGTGAAGCTGACCGAATGGCGCGACGTGATGAACCTCACCGCCGGCATCCTTTTCGTGCCCATGATGCCGTTAGTCGCGGTGACCAGCTGGGCGCTGGCGCGTCATCCTGCGCTGGGCTTTCGCAGCCGGCGCGCGATCGATATCCATTCGCTGCCGCGTGTAATGGCCACCTTCGCGCCTTCCGTCATTCCGGTTCTGTCCGGGCATCGCGGTGACGGGCTCATGAACGACACCACGCCGGAAAACGCCTGGGCGCTGAAGCCCGAAGAGTTTGCGGAGCAGCACGGGCTGATCAAGCGCCGCGTGCTCGATCGTGACGCGGCAACAGCCTTATTCGATGCACAGAACGGGCCGGCCATGACGTCACCTGACCAGTGGCAGCCGCATGAGCGTGCGCTGCTGGCCGTCTTTGGCCTGCAGGTGTTCACCGGTGACAGGAAGGCGGCTACCACGCTGCTGGATGATCTGAACCGCTCCTGCATGACCCGCCGGCTGTTTCGCGCGCCGGAATTTCGCAGCGTGCCCGACTGGCAGGTTGCAGAAAAGCACGTGGCCCGCGTGCTGGCCAGCCCGGGCGTCATCGAGTGGCTGAACATGCACGGGACGGTGCGCTCCGCGCTGGCCGGGCTCTACGGACGTGACCTCCGCCTGCCGCCAGCGCGCTTTCGCTGGCTGAAGGGTTGCAACCGCACGCTGTGGTACGGACTTCACACCGCCGACACCGCCAAGGTGTTCGTGGAGGGGGCGGGCATCGTGGCGCAGGCGCGCGCGGAGCGAATGGCCGCCCGCATGAATCTGCCGCGCCCGCCGCTGATGACGGATGAGGCAGTGACCGGCCTGCAGCTCGAGCTCGAGTCGCTGGGGCTCGTGTACCCGCGCGACGCGCGGCCGAAACGCGCGAAACCGCAGCGAGAAATACCGTTCCCTGACGCACTTTATCTGCCCGGACAGGGCGAAGACGAATTTTCTGACGGCGCCGGCGCGCGCTGAGACAAGGATCTGATGATGACAATTTCACGCAGAGAGGGCCTCTTTGAGGCCACGCTGACCTGCAGACTTCTGGCAGTTAAACGCTACGCGCAAACGCAGGCCGACACCACCGGAGGCGTGGGGTCTACAGTCTGGAACCCTTCGCCGATTTTTACGTGTTCGTTCAGAAATATGCCATGGCTCGTGCTGCACAGCGATGGCCTTTACGCTCAGAATGCTCACGACGCGCTGACGCCGCTTTATCAGGGAGAGGATGCCGCTCAGCTGCTCAGCTGCCTGACCGGCCTGCTGACCACTGCAGCAAGAAGACGCCGCTTGTGGCGGGCCGCCGGAGGATGCGCTGTGGCTGTCGCGCTGGGGATTCTGACGTGGTTTGCGCATGTGCCGCAGACGGCCCCGGTGCCGGAAAGGGCCGGTTTACTCTCTACAGTGGGCGCTCCGGCCGCAATCACTGCACCCGACGCGCCAGGCATGGCCCCAAATGGATGGCGCACCGACACTCCAGTTCCTCCACAGCGACCAACGCAACCCCAGCAGCCGCCAGTTATCGCGCCTGCTGACGACTGGAAGCTGCCACAGAATGTGCGCGCTGAGCTGCCGGACAAGCTCAGTAAAGCGGCGGCACGGGGACTATTCACCGTACCGCTGTCATCCGGCCACGCGCGCACGATTTACGTGTTCGCCGACCCGGCATGCCCGAACTGCCAGCGCATGGAGCGCCACTTTGAAACCGCTGCCGGCACCGTCAACGTGGTGATTTTTCCGGTCACCATCGAGGGTGGCGAGGCGTCGCTGAAGACGCTGACGCCGGTAATGGCACTGCCCGAGGCTGACCGTCCTGCCGCGTGGAAGCAGCTCTTTGCCGCCGATGCCGGTATCGGCGTGCCGGGCGCCGCACCGGTCGCACCGGCGGTCACCAGTGAGAACCAGGCGGAAACGGCGCGCGGGGCGATAGGCGTCAACGAGGTGGCCTTCCGGGCCTACCGGCTGCCGGGCACCCCCTGGACGATTTCAGACGACGGCCGCTACGTGCCGCAGAGCGTACTGAGCTCGCCGGCGGCGCTCGCGGACTTTTTAAACGGAGGCGATCATGGCGGACAATAACGCTGCGCTCGACAGCGCGCGCGTCAACCGGCACGCTGGCCGCTCGTGGCTCATCGACGTGATGTGTGAGACCGGCACGCTGGCCTGGGGGATGCTGGCCGCCGTGGTCGCCGGCATCCTCTGGCCCGCCACGCTGGTGCTGAGCCTGCCGGTGCTGATGTTCTGGGCGCTGGTCGTGGCGCCCGCCGGCCGCTGGAAGATGCCGATGCGCATGCCGACCGACATTAACCGGGACGATCCGTCGACCGAGCGAAAGGTGCCGGCAAAGGTGCTGGGCTTTCTTCCGGTGGCCACCGTGCGTATTCACACCAGCCGCGCGGCCGGCATTCTTTACGCCGGCTACCTGCGCGGCAGGGACGCCGGGCGGGAGCTGTGGCTTTCCATGGACGACCTGACGCGTCACGTGCTGATGTTCGGTACCACCGGTGCCGGTAAAACGGAGACGCTGCTGGGCTGGGTGTTTAACGCGCTGTGCTGGGGTAAGGGCGTCATTTTTTCTGACCACAAGGCGCAGAACGACGTGGCGCTGGCCATGATGTCGATTGCCCGCCGCTTCGGCCGTGAGGACGACCTGCGCATGATGAACTTCATCACAGGCGGTCGCTCCCGCGCGCAGGAGCTGCTGGAAGACGTGAAGGGCCGCCCGCAGACGAACACCACCAACGTGTTTGGCATCGCGCAGGAAACCTACACCACCAACCTGATGGATTCCATGCTGCCCAAAACTGGCGGCAGCGGCGGCGACTGGCAGGAAAAGGCCCGCTCCATGAATCAGGCGCTGGTAACCGCGCTGGTCTATAAGTGCCGGCGCGAGGGCACGGTGATGTCGCAGCGCACCATCCAGGCGCACCTGCCGCTGCGCAAAATTTCCGGGCTCTACGTGCAGGCGGTAGAGGAGCAGTGGCACGAGGAAATCCGCGTGGCGCTGGAGAACTACCTCAGCACGCTGGCCGGCTTTGACATGGACAAGGTGGCCACGCCGTCCGAGTGGGACCCGGAGGCGAACCGCCAGCACGGCTACCTGATGCAGCAGTACACGCGCATGCTGAGCCTGTTCAACGACACCTATGGCCACGTCTTTGCGCGCGACGCGGGCGATATCGACCTGCGGGACGTGGTGCACAACGACCGCATTCTGATCGTGCTGGTGCCGGCGCTTGAGTTGTCCGCCACGGAAAGCAGCACGCTTGGGCGGCTATATCAGTCGCAGCTGGCCATGATATTAAGCCAGGACCTTGGCGAAAAGCTGGAAGGGCGTCCGGAAGACAACATGAAGGTGCGCAAATTTAAGGACCGCTTTCCGCTGCTCTGGATCATCGACGAAGTGGGCGCCGGCTACAGTGAGAAGCTCGGTGAGCTGGCCACGCAGATACGTTCGCTGGGCTACTGCCTCCTGCTGGCCGGGCAGGAGGTGCAGCGCCTGAAGACGGCGGCGGGAGATGCGGTGTGGACGCTGGTCGCCAACATGGGCACGCGCATTACCGGTAAAATTATGGATCCGAAGGACACGCTGGAAATCCTGCAGCTGATGGCCGGCACCGAATACCGTGCGCACATGAGCGCACTGGTGCAGCAGGGCAGCATCCTCGGCAGCGGTCTGAGCGATGACCCGCGCCTGCAGGTGAGCGAAAAGAAAAAGGTCGACGTGGAGGAGGTGCAGGCGCTGCAGGAGGGAGAAAACGTCACCCTGTTTAAGGGGCAGGTCATCCGCGGGAGCTCGCTTTACATCGATGATGCCGACAAGTTCACGCAGGAAGCGGTGCGCATCAACCGCTTTATGGAGGTCAGCCCGCCATCCGAAGCCCGGCTGCTGGCCACCATGCCTTATCGCCGACGCCGCAGCTACGTGCGGACCGACCGGGTTCAGCACATTCTGCAGGTCCTTGACGCGCCCCCGGCCGCACAGGATACCCGTGGGCTGGTGCTGACCGATCCGGCGCTTGCCGCCGTCTGTGAATTCTCCCTGGAGTGCGAATACAGCTGGAAGCGGGCGCCATCAGCCGCGGTGCGGTCGGCAATACTCTGGCACATGGTGCTGGAAAGCCTTCCTGCGCGGGGACGGGGCTATAAGGTCCGGCTGCGCGAACCCCACCTGATGGGCGTGGGGCGCGAGGCAATTGAAAAAGCCGCGCAGAACTACGTGGCGCTGGCGTCTGAAACCCCCAAAACCTTTAGCTAACCAGTTGTCACGTATGGTTATTTGTAGCGAAATGGCTAAAGCTTTTTAGCCTGATTCCGATAACAAATGTGAGACTGATCCACAGTCTGCCACTGCTTAAATAAACGTTTGTAATGCTGATCCCTTTAAGGGCCTTTAAGGCCCTCTTTTTTTGCCTCTGCAACATGAATCATCCGACTTATTGCCGGCCACTGCCGGCTTACTGCAGGAACAAAACATGAAATTAACGTTTGCAGCGATCGCTATGGCGACCTCGCTGAGCTTTGTCGCTTACGCATCAGCCGCGACGCCTTCCATTGACGTCGGATTTTCGCCTGAGGGCAGCGCGGAGCAGCTGGTCCTCCGCACGCTGGACGAGGCGCACGAGAGTATCCGCCTGATGGGCTACAGCTTCACCTCGCCCACGATCGTTAAGTCCCTGGTTGCGGCAAAACGTCGTGGTGTGGACGTCAGGGTAGTGGTGGACGACAAAGGCAACCGCAGCAAAGCAAGTCAGGCAGCAATGAACGTGGTGGTCAACGCCGGCATCCCACTGCGCACTAACAGCCAGTACAAAATCATGCACGACAAGGTGATCATCTCCGATGGCCAGAATGTGGAGCTCGGCTCGTTTAACTTTACGCGGAGCGCAGCGGAGTCAAACTCCGAGAACGCGATGGTCGTGCGCGGTGTGCCCTCGCTGGCTCAGATGTACCTGACGCACTGGCAGTCTCGCTGGGATGGTGGTACGGACTGGCGATCAACTTACTGAATTACGCCTGACAAAAGTGAGAGTGGTCCGCGCGCCAACGCTGAT